>CACVQR010000003.1 GCA_902756345.1 Fibrobacter succinogenes | reverse complement strand
CCGGACTCTGGCGCAAGTTCGAGGCCGAAGGCGCTGGCAGCCTGTGGTACGACGTGACGCACAAGCCTCCCGGAACCATTGAGTGGGAATAAGGCGAGAGTCGCGACAAAAAGCTGGCTTTTTGTCATGACCGAGCCGCGTGAACACGCGCTTGAACAAAGTGAAAGCGCAATGGGAGTAAGTTAATATGGCAGGCATTACATACGAAATAGACGACAAAGCAATTGTTGAACAGATTCGTAACGACGCGATGAACGCCGCGAAGGAACTCGTAGAAAAGGCTCACCTCACGGCGGGCAATATTGTGGTTATCGGTTGCAGCACGAGTTCCACGCTCGGAAACGACATCGGTAGCCACTCCGTGCCCGAAGTCGGCAAGGCGATTTTCGAAGGGCTTTCGTCCGTGTTCAAGCCGCTCGGCATCTACATCGCGGCGCAGTGCTGCGAACACCTGAACCGAGCCATCATCGTCGAGCACGCGGCCGTGCTCAATGCCGAAATCGTGAACGTTGTTCCGCAGCCCAAGGCCGGGGGCTCTTTTGCCACCGCCTGCTACAGCGCATTCGAACACCCCGTCGCCATCGAACATATCAGGGCAGATGCCGGGCTCGATATCGGCGGAACGCTCATCGGCATGCACCTGAAGGAAGTCGCGGTTCCTGTCCACATGCAGCAGACGCATATTGGCAAAGCTATTTTGATTGCGGCGCGCACGCGCCCGAAGTTTATCGGCGGAGAACGCGCCCACTATGACGAAAGTCTCAAGGACGGCTATCCGAAATTCTAAAAAAAACGAATATTCCAAATTGGAGTAAGAAAATCGTAATAAAAAGGGACTTTTTTCAAGGGAAAGTCCCTTTTCCTGTTTTCTTTAGTTAAATTGAACATAAGACAACAGGAGAAAAAGGTCGTGGAGCATAGCGAACCGAAAATGATGCATCCCATGGGAGCGGGCCCAAGCACTTCAATTATCGAGAAAGAAGACTCGATTACAGGCCTTAATTTTGTGGCATGGTTCTTTGCCCAAACCCAAAAAGATCCCAACTTTTACCCTCTTGAAAGATCGACCATCACGTTCTTTAACGTGATGAATTTCAAGACGATTAACCAAAAATTCTCATACCAAGGCGGAAACGAATACCTCTGCAAATTCAGGGACGAGCTCAAGCGCCTTTTTGAAGGAGAAACCGTTTTACGCGCCGGAGCAGACCACCTGGTCGTCATTAGCTTGAATCTTACCGTTGAAGATATCGTCAACCGAGTCAAAGAATTGAACCTGGTGATGGGCCACTTTGAAGGCGGACTACGCAACCAACTTAAGGCCGGTATTTACGTTGCTGACGGAACTCCGCAAAAACCCATCGTGATGATGGACAGAGCCTCTCTTGCCTGTCGCGAAATTCATGGGATGTTCAACAAAGAATATGCCGTTTTCGACGACGAACTCAACAAGAAACATGAACAGCAGCAATATGTGCTGGAGCATTTTGAAGAGGCGTTCGAAAAAGGATACTTCAAGATTTTTTATCAGCCCGTTGTTCGAGCACTTACAGGCAAAGTCTGTGGTTACGAAGCCCTCGCCCGCTGGATAGACCCCGTGCGCGGCATCATTCCGCCATTCATTTTTATCGAAATTTTTGAAAAATTCCACCTGATTCACAGGCTGGATGCTCTTATTATCGAACAGGCTTGCAAAGACATTCGCGACGACATGGATAGCGGGTACGCCTACGAACCCATTTCAGTAAACCTGTCACGACTGGATTTTGAACTCAGTGATATCAAAAAAATTGTTGACGATGCGGTCGCCAAGTACAACATCCCCAAAAAGTATCTGAACCTAGAAGTCACCGAAAGCGCCTTTTCGTCGCAAAATACAAACCTTGCCGAGACCATTAAAGCTTTTAGGGCCGACGGCTACGAGGTTTGGCTTGACGACTTTGGTTCTGGTTTCAGCTCATTCGGCAACCTGCAGTCCTACGATTTCGATCTATTGAAAATCGACATGAGTTTTTTGCGTACATTCGACACAAACCCAAAATCCAAGCTCATTATCGCCTCGATTGTCGACATGGCCAAGAAACTCGGCATCCATACGCTTGCCGAAGGCGTCGAAACCAAGGAACAGTATGAATACCTTAAAATGATCGGCTGCGAAATTATCCAGGGGTACTATTTTGGTAAGCCCATGCCTGTCGAAGAATATCAGAACAACAGGGAAAAGTATTGCAGATATGAAGTAAGCGAGCCATCAGAACTCAAGGAATACTACGATACGATAGGGACCGTGAACCTTTTGGACAACCGTCCCCTGATTATTAACCGCAATACGACAGTCAACTTTATGCCAACCGCCCTGTTCGAACTGATCGACGGGAAGTTCCAGTTCATTTATACAAACAAAGCCTTCTCTGACTTCATGGCATCCATCGGCGCTAGAACGCATGAGCAAATCATTAACGAATTTATTGACAAATTCCCAGAAGAACGCGCCATGCTACGACAGGCCATGCTTGACACGGAGGAACAAAAAATCCCTATAGATTGCGCCATGACCATTTATTCTTGCAAATTGATTGTCGCAGTAAAGTTCCTCAATAGAACAGGAAGCCGTACTTCGTTTGTGCTGACCTGCCGCAATTTGAGCAAATTCAAGAAGCCTAAATACGGCCATTTATAGCAAATTAGGACATTTTGTAAAAAAAAATGATTTTTTTCACTTTTTTTGAAAAAAATCTCCTTTTTTACAAAAAATTTTATAATATAGCGGTAAAGAATACGAAAACGCCTTCACCAAGGAGAAAATATGGCTGGAAAGAAGAGCAAGAACGCGCTGGATGACGATCCGATCATTCCGAACGACGACCTCGAAATGGAAGAAGCTTCCATCTTCGAAGAAGAGGACGACGATTCCGAAGACAAGGGCATTGACGAAATCCTCGGCGGTGCAACTCTTGGCCGTGCAGCGGGCGACCTCGACGGCTGGGGCAGCTCCGAATATGAGGATAATTAAGCGAGGACAACTAATTTCTCGTGAACCGCGAGGAACTTAAAGAGAAATACGGCAAAAAACGAGTGCCCCACGAGTGGCGGGGCACCGATTTCTTGTCTACTCTCGTAACAACCTTCTTTGGCTCGGGCATGTCGCCCAAAGCCCCTGGCACCATGGGAAGTTTGGCTGCTACTATTGTCGCCTACCCCATGGCCTTTTTAGCGGTAAAAACATTTACCCCACTAACGAGCCAGTCGATTGAGCCCTACTTTTTATCCTTTAATCCGTTCTTTTTAATTGCAGCCATCGTTGTCTTTTTTGGGGCTATTCCCTTCGTAAACAAGGCAATGAGGGATACCAGCACCGAAGATCCGGGCTGGATTGTGATTGACGAAGTCTGCGGTATTTTTATGACGTTCGCCTTCGTTAATCCACAATGGATTATTGGTTTTCCTTATATTATATTGCCTCTTGGATTCGCATTATTCCGCTTTTTCGATATTCTTAAGCCACTTGGAATCCACCGCTTCGAAAAATTTCCCGGGGCATGGGGAGTGATGGCGGACGACCTTCTCGGCGGAATTTACGCAGGCATTCTGCTATTCATGGCATATATAGCAGGGATAGTAGGCTTAATAATCGCATTCGCCGCATTTGGTGGCACCCCAAGCTAGTAAAAGGCCGACGACTTGTTTCTACAAGCCTTTAGTAATTCTTGAGGCAGCGCACGGAGTACATGTTGCTGCTAATATCAAAATCCATCGTGAAGTCGCCCGGAGGGGCCAAATGCCAGCCATAGGCGTCACCCTCTTCACTGGTGGCGCTCCAGAAATGGGCCGATTTGCCTAAATCCATGAATGTATCGGTAGCCTTGCCCGCAGGCACTACGTCGAATCCGTAACGGTCAGAGCCATCCCACTTGTCCCGCGACTTGAGGCTCACCCAAGCGGCCTCCTTACCGTCGCTGTCTTCGATGACGGTGCGAAAACGTTTCCATTCGTCGTTTTCGGGGAGGTGCCAACCCGCGGGGCAAGCCTTCTTGGCTGCCTCGAACGTATAAAGGCGGCCGTACTTGGTGCAGTTTCCGGCATTGTTGTCGTAACAAGCGCTATTCTCTACCTTGTACGCAATATTTTCGGCCATCCAGGTTCGACTGCCAATAACAACCGTCCTGTAAATGTGTCCGTCGCGCGCATCGCGGAATGTTCCCGTCTGCGGCAAAGCGAAACAGGCGCAAGCGAGAGCAAGAGGCAAGAAAGCAAAAAATTTCTTCGAAAAAAGCATAAGACGAAAATAGAAAAATTGCCACTCGTTTTTGCATTATAAAATTAAAAATCGCTTTAGAACAAAATTCGCCTAAAACCTAGCCAAACAAAATCGCTTTAGAACAAAATTCGCCCAGAAACGAGCAAAAAAATCGCTTTAGAACAAAATTCATCCAGAAACGAGCGAGACAAAATCGCTTTAGAACAAAATTCGCCCAGAAACGAGCAAAAAAATCGCTTTAGAACCGAGCAAGACGCGAAACGCGAGCCGAAGCTGTATAAAACATACAGCGAGAGCTCGCGTGACAAAGTATTGCGATGTGTTATAAAGCGATTTTACACTTTTAGTTCGCCGGCGTCGATAGTAGCCCAATCCGGGATTGCGTCAATAGCCGGGCGGACTTCTTCGGTCACAAACTTCACAACCTGGCCCGGAGCGCGGCCCACGAACTTGCGGAGGTCGAGGATTTCCTTGAGCTTAGCTTCTGTAATTCCGAGCTTCTGGAACTTTTCGTTCTTCAAGACGCGTTCGAGCAAGTCGTTGTCCTTGCCCTGTTCCTTGACGACCTTGCCCGCTTCCATGGACATCACGCGGATTTCTTCGTGGAGTTCCTGACGGTCACCGCCGTTCTTGACGCCTTCCATGATGATGTTTTCGGTAGCCATGAACGGGAGTTCGGCCATGATGCGCTTTTCGATAACCTTCGGGTAAACAACGAGGCCGTTCGTCACGTTTTCGGCGATGATGAGCATGGCATCCATGGCGAGGAATGCTTCCGGAATGGCGAGGCGCTTGTTCGCACTATCGTCGAGGGTGCGCTCGAACCACTGCGTTGCCTGCGTGAAGGCGGTGCTGTTCACCTGGGCCATCACGAAGCGAGCCAGGGAGCAAATGCGTTCGCTGCGCATGGGGTTACGCTTGTAAGCCATGGCGCTGGAGCCGATCTGGGTCTTTTCGAACGGTTCTTCCACTTCCTTGACGCCCTGCATGAGGCGCATGTCGGTGGCGAACTTGTGCAGAGACTGAGCGATGGAGCTCAAGACCTGGTTCACGCGGTTGTCCCACTTACGGGTGTAGGTCTGGCCGGTAATGGTGAGCACGCGCTTGAAGCCTGCCTTGGCGGTCACGCGGCGGTCCAGTTCCATAATCTTTTCTTCGTCGCCATTGAACAGGTCCATGAAGCTGGCCTGCGTACCGGTGGTGCCCTTCACGCCGCGGAACGGAAGCACTTCGATGAGGAAGTTGAGTTCTTCGAGGTCAATGAGCATGTCCTGGAGCCAAAGGCAAGCGCGCTTGCCAACCGTCGTAAGCTGGGCGGCCTGGAAATGCGTGGCTCCGAGCTGGGCCATGTCCTTGTATTCCATGGCAAACTTGGAAAGTTTGTCCATCACGCGGCAAAGGCGCTTGCGCACGAGAATCATGGCCTGCTGCATCTGGATAAGGTCGGTGTTGTCGCCCACGAATGCAGACGTTGCACCGAGGTGGATGATGCCCTTCGCCTTCGGGCACTGGACGCCGTAAGCGTAAACGTGGCTCATCACGTCGTGACGGCGGCGCTTTTCTTCTTCTTCGGCGACCTCGAAGTTGATGTCCTTCTCGTGGGCCTTCAGTTCGTCTACCTGCTCCTGCGTAATGGGGAGGCCGAGTTCCATTTCGGATTCGGCGAGGTAAATCCAGAGCCTCCGCCAAGTCTGGAACTTGTACTGCGGGCTGAAGATGAAACTCATTTCCTTGCTGGCGTAACGCTTGATAAGCGGGCTTTCGAATTGATCACGCATGATTTTATCCTTGTTTGAATTTTTACAAAGGTAAAGATAGAAAATTACCTGAACTCGGGAGCGATAGTCAAAATCAGGTTCACGCCATGCAGACCGTGGAAACCGAATTGGACACGGAACAGGTACATATTGGGCATACGGACGCGAATACCGAAGCCCCAGGAATTGTAATAATGGTCCAGGCTCCACTTGTCTATTTTCGGAGCAATCAGGGCATATTCATCAAAGAGAACGCCATCGACCAAGCGGTCTACCGGCCAGCGGTATTCCATGCTCAAAGTCATCAGGTTATGGGTTGTCCATTTATCGCCGTAACCGCGCAAAGGAGACCTTGCGTTCAACGTGATAAACGCATTGTGCGGGGCACCGCCCTCTTCGACTTCCCAAAGGTTCACCATGCGGTATTGAACCGCTATGACGCGGCGTTCAAAAAGCGTATTGCGCACCTGTTCCGGACGCCACACGCGAACCGCCTCGTCCCACGAAAAGTCCGTATAGAACCTGCGGTTTTCACGCCCTTCTTTTGCCGAAAGCACGTATTTTTTCGCATTTCCCAAATAAAAGTAATGCTGGAAAATAAATTCCGTGATAATGAAATCGTGGTTCAAGCCACCGTCCTTGAGGACTTTATCCTGGTCTTCTTCAGGCGTGATTCCCAAATCTTCGTAGCGGACACCGGAATATTCACCTACGATTGTATAATTGCCGTTCAGCACAATACGGGAGCCGCGCGAGGGCGCATACGGGCAATCCAGATTGTCATAGACAAACGAAAGACCAATCGGAATTTGCATTACATTCTGATAAAGACCTCTGTCTTCTATTTTGTATTCGTCGCTAACCAAGATTGAATCTTGAACATCGGGATGACTGGCGCGACTAAAATACAGCGAAGTAGAAAGTTCCGCATTCCAGTTCGAGGTATATGCAATCGGAGCCCCCAAGCGCCAGCTAAACTGGAAGCTGGAATCGGGCTGCAGGTAATTACTCTTTGTTTCGGGAATGGTAAAACGGCTGTCTCGGTCTAAATCGATGTCGTAACGGAAACCGCCAAAGAAGCGTGTTCCAAACAGGGATTGCTTGTTATAGCGAGCCGTAAAGCCGACATCGCCGTTGGCGTAGTACTCCCCTTGCAGCACCAAGTAGTCTCGATTGAAAAATACACTACGATGGCGGTAATTCGCACCGACCATAGTTCGCGAACCCGGCTTGAAATTGAAGCTCGGGTAAATCATGATTTTGTAATCTTCGCCAAAAGAAATCAATTCTACAGACTTCTCAATAATACCGTTCTTGATGGCGTAGTCCACGGGCTTTGCCACCGGGTAAATCAGGCCGTTCAGGAAAGGCTGGATTATATATTCAAGCGGCCACGACATGGCCGATTTTTCTGGCGCTTGCTCGGTAGAATCCGAAGGAGTTTCGTCTTCTGCATAGGCATATACCGCGCCAAATAAGCATAGCGCAACAACAACCCAAACAAAGAGACTTTGCGACTCCCTTTTTATCATGCCTACAATTTAGTTTAATAATTTGAACAAAGAATATAATAGTTATATTATTTATATGTTTTCGGCTTTCGCCAAATTGATTCGAAAGATTGCCCATTATCCTAAAGCGATGATCGGGTTGTTTCTTGTCGTTACACTTGCATGTATTTACCCCATCGAAAATCTCCGTTGGGAAATCCAATTGCAAGACACTCTGAAAGGACATGAAGTCGAAGCCGATTACCAGTCAATCGAAAATGCATTCGGCGGACTCGGAAGTCTGACGATTGTCATTCAGTCCAAGGACAGTACCGCCAATTTCAAGTTTGCCCAAAATCTCGCGAAATACCTTGAAGACGACCCGCAGGTTCATTACGCCGAATATGCGACCGATCTGGATTTTTTCAAGAAAAACAAGCTTTTATACGCAAGCGAAAACGATCTGGACCAGGTCATCGAAAAACTGGACAGCCTAAGGTCCGCCGAAATCAACAAGCACAATCCCCTCCTGGTCGACCTAACCGATAGCAACCAAACTCCGGCTGACGCGCCTGCACGCGACACAATCGAAATCATTTCGCAAATCGAGTCCAAATATTTCAAAAGTCTGCAACAGGATTTTTCAAACCAGCAAGGGTCTATCCGCGTAGTCGATGTCTACCCCACCACATCGGTTTCGGACTTGCAGGCCAACCGTGAACTTTTGCGAAAGGTCGAAAAATTTGTCGAAGACAACGGAAAGGGCATTAACGTCTACTATACCGGGAAAGTCTACGATTCCATTAAAGCCGGAAAGGCGTTGCTGCCCGAAGCAAAGTTTGCCGGCGGAATGGCCGCCCTCATCATCCTCGTTTTATTGATTATCAACTTTTACAGGCAACCGCAGCTGATTTTTATTTCGGCGATTCCGCTTGCCATTCCGACTATTTTTACGCTCGCCTGTGCGTACCTGCTGTTCGGACGAATCAACCTGTTCACGCTTTCGCTTGGGCTTTTGCTACCGGGGCATGCCTGCCAGGTTCTAACGCATGTCTACACCAGGTACTTCCATGAACGCGAACAGAAGCTGAGCCCCGCCCTCTGTATAGAAAGCGCCCTGTTGGGAATTGGTCCTGTGGTTGCAGCCTCTTCGCTTGTCA
Organism: Fibrobacter succinogenes; assembly: GCA_902756345.1. Taxonomy (GTDB): domain Bacteria; phylum Fibrobacterota; class Fibrobacteria; order Fibrobacterales; family Fibrobacteraceae; genus Fibrobacter. The sequence continues at coordinate 229,593 of CACVQR010000003.1, read as the reverse complement.
TGGCAAGCCTGTTTAGCGCCTTTATTCTAGTTCCTCTGCCCGGACTTCGCGAATTCGGAATTCTCGGTGCCATCGGAAGCCTACTCAACCTGATGGTCTGCCCGCTGTTGACCGCTTCGCTCTTGCTGCTCCTGCAACAAAAGAAGCCCTTTGACATCAGTTTCAGCAGCATCACCCCCAATCACCGCAAGCGCCTGTTTTCGTTCAAGACTAACTGGATTATCATTGTCGTTATCAGTATTGTAAGTGCGGTCGCATGGCTTTACAGCGGCACGAATCTGACCTTCCTCTACGATTTCAAGAAAACCGAAATGCAATTGGAAGAACGCGAAGCGAGAGCCTTGATTGCAGAAACGGGCTTTTCCACCTACGATCCGATTATCGTCATGCTCCCCGATTCGTCTTACAACGATGACCTGGTTGAAAACTTTGAGCACTTGCAAAAGAAAGGTCGCCTCAAGGACCTTGGCAAAATCTACACGCAATACCAGTTCCTGCCCAAGGTCAGTGTCGAGAAAAAACATAAAATCGAAACGCTGAAAAAACTGATTTCGGAAGATGTTCTTTCTAGGCTTAGCCCCAAGGATAGCGCCTCCATTGTTGAGATGTTCGATAATTACGAAAACGAAGTCAAAGACTTTGTTTTGTCCGAAAACATACGTCGCAAGTTTGCAGACAAAAAAGACAATCCGGGCGTATTCGCCTTCATTATTCCCAGTTCCGACCCGAACAACGGACTCACCTGCCGCCACATTGCAAAGCAGTTGCTGCAGCTTGACGGGATCCACGACAAGACCTTCAAGATTTGCGGCACACCGATTTTGAGAGCCTCGCTCCTGGACACCATTCTCGGAAACATCAACAAGTCCATACTCTTGGGCACCGTACTGCTCTGGATCATTCTCTTGATGTTCTACAACAAATTGAGCCGCGCGTTCTTTACCTTGCTGCCGTCGCTATTTGCCATGAGCTGGGTAACCATTCTGGTTCACGTGTTCAACATTCAGATTTCGGCATACAGTTCTATCGCGTTTGTCCTCTTGATTGGCGCCAGTGTTGACGGATCATTGCAACTTTGGTCTTCGTACTACGAAAAGCAAGGCGGAAATGCTTGGAGTGTTTTGCAAACGAAATTGATTTCTGTCATGATTGCGCAGGGCGCTTCGTTTATCGGAGCTATTGCCATGCTGTTCTCGTCGCACCCGGGAATCAACGGCATGGGCCTCATTGCAGCGCTCGGACTTATTTGCATCTTTATTTCGCATTTTACCATTTACCCCTTGGTGGCCAGCACCTTGGACGCCTACCGCATTTTGAAAAAGGCTAAACTCAGACATGAAAGACTTATCCACAAGAACTCTTAATATCGCCGCTTCTTTAACCGTCGCTATCGATACCTTGGCAAAACAGATGATTGCCGACGGCAAGGACGTTGTAAGCCTGGGTGCAGGCGAACCCGATTTTCCGACTCCGACACCGATTCAAGATGCCGCCTGCAAGGCCATTCATGAAGGCAAGACTCGCTACACCGCCCCTGTGGGCATTCTGGAAGTCCGCAAGGCCGTGGCCGAAAAACTGAAGGTTGAAAACGGTCTGGACTACAAGCCCGAACAGATCATTATGACAAGCGGCGCAAAGCACGCCGTGTTCAATTCGCTTGCTGCACTCGTGAACGAAGGTGACGAAGTGATTATCCCGGCCCCGTACTGGGTGACATACCCGGAACTGGTGAAATGGCTTGGCGGAAAGCCAGTGATTGTGAACACCAAGATTGAAGACGGATTCAAAATCAAGCCCGAAGCCTTGAAAGCGGCCATTACTGCAAAGACAAAGGCGATCCTCTTGAACAACCCCTGCAACCCGACGGGCGCCGTGTACAGCAAGGCCGAACTTGAAGCGCTTGCCAAAGTGATTGTCGAAAGCGACATTTACTGCATTTCGGACGAAGTGTACGAATACTTCACCTACGACACGGAATTCTGCTCTGCAGCAGCACTGCCCGGCATGGCCGAGCGAACCATCGTGATTAACGGATTTTCCAAGTCGCACTGCATGACAGGCTGGCGTATCGGTTACGACGCCGCTCCTGCAGAAATCGCAAAGATTATCGGAAAAATCCAGGGACAGGCCACGCACCACCCGAGCAATGTGGCGCAGTATGCCGCCCTCGGTGCCTTGCAGATGAACAAGAGCAATGTTCACGCTATGCAGGCCGCCTTCCGCAAGCGCCGCGACTACATGCTCAAGCGCACCGCCGAGGTTTTGCCGGAACCATGCCGCGCCCCCGAAGGAGCCTTCTACCTGTTTGCGCCCGTCAAGAGTTTTTACGGCAAGAAGACTCCCGCAGGCAAGGTAATCAACGGATCCATCGAACTTTGCGAATACCTGTTGCAGTCGCAGGGACTTGCCATTGTACCGGGTGCTGCCTTCGGCGACGATAGTTGCGTGCGATTCTCTTATGCCGCAAGCGACGAGACCTTGCAGAAGGCATGTGACCGATTTATCAAGGGCCTTAAAGACCTTCGCTAACCTCTTCTAACTGTCTACTTCCTACTGTCTACTGATTCATGCAGTCGTTTAGAATAGTCACTCCGCAGATTGGCGAGCCGTTTACCATCGGTCGCAAGCCAGATAACTCTCTGGTGCTGGACAACCCGATGGTTTCGCGCTACCATGCGGTACTGGAATTCAACGACAGGCATTGGATCTTGAAGAACCTCACGCAGAACAGCGTGACACAAGTCAACGGAAACGATGTCGAATCGGCAGAACTTGAAGATGGTGATACCATTCAGATTGGCCCGATGCAGCTCCGTGCGACCCTCAAACGCGGGCACTTGCAGCTCTTGCTGATGGAATCGGTCGAGCGCGACTTGGTGCAAACCAAGAGTCTGAATAGCGCTTGGGAATCTCTCGACAGCCTGCACATGGATATTCCTGAAGGCACAAGCGCAAGACTCCATGCCGGAAAAGCCGAAATCAGCTTTAAGGACAAAATTGTCAATACACAAGGAAAGTCCACCCGATTGATTCAGTTGGAAGAAGGCCGAATGATTCGCCTGCCGGGCTGCACCATGAGCTACGTGCAGGGCGAACTCACTTGCAAGAACTTGCCGCTCGGATTCGATGTGGAAATCGAAAACCTGGATGTCTTTGCCGGAAAAAAACAACTGCTTTCGGGCATTGACTTTAAGCTGCATGCAGGAGAAATCCTCGCCATCATCGGACGTTCGGGCCAAGGCAAGTCGACCCTTTTGCGCTTGCTGCAGGGCAAGCATAAGAGCGGTAACGATTCCTTTGTAAGCATCGGAAAGCTCGATTACCGCAACGAAGAAATCCGCAAGCATATCGCCTTCTTGGAGCAAGATCCAGAACTGCGCCGCGACTTGACCGTTAAAGAAACGCTCTTGGACGGAGCCCGAGTCGGAATGTCCAAGATCGATTTCAAGCGGAATGCGACTGGGCGACTCGAAAAGTTCGGCGAACTTTTCGGGCTGAGCGCAAGGCTTGACAACCCCATTCGCACGCTCAGCGGCGGCGAATGCCGCCGAGTCGCCCTTGCTAAAGAACTCATGGGAAATCCGGGCCTGATTGTTCTCGACGAACCGCTTTCAGGCCTCGATCCCTACAACAGCAAGATTCTATGCACGCACTTGAAGCAGCTCGCCTTCCTCGGGCACACGATTATTTTGACTACGCACAGCTACGAAGCGCTTGAAATCGCCGACAAAGTTCTCGTGTTGCACCAAGGCAAACAGGCTTTCTATGGCACCCCCAAAGAAGCTTACCGCTATTTTGACAGCGAAGATCCTGAAACGATTCTCACGAACTTGAACGACGACACGGCTTCTAACTGGCAAACCATTCTACAGAACCGTGTCGGTCCCGTAAGAAGCACCTCGGCTCTCGAAGCGTTGGTCCCCAGTTTTTTCCCGAAGACCAAGCTGTCCCCCGTTTTCCTGTACAAGATTGCAATCACCGCAAGGCAATGGTTCCGGGACAAAGGCAAATTCCTCACGCTTCTCTTGCAGCCGCTCATTATCGGATTCCTGTTCTCGCAAATATTCTCGGACGCCACATCGCTTTGGATTGTCGCGTTTGCAATCATACTCTCGGCGAACTGGCTTTCGCTTTCACTCTCGATCCGGGAAATCGTACAGGAAAAAGAAATCTTGCAGGCAGAATTTCGCAAGGGAGTCCCGATTCTTCCGACCATTTTGGCCAAAGCGATTCTCCCCACAACGGTCGCCTTTATCCAGACCTTTATCGTTTTTACCTTTGTCGGATTCCGTACGCATATCTGGCCCTCACCCCTACCGCTTTTGGCCGTGATTTTGCTGATGGTTCTGCCGCCTGTTGCCGTAGGCCTTGCCGTAAGTTCGCTTTCTAAAAATGCAGGGCAAGCAAACGCCATGCTCCCGCTCTTGATTATTCCGCAGGTCGCCTTGGCCGGCGCCCTGGTGCCCTTGGACCAAATGCAAGCTATCGGGCGCATTCTTTCGACCATTATTTGGTCCCGCTACAACCAGGCAAGCCTTTTAAACCTGCTCCTAGAGCGCAAAGACGCTATCGAAAACACAATCCTTGCCCTCGGCATCACATTATGTTTTTATATTGTGGTTGCAATAAAACTAAACTGGTCTAAGAAAGCAAAATGATCGCCCCGCAAAAGTCTGAAGTATTTCCGCGTCCTTTTAACGAAAACTACGACCTCATTGGCACCCTCGGTAAAGGGGGCATGGGAAATGTTTACAAAGCCCTAGACAAGAGGCTCGGACGCGAAGTTGCATTCAAGATTTTGGACGCCTCTTCCGATGAAGAAGCGATCAAGCGTTTCTATATGGAAGCGCAGGCAATGAAGGAACTGGACCACCAGAATATCGTTCACGTATTCGACTTCGGTCAAGAAAAGAACCAGCTCTTTATTGCCATGACTTATGTGGAAGGCATTAACCTTGCCGACATTCTGCACAAGAAGGAACAGCTTTCGTTCGAAGCAATCGAAGTCATTATCCGCCAGATTGCTCGCGGACTTCTTTACGCTCATAGCAAGGGCATCGTTCATCGCGACGTAAAACCCTCGAACATCATGCTTACTCGCGACAACCGAGTCTACATCATGGACTTCGGCATTTCCTACATCCAGGAAATGGAAAAGGACAGACTCACGCGCACGGGCATGACCATGGGTACCCCCGAATACATGAGCCCTGAACAGTGCCACGGCGACAACGTGACCATTCAGTCTGACATTTACAGCATGGGCGTGATCCTTTTCGAAATGACCTGCGGCCGCCTCCCCTTCGAAGGCAATCGCCCGGTAGAAATCGCCTTGAAGCACGTTCAGGAACAGCCGCCAGCACCGGAACTTTTCCGCAAGGACATGCCCCCCGGTCTTTCGAAGTTGATCCTCAAGTGCTTAAAGAAAAAGCTGAACGAACGTTTCCATGACATGCAGGAATTCCTGGACGCCTGCGACCAGGTGTTCCCTACCGAAAAGACGGTACAGCGCCCCACCATGGGCCACACGCCGCTCCGCCGCCGCACGGCATCGATTGCCGAAATGGCAAACATCATCACGCCGCGCGCCCGCATGCTCCAAAAGAAGCTCACGGCTCTTGCCATCTTCATTTTCCCGCTCATCATCATGCTCCTGATTTTGCTGATGCTGACGCACAAGCCCGAAAGTACCTTGCGTGAACTGGAATGGAGCGAAGCTCTTGGCAACTACGAAACCAAGGCTCTCGAAATTGACGAAAGCAACGGCTACCCGCTCAAGAACTTGAACGACAACGACCTTAAGACGGCATGGCTCCACACGATGCCGCAAAAGCCGCAGAATCCGGTACTCACGCTCTACTTCGACGGTAACGCCATCGTGACGCATTTCGGCATCGCTATCGGTTACCAGAAATCCGTAGACGACGCCTTCGGCGACCGTTTCCGCATTTTCAAGAAGCCGAAGATCGTAACGCTCGAAACCAAGGACGGATTCAAGCAGAAAATCAAGCTTGAAAACATCCGCGGAATGCAGTACCCGAATATTCAGGCAATGGAAACCAGCGAACTCAAGGTTTACCTGGATGAAATCTACGATGGAGAAAACGAAGACTTCGCCATTTCTGAAATTCGCCTGTTGGGCATGGAACTGCCCTAATTTAATTCAGAGTTCGGAGTTCGGAATTCGGAGTTGGAGTTTGAACTCGGAATTCAGATTTCGGAGTTCGGAGTTCGGAATTCGGAGTTGGAGTTTGAACTCGGAATTCAGATTTTGGAGTTCAGATTTCAGAGTTCGGAGTTGGAATTATAATTCGGAATAAAATCGGGCTCATTTTTCACATTTTTCTAAAAACTGGCGTATATACATAGAGACACTCTTCAAAAAGGAACTCTATGTTTAACAACATGTCTAAAGCATCCAATCGGCCCAAGGGTAACTACATCGAAACACTCGCGTCGGCCTACCTAAGCCGCGAAGGCTACCAGATTCTCGCCCGCAATTACGCCTACATGGGCGGAGAATTGGACATTGTCGCCCGCGACGGAGAAACACTCGTCTTTGTTGAAGTCAAGTCCGTGTGGAACAACCAGCAAGGAAATCCGGCCGCCCGCGTAAACACCCTAAAGCAAAAGAAAATCTGGAAGACCGCCTGCCATTTTATAGCCACACAAAAAGAGCATGCACCTTTAGGCTTTGACACGCCTTGTCGCTTTGACGTGCTGACAGCAAGAGCCTACCAGAAGCCCCTGCAGTTCGCGCACTACAAGAATGCCTTTGAAGGCAACCAGGTAATCCCGCAGTTATAATGTGAGATGTGTGATGTGAGATGTTTAATTACACATCACACATTCCTCATTCCACATTGCACTACTCTACTTCGTCGAGCAAGACAACAGGAATATCCGTCATGTCGCGAAAAGCTACACAGTCCGTCAGAATGCAGTCGGCACCGCAAACGTAAGCGGTTGCCAAACGCATGGATTCTTCGGTTGAAAGATTCTTCGCCGCAAGTTCGGCCGCCTTCACGGCAATCTCGCCCGTGACTTCGCAAGCCTTGACATTGCGGGAATGTTCAAAGAATTCGCGGTACTGACGCGACAGAAGACCTTCGCCAGCGGCAAAGGCTTTCTTCGAAAGTTCAAATAAAGTAACGTTCGATACCAAAATGGTCAAGTTATTTTCGTAGGCAAAGTCAAGAACCGAAGACACCACCGGATAATAATCCGGGTGCATCTGTAGCAAGCGCACCACGGCACCTGTATCCAGAAAGAGGACTCTCGACTTTTCTAGCGCCTTATTCATAGATTTCCATGTAGGCGATATCTTCGCGCATGCCAGCACGAACCATCTTGAATCGTTCTGCCTGCGGGTAGAAGTACCAAATCATCCATTCACCCGCCATATCAGTACGCTTGGTCTTGATGGCAATGGGCTTTTCGCCGTTATAGAAATCGCGCTTGTGCGGAATCACGTGTTCGAACGGGCGGTAGGTATGGACATCTTCACCGGCGGCGCGTTCAATAAATCCATTGCCCCCCTTACTCCAAGTAATGGTCACGGTTCCGTTGTCGTCCTTGACTTTTTCGCAGCTGTCGAAGCCGCTCCCGCACCACAGGTACTTCTTGTACTTGAAGCTCTGTTCGGGCATATTGAAGGTTTCTACCGTGCGGCGATTACCCTTGTAGTTGCTGTATTCGCCTTCCAGCTTGTACTTGCCGGAATTATATTCGGCGCAACCACGCTGGGCAACCCTCACCTTACGGTCTGCAACGGCGATATCTACCGTACAGCCTTCTTCGGAATAAGTCAAGCGGGCATGTCCGTTTGCCTCGCGGAGTTCCAAATTACTGGCTTCGAGTTCAGCACGGTAGCCGAACGGACCATTCTGAATGACAAACGAGAAGTAGCGGGGATTGGTCGGAGACTTCTTGAGGAATACGCTACCGGTAGAGGATGCATATTCACCGCTCAAGTCCATGGACGCCTGTTGGAACCGGGCGAGGTCGGCGCGTTTGACCCAAACTTCACCCAGCTTGCACTGGATAGGAACAAAGCGGGGCGGTTCCTTGGGTTCGACCTTTTCCCAAATCGTAACGCGACGCTTTTTCACCTTGATTTTGGGGCGTCCCTTTTTGTCTTTTTTGACATTGCCCTTGCGGTCTTTAACTTGAATTGTATCTTTTACGACCATCACCTTTTTAACGGAATCCATGGGAAGCGGAAGTTCCCGAATTTGGTCTGTAAAGACAAGCGAACCAGCTGGAGAATTTTCATCGATACCGGTTGCGGTTTTCTTATAAACTGTCAAAGTTTCCTGAGCAAACGAAAATGAGCAACAGAGCGAAATTAAAACCGTAAAAAAATGAATTTTTTTCAAAACTTAACCTCTTTGTGGGAGTAAAGTTAACTTTTTATTGTTGAAAGAAGGAATATTTTACTAAAATTTAACATGTGGAATATATAAAGGAGTTCCTTTTATGAAGAAAATGTTTATCGCCTCTTGCATTATGGCCGCAGCCGTATTTGCAGCACCGGCAGCAAAGGCCCCTGCAGCAGCCCCCGCCACTGCAGCCCCGGCAAAAACTGCTGAACCTGCAGCCGCTCCGGCAAAGACTGAAGCCAAGGCCGAACAGCCGAAGGCTGACGCCAAGGCCGCCGCTCCGGCTAAGACCGAAGCCAAGGCAGAACAGCCAAAGGCTGACGCCAAGGCCGCCGAACCCGCCAAGGCTGAAGCAAAGCCTGCTGCAGAAGCGAAGGCAGAACAGCCGAAGGCCGATGCAAAGGCTGAAGAAACGAAGGCCGCCGAAGCCCCGAAGGCAGAAGCTAAGGCTGAACAACCGAAAGAAGAAGCCAAGGCTGAAGAAGTGAAGCCCGCCGAAGCCCCGAAGGCAGAAGCTAAGGCTGAACAGCCGAAAGAAGAAGCCAAGGCCGAAGAAGTAAAGGCAGAAGAAGCCGCTCCGGCAGCCGAAGTCGCCGCCGCTGAACCGGCAAAGAAACCGGCCAAGAAGAAAAAGCGCAAAAAGAAAAAAATGATTCAGAACGCAGTGATGTCGGTGAACCAGATTAACTTCGACATCAACGCAGACTTCGAACTCGAAGCCGGTAAGGTTCTTTGGTCTAGCGAAGACGACGAAATGGGCGACAACTTCGAAACCTGGAAGGGTGAAGCTAACTTCGCCGTACTCGCCGAAGCAGACGATTTCAAGGGCAAGATTGGCGTAGCCTTCTACCCCGCCGACCTCAGGTCTGACGACAACCTCGACAAGACAACCAAGAAGGCCGAACTCCGCGAAGGCACCCGCCAGTATGGAGATGACTACTACTCTCTGGACGAAGCATGGGCCATGCAGGAAACAGACCTGTTCACCTTCAAGGTCGGTCGTTGGGACAACACCGACAAGAGCGGTGACTACTTCGGTGGTTACATCGACGGTTACCTGGCCGGATTCCTTTCTACCCAGCCGTCTGAAAACCAGTTGATGTTCGGTTTCACTCCGTCCGACAACATGTCCGGTTTCATTTCTTTGATCAGCAAGTCCGAAAACCTCAACAAGGGTGATCTGCGTGCTGCATTCAACTTCCACAACCTCGCCGGCATTTCCGCCCTCAAGGTTCAGCTTGCTTACCGCAGCAACATGTTCGACGTCGTTTACGACAGCAAGGCCGACATCAAGCACAACGCTTCCTTGAAGGCTAACTTGCCGATTGTCTCCAACACGGTGGACATCTTCGCTGAAGCCGCCCTCATGGACATGGCCGACGACCTCGTGATTCCCGTTACCGGCGGTATCGCAATCTACACTCCGGTTGTCGACAGAATCCTTGTCGAAGCCGAATACGTTGGCGACCGTCATGAACACCGCGACTTCTGGGGCATGAGCAAGAAGCCCAATCACATCAAGGATGTCTTGGCTGCTCTCTATCTCGAAAAGGCCTTCACTAGCCGCTTCAGCCTGTCTGCAGGTTTCCACAGCTACGGCTGCACCAAGGACTACACCATCTCGGGTAACTTGGTTGGTCGTATCAACTAAAAGACTGCTCGGCTCTAACGCATATGAAAACATCCCGCGGGAATTCCGCGGGATGTTTCATTTTTAAAAATTACAAGTTGAAATATTCTGGAGTTGTATTTTTACAAACCCTTACGGTCAAGGTCTAGCAACAGAGACTGCAAGGAATCTTCTACGCTCGTGCGGAAATCACCCGAACCAAGGCTGCAGGATGCAACGACATCGTTGCCTTTAGTAATACGGATTACAGCAAAGCCACCTTCAACGGTAAATGAAACGCCAAGACCCTTGTTTAAGGCTTTTTCCAAAAGATCGCGCATAAAAAACTCCTTTTTAACGCTAGAAACATGAATACTCTTAAATTAGGCTTTTTCGCACAAAAAAACAAGAACTTTTTTTGTTTTTCATTGATAAAAAGTCCTTTTTCGGGATTATATTAAGGGTATGTACGACTTTCACCTTCATTTGGCACGGCTTCCGCAGCCGACAACGCTTGCCCGGACCTTAACGGAACGGGGGGTGCACTTCAATGCAATCGCATGCGAGCCTTATGAATGGGAAATTCTCCAGAAGATGAGTGTTTCGCTCTTTGAAGGCTCTACCCGCAATTACGGCATTCACCCGATGGCCATTGCCGACGTGACGGAAGCCGACTGGGAACGTCTCGAAACGATTCTTGTCGACAACCCCGATGCAGGCGTCGGCGAATGCGGTCTTGACAAGCGCTACCCCGGCTATTCAGCCACAGAAAGCTCGCTTCAAGAAGCCGCATTCAAGCGCCACGTGGAACTTGCACTAAGACTCAATCGCGATTTGCACATTCACTGTGTCGGCGACTACGGCCGCATTATCAAGATTTTAAAAGACTGCAACTACCCCGGCAGAAAGCATCCGAACAAGCCCATGGTGCATACGGTATTCCACCGCTTTGGCGGCGATATTTCTACCGTAAAGTCTGCCCAGGAACTCAATCCGATTTTCTCATTGCACCAGGACTCCTTCCACAAAAAGGCAACCCTTGATGCCATTCCGCAGATTCCTGCAGAACAAATCCGGTTTGAAACCGATGCCGACGAAACCTTCTGCACGGCGAACCTTTTGAAGAATGAATCTGTCACGAAAATTGCAGATGCCCTCATGGAGCATTTGAAAGAAACGGAACAACTCGTTCGCTAATCCGCTAGTTTTTCGCAGCTGACGAGTTCGTACTCTTCAGGACCGTCGAATCAGCCTTAATCACAGCAAACGCACGGAATTCCTTGAGCGCCTTTTCGGCGAGTTCGATGGCGTTGCCTTTACCGAGTTCAATCACGACTTGCAGCGGCGAGCCGCCCATGATGCGCATGGGGAACTGCGTATTCGCATACATCTCGCTGATGATTCGCGGATCGGGCGGCGGGAATTCTACAAAAGTCGCCGCGAGCATTCCCTTGCGCTGCACAAGCCCTTGAATGCGGAGCCGCCCCGCCAAGAGCCCGATTTCAGTCACCAGCAGCAACATCTTGGCGGCTTCGGGCACAGGCCCGAAACGATCCGCGAGTTCCTGCGTTAACCCAGCGATTTCGTCGGTATGCGTTACACGAGAAATCCGCTGGTACATCGAAATTCGAGTGAGGCCGTCCTGAATGTAGTCTTCGGGCAGGTAAGCGTCTACGCCGAGTTCTACGCGAGGCTGAATCGGCTTTTCGGACGGTCCACCGCGCAACTGTTCCACCGCCTCGCGCACCAAGCGCACATAAGTTTCAAAGCCCACTTCGGCAATAAAGCCGTGCTGTTCCTGGCCGAGCAAGTTGCCCGCCCCGCGGATTTCCAAGTCACGCATGGCCAGCTGATAACCGCTACCGAGGTCGGTAAACTGTTCCAGCGCCTTCAAGCGACGCATGGATTCAGCAGAAATTTCATTCTTCGCAGGAATCACCAAAAGCGCCTTCGCTAGCACGCTACTGCGGCCCACGCGGCCGCGCATCTGGTAAAGCTGGCTAATGCCAAAGTGATGCGCGTTCATGATGATAATGGTATTCGCATTCGGAACATCCAAGCCCGATTCGATAATGCTCGTGCTGACGAGAATATCGAACTTACGCGAAATAAAGGCTTCCATCGCATTTTCAAGATCGCGGTCATTCATCTGCCCGTGGGCAATACCGATATGCGCTTCAGGCACAAGATGTTCGATATCGTCCGCCAGTTCATAAATGCTTTGCACACGGTCATTCACAATGAACACCTGACCACCGCGAGCCAGTTCGTCTTCAATCGCCTGCTTGATGACCATATCGTCGCGCTTCATGAGCTTGGTTTCTACAGGCAATCGGTTCATGGGCGGCGTATTAATCAGCGAAATATCGCGCACGCCCGTCATGCTCAGGTGCAACGAGCGCGGAATCGGTGTGGCACTCATGCTGAGCGTATCGACCGCAAGGCGCATTTCACGCAATTTTTCTTTCTGCTTCACGCCAAACTTTTGTTCTTCGTCGATGATTAAAAGACCCAAATCCTTGAACTGGTTCTTTTCGGAAAGCAGGCTGTGCGTACCTACCAAAATGTCAACCTTGCCTTCGCTCACCTGCTTGAAGATTTCTTTCTTTTCCTTGGCGCTCTTGTAGCGGTTCACTAGCGCGATATTCACGCCAAAGCCTGCAAAGCGGTCCATGAAGTTTTCGTAATGCTGGGCCGCCAGAATGGTCGTCGGCACCAGGAGCACCACCTGCTTCTTGCTCACCACGCACTTGAACGCCGCACGCATGGCGACTTCGGTTTTACCAAAGCCCACGTCGCCACAAATCAGGCGGTCCATCGGGCGGCGCGATTCCATATCGCGCTTGATATCTTCGGTAGCCTTCACCTGGTCGGGTGTCGGGTCGTATTCAAAGGCGTCTTCAAATTCTTTCTGCAGCTTGCCATCGGGCGGGAAATCGAAGCCTTCCACCAGTTCGCGCTTGGCGTAAAGTTCCACCAGTTCGCGCGCAATCTGAATGACCTTTTTCTTGACGCGTTCCTTGAGGTTTTCCCAGGCCTTGCCGCCCAATTTATCCAACTTGGGAGGGGTTTCTTGCGTGTCGAGGCGTTCAATCTTCTGCAAGTCCGCCACAGGGAACTTGAGTTTGTCTCCGCCGGCGTATTCCAGCAAGGCACAGTCCACCATACCGCCATTCACGTTCACGCGTACAAGCCCCAAGTACTTGCCCACGCCGTGATCTTCGTGCGAAACGAAATCGCCGCGGTTTAGCGACTCAATCATCAAGGCGCTAGAAACGGAGCCCGCGATTTTGCGTTTGCGAGTCTTGTTCGAATGGCGATTGAAAATGCGCGTCTCGGTCAGGAAGGCGATTCCGTCGTCTTCGAGCCAGAAACCTTCGGACATGTTGCCCACAATGTAGTCTTCTACCGGCAAGCCTTCGAGCATCTGCTTGATGCGCCCAAGCGCACCCGCCGTCGGGGCGACCACGTAAACGGTTCCGCCGCGGGCGGCAAATTCCTCGATTTCCTTGGCCACGGAATCGGTTCCGTTCGACGAGAAATCCTGCGGTTTGCAATTCAGCTCATGACTGTTGCCGTCGTTGAGCTGCACGCGGGAAACATCCATCGAGGTGCGGCCCACAAACTGGCGCGAAAGTTCGCCCATCTTGAACCAGGTATGCGCCGGGTCCACCGCCTCGGTATCGACTTCGCGGATTTCCCTGAAGGTGTTCTCGCAGTTCACATAATACTTTGCCGCATTCTCTGACAGTAGCGACAATTCTTCGAACACCAGCGAGGCATTCGGCAAATAATCGAGCAAGCTGGAATTGAGCGTCTGGTAACGCCCGCGGTGCCACCAGAGCCCCGAAAGGTCGCCGTTGTAGCACGCCGCCTCGTGTTCCTTGACCGTAAATTCGCCCATCGGGAAAAGTTTCACCGACTTCATGGTCTCTACGGAACGCTGCGAGAAAATGTCGAAGCTACGGATTGATTCAATTTCGTCGCCAAAGAATTCGATACGGATCGGGTGCGGGTACAGAAGGCAGTTTACGTCGACAATGCATCCGCGAATGGAGAACTCCCCCACCCCCGAAACCACAGGCTGTTCCACGAATCCGTGATCCAGGAACCAGGGGCGAAGCGACGAAGGCTCGGCAACACCGCCCACCTTGAGTTCAAGGCAATCCTTCATCACCGTATGCGGTGCCGGAAGCCGCATCAAGAACGAATCCAGCGGACAAACCGTTACAAAAGGATTCGCGCCCTCTACATCGCGGAAAAACTTGAGGCGTTCTTCGACAACGCCTTCGAACGGCACCTTCTTTTCGTAAGGTTTCAAGCCAATCGACGGGAAAAAACGGACAAATTCTTCGCCCAAGAGCCCTTCCAGATTTTCGACCCAATTCTCGGCGCTCTTGTAATCCTTGGCCACTACCAGAATCGGGTTCGGCTTTTTAAGGAACCGTGAGGCCACCATCATGGCTGCCGCCGGAACCGTAGCGCCATTCACGTGAAGCGCGCCCCCTTCAGCCTTGCTGAAGAGGTTTAGCGTTTCACTGCGGGCAAATGTGATGAACTCTGAAAGGGATTCTACCATCGCACCAAAGATAGCTTTTTTTTACTCATCTCCAACTGCGCGAATCGTCCACAGTTTCCTGGATATACCGGAGACCTCGATTTTTATCCAATTACCTGACGCAGCGAATCGCCATACCGATCACACGAACACTCTGATACTGAGTAGATTCATAGAATCCAAACGGTCTACCACGTCCCCAATAATCCCCAGACGCAGTCCAGTAAAAGACCGACATGTTATCAGCCATTCTCGACCTCATCGGATCCATCCCGTTTTGAAGATAGGCAATCTCATAACCGGTCGGAGTTATATTCAGGCCATAGAGGTCTTCATCATGCCATCCCGTTGTATCGGTGAAAGCAGCTGTTGGATAGGGCATCAAGTTCCATCCATCGCCATAGAAGGCATAGAACTTATTGAGATTGTATAAGTTTGTAAGCATGTCATGCAACTCCGTCGAATCAGGCAAGCGCCAACCCGATGGACACGCCTTCGCCGCGGTAGAAGGGCTATAGAGTCGTCCCCGCTCGTCACAATTTGTCGCCGTGCTGCTCGAAATACAAATGGTGGAATCCACACCGGCATAATTGAGGTTCTGGGACATGAAATCTAGCCCGTCAATGGTTACGTAATTGTATTTCTTGCTATCTCTGGAATCGGTAAATGTCTTTTTAACTCCAACCCACTTCTGGCCGGTACACTTACTGGTATTTGCTCCGTTGAACATCGTATGTCCTTCGCGAGCGGCCGTACAGTATCCCATATATTCACGGTCTGTCGCCTTTTGCCATTTATACGCGTACGATTGAGCCTTACAGACATAGTGTACGCCATGATAAGTAACCGTATCTCCAACGCTCGAATACCCACAATAAGTTCCATGAGCCTTATCTAGAGAATCCAGTTTTTTCCATCCGTTTGATGTTTTGATGTCACAGACATATTCCTCATTATTGAATACGACCCTTTCTCCATCTTTACTAGCACCGCACTCGCCATAGAACAAATACATATTATCAACTCGTGTCCATGAGATGCTAGTACTATGACATGCGTACATGATTCCGTCCGAGCCTTTCTTGTACTTATCGTAGTTTTCCTCGTTACAGGTTCCCAGGGCTCCGATCACCGCACTGATGGCAACCCAATTATGACTGTTGCAGCGATAATATGTGTCACCACTTAAAACGACCTCACGGGAATTATTACCTGCACAGAATCCCAAGAGTTTGTCCAGGGAATCCGGTACAACCCACTTGTTTTCGCGGCATCCATATACGGTACCCAGATATGTTTTAGTCACCCCCGAGGACTTGCTGTCGCATGTACCAAGTACGATATCAGTACCAGCCTTTTTCCAGCTTCCGCTCGTACACACAAAGACTGTATCCACATTCTTTTTGGTCGATCCTTCCATTGAGCTTGTGCAGATACCCAATAAGACTTCATAGCGGTCCATTATTCTCCAGCCATTCTCTTCACAGTAATAAGTCGAACCACTCTTGGTGGAGGCTTTCTTTCCTTTATTACTCGCGGTGCAGAATCCAATTTCTTCGTCCAGGGAATTAAGGGTATTCCAAGATGAGGAGAAGCAATAATACTTACGCGAGTTCACATTGACGATTTTGAGGTTCTTGGTACTATCGCATACGCCACCGATATCTACAGCCTTAACCTCACGCCATCCTCCATCACAAATGTAGGCGTAACCCGATTCCGTCGAATCGATTTCGCCATCACGTTTCTCCGTGCAAAGGCCCATGTCGACTTCAAGATTATTCATCTTGTACCAACCGTCTTCAAGACAGATGTACTTGTCGCCGCCGTAAGGCAAAATCTTGTTTTCGACTTTCGGAACACAGTCGCCCAAATAGTCGTACTTGGTCGCGGTACGCCAGGACGTTTCGTCGCAAATGTACGCGACCTCGCTTTCGGTCGTGTCAATAACGCCCTGTTTCTTGGGAGAGCAAACACCGATTTCACTTTCCAGCTTTGTAAAGGTATCCCACACGCCCTTTCGGCAAACGTAGCGAACTTCATGCAGTTCGCCTTCCTTGAATTCCCTAGTACTGTCGCATTTGCCCATATAGTCGCTCAGGAGCGCCGTACGCCAGCCCGTAGAATCGCAGGCATAAAATGCGTACGAATCGTAAGGCCTGACTTCGTTCGAATAATAATTGGACTGCGATGCCGAAGTCGTCGTTTCAAGAGAATCGAGTGTCCCGATCATGCTGGGCCTGCAGTAGCCCAACTTCAATTCAAGATTCTTGAGTGAACGCCATGCTCCATCTTCGCAAGCGTACAGATTGCCGTTGAACAAATAAGTGGTGCGGTCGTTCTCGTCGGTACAAGCGTCCTTGGAATCCGAGATATCGGCAACCTGCCATTCACGGAACTTGCAGATATACATGGTATCGTTGTACACTGCGGACATGCCGTTTTCGGAACTGCCACAGCTATTCGAGAAATCGTCTACCCAGCGCGTACCAGAGCACTTATAATTGGTCTTTTCGCTCATGACATAGAACGGCTGCAACGTACTACGGGTAATAGAATCGCAATGCGGAAGGTCTTCGACAGTCGCCACAAGATAAGTGTACTTTAGGCAACGTAGCTGGTAAAAGTTTTCTTCGTCTGCCGGCCTGAACGAAACCGAGCGTCCCTTGACTATGGCAATCGTATTGTCGCCAGCCAAGTAGTAGCCCGCCTTGTCCAAGTCCGCGCAGTCAACCCCGTGCAAACCCTCATAGCAATAACCACCCATCGAAAATCCGAACGAAGAAGCGACTTCGGGGTACTTGGAAATGTAAGCCATGGTTCCCGACCAGTCATCCTTGGTCGGAACCGAGAATCCGCTCGGGCAACGGGCGTAACCCGGGTGGTACATACGGCCGTACGCATAGCAATTATCGGGATCGTCGTTGTAGCACATGGTGCTACTAGAGTAGCCTTCGGTAGCATTGTCTTCTAGCCAGACGTACATGCCGAACTGGACCGTATTCAAGTAGGCTCCTACGCTAGAATCGTAAATTTTGTCCTTGGTAACCTTCGAATCAGAGACCTTGTTGTCGACACCGGCTTCTTTTGCCGGGTGCACATCTTCTTCGGGATCTTCAGGTGTACCGGAGCTGCTGGAATCACCGCCGCAAGCAGAAACCAAAACGCACGTACACGCAAATAGAAGCGCAAAAAGACCCGTGGTCTTTTGAATAGCTCTCATGTTATCCTCGTTCGTATTTAGAAAAGCGTTAAATAACGTTTTTCCGCCCTTTATCTGTAAAAATAAGATAGAAACACAGAATCGCTTTGTCAAAAAGTTTACAAAGGGGTATGCTTTGATGTTATCTAATTTGACAAATCTTTGAAAAAGGGCGATATATTTGTATATTTGTACCAACTAATAATCCCTACGGGGTTAAAACCAGGTTTTAACCTAGTTTTTATTCCAAACGGGGGTGCTCTGGTTTGCCTCGCCTAACGCTATTCGCGTTAAGCTCGCCCTACGGGCCTTGCGCTCACTTCGTGAGCTTAAGGGCCTAAATGCTCGCTAGCTCGCATTTAGTCGACAAGTCGAACCCAAAGACCCCCGATTACCATCGGGGGTGCTTTGGTTTCGACAGGGTTACCGAAGTGTTAGTTGCAAGCCGAGGTCTCAGACGAGGGCACTCGTAAAAAAGTCTGAAAAAAAATAAGTGCTGACGAAAACTACGCACTCGCTGCCTAATTAACGGCAACGCCGGGCCTCATTCCGCTCCCATCGGGGTGTACGTCCGGACGCAATATGGGATAGGATTCTTGCATGCCTGGGGCTAGAGTCCGAGATTCACTAGGCTGGTCAAAGTCCGCGCCGACCTTCTTGGGCGTAGATCAGACGAGACCTTAAATACGAAGGGAACGCTTGTAGGAACGTGCATGGACGTGATTTTGGACAGGGGTTCGACTCCCCTCACCTCCAGAACAAAAGAAAGGAACTCTTCAAGAGTTCCTTTCTTTTTATACGGGTTTATGGAATGGATTAGTCGAATGAACCACCTGTAAGGACATTAGGTGTATCCGCAGCATCATCGGTTTTGGGACTATCTACCAAAAGAGACGCTTCTACCATGTATTCGAGCACATCCATTTTCGGAGTGACATATTCCTTTTTCTGATCCATTTTCTTATTCCT
Organism: Fibrobacter succinogenes; assembly: GCA_902756345.1. GTDB lineage: Bacteria > Fibrobacterota > Fibrobacteria > Fibrobacterales > Fibrobacteraceae > Fibrobacter. Next base: position 210,874 of record CACVQR010000003.1, on the reverse strand, counting down.
CTTCTATACCCATTTTGACCATTAATAGACAATCGTTTGTCTCCATGGTATATAAGTTTAAAGCCCGACGCTATCGTTGACATACTAGCCTCACCTTCAATAAATTAACATTTTCCCCATCATTTAAAGTGGATTTTAACCTAAAAACAGCCCTTTCGAACAAAAAAAATATATATTTTCCCCAAAAAGTCATTTTATCTTTAATGAAGTCAAGGGGGGCTTTCATGAAAAATACACTTAAATACTTTTTAGGGGTAATTCTCCTATTTTCTGTTTGCGCATGGAGCAAAGCATCTGATATCCTCATCGTCGTTGACGACGAAATGATAAAAGACAACGAAATCAAGAATGCCATAGACACCTATACGGATGACATCTGGAATACTTATCAAGTAAACGCTACTATCGTGTCTTTCAAATCCCAGAAGAACGGCGGGAAAGCCACCGACCTAAAAGAAATACTCGTAAGCAAGAAGGATTCCATCACGGGCGCCATCTTTGTTGGAGACATTCCGCGCGCTCAATTTGAATTCTACCAGAAAACACAAGAAGGATTCCGATACCAACGTTGGGTAACAGACCTTTACTTCATGGATCTTGACGGTATTTGGAAAGACACTGCTGCCGGAGGCCCCGAAGCCCATGGCGGAAAGTTGTTTGACACCACCACGACAACGTTAAACTTCAATGTAATCAACGGTTCTCCGATACCAGGGAAGGTACCGGTGGATAGTTTTTCAATTGCATATTCCGGATACCTCAAATCTCCAGTCACCGCACTTTGTTCCCTGCAACTTACCACGGATAACGACAGGCGCCTTTGGATTAATGATTCCCTGCTCATTGACGCATGGTTCAACAACTGGGACATTCCCTATTACAGCGCTTTTCAATTCAAGAAAGACAGCCTCTACAAATTCAAACTAAACTATGCAGAGGAATTTGGCGACGCTTATCTGACACTAAAATGGAAATGCGGGAATAATGCCTCCTATATACCAATCCCTGATTCCGTTTGGCGTCAAAATGACAAGAGCACACCCGGTCTCAACCAAACCTATTATGGAAACATTTTCATGATAGATTCGCTCCCCGAAGAAGACATAAAGCACCTTTGGATTTCTGGAAAATCCAATGGAGTTTTTGACGGGCACTATTCCAAAAGTGGCGCGGTTTCTGATTCCTTTGAAATATGGGTTTCTCGAATTGACCCCAACACGGCTGGTTTCTACGGTAACCCCAAAACACTTTTGTTGAACTATTTCGAGAAAATCCACAACTACTATCTCGGTTTGTTCAAGAAAGCTACGCGTAGTGCCATGTTCCTAACTGAGGAAGGAGGCCTAAACAATCCTCTAGACCAGAAATTCGTTGATGGCTTGAGCCTTCTTTATTCCCCAGACTCCCTTGATAAGTCTATCGCCGATGGACAGGAATATCTAGACAACATAAAATCAGATAAGTATGATTGGGCCCTTTATGGTGGGCACGGAGGCCAGACAGGCCTTGGAAACGGACTGGATATAACACAAGTGGAAAGGAACATGTGCGTTTCACCGAGATTCTTCCACTTTGCCTGCTGTGGTCCACTTACCTGCTATGATTTCTACGGCAACGCCAATAGTGCCTCTGTTGGAAGTGAGCATATCTTTAACACGATTAACGGCGGTTTTGTAAGTATCGGTTCGTCCAAAACCAGTGGAAGCGACCAAATGGATGGTTTCATGTACTACGCCTTTGAGCACAAGTTCATTGGCGAATCGTTCCGGGAATGGGTAAACGAAAGGGTGAAAAGGAACCAGTACAGCCACAAGGAAGACCTTTACGATTGGTTCTATGGAGAATCAATTATCGGAGATCCGATGCAAAAACTGGAAATGCCGGAACAAAAAACGATTCGCATCCATAAAGTCAAAGCACAACGGATGCCACAAAAAAACGGCAAACTGTACGACCTTTTGGGAAGAATCAAAGGCTTTTTCAACATCCAGTAATCAACCAAAAAAACAAAGATTTTCGGTTCTGTCAAGCCTTTCCGTATTGCAGCGTTAAAAATTTTTATTCGCTGTAAATTGGCTGTGGTTATGCTGCGGCGGTCAGAATAGCCAAAACAGCCTAAAAGCAGCATTTTCGGGGTGAATTTGCTGGTTTCGAAAGGCTGACGGATTGGGAAAGTTTTGCTAACCCAGGGTTGACGTATAAAATGGCATGAGTGAGTCTTGTAAAATAATGAAATTTTGTGCAGTGAACCTATTGACAATTGCCCAATTGTGCATTATATTTGTGTATGTAATTTATTAAAGCGAGGTTTATACATGGAAAACAACAGCAAACGCAAGGAGCTAACCACCCGTCAAGAAGAGATCCTGGAATACATCAAGAAATATTCCAAGGAAAACCGCATGCCGCCTACGGTCCGCGAAATCGGCAACCATTTCGAGATTTCTTCGACGAACGGCGTCCGTTCCATCCTCGCCGCCCTCATCAAGAAGGGCTACATCAACCGCTCCCCCAGACTTAGCCGCGGTATCGAAGTCGTCGACAGCGGCAACAACGAAGGTGCCGAAGCACCGACCAATACCATTGAAATTCCTATCGTGGGCCGCGTCGCTGCCGGTACGCCGATTCTTGCCGTGCAGAACCTCGAAGGCACCGTCACCATCGACCGAGATTTTCTCGCTTGCCGTTCCGATGTCTTTGCACTCCGCGTCAAGGGCGACTCCATGATCAACGCAGGCATCCTCGATGGCGACCTCATTTTCGCCCGCCAGCAAAAGACGGCCGACCGCGGCGAAATCATCGTGGCCCAGGTCGACAACGAAGCGACCGTCAAGTATTACCACCCCGCCGCAGACCATATCGAACTGCGCCCGGCCAACCCGCGCTACCGCCCGATTATCGTCAAGAAGGACAAGCACTTCTCTATCGCCGGCAAGCTCATCGGCGTCATGCGCAAGGTGAACTAGCCGTAGCAAGCCCGCTCGCCGGGTTCGAAAAACTCGCTTATAAAAGAAATCCGCCCTCGGTCGAACCGGGAGCGGATTTCATATTTCCGAATAATCGATATTCCGTAGACTGACTATTCACCCATTTCGGCGAGATCTTCTTCAGCTTCCTTCAGGTCGTCTGCGTCCGGTCCGATAATATCGTCATCTTCTTCATCCAGGGAGTCGCCGTCCATGGCACCGAGCTGGTATTCCACCTTGCGGGCTTCCTTGGACTGACCGAGCTTGAGGATAGCGGCGCATTCTTCGCAGAAGCCGAGGTGCTTGTCGACCCAGAATTCCGGAGACACGAGGTTGCGGTTGCAGCGCGTGCACATCTGCGTGGCAGCTTCGCGTTCGAACATCTTGTTCTGTTCTTCGAGTTCCTTGAGAATACGTTCCGTCAGTTCTTCCTGCGTTTCTTCGGCAAGGGACGACTTGTGGCGGATCGCAGAGGTCGGCTTCATGTCAAGATTCTTGACATCGCTAGACATCTTCTTCTTATTGGAGCGGTCTTCGGATTCGTCGACCTTCACGAACATGATGGTCTTGGAAAGGCGCTTGACACCCTGGAGAAGCACTGCGTAGGCGTAGTCCGGAGCGTTCTTGGACTTCTTTTCGACAACCGGAGTTTCAACAGGCTGTTCGACGTTTTCGACAACTTCGGCCGGCTTGGTGTTCTTTGCCTTGGCAGCCTTCGGAGCCTTGTCAGCCTTGACATCGGGTTTCACTTCGGGCTTTTCGACCTGCTTGGGCTGAACCTTGGCAGGCTTTGCCGGAACAGGCTTTGCAGCCTTAACCGGAGCGGGCTTCGGAGCGACCTTCTTGGCCGGGGCCTTTGCAGGAGCGGCCTTAGCTGCAGTCTTCTTAGAGTCCTTCGCCTTCGGAGCGGGTTTAGCCGGAGCAGCCTTCTTGGCCGGAGCCTTCGGAGCCGGTTTTGCCGGAGCGGCCTTCTTGGCAGGAGCCTTTGCAGGCTTTGCCGGAGCGGCCTTCTTGGCCGGGGCCTTCGGAGCCGGTTTTGCCGGAGCAGCCTTCTTGGCAGGTGCCTTTGCAGGCTTGGCCGGAGCAGCCTTTTTCACTGCTTTAGCAGGGGCCTTGGCGGGCTTTGCCGGAGCGGCCTTCTTGGCAGGCTTTGCTGCGGGTTTCTTTGCCGGAGCCTTGGACGATACTTTCTTAGAACTCATAGATTACTTCTTTTCCACGATAGTGATGTTAATAATTTTATCATTGGGTTCAATACGGCAAACGACATCTTCGCCTTCGAGAACCTTACCGAACACCGTGTGCTTGCCATCTAGATGGTGCTGCGGCGTCTGCGTGATAAAGAACTGCGAACCGTTCGTATTCGGGCCTCGGTTGGCCATCGAGATAACGCCGGCTTCGTGCTTCAAAGAGCTGATTTCGTCATCGATCGTATAACCGGGGCCGCCCTTGCCGTTACCTTCGGGATCGCCACCCTGGATCATAAATCCAGGAATCACGCGATGGAACGTGAGGCCGTTGTAAAAGCCCTTATTTGCGAGATCAACAAAATTCGCAACCGTGTTGGGAGCGGACTTGAAATCTAGCGAAACCACGATTTTGCCTTCGTGAGTTTCAATAATTGCATCGATTGCCTTAATAGCGGAATAATCCTTGTTGAACACCTTTCCCTGAGCGAATCCAAAACTGAAAAAGCCAAGTACGAGGGCTGTCACAAGGGCAACAAAAACTAGAGGTCTTTTCATATCAACCATGATTGATGGTGCACATCTTTGATTTATATTGTTAATATAGCTTTTTTTGTCAAAGTCCATTGCGCATTTTCTATATTTAGCCCGAAAAATAGCAGGATTCACCCGGTAATTTCACCAGATAATCTTATCGTAATTATGCCGCAAAACGACAACATTAGAAATTTCAGCATTATCGCCCATATCGACCACGGTAAATCGACTCTTGCCGACCGAATGATTGAACTGACCAAGACCGTTTCGAAGAACGAAATGACGAACCAGCTCTTGGACGACATGGACCTTGAACGCGAACGCGGCATTACCATCAAGGCGCACGCCATTCGCATGGTGTACGAAAAAGATGGCAAGGAATACATTCTGAACATGATCGATACACCGGGGCACGTGGACTTCACCTACGAAGTCAGCCGCTCGCTCGCCGCCTGCGAAGGTGCCATTTTGGTGGTGGACGCAAGCCAGGGTATCGAAGCCCAGACGCTTTCGAACCTCTACCTCGCCCTCGAAAACGACCTAGAAATTATCCCGGTGCTCAACAAGGTGGACCTGCCGGGCGCACAGCCAGACCATGTGGCTCAGCTCGTAGGCGACTTGCTCGGTTACGACCCCGACAAGATTCCGCGCATTTCTGCAAAGACTGGCCTAAACGTGGACCAGGTTCTCGACAAAATTGTCGACGAAATCCCGGCCCCCAAGGGCGATACGGGCAATCCGCTCAAGGCTTTGATTTTTGACTCCGTGTACGATTCTTACCGCGGCGTGATCAACTACATCCGCATTGTCGAAGGCACGATCAGGGCCGGCATGAAGATCAAGATGATGAAGACCGGCGCCGAATACATGGTGACAGAAGTCGGAACCTTCAGCATGCGCCGCGACCCGCGCGAAGAACTGACTGAAGGCATGGTGGGTTACGTGCTTGCCAACGTGAAGACGATTAGCGACGTGAAAATCGGCGACACCTTGACCGATTCCGCCAATCCGGCTACCGAACCGCTCCCGGGCTACAAGGATATTCTGCCGATGATCTATTCCGGCATCTACCCCATCAACCCGGAAGACTACAAGGACTTGCGCGAAGCTTTGGAAAAACTCCGCCTGAACGATTCCGCCATCAGCTGGGAACCGGAAACCTCCGAGGCGCTCGGCTTCGGATTCCGCACAGGGTTCCTTGGGCTGTTGCATATGGAAATCGTGCAGGAGCGCCTGGACCGCGAATTCAACGTGGACATCATCACGACGGTGCCGAACGTGGAATACCACGTGTACATGAGCGACGGCACGATGGTGAAAATCGAAAGCCCCTCCAAGCTCCCCGATGCCAGCCGTTACGACCACATCGAAGAGCCCTACGTGAAGGCGCAGATTTTCACGCCCAAGGAATTCGTGGGTGCACTCATGACGCTCTGCGAAGAAAAGCGCGGAGAATTCGAGACCATGGAATACCTCGACGAAGAAAAGGTGATTCTCAAGTATAACCTGCCTCTCGCCGAAATCATGTTCGACTTCTACGACCGCCTCAAGTCCGTAAGCCGCGGCTATGCAGGCCTCGACTATGCGCCAAGCGAATACCGCAGAAACAACCTCGTGAAGCTTGACATTCTGTTAAACGGCGACCCGGTGGATGCCTTCTCGGTGATTATCCACAAGGACAAGGCCCACACTTACGCCAACGCCATCTGCGTGAAGCTCAAGGACCTGATTCCGCGCCAGCAGTTCGACGTGGCAATTCAAGGTGCCATTGGCGGCAAGATTATTAGCCGTTCGACCGTGAAGGCGGTGCGCAAGGACGTGCTTGCCAAGTGCTACGGCGGTGACATCACCCGTAAGCGCAAACTCCTTGAAAAGCAGAAAGAAGGTAAGAAGCGCATGAAGAGCATCGGCTCGGTGGAAGTGCCGCAGAAGGCGTTCCTCGCCGTGCTTTCGCTTTCTGACAACTCCACGAATAACGGGGACTAAGTCCAATGTCCAGACTTTCGAGAAAGGTGAAAAGGCTGCAGCGAAAGAATTCGCAAAGCCATATCTTTCTCTTGTTCCTGTTCTTGTTATTCATTTGCGGAGCAGCCTTTGTCGCACGCCTTTATGCGATTGCGCCTGTCAAGATTATGGATGCGTCGATGACGCCCAAGTTCAAGGAACAATCTATCCATTGGATGTGCAAACTACCACAATGTCTTTCCAAAATCAAGGAACAGGACATTGTCTGGCTTTCGCTCAAAAGCGGCGAAACCATGGTACGCAGGGTGCTCGCCATGCCGGGCGACTCCATTGAAATCACAGACAAAGGGCGCGTGCGTACGCCGCACCGCAATTACAAGTGGAAAGGCGAAGACGCCTTTATCCAGAGCCAAACGATTTACGTTCCCAAGGCCGGCGACACGCTTTATTTTGACAAATTAAATGAGGTTGAACAAGACTACATTTTGGCCTACCTGCATACGCATGGCGAAAAGATTGCAATCAAGTCGACGCTCTGGCAGGGCGACCGCGAAATCAACATTGACCGCGTGGGAGCCACCAAGATCGCAAACCGCCAGGTAAGCCTTAAGGAAGTCGACTATTTGCCTTGGCAGGACCGTTACCTGATCGAGCTCCAGATTCGTCAAGCCGAGCCGGGCAACGCCCCCATTAAAATCAAGCGCGAACTGTTCCGCCTGAAGCCCGCCAAGCTCGAACTCACTCCCCCGCCCACGTCTTCTGCAGATTCTACCGCCTCCGATTCCATTAAGACCGATTCCGTGAAAGTTGCGCACGTCGATTCCAGCAAAGCAGCAAAATCCGACTCAACTCAGAATGATACAACGAAAAAAGATTCTGCGGTCGCTGCACCTGCAAAGCCTGCCCCTGCAAAAGAAGAACCGGAAAAATACTTGGATGAGCCCTTGAACATGATTGTCATCGAAGAAGACTGCTATTACATGACATGCATCAAGGGCTCCAGCTGCCCCGATTCCCGCGAACTCGGCTACTTTACGCACAAGGACTTTATCGGGCGCTACCTAGAATGGCCTGACCGAATCAAAGTCAAAGTCATCTACCCCATTCAGCGTTACGCAAATCGCGCTTTGGACTATGCCCTTTCGCTTTTAGCTCCGGAAGAAGAAGAGGAGTGAGGTCGCACCTGCGGTGCTTTGAGGTATGAGGTCTCGGCACTTTTAGCGTATTTACAGTAAATACAAAAAGAACCATAAGGCGTAAAACCTTATGGCTCATTTTTTAAGTTCTGAGCGAAACGGACTCAAAGGAGCTTTAGCTCCGAGCTCATCGCTCAAACCTGTTAAGCAATTAGTCCAGCGAGTGAACCAGGAGACCGTCGCGGAGCTTGGGTTCAAACCAGGTGCTCTTCGGCGGCATGATTTCGCCAGCGTCGGCGATGTTCATCAGCTGATCCAGAGTCGTCGGATACATAGCGAAGGCGCAGGCGCATTCACCGCTATCCACACGCTTCACGAGTTCACCGAGACCGCGGATGCCACCGACGAAGTCGATGCGCTTTGACGTACGCGGGTCGTCGATATCGAAGAGCGGCTTCAAAATAAGCTTCTGGAGGAGAGCCACGTCGAGGCTGTCCACCGGGCCGAGGTTCTTGAGGTATTCAGCCTTGAAGGTGCAAGCGTACCACTTGCCACCCATATAGAAGTTCACCTGGTTCTGCTTGGCAGGGCTCTGCATCTTGTCGAGGGCAACGATATCGAACACCTTCTTCATTTCGTCCATGAGCTGTTCCGGAGTACGGCCGTTCAGGTCCTTGAGAACGCGGTTGTAGTCAAGGATCTTGAGCTGGGTGCTCGGGAAGAGGATGGCGAGGAAACGGTTGTATTCTTCGTCACCGGTGTTGTTCGGGTTCTGTTCGGCGCGGTAGCTGGCGGCGCGAGCACCGGCGGCGCTCCTGTGGTGACCGTCAGCAATGTAGCTCACCGGAACGGCTTCGAAGGACTTGCGGATGGCTTCGATTTCGGCGTCATCGTCGATAATCCAAACCGTATGGCCGAATCCGTCGCCCTTGCTCACGAAGTCATACACGGGCTTACGCTTGGTCACGGCACCGAACACGTCGAACTGGCCCTGATCGCGGTAGGTCAGGAACACCGGACCGGTGTTGGCGTTGGTGGCGAGCACATGGCGCAAGCGGTCTTCTTCCTTGTCGGCACGGGTCAGTTCGTGCTTCTTGATAATGCCGTTGAAGTAGTCGGCAGCGGGAACGCAGCAGACGAGGCCGTACTGTTCGCGACCGTTCATGGTCTGGCGGTAAACATAGAGGCAAGGCTTCTTGTCGTAAGCGATCACGCCTTCGGCAATCATCTTGTCGAGATTTTCGCGAGCATGCGCATAGACCTTCGGATCGTATGCATCTACGGAATCAGGAAGTTCCAGCTCGGCACGAGTCACGCGCAAGTAGGAATGCGGGAGCCCTTCGGCCATAGCCTTAGCTTCGGCGCGGTTCATCACGTCGTACGGGAGGGCGGAAATCGTTTCGGCTTCGGCCGGATTCACCGGGCGCAGCGCCTTGAACGGGTAAATGTGCATCATAGGGTGTTTTCCTTTGTGTGCTGCTTTAATTAAAGCTTCGTCTTCAGCAATCAAGCTCTGGATGTAGCTTGTCTTTGCATCCAGCCACTTTTTCTTGCGATAATTTACAATAAAATAGGCCAGGAAAAAGAAGATTGCACCGCCAATGGCAGCCACAATCGTAATTCCAACCATAAAGGCCGCCAAATGCCCAGCCGCATCGTGCCACAAGTGCGAAATCACGGAAATGCAGTTCTTGAAAGAAAGGCCCTCGAATTCCGAAAGGAAGTCGAAATTGATCTTTTCGGGGTTTAAAATTTTGCATCCGATAGCGTAACCCGTGGGGTAAAAGAATCCGAACTGGGTAAGAGGGTTAGCTACGAAAGAAGCAACAATCCCAGGCACCTTCGGAAGCCTGAACAAGGCGCAAAAGGCAACCGTCAAAATAATCGCGACACCAATCGTGGGCCAGATACCGATAAAAACGCCTGCAGCAACCGACCATGCCACCTTCAGGGCATCCTGGCGCTTGGGGAACATGCGGTTATAATAAATACGACTCAGTCTCTTGTACTTGGACTCGGACTTGTCGATACGCTTATGCTTAAAATGAATCATTGCGGGGGCAAATATAGCAATAGTAGGAAGTAGACAGTAGACAGTCGGCAGAAATATGTAGCTAGTCGTCATCACATTTTCTACATTTAGGTCGATGAAACACTTGATTTCTAAAGAAGGCTTTGAAAAGTTCAAGGCGGAATGGGAACACTTGAAATACGTGGAACGCCCCGCCATGATCAACCAGGTGCAGGCGGCTGCAGCCGAGGGTGACCGCAGCGAAAATGCGGCCTACACGTACGGACGCATGCGCGTGCGCGAAATCGACCGCAGGCTCCGCGAACTGGACCGCATTCTGGACGGCGCGCAGGTAGTGGAATCACAGGCATCTGACGACGGCACAGTCCGCTTTGGCGCAACGGTCAAGATGAAGGACATCAAGACCAAGCGCGAACGCACCTACTCTATCGTGGGCGAAAAGGAAATCGACCCGCTGCAAGGCCGAATCAGCATGAAATCGCCCGTAGGCGAAGCCCTAATGGGCAAAAAACAAGGCGACCAGGTGCAAGTGCAAGCACCCAAAGGCCTGATTACATACGAAATCGTGGAAGTGAAATATTGATGATGTGTAATGTGAATTGTGTAATGTGAAATGAAAATTTTTCCCATTACTCATCACACATTCCACACCACACATTGGTAATTATGTTTATCGATACGCATTGTCATTTGGATTCCTACGAACAGCATTCCGGCGAAGCCGTCGGCAATCTGTTTTCACGCCTCGCCCACGACCCGGACCAAAACATCCAGGCTCCCGAAGCCTATATTCACGTGGCATGCGATCCGGCAGACTTTGCCCGCGCCCAAGAGCTCTCTGAAAAATATCCAAATGTCTACGCCGCTTACGGGATTCATCCGGAATATGTTTTGACGGAAACCGCCGAAGACGAAGCAAAACTGCTTAAATACCTGAAGCACCCCAAGTGTGTCGCCTGTGGCGAATTCGGACTGGATTACCACTACGGTTCAGACACCAAGGCCGAACAGGTCAAGCTTTTCGAGCGCCATCTGGAACTCGGGCTCAAATCGGGCAAGCCGCTGGTTTTGCACCTGCGCGAAGCCGACGACGATGCGCTTGCAGTATTGCGTAATGCCGACCTTCGTGGAAGCAAGATTCACGTTCACTGCTTTACGGGCTCGCCTAAATTCTGCGCACAATTGCTGGACCTGAAATACCGCGGGGCAAGCATTTTCGTAGGCTTTACGGGAATCGTGACGTTCAAGAATGCGCAAAACGTGCGCGATGCCGCAGCCCTCGTGCCCATGAACCAGATGCTCCTGGAAACCGACTCCCCCTACATGGCCCCCATCCCATACCGCGGAAAACCCTGCCATTCGGGCTATATTCCCTACATTGCACAGGCACTCGCCCAGGTAAAAGAAATCCCTGTAGATGAGCTCTACAGGGACTGCCGTGAAAACACTCACCGTTGCTACGGAATATAACTTTCTCCGACGTAACCTCTTTCGATTACGGGGATTTCCTTTGCAGCCTTTTCTGCGGTTGCAGACGATGCAGGCATATAATGCTGCTGCAAGTATTCGTAAGCCTTCTCGGCCGATAGCGGCTTGCTGAAATAGAAACCCTGAATCAGTTTGCATCCTTCGGACTTCAAGAAGTCGAGCTGTTCCTCGCTTTCGACACCTTCGGCAATCAAGTCAAGATTCAGGGACTTGGCAATGCCAATCACCATGCGGGCAAACGAGGCGTCTTCTTCGTCATCGGTCACGTGGTCAATGAAGGACTTGTCCATCTTGAGCGTATGAATCGGGAACTGCTTGAGGTAAGAAAGACTACTGTAACCCGTACCGAAGTCATCAATCGAAATCTGGATACCCATTCCCGAAAGAGCCTTCATGATTTTCACCGTCTTTTCGGCTTCGCACACGGCTGTGTATTCGGTAATTTCGAGCTTCAGGTTCTTCGGGTTCAAATGCGTTTCAAGCAACACCTGCTTGATATCGTCGATCATGTTGTCGAGCGCAAACTGCTTTGCCGAGAAGTTCACGGCCACCTGCAAGTCGGTATAGCCCTGGTCGGCCCAGGCCTTAGCCTGCAAGCATGCCATTCTCAAGATCTGGGCGCCCATCGGGATAATGAGGCCCGTTTCTTCGGCAATCGGGATAAATTCTGCCGGCGAAATGAACTTGTTTTCGGATTGGTTCCAACGGACAAGCGCCTCGAAGGCTGCCACGCGGTTTCCGTTAGAAACATCGACAATCGGCTGGTAGAACAGCACAAATTCACGCGCCTGGAGAGCCCTGCGGATGTCAAATTCGAGCTTGTAGAGCTTCATGGCCTTTTCACGGATGCCACCGCTAAAGAACTGGATTCCGCCATGGGCCACGCTCTTCTTCATTTCACGAAGGCTCGAGGTGACGTTCGCCATGATATCTTCGACGCAGTCTACTTCACGGTTGAGGGCCACCGCCATCGAAACGCCGATATAAAGTTCGCGGCCTTCCAACTGGATAGGCTGCTTTACCGCATTATGGATTCTACGGACTATGGACTTGATATCGTTATCGTCGTTATTGAACTGGATATCGTGCAAAACGATTGCAAAGACATCCGGACCGATACGGGCAATGGTGTCTCCGGTACGGCACTGTGCCTTAATACGGTCAGCGACAATGCGCAAAACGCTGTCGCCTACATTAATGGAATAAGATGTATTGATCGCTCCAAAACGGTCAATGTCCAGAAGGGCCACCGCAAACAGGTAATCGGGTCTCTTGAGAGCCATGTCGACATCGACCTTGAGCTTTTCAAGGAAGAACTTGCGGTTATAGACACCCGTCAGGGCGTCTTGATAGGCGTAATAGTAATTCTGCTTGGCCTGGGCCTGCTTGTCGGAATTTTCGTCGAGGGAACCCACAATGCGAATGGGGTGACCGTCTTCGTTCAGCTGCACGTGGCCCGAAAGCATCAAGCGGCCTTCGCCGGACTTGGCCTTCAACAAATTGATCATCATGCTGAACTTTTCGCCATTTTCAAGGGCGACCTGCAGAGCCTTCTTGAACTGGAGCCAGTCGCTTTCGACAATGCGTTCCTTGAGCAGGTCAAAGGAATCGAGCATAGTGCTTGCTTCGGCCTGCAAAAGCTTGATTGCGCGGTGTGACCAGTAGACTTTTCCGGTAATGACGTCAAAAGTCCAGAATCCGCTGGCGGAAATATCGACCATCATCTGGAACAGTTCGTCTCGTTCCATGAGGTCTTTCTTGAAATCACGGATAGGTACCGGATCGGCTGCCGGAGGGGCGATATTGACATCTTCGCGCATGCGCTTGCGGTTGCCAATAACCGGGAAACGATACAAAACAGCCACTATGACCAGGAAAAAGTCGGCAAGAATATAAGGGACCGCCCAAATTAGACGCTCCTTACCCGATAGAATTTCTGGAATGAATGCTGCAAAAAAAACACTTGCTATTACCAGCAAGAACCGTAACACCACTTTTTCGTCAAATAATCTCATTTACCCAATCCGTATGGGCATAATATATAAATAAATTTTAACAGTGTGACTAAAAATTTTATGTTTTTTTTAATAGTTGACAATTACACGACAACAAAAAACGGACCCTGCGGATCCGTTTTAATAGTGCCAAAGGGACTCGAACCCTTGTTACCGGCGTGAGAGGCCAGTGTCCTAGACCACTAGACGATGGCACCGAATGCTATTTGGTGTGCCGAAACAGCGACGCCAAATATAGCAAACCACCAATTTTCTGTCTAGTCTCTGTAGTAGAGGTCGAGATTGCTTTCTACAGCGGTCGAATTTTCGAGGTTGTTCACAAAATCATTGAACAAGCTCATAGCGACGTAGCTGCTGGTATTTGCAATTTCGGTCTTCACGGCTTCCTTAACGGAGGCTTCTTCAGGAACCTTCTTGGAGACGACCTTGACCATCACGGCACCGTTTTCGGTAGCGACGGCAGAGCTCCATTCACCTTCCTTGGTATTTTCGAGAATCTTGGAAATTCGGTTGCTGCCATAGCCGAAGCCCGGCACGTAGCCGTCGACAGAGGCGGTCACATGCTCCATATTCACCTTTTCAATCTTGTTTGCGGCAACAGCTGCAGAATCGGCGGCGCTATCAGCCGGAGCCCAGGCCTTCACCTTGTCGGCAACGGAAGCGAGGTAAGCTTCAGCAGCGGCAGCGGCCTTGTTGCGGAGAAGCGTATTCTTGATGCTGTTGAAGTACAGGTCAACGCTGCGTTCACCAGCCTTGAGTTCCTTGACCTTTTCAGCAACCACGACCCACTTGTTGTTCTTCAAGATCGGAGAAACCTTGCTAGCTTCGTCCGGGAGATTTTCGTTCGGCCAGGCATAAGCGGCAAGCCCCTTCAGGTAACCGACACCTTCGATATTGTCGCCACGAGAAATCCAGTTAGAAGTGTGAACATCGAGGTTCAGTTCCTTGGCAGCATCGGCAAAAGTCTTGCCAGCATCGACAGAAGCCTTCACCTTGGTGAGAATGCCTTCGAGGCTATCGATTGTTTCAGAAGAAGCGTTCACGACGAGAAGGATATGTGCGACCTTCACGAGATCAGCACCGGTAGAATCCTTGGACTTGCCGAGGCTCTTGATGATGTGGTAGCCAAAGCGGGTACGAACCGGTTCGGAAACGGCACCGGAATCGAGACCGAAAGCGACATCTTCGAATTCCTTGACATAGACACCACGACCCACATAGTCGTCGCTCAAGACGCCGCCCTTTTCAGCAGTGGATGCATCTTCGGAAGAAATACGGGCCATGTCTTCGAACGTGGTAGTCGAAGAGGAATCGGTCAGCTGGTAATAAAGCGTCATGGCATATTCGCGAATGCGCGCGTCATCGCCAGCAGTAGCTTCGACCGGGAGGTATGCAAATTCAAACTGGGCCATGTCCTTCTTGACAAAGAAGCTGTCGCGATGGGCATTGAAGTAGCCAGCGACCATCACGCTGTCCACGGCATTTTCGTCAGCCTTGAAATCTACACCGTTGACAACCGCCACCTGCAGTTCGTAGTCGGTCATGCGACGGTTAACATTCCAGTTCGCTTCGAGAGACGTCGGGTGTACAGAAGCGCCGACCAGCACTTGCAGTTGGCGAGCCGGAATCGTGTTAACCTTCAGGTCTTCTTCGAGCTGAAGCATCACACCCCAGCGGAAAGCTTCGGGAGTCTTGAGCCAAGCGTCGTATTCGTCCTTGTTGAAAGTAGAATCGGTAAGGAACTTCGGGAGGCTGGCAATATATGCATTGCTACGCTGCATCAGGTCTTCCTGGCTGGTAGCCTGCTGCTGGATCATGTACAGGCGGCGCTGGGCTTCCTGCACCAAGCGGGCACGCACGGCATCCGGATTGCGGCTGAATTCGGATTCGAGTTCGGCGACCGACGCGCTCAGTTCGGCTTTTTCGAACTGTTCGTTCAAGAGAATCTGGCGAACAAAGCTACGGAAGACTTCGCTACGCAGCTGGTTGTACTGTTCGTCCTCGAGGTGCTGGCCCTGGTATTGGTTTTGCACGATGTTCTTGATACGGGAGTCGAACTCGGCATAAGTAATCTTCTTGTCGTTTACAACGCCGACCGGATAGCTGTGTCCTTGGTTCGGGACACGGTCCATGGCCAAAAGGCCCACCACGATACCCGCGGCAAAGATAACGATAATCCACTTGGCTTTTTCATTAATCCACGTTAACATAGAGTAGACTCCATAGAAATTTTTGTCGGGCAAAATGTAGCAAAAAAAATCTATTACTTTTATTTTGCATTCAAATAATGCCGAAATAGCCGTTTTTTTCTATCTATATACACCGAAAAAAACAAAGTTTAGTCAACGGAGTTCGGTCATGTACGACATTTTGGTTCTGGGAGCAGGAATTTCTGGCTTGAGTGCAGCACTCCATGCCGCAGAAAAAGGCTTTTCGGTTGTTATTCTCACTAAGGGTGCGAAACCGGACGGCTCATCGAACTACGCTCAAGGCGGAATCGCGACCGTTACCGAAAAAACAGACAAGTTCAAGTTCCATATTGACGACACGCTGGAAGCTGGTGCAGGCCTTTGCAAGAAAGAACCCGTGAACATTCTGACCAAGAGCGGCCCAGATACCATTCGCCAGCTGGTCAAGTGGGGCGTGCAGTTCACCCCCTCGCCCGCCGACAAGACACAATTTGACTTGCACTTGGAAGGCGGCCACAGCCACCACCGTATTTTGCACGCCGCAGACCTCACCGGTAAAGAGATTATGCGCGCCCTGCTTTGCGAACTGCACAAGCACAAGAACATTCACTACATTGAAAACTGCTACATCAAGGACTTGATTTGCAAGGGCGAAGGCAAGAACAAGCGCTGCATCGGTGCCAAGATTATTCACCAGAAGACGGGCATTGTCGAAGACCTTTACGCAAAGGCTTCTATCCTTTCTACTGGCGGTGCCGGTCGTATCTGGCAGTACACGGTTTGCCCGCATGACAGCTGCGGCGACGGTATGGCGATTGCTGCCCGCGCAGGGGCCGCGCTGCAAGACATTGAATTCATGCAGTTCCACCCCACGAGTCTTTACGCTCCGAACCTCAAGAAGCCGTTCCTGATTTCGGAAGCAGTGCGTGGCTTTGGCGGAATCTTGAAAAACGACAAGGGCGAAGAATTCATGAACCAAGTGCACCCGCTGCACTCCCTTGCACCGCGCGACATTGTGGCCCGCGCCATTCATAGCGAAATGCAGCGCTTGGGCAAGCCCAACATGTTTATTGACTTGAGCGGTCGCACGCCGAAAGACATCAAGAGCCATTTCCCGAACATTTACGCGAAGTGCCTCGAAGCAGGAATTGACATTACCAAGCAGTGGATTCCGGTGGTGCCGGCCGCACATTACATGTGCGGAGGCGTACTGGTCGACACATGGTCCCGCACCGAGATTAAGGGCCTGTACGCCTGCGGCGAAGTCGCCGCTACCGGTGTCCACGGCGCAAACCGTTTGGCTTCGAATTCGCTTCTGGAAAGCGTCGTCTTCGCCATCCGCGCTGTCGACAACATTAGCGAAAGCGGTCTCCTGAAAGAAAAGATTGTTACAAGCAAGTCAAGAAAGAACGAAAAGGTTTCGTTCACCAAGTCCGCCTACTGGCGCAAGCGCAAGAAGATTCTGCAGGACATGATGTGGACGCATTGCGGAATCGTGCGCACGGTTGCCGGGCTCAATCAGGGCCTCAAGGTTGTCGAAGAACTTGAAAAAGATGTCAATACCGCCATCAAGAACAAGGAAACCGAAAACCTGTACTTCATTGAATTCCTGAATGCATTGCAGGTATCGAAGATGATTCTGATTGCAGCACTCCACCGCAAGGAATCTCGCGGTCTCCATTATATTCTGGATTATCCGAATCTGGACCCGAAGACGAAACACCATACGATTTACTTAAAGTAGGAAGTAGACAGTAGACAGTTGGAAGTTGGACGTGGAAGGAAAAAGCGCAAAACCTTCAAAGATTGGCGGGTACACGCCGACGCAGGAACTGGGTTCCGGCGCCATGGGTCAGCTGTGGCTTTGCCATGACAAGTCGCTCGACCGCATGGTCGTGGTCAAGCAAATGCAACAGGACATCGAAGACAACGATGTCAATGTCCGCCGCTTTATGCAAGAAGGCAATATCCTTGCGCACCTAAACCACCCGGCCATTACCAAGCCCTACGCCCTTTGGAAAGAAAAAGACGGCAAGCTTTCGCTGTCCATGGAATTCGTGCACGGGCTCACGCTTCGTCAGATTCTTGACAAAGTAAAACAGCCGCCTCTCTGGGTTGTTCTGAACATTTTACACGAAATCCTTTGTGCCTTGGGCGAAGCTCACCGCAAGGGAATCGTCCACCGCGACATCAAGCCCGCCAACATCATGGTCGATAACGACGGGCGAATCCATTTGCTCGATTTCGGCATCGCGCATACGGAATCTCCGCTCAAGTTCAACAAGGGCGAAGACGCCGAACGATTAACGCAAACGGGCGCCATTCTCGGTACCGTCACTTACATGAGCCCCGAACAGACTGTCGGCGAAGAAGCCACTCCAGCATCCGACCTGTTTGCCGTAGGCATTATCGCAAGCGAAATGCTCATGGGCCAAAACATTTTCCGCGGCACGAACTTTAGCGACACGCTCCAGAGAATCCAGAAGCTCCGCGTCACCGAAAAGGCTTTTGACAAGGAACTCCCCCGCCGCTTAAAGAAATTGATCGCAAAGATGCTGAACAAGGATCCGCACAAGCGTCCGCTCACCGCATTCGATGCTGCCGAGCAAATTTCGCTTGTCATGCGCAATTACCCACGCGATATGGTTCCGTACATGGCCATGTGGATTTACGCCATCAAGGATTCTATCAAGCAGAAAACCGACTCAATCGACGAAACGCTTTTCACCGAACCCCCGATTTATCCGACGCATATCAAGTTTCACTTTTTCAAGGGACTTGGCATCGGCGCTATCATTGGCTTTTTAATTTGTTTTATCATTACACGTTTTATTTAGGCAAACTTTTTTTAGAAAACAAATTCCATGAACGCAATAGACATTGTCTGCCTCATCATCATTCTTTTTCTCATGTTGCTCGGTTTATGGCACGGATTTTTCCGCGGGATATTCCGACTGATTGCCTGGGCCGCAGGCATTGTGGGCGCCTATTTTGCATGCGACTTGCTTTCTGACTTTGTTTCAAACACGTTGCAGGCAAGCGCATTTTCGACAAAGCTCGTTTGCATGTGCATCGGATTCCTGGTTCCGTTCCTGCTGTTCCTGTTTGTAGGGCGATTCCTCCAGCACATTACCGAAAACACGACTGTCGGTAAAGCCGACCGGATTCTCGGAGGAATTTTCGGAGTCATCAAGGCATTGCTCATTTGCTTTGTGCTGCTGACGATTTTGCACCTGTTCCCCTTTGGCGGAATTATTCCCGAAACCCGCGACACCGCGTTCGCTTACGACGCCTACAAGGCATCTCTTGAATTGATGGGTTATTCTTCGAAGCCGGTGAACTTGCTCGACGTCGCCGAAAAGAAAGCCAACGAAATCACCAAGTCCATTACGGACAAGGCCGCCGAAAAGGCATCCGAAGCAGCCAAGGATGCCGCAGACAAGGCAACCGAAGTTGTCAAAGAAACGGCCAAGGATGCCGCCGACAAGGCAGCCGAAGTCGCCAAGGAATCGGTCAAGGACGCCGTCGACTCGCTCAAGAGCACCGCTAAAGAAGCAAAAGAAGCCGCTAAATAGCCGTCTTATTTTGTTGCGTACTTACGCGCTTCTTTAATAATATCGTCTTCGCCGTCGACGTGATGATTACGCATCACGAACTTGCCGTTACAAATCACGGAATGGATAGCGCTGGAATCGCCTGCGTACACCCAGTTGCTCACTAAGTTGTAATTGGGCACAAGGCGTTCATTCTTCAAGTCCAGCAACAAGGCGTCAGCCAAGAAATCGTCGGCAATCAGGCCCGCCGGGATTCCATAGGCAAGCGCCGTATTCGACGTCGCCATTTCAAGTGCCTCTACCGCAGGCAACGCCTCGGCGTTACCGCCCTTGCGTTCCACCTTTGCCAACAGCGAAATCAGCTTCATTTCTTCGTGCATGTCGAGGTTGTTGTTCGACGACGCGCCGTCGGTACCAAGCCCGACAAGAGTACCGCTATCCAAAAGCGCATTCACCTTCGGAATTCCGCTACCGAGTTTCAAGTTCGAACACGGATTCAGTATCGCCGCCGATTCTGATTCCGCCATCAAGGACATTTCATATTCGTTCAGGTGAACGCAATGCGCAGCCACAAAGTTTTCGCCCAGAATTCCCCACTTGTCAAGGAGTTCTACGGGAGTACAGCCATACTGCTTTTGACAGTCCTTGACTTCCTTGAGCGTTTCAGAAAGGTGAGTATGCAGAATGAAGTTTTCTTCGCGGGCCACCTTGGCGCAACGCTTGAAGATTTTTTCGCCAACCGTATAAATGCTGTGCGGCATCACGGCGAGTTTGACGCGGTCCGATTCAAAACGGTGATCTTGCAGGAACTTGAAATTTTCTTCAATATGTTCGGGCGTATCCAAGTTTTCGGCAATCGTTACGCCAATAGAGGCTCGGATTCCCATTTCCTTCACCACCTTCATGGTGACTTCGCGACGCCAGTACATGTCCGAAAAAAAGACGGTTCCGGACTTGATCATTTCAAGCACGGCAAGGCGCGTTCCGATTTCGATATCCTTCGCCGTAAGTTTTGCCTCGAAGGGCCAGATGTATTCCGTGAGCCATTTCTGGAGAGGCATATCGTCGGCATAGCCACGCAAAAGTGTCATGGCGGCATGAGTGTGGCCATTGTAGAACGGTGGCACTATGGCAAGCCCATCGCACTTGACAATTTCGGCATTCTCGTAATCGCGCTTGGAAAGTTCACGACCAACCTTGGCAAATTTCTTGCCCGAAATCAAAATATCCTGTTTTTTTCCTTGAAAAAGCACGGATTGGAGTATCGTTTTTGCCATAATTTTCACTCATGAAACTGATTTACACGAAAAGTAGAATATTTCGGGAGCGTTTTTAGCGGTTTTAGTATATAATTATGGTATGAAGATGGACGAACTGGAAACTCTCCCTATTTCAAGAGCCCAATTTCAGAAATTGGACATTTTCAAGAACGTCGCTTTTGAAAGCCTCGCCGGTTATCTTCTCGGCTGCAAAACCATTACCGTGGAACCGGGAACATTGCTCATCGACCCGAATCAACCCAAGCGCCGATTGCTGATTTTGCTTGACGGCATGCTCCAAGTCGTCATGAAATCCAAGGGAGGCTCTTTTTCGGACAACATTCTTCCTGGGCACTGCGCAGGCGAAATGTCCATATTCGACAACGTTAAACCCAGCGCCCAAGTTTTTGCAAACGAGAAGAGCACGCTTCTCGTGATTGATGCCGGTACCGCGCTAGCCATGCTTAACGCTTCGCACGACTTGTGTCTCAACTTCTTGCAACTGCTAAGCAGCAGACTTCGCAACAACAACAAAGTCGTCTGCGAAGAAGAATACCACATTCGCTGTATCGAAGAAAATGCGAAGGCGGATTCCCTGACCGGACTTCACAACCGTCGATGGCTCGAAGAGATGTACACCCGCGAACTCAAGCGCAGTAACGAAGGCGATTTTCACCTTTCGGCATTCATGCTCGACATCGACCACTTCAAGAATATCAACGACACCTTCGGGCATATCGCCGGAGACCAGGTGCTCATTGCCATCGCCAAATGCATTACGAATTGCCTAAGGCCCTCGGACATGCCAGTGCGTTACGGCGGCGAAGAATTCACAGTGTTTCTACCGAATACAACTAGCGAAAACGCTAAAATCATCGCAGAACGACTGCGTTCCTGTGTCGAAAAAATGCAAATAGCGCTCTCTTCGGGCGAGGTCATCTCCGTTACCGTAAGCGTGGGCTTTACCGAAAGGCAGCAAGGGGATACCGTAGAATCAATCATCAAGCGCGCCGATGACGCCTTGTACTACGCCAAAGAATCCGGGCGCAACCGCGTATGCCTGAACCTTGGCGAAGACTCCATGTTTTTGTTTTAAAAACAGGTCGGGCGCTAACGCGCCCTTTCAGGTATGAGGTCGTTCGCCTACGGCTCTCTTTGAGGTATTATTTTTCTCAAAGCAAAGCGAGCTCATAGCTCACTGCTCTAAAGACGCTTCAACACGGCAGCGGCGTGGTGGATAAAGCCTTCTTCGGTAGCAACGGCGGCAATCGCCTTCGCATTCTTCTTGATAGCCTTTTCACTGTAGCGGATAATGCTCATGCGCTTGAGGAAGTCGTAGACACCGAGCGGGCTGAAGAAACGGCCCGTGCCGTTAGTAGGCAGCACATGGTTCGGGCCAGCAAAGTAGTCACCCACTGGCTCGGAGGACCACGGGCCGATAAATACGGCGCCAGCGTTCTCGATTTGAGCGGCCATAGATTCGGCTTCGGCGGTCATCACTTCCAAGTGTTCCGGAGCAATGCGGTTCGCGATTTCAACACCGTCGAACCAGTCCTTCACCACCAAAATGCGGCCGAAGTTGCCGAGCACCTTTTCGAGGAGTTCTCGCTTCGGGGAATTTTCGACCTGCACATCGACGCAGGCAGAAATCATCTGGGCGGTTTCCATATTGTCGGTAATGCAAATGGCAGCTTCGAAACCGGAACCGTGTTCGGCCTGGCTCAAAAGGTCGGCAGCAACAAAGTCCGGATCGCAGGTGTTGTCCGCCATCACGAGCACTTCGGAGGGACCTGCCACCATGTCGATATCGACAACGCCGAAGACTTCTTTCTTGGCGATAGCGGCAAACACGTTACCCGGGCCAACAATCTTGTCGACGCGTTCCACAACCGTCTTGCCCTTGACATCCTTGGCACCGTATGCAAGCAACCCGATAGCCTGAGCGCCACCGATGTGGTAAACTTCGGTAATGCCGAGTTCCTGCAGCACAAAAGCCACGGCGCGGTTGATTTCACCCTTGATCGGGGTCACCACCACGATATCCTGCACGCCCGCCACCAGAGCCGGAACGGCGTTCATAATCACGGTACTCGGGTAAATGCCCGCACCACCCGGCACATAGAGGCCCACACGCTTCATGGGGCGAATGCGCTGACCGAGGACTACTCCATCGGCCCCTTCCATAAGCCAGGATTCTTCCATCTGGTTCTTGTGGAAATCACGCACGTTCTTGATGGCTTGCTTCAAGGCCTTCTGGAGTTCCTTGGGGCACTTGGCGGCAGACTTTGCAATGGCGGATGCCGGCACGCGGATGTTCTTGCCCTTAAGGCCATCGAACTTCTGGGCGTATTCAGTCGCCTTGGCGATGCCACCCTTCTTAATATCGGCAAGGATCTGCATTACCTTGTCGTGAATTTCCTTGCTCGGGGCGACTTCGCGCCCGCAGATGCGTTCGATTTCAGCAGACTTCGGATTTACTTTTGTAATAATCATAACAACTCTCTATACTATGTCATTCTGAGCGAAGAACCGAAGGTTCGTAGTCGAAGAATCCAGTTTTTCTTAAAAATAGATCCATCGACTCGTTACACTCGCTCATGATGACAAATTAAAGTCCAGCGGCGCGTTTCACTTGGCGTTTTGTCAATTTTTTCGCTTTCGCTGGAGCAGGTTCTTCTTTTACCTTGGCCGGTTCAACAGGCTTTACATCCAGATGCTTGTAGGCACCTTCAATCACCTTTTCGTCGACAAGAATCTTGTAGGTCAGGCCGTCAACGAACGCCATCCAAGACGCTTCGATAATGTTGCTCGAAACACCCACCACGTTCCAGTAGCCCTTTTCGTCGCCGAAAGTCGTCCACACACGCACGGTAGCGTCGGATGCTACGTTGCTTCCGAGCACACGCACCTTATAGTCATCGAGTTTGACCTTCGCCATATTCGGGAAAAACGGAAGCAATGCCTTGCGGAGGGCCGCATCCAAAGCATTCACCGGGCCGTCGCCTTCGCTCACCTGATGACTAATCTTGTCACCAACCTGGAGCTTGACCGTCGCCTGCGACACTGAAACACCCTGCGGAGTCTTGTCTTCAATGACTCGGTAGTTCAGCACCTTGAACGGTTCCTTGACCATTCCCAAGTGGCGGTACACAAGCATCTTGAAGCTCGCTTCGGCACTGTCAAAATGCCAGCCGGCGTTTTCGCGTTCCTTGATTAAAGATAGCAGACTTGCCACCACCGGGTCCTTCTTGTCGATACCCGGCTTGATGGCCTTAAGTTTTTCGACGACGAGAGAGCCGCCTGCCTGGTCGCTCGTCACAAACACGCGGTCGTTACCGACGGCATGCGGGTCGATGTGTTCAAAGCTGCGGGACACCTTCATCACGCCATCGATATGGGCACCGCCCTTATGGGCAAAGGCCGCATCGCCTACATACGGGGCGTGCACATCGCTCGGCAAGTTCACAATCTGGTCTACATTGCTGCTCAGCTGACGGAGACGGGCAATCTTTTTAGCCGCAAAGAACTTGGCACCCATTTTGAAATGGAGGTCAGCGGCAATGGTCGTGAGGTTTGCGTTACCGCAACGTTCACCGTAACCGTTCACCACACCCTGCACCATGGTCGCACCGCTCTTCACGGCGTAAATGCTGTTGCACACGCCAAGGCCCGCATCGTTATGAACATGGATACCGATCGGCGTAGAAACGTGCTTTTTTACGTCCTCCATGATTTTTTCGAGTTCCCACGGCATAGTTCCGCCGTTGGTGTCACAAAGCACAATAAAGTCGGCATGGCCCAATTCTGCTGCACGGAGCGTTTCGAGTGCATACTGCGGATTGGCCTTGTAGCCGTCAAAGAAATGTTCCGCATCGTAAATCACCTCTTCGGAATGTTCCTTGAGGTATGCCACCGAAGACTCAATCATGTCGAGGTTTTCTTCGAGTGTCGTGCGAATCACGTCGGTCACGTGCAAGTCCCAGCTCTTGCCGAAAATCGTCTTGACCGGAGCCCCGGACTTTACCAAGGCCTGCAGCAGCGGGTCTTTTTCGGGCAGCACCTTGGGGCGACGTGTCGAACCGAAGGCAGCAATCTTCGCATGCTTCAGCTTGACTTCCTTAATCTTCTGGAAGAATTCTTCGTCGGTCGGGTTGCTGGGGTTCGGCCAGCCTCCTTCGATGTAGTCAAAGCCGAAATGGTCCAGAATGCGCGCAATCTGCAGCTTGTCTGCGAGAGAAAGGCTTATTTTACGGTCCTGGTTACCGTCGCGGAGAGTCGTGTCGTAGAGAAAAACTTTCATGAGTCGTAATTACTTTTTCTTTTTGTCTTTGCCGTAATAGCTGTACTTACCATAACCATAGCTGCCGTAGCCATAGCCATGACCATCGGATTCGCAATGGTTCATCACGAACGCGCGAGGCTTGCCTTCGCAGCAACGGTCGAGTTTCATCATGGATTCCTTGATCTGATCCATGGAATGCTTGCCGTAATGGAGAACAAACAAAGCGAAGTCCACAATCGGGTAAATAAGTTCGGAATCGGTTACAAGTTCCAGAGGAGGCGTGTCCACAATCACAATATCGAACTTGGACTTGGCTTCTTCCAAAAGGTTCTTGAAGTTATCGCCGCGCAAGAGTTCGCTCGGTGACACATCGGTCTTGCCGGCACCAAGTACATACAGATTCTTGGTAATGGAATCAGCCACAGCGTTATCCAAGGAGCACTTGCCTTCGAGTACATCGCCCAAGCCCTGCTTGCGGTGGCTATATACCACGCCGCGACGCATGTCGGCATCGATGAGCAAAGTCTTCTTGCCAGAGCCCGCAAAAAGGGCAGAAACGTTCTTGGAAACAAAGGACTTGCCCACGCCCGGAATCATGCCCGTCACCATCATGACGCGCAAATCATTCGTCGCAAATTCAATAGCCGTATAAAGAGAACGAAGCGCTTCGCTTGACGGCGAATCCGGGTCGTCTTCGACCAGGGGTTTCGTATTCTTGCCCTTGTTGCGCTTGAGAAGAATCGCGTTTTCGGCCTTCGGAATCTTGGCGTAGACGCTAATGCCGGTTTCACGTTCAATTTCAAGAGAACTGCGAACACCTCGCTTGGTCATCTGCAACAGGTAAATCAGCAAGGCACCCAAAAGGAACGCTCCGCCAACGCAACCGGCAAAGATAACCTTCTTGTTCGGCTTGCTGGGCTTGCGTTCGATCTGGGCGTAGTCCACAATACGCACGTTACCCACTTCACCGGCGCGCACCACGCGGAGCTGCTGAATGTTGTTAAGCATTGCCGTATACTGGGCGTTGTTCACGGCCACTTCTTCTTGCAAGCTCATCACATCTTGCTGGGTACGCGGCATATTTTCGGCAGACTTCTTCAAACGGGAAAGTTCAGAACGCAAGCGGCTCTGCTGTTGCATAATAGTCTGGACAGCCGGGTGTTCTTCCTTGAACAAGCGCGTTGCTTCCTGACGTTGCTGTTCCAATTCCAAAACCTGCTTTTCCAATTCCGTGACCTTTTCCAAGTGAACTCTGGTTTCACCCGTCATGTCCACAGAACCAATTTTCAAGCGGTAGTCTGCCAGCTTCTTTTCGGCAGAATCCAACTTAGCCTTAACTCCCGGAAGCTGATCTTCCAGGAATTCCAAAGTCTTTTCAGCTTCGGCGCTGCGCATTTCCACATTCTGGCGCAGATAAATATTCGCAATTGTGTTCAAAACAGAAGCAGCCTTGTCAGCATAGCGATCCGTATAGGACACTCCTATGATACCAGTCTGTTTTCCCTTTTCGGCCACATCAAGCTTTTTAACCAAGCCTCGGACTGCATCTAGCGGTTCGGACTGAACAAGAACAAACCGCTGACCAGGTCTTGCTAGCAAATGTTTAACATGAACTCTAAGAGTATCTCCACCATAGGGAGCAGCAAGAGCCTCGCCCACCTTGCCCTGCAAAAGCTTAACGCCTTCGGGAGTATAAACGGCAAATTCATTGTCGCCGACAACCTCGGCAGTCCACTTTTCAATGCGGGCAATTTCAGGAATGTAAAGGTCTTCAAGGTCCATGCGGCCTTCCTGATGGAGCAAGCGGTCGATGGCGCCCTTCGGGTAAGCGTTAAAGCATAGACGTTCCTGTTCGACAACATAGGTCAGAACCATGCGACTCTTCAAAAGTTCGATTTCGGCTTCGGCAGGAGAGGCAACGTCCAAAAGGGCACCCATTTCGCCCATGGCCTTCCCAGCCTTGTTACCCTTCACGTCAATCTGTAAAAGGGCATCGCTCGTAAACTGAGGACGCATCCAGTTCGAAGCCAGGAAACCTGCCGCGCAGCCGAGAACAATACAAAAAGCCAAAAACAGCTTATGCTTCAAAAGCAAACCTAAGACTTCGAGGATATCGATTTCGTCTTCATCCTTATGGTTTGCTGAAGAAGTAGAGCCTATAGAATTATACTGATTATTCAGTTCCATTTTCATCCTTTCTTGATCTTCATTTACAAAAATAGAAAAAGAGGCCGCAGAGCATGTCCGCGACCTCTTTGTATAAGCTAGAAAAGCTTTATTTCTTCTTAGCGTTCTTCCGTGAGCCGCTGGCGACTCATCGTAATGAGTCGTCGAGGCGAGAGCAAAGGCCAAGCGTAGTTTACTACTTCTTTTTAGCCTTTGCGGTCTTCTTAGCCGGAGCCTTCTTTGCAGAAGACTTGCAGAACTTCACATAGGCAGCAAGCGTGTCGCAGAACACTTCGTCCGGAGTGTTATCGCCATTGATGCGGCTGATGATGGACTTGCTGTACTTGCCGAGAACCTTGGCGGTAGATTCCTTGTAAACCTTGAGACGGTTCTTGATCACGGCTTCGTCGGCGTCGTCCTTACGGCCTTCGATTTTCGCGCGGTTGAGGAGGCGGGCCACGATGGTCTTTTCGTCCTTGATGTCGAGCACGAAGATGTGCTTCACGTCGACCACGGATTCAATGAGCTTGACCTGGGCAACCGTACGAGGAATACCGTCGAGAAGGAGGGTATCCTTATCCGGGTTCACCTTGTTGGTGTTGATGAGGCCTTCGATGAAGCGGCCGAAAATTTCCACAGTGGCTTCGTCCGGAACCAAGAGGCCCTTGCTGGAATAAGAAGCGAGAAGCTTGCCGGATTCGCTGGAAGGAGCAATGCCACGGAAGATATCGCCCGTGGAAATGTGCTTGAGAGACGTAGTAGCAGCGAGCTTTGCGCCGACGGTACCCTTGCCGGAACCCGGTGCGCCAAAGATAAGAACTGCAGGAATTTTAGCCATTGTATAACCTCTTGGGTTTGATTGTTGAATTTTTTCGCGGGTAAATATAAAAAATGTGTAATGTGTGATGTGGAATGAGAAATTAATCATTACACATTTCACACTTCACATTTCACATTGCTATTAACTCGGTAACG
The DNA here is from genome assembly GCA_902756345.1 of Fibrobacter succinogenes. GTDB lineage: Bacteria > Fibrobacterota > Fibrobacteria > Fibrobacterales > Fibrobacteraceae > Fibrobacter. The sequence continues at coordinate 183,123 of CACVQR010000003.1, read as the reverse complement.
CCTCGGATGTGAACTTGAGCTTGTTGTTTTCGACATCGATGGAGATAGTCGAGAAATCCTTGTAGATTCCAAGGAGCAAGCCTTCGGCAATTTCGTCTTCCACCAGGTTCTGTATCGAGCGGCGAATCGGACGCGCGCCGAGTGCAGAATCGTAGTTGTGAGACACGATGAATTCCTTGGCCGCTTCAGAAACTTCCAAGAGTATTCCGCGTTCAGACAAGTTCTTCTGCAAGAAGGTCAGCTGAATATCTACGACAGAAGACAGGTCCTTCTTGGTCAACGGGCGGAACACGATCTGCTCATCCACACGGTTCAAGAATTCCGGCGAGAACACGCGCTTGACTTCTTCGCGGATGGCCGTTTCCATATGTTCGTAGTCGTCGGTCTCCCCCATCTTGGTGAATCCCATGCCGCTGCTGTGGCGCACTTCGCGAGCGCCAGCGTTACTCGTCATGATGATGATGGTGTTCTTAAAGTTGATTTTGCGGCCGTAACTATCCGTAAGGATACCGTCATCCAAAATCTGCAACAGCAAGTTGTAAATGTCCGGATGCGCCTTTTCGATTTCATCAAGAAGAACCACGCAATAGGGGCGCTTGCGCACCTTTTCGCTGAGCTGTCCACCGCTGTCTTCAAAGCCCACGTATCCCGGAGGGGCACCGATCAAGCGGCTCACGCTATGCTTTTCCATGTATTCGCTCATGTCGATACGGATCATGGAATCTTCGCTACCGAACAGGCATTGACTTAGGACTTTCGCCAATTCCGTCTTACCGACACCCGTAGGACCAAGGAACAAGAAACTGCCCATGGGGCGTTTCGCGCTGCGAATGCCTGCACGGGTACGGCGAATGGCCTTCACAACGGCGTCTACCGCCTGGTCCTGGCCAATCACGCGTTCCTTGATTTCGTCACCGAGCTTCAGGAGTTTCTGTGTTTCTTCACCAGCGAGGCGGCTGATAGGAATGCCTGTCATCTTGCTGATGCAGTCGCGGATTTCGTTTTCGTCTACCACCGGCAAGTCTGCCGAGTCTTCCTTATTCAAGGCTTCGCGGCGTTCGGCGATGCGGTTCGTCAATTCTTCAATCTTGTCGCGGAGGGTTGCAGCCGTTTCGTACTGCTGGTCTGCAATGGCCTCTTCTTTCTTTTGCATGGTCGCGGCAAGTTCGTCTTCCATTTCCTTGAGGTCTTGCGGCGTACGAATCGAATTCAAGCGCACGCGGGCGCCGGCTTCATCGAGTACGTCGATTGCCTTGTCCGGTAAGAATCGATCGCTGATATAGCGTTCGGCGAGCGTCACCGCGGCACGAATCGCTTCGGGCGTGTAATGCACCTTGTGGTGCTGCTCGTACTTCGGACGGAGTCCTTCCAAAATCTGGATAGAATCTTCAGAATTAGGCGGATTCACGACAATCGTCTGGAAGCGGCGTTCAAGCGCGGCATCCTTCTCGATGTACTTGCGGTATTCATCGATCGTCGTGGCACCGATGCACTGGAGTTCGCCTCGGGCGAGCGCCGGCTTAAAGATGTTGCTGGCATCGAGGCTACCTTCGGAGCCGCCCGCGCCCACAATCGTATGAAGTTCATCGATAAAGAGGATCACCGAATTATCGACGCGCTGGAGTTCCATAATCAGGCCCTTCACGCGTTCTTCAAACTGGCCGCGGTACTTGGTGCCCGCCACCATGGCGGCCACGTCGAGCGTGACCACGCGCTTGTTCATCAAGAGTTCCGGAATCTTCTTCTGGACAATCTTCTGGGCAAGGCCTTCGATAATCGCCGTCTTACCTACGCCCGGTTCACCGATAAGCGCCGGGTTGTTCTTTTTGCGGCGGCAAAGAATCTGGATCAAGCGTTCAATTTCGCGACCACGCCCGATAATCGGGTCGAGCTTGCCCTGCTTGGCAAGCGCCGTCAAGTCGCGACCGAAGTGATCGAGAATCGGAGTCTTGGAGCGGCTCTGGCTACGCACCTGCTGGCGCGTGTCACCACCGCGACCCTGCCCCATAAAGCGGTCATCGCCATCCATGCCCTCGCCCTCTTCGCCAGAAGGCTGGCCGTTCATGGCCTCACGCTTGATTTGCTGCAGAGTACTTTCAAAATTTTCGTAAGTCACGCCGAAGGTTGAAAGCGTGCCTGCCGCCGGAGATTCGGCCTGCTGCAAAATCGCAAGCATCAAATGTTCCGGGCCAATGTACTGGTCGCCTTCTTCTTTTGCAATTTTAGCGGCATTAAAAAGGGCCGCCTTACAACGAGTCGTAAAAGAAAGCAACGCACCGTGAGCATCGCCCACAGTCATAATGCCACCGTTCGTTGTCAACGAGCGCTGTACATTTTCACCAAGTTCATTCAAATTGATTTTGAGAGCGCGCAAAGTTTCGGCAGCAAAGCCGGAATCTTCACGGACAAGGCCGAGCAGCAAATGTTCGGTCGTTACACTGTCGCTACCTAAGTTGCGGGCCGCAATGCGGGCAGCCTGCAACACCGCTTTCGCCTTTTTCGAAAAAATACCGTTGATATCAGACATATTTCTCCTTAAGCTACTGAATGACGCCGCCGTGCATCACGACACGCCTTTTTGCAAAACTAGCCAATTTTTCGTCGTGCGTCACAATCAAGAAAGCCTGATTAAACTTTTCGTTCAGTTCACCAATCAATTCGTTCAGCATCGCGGAATTCGCCTCATCCAGGTTGCCGCTCGGTTCGTCGGCCAGCACCAAGTCCGGATGGTTCATGAGTGCACGGGCAATGGCCACGCGCTGGCGTTCACCGCCGCTGAGTTCACGCGGCAAATGCTTGAAGCGGTCCTTGAGGCCCACCGTTTCCAAAAGCATCGCGGCACGTTCCTTGCATTCCTTTTCAGAAGTTCCGAGAACGCGACCCGGCACGCACACGTTTTCAATCGCCGTAAATTCGCTCAACAAGTGATGGAACTGGAACACGAACCCCACCTGCACGCGGTGGTAGCGGTCTCGCTCGGCGTCGTTGAACTTGGAAAGCGCCTTCCCCTTAAAAAGGATTTCACCAGAAGTCGGTGTATCGAGCATCCCCACCAAATTCAAAAAAGTCGACTTACCCGAACCCGAAGAACCCGTGAGAGCCACCAGCTCACCCGCTTCCATCTCAAAATTCACGCCCTTGAGGATTTCGAGCTTTTCACCCGTCTCGGAGAAAACGCGACGAAGGTTGATTGTTTGCAAAAGCTTATCGGACATATCTAATCCTTACGGGTCTCCATTTCCATTAGAATCTGAGCCAAGACTTTGTAATCCAAATACTGGATTCCCTCTTGTCCCTGATTGATTTTATCGGCCAGCTCACTATGATAGTACAAGTCCATAGCCTCTTCCAAAGAACAATTTTTTTGTTGCGCAAGATTCAAAGGATTCCTGAACCATCGTGGAAAATATACATTTTTTCATTATGAGAGCCATTCTGTATAATTCTCAGGCGTTATCGTTTCCACTTCCGCGTCGGGGTAGCGGTTGGTGAACGCCTTGGTCACGCGGCTTCGTTTCTTGCTGTTCCATTTGAATTCGAACGCCTTGATTTTCGAGCCCAGAACTTCCAGATAATCTACTTCCATCTGGTCGGTTGTCCGCCAAAAATACGGCAGACCGTCAGCCCGCTTGTAGGCGTTCTTTTTCATCCGTTCGCTAATGACGTAGTTTTCCCAAAGTGCACCGACATCGTTCCGTTGGGGGATGGGGGTAAAGTCATTCAGCACGGCGTTACGAATTCCGTTATCCCAGAAATAGAACTTGACACCTTTCTTGATTTCATTTCGCAAATTACTCGAATAAGACGACAACGGAAAAACGATAAAAGCTTGTTCCAAAATTTTCAGGTATGATTCCACAAGCGTTCGCGACACTCCAAGAAGCCCCGACAATTCGTTAAACGAAACTTCACTGCCGACCTGCAAGGCTAGCGCCCTTAACAGCTTCTCTAGAACGGCGGGCTTACGAATACCTTCGTATTGCATCATGTCCCGGTATAGGTAACTTTCGGCAAGCAACTTGAGAGTCTGCTTCATGTCCGCTTCGTTCACGACAACTTCAGGATAGCACCCAAAAACAAGGCGCAGTTCCAACTTTTTGGACTCTTCCAAAAAACCGAAATTTTTCTCCAGTTCCGAATAACATAACGGAAATAATTTGTATTCAAACTTGCGCCCCGTCAAAGGCTCCTCTATGGAATTAGCCAAAGAGAACGAACTGGACCCCGTGACAACAACTTGAACATCGTCGCGCGAATCCACAAGCAGCTTTACCGCACGTCCAAGATTCTGAATTTTTTGCCCTTCGTCTACAAAAACGACCTTCCTTGCGCCCATCAACTGAGTCCAGCGGTTCGCCGTCACCGTATCGAAATAATGGACATCAAGATCGTCGTCTCCGTTCAAAAACACGGGCTCGACAGACATTTGCCGAAAGATTTCCCTGGCAAGCGTTGTCTTGCCGCTTTGCCTCGGACCATAGACAACGATGACCTTCCCCTTGAAGAAGTTCTGCGATATATCGTCTGCAAGAATTCTGGAAATTTTGCCGTTCATGCCCCAAATATACCCTATTTTAGTCAAAAAGTCAATATTTTGCATTTACAAACACAGAAAAACTAGATATTTTGCATTTACAAAAGCAAAATCACAAGTTTTTAACCTTTTAGGGTAACTTAATTTTTTTCTAGTCCTGGAGACAACGAACTGAACGCGCGAAGTCCTTATTGGCGGTGCTCAGGCCCGCACTGCCTTCGTCGTAGCGCAAAGGCATGCTGTTCGCGTTGCCGCTATCGATCTCAGTAGAACTCCAGAAGTACGCGCCGCCGCCCTCGAAGCTGTAATCCCCATAGTAGCCCCTGTAGCCAGTAGGGAGCGCCGAGAACCCGAAAGCATCCTTGCCGTTACCACCATTCCATCCGGACGTGGACTTGAGCTTTGAGCCCGCGGTTGATGAACCACCGACTGCTTTGAACAAAGATTCCCATTCTGCTTCTGTCGGCAGATGCCAGCCATCGGGGCAAATGCCCTGCACCTTTGTCGGGAGCGTGCAGGTCTTGCCGTAACCACAGTCCACACCGTTGCCACCGTCATACAAAGCAACCGAGTCAATCGCCGCCACCCAGGTGTAAAAGCGACCGGCCACGGCACAGTTTTCAGTTCTATTATTGTAGCACCAGCAGCGCTTCAACAGGATCGGAGTCTTCACGCTGTCGGAATAGTTCAAGTTTTCCGCCATCCAAACCTGGTCTCCAATCTTTATGGTCTTGTAGACCTTGTTGTCGCGGGGGTCGGTCATGGTGCCGTAGTCAATATCAGGATTAAAGCGACATTCTTTGGGAACATTCCAACTCCAGCCAGTCTCACCATCTAAAAATGCTGAGCAGTTCTGTTCAACAGATGAACTGCTAGAGACAACCTCTCCAATGCTACTACTGGAAGATTCCCCGTCAAGCGGGGAATGACGAGAAGAGGAAGATGACTCATCCTTGCCACTTGAAGAAGATTTCAACTCGTCTTTACTGCTACTGGATTGTGCAGAACCGCTGCTAGATTCCGGGTCGATGCCTGGAATGACGCTGGAGGAAGAATCCGAAAAGTCGTCAGAAGACGTACTGCTGTCGCCATCGCATGCGGCAAGAAAAAGAAAACTAAAGACTGCTGCGGTTGCTACGCAGCCTCGCAACATCTTGATTTTTTTCATACCACCCTACTCATGTCTAATGGCTCCCACCGGATCCAAGCGGCTTGCCTTCCATGCGGGGAGCAAGGTTGCAGCCACGCAAAGTGCAATGCCGATGACAAAAATCAAAATCACATCAAGAATGTGCACCGAAATCGGGAAGTACGGAATCACGTAGACATCGCCGGGGAGCTTGATAAAGTGGTAAGCCTCTTGCAGTTTGCAAAGCACAAGGCCAATGGTGCCACCGACAATCGTACCACCCACGCCAATGAAGCTGCCCATGAGCATAAAGACGCGCATGATGCCCGCCTTGCTAAAGCCCATGCTGCGGAGAATGCCGATTTCTTTGGTCTTGTCGATGACCACCATGATAAGGCTACTGATGATATTGAACGCCGCAACCAAAATGATGAGGCAAATCACCGCCGCCACGATGAACTTTTCGTAGTTCATCCACTTGAGGAGCGTAATGTTTTTCGTCTTCCAGTCCATCGCGTAATACGGATAACCTAACCATGACGCAAGGCTATCCACCGCCTCTCCGGCAAGCCAGTGATTGTTCAAGCGGAACTGAATGCCCGTCACCACGTCACCCAAGCCAAGCAACTTCTGCAATTCCGGGATGCCCACGTAAGCGAGGTTTCCGTCGTATTCATAAGTACCCGTCTCGAAGATTCCGCTCACCACGCACATCATCATTTTCGGGCCTCCGCTCGACACCATGGCGTCAGGACTCTGGAAGGTCTGCAGCACAAGCTTGTCGCCAACTACCACACGAAGCCTATTGGCAAGCCCCGAACCGAGAATGATTCCCGGACGCATGGTCCCGCTCAAGTCTTCGAGGCTATCGACCGAGTAGTTGCCCCACTTGATGTACTTGTGGATGTCGGTTACGCCCTTGGCGCTTTCAGCATCGATACCGTAAATGACAATGCCGTCATTCACCTTCTTGGAGCTCACGCCCACCTTGTAAATGATGAACGGAGACGACGCCACCACGCGGGAATCGCGGTCGCGGACTTCTTTCATAAGGCTATCGTAAGGCGCAATGAAATCGCCGTTGTAAGCCATCACTTCGAAGTGTGCGTCTTTACCAATCATCTGGGCCGTGACTTCTTCTTCGAAGCCGTTGACCGCAGCAAGCGCCACCACCAACGCAAACACGCCGATAGAAACGCCTAACATACTGAAAATGCCAATCAGCGAGACAAAGAGACTCTTACGTTGAGCCCCTAAGTAACGCCAGGCGATGAGCCACTCAAGTTTATTCATAGGAAGTAGGAAGTAGGAAGTAGGAAGTAGGAAGGCCCTACGTCTTATCCCTTGTACCCAATTTTCTCCTTAAAGCGGTTAACATTTTCCCAATATCATCAAGAGACTTTTTTATCGATTCTGTCTCAGAAGTCTTCAATAGGTTCACACGTTCACTCAAAACAATTTGCGTTTCTAATTCCGATTTAGAACCAAGTGCAATCCCTAAAAAATGCGAAAACTCATTTCTTGATTTACGACCTTCACCTTCTGCAATATTACTCGCAATAGATACAGCCGCACGTCGCATTTGAGATGTCAAGCCAAACATTTCATCTTTAGGAAATGCACTTGTAAGACGATAAGTCTCAACAGCAACATTCATCGCTTGTTGCCAGACAACCAAGTCTCTATATCCTTGAGTCACTGTCTACTTCCTACCGTCTACTGTCTACCGTGAAGCTACGCTTCGGGCTTCATCAGCGGGAAGAGCTGCACGTCGCGGATGGTCTGCTGGTTGGTGAGGAGCATGACCATGCGGTCGATGCCGAATCCCACGCCACCGGTAGGAGGCAGGCCAGATTCGATAGCGTGCATGAAGTTTTCGTCCATGGGGTGCGTTTCGCCTTCGCCACCGCGGCCGCGGCGCACCTGGTCTTCCAGGAGCTCACGCTGACGGATGGGGTCGTTCAGTTCGGTATAGGCGTTGCCCAATTCCCAGCCGTTAGCGTACGGCTCGAACTGTTCGATAAGACCTTCAATGGTACGGTGCTTCTTGCAGAGCGGAGTGCTTTCGGTCGGCATGTCCTTGATGAAGGTCGGCTGGATGAGCTTGTCTTCCACGGTGAGCTCGAACAGTTCGAGGATACCGCGGCCGCGGCTGAATTCGCCGTCCAGGTGGCCGCCCAGTTCTTCCATCTTGGCCTTGATTTCGTCGTCGCTCATATCATTGACCTTGAGACCGCCGAACTTTTCAATGGCTTCAATCATGCTGTAGCGGGGCCACGGGGCCTTAAAATCGATTTCCTTCCCCTGGTAGTCAATCTTGGTGGTGCCGTTGGCCGCAATGCAGGCGCGTTCGTAGATATTTTCAAAGTGCACCATCATGTCGTTGTAGTCGGCGTAGGCTTCGTAGAATTCGAGGCCGGTGAATTCCGGGCTATGGGTGCGGTCCATGCCTTCGTTACGGAAGTTCTTGGAGAATTCGAAAACCTTTTCCATGCCGCCCACGATGCAGCGCTTGAGGTAGAGTTCCGGAGCCACGCGCAGGTACAGAGTCATGTCGCAAGCGTTGTGGTGCGTGGTGAACGGACGGGCGTTTGCACCGCCGTAAATCGGCTGGAGCGTCGGAGTTTCGACTTCGATGAATCCCTTTTCGATGAGGTATTCGCGGATAGCCTGCAGAATCTTGAAACGCTTGATGAACACGTCCTTCACATCATCGTTCAAGGCCATGTCGATGTAACGCTGGCGATAGCGGGTATCCACGTCGGCAAATTCGTTGAACACGACCTTGTTGCCGTTTTCGTCCACCTTTTCCTTAGCGACCGGAAGCGGGCGCACAGCCTTCGAAAGCATGGTCACCTTCTTCACGTGCACGGAGTATTCGCCCGTCTGGGTTTCGAACATGAAACCGTTTACGCCGATAAAGTCACCGAGGTCGGTCATCTTGACGATTTCGTAGTTTTCTTCGCCCACCTCGTCGCGGGCCACCACCACCTGCAAGCGGCCATAACGGTCCTTCAGGTGCATAAAGCACATCTTTCCCTTGCGGTTGAAGCGAACCACGCGGCCAGCAAAAGCAACTTCTTCACCAGACGCCATCAGGGCAGCCTTGTTTTCTTTCAAAACCTTGGAATCGTGCGTACGGTTGAACTTGTGCGGATAAGCCTCCACACCCATTTCCTTGAACTTCGCAAGCTTCGCGAGGCGAGCCTGAACCTGGTCATTCATATCTTGCATTGCCATAATTTGGTCCTTGTTAATTTTACGAGGACAAATGTAGAAAAATGTAGGAAGTAGGAAGTAGGAAGTAGGAAGGACTCAGCGCCAATTACTGTCTACTGCCTACTGTCTACCGTCTACTGCATTACAATTCTGCGTGTCTCCGCATCTTGCGGATATTCAGCGGAAGCACATGATTGTGCCAGTGAATCCATTCATCGTAATAGATGTACTGGCGTTCGCGACGTCTAAAGTTACGGCCATGCACAATGCGGCGACCGTTCTTGATTTCAACAGGAATCGCGATATGCAAGCATTCATGGTACACCACACCGGCCACGGCATACTCCGGGCAGTTGGCGGCATCGTAGCCCTTGCTGATGCTAATCAGGTGGAATTCTTCGCCGGTCACAGGATCTTGACGGACCGAATGGAAGCTGAGCCCGCCTATGCGATTACTCCACGTGATACGGCAAGTTAGTTTGTCTTCAAAATAAGTGCTGTTGATGGCGGCAAGCACATCGTTCAGGTTATGATACTTGCCCTGCGGCTTTATAGGCGGAAGCCTTCCCTTGCTCGACAAGGATTCATCGCCGCGGTCAGCCAAAATTTGCTCGACAAGAGTCCAAAAACGGCTCACCAAGTCCTTGATAATCGCCTTGTTCTTTGCCGTCTTGCGTTTTACAGCGTGTTCCGCCCATTCGGCGGCAAGTTCACGCGCCGGCGCAAACTCGGGGTCCTTCATGTAGGCAGGCAAAATCACTTCGGGGTGGCCAAACAGCACTCCCCCCTTGCAACGGATGCTCTTCTTGAGTTGCGTATTGTACTTGAAATGCACCAATCCGTTCTGCGAAACCGATGCCGGAACTTTCGGCTTCGCCGGTTCCTTGGGAGCATCGGTATTGTTCCCGAACAGATCAAGTTGCAATCCGAACAAATTCATTTTTCGCCAATCAGACCTTCAAAGCGGTTCACGGCCAAGAGTCCGCCAAAGTAGCTTTCGGGCAAATCCAGCAACGAATAATGTTCCGAGATTCCGTACACGGCATCTTCGATGCTATCCGGCAAGTAAACAATGTAGCTATCGTTTTCGGGCGTCTGCAAATGCTCCGGAGTGCAAAACTTCGGGTCTGTTTCGCTAAAATACATCCGACAAGACACCGGACGCAGCGGGTACACCGTACAATCGCCTTTCTTGTCCGAAAACGGGCACGGATTCCAGGCGCTAAAATAATCGTGCAAGGCCTTGTCTTCGGCGTAATCGTCCAAATCCATTTGGGCAGGCACCGCCCCCTCGGCGCGGCGCGTCTCAAAAAACTTACTGAACAGCGACGACCTTACTTGGCACGCCTCCATAATATCGAGCAAGTCATTCCGCCCCCGGAGGTCGCAATACAATGTCACCAGTTCAAAAGGTTCTACCGACATGGGGTAATGATGGCAGCAATTTCCGCAAGCGGGCCTACACTGGATCGGGCGCGGCTGCTGCGGCAAAACCGCATCCAAATACTCCGAAAAAAGCCGGTGATATTCGCGGGTGAACTCCATAACCTTAGGGAGTTCCTGCAGCAAGTTATCGGGTCCTATCGCAGATTCGCGGCCCATAGACGCCGCAATGGCATCTAAGCGATCCCTTTCCTCCCTCAAAAGGGTTGCAAGTCGCATTTCGGCCAAGCGAAAAGCCTTTGTCGGAAAATACTCTCGATAAGATTCCATACTACAAAGATAGATATTTTACCAAATTATGAAAAACAAGCCCTAAAAACCCGCGTTTATCGAAAGAATTTCAAAAAACCTCACAAAAAACAGATAATAGATGTCTTTTTGTAAGAATAATGTTATCTTTTGGGAAAATGGGAAAAGTGTAATGAAAAACGTACGTAAATCCAAATTTTTATGGGCTTCGGCATTTATAATTTCTTTAGGGATTGCCGGATGCAACATCTTTAACCCGACTGAAAGCATCAACATCAAGGACAACGACGCGGAAGCCCTCACCTACGAAGGCTACAAGAAGATCCGCAATAACGAATACTCCGAAGCCGAGTATTATTTCAACAAGGCCATCGCCGCCGACTCCAACTATTCCCAGGCCTGGTTCGGACTCATGAAGGCGACTCTGAACCGCATGCTGAACGGCACCCAGGAAACCAACGTATTTTCGCTTCTTGCCTACGTAAACGCCAGCCGCGATTCCAAGGTTCCTTTCTCGGGAATGTCTGACGAAACTGCAGCACAACTCCAGACCACCATTGATTCCGTAAACGTCATTGCAGACCAGTTTATCAAGCGCGACAAGGCCGGACAAACCGACAGCATTGTTACCTATAAGTCCTTTTCCGAAGGCTACATGGTTCTCCAGATGATGAAAACCATGCTCGTGCTGCGCAAAACGACGGCCGGCATGAACGGCTGCTCCCTGCAAAAGAACCAGGACAATTCCTGCGACATGGCTTCCGTCTTGAACAATCTTAAGAACGACCCGGCCGAAACCGTGGAATCATTCAACGCAGTCTTCAAGACATGCGAAGAAAGTCCCGAAAGCATGACCAAGATGTTCGACAGCTATCTGCAAGGCTTTGACAACTTGAAAGAAGACGCCCAGCACACAGCCGTGAGCAGCATGTGCGGCGCATTGGCCAAGGAAACCGAAGATGCCAAGAATAACGAGGACCAGCAAGCCAAGACATTGAACATCATCATCGGCCAGTTCGGCTATAGCGACATTATAGATGACGATGGAGACGGTTGCGTCGATGAAGAAATCTACGACGGCGAAGACAACGACGGCGATGGAGAAATTGACGAAGACGTGAGCGACAAGACAAACGAAATCGTATACGACAACGATATAATTCTTAAAAACGTTACCGCCGGAAAGACCGCCATCAGAGATCTCCGTGTTGTCAAAAAAGCCGGTCCGAACGAAAAATATACGACCGTCGATATCGACATGAACGGCATAATCATCGCCAACGGCAAAAACGAGGCTGAAAAAGACCGTGAGCTCGAAAATGAATGGAAATTTGTCCACCCCAAATACCAAGATCGCGTAGCCTCTGACGACCATCGCTTTGTTTTTGCAGCCGGCCTAGGTTTCAACCCGCAAAAACTGCCCTTCGAAGAGTTTATTGCATACAAGAGAGCCGTAGCAAAGGACACCCATTATCCCCCCTCCTACAATCTTGAATTCCGAAAGAAGTACATTGGCGGATGCTGGGCAAACTATAACGAGCAGCGCTTTATGAAGTGGTTTGAAGGGAGGAACTAAGCGATGAAAAAAATTCTGTTTTTCTTGATTTTAGCACTTGTAGTCGCCTCTTTCGCAGCCAAGGCCCCGACGCACCATTCCCTGCGTGCCGAAGCCATGGGTAACGCTCACGTAGCCCTCGTCGACGACAAGGAAGCAATCTACTTCAACTACGCAGGCTTGAGCCAGATTAACCGTTTGGGCAACTTCGAAAAGCGCCCAGAACAAGGTTACTACCCCCGCAACTTTTTGGGCGACATGCGCTTGAACTTGGGAGGTGCAGGTCCGTTCGAAACCTACTTTTCGACCTACAGCGTGGCAAAGGACTTGCAGAAAATTTACAAGAACGCAAGAAACTACGCCAACGATAATGGTCTGAGCCAGTCCAACGTTCTCTTGGACACTCTCGCCGCTCACCCCGAACTGGTCCACAAGCTGAACAATTACGATCACAAGTACCTGACCATGAAAATCAAGATGGATGCCGAAATGGCGTTCCACGGATTCGGCGGTGCAATCTGGGTTGACGGTAACGTCGCGCCTTACCTGGACGGAGGCCTTATTCTTCCGTTCCTCGCAATCGATACCTTCTACGTCGACGGCGTGGCCCAGGCGGGTGTTTCTTACGGATTCACAAACAACCTCTCTGTCGGTTTGGGCGTCAAGATGGCCAAGCGTCAGAAAGTCGAAATGATTACTGTAGACGTGCTGAACTACGACGCTCTGCAAGATACCCTTGAAGACCGCTACCACGATGTCACCGACAACATTTTTGACTTCAAATCCGTTTCTGCCGGTATCGATTTGGGCGTACTCTACCAGCTCACCCGTGAATTCAGAGTCGGCGCATCTCTTCGTGACGTCTACTTTAAAGAACTGGCTGGCGACAAAATCACGCCGAACTTTACCGCAGGTTTCAACTACAGTCCCCGATTCTTCAACAAGAACACCGGTTACGCCCGTAAGTTCAATATCGCTTGCGACTATGCCGACGCATTCAGCAGCGAAAGGAACTACAAGGTATTCTCACACCTGAACATGGGTCTTGAAGTCGAGCAGAACTTGCTTGCATGGCCGGGCTACAACAACGAAATCCGAGCCCTCGCCCTACGCCTTTCGGGTGGTTTCAAGGGCGGCTACCCCTCTGCCGGTTTCGCCATAGAAGCGCTCCGATTCATTACGGTCGAATTCGCTACTTGGGCTGAAGAACTCGGTTATTACACCGGCCAGGACGAAGAACGTATCTACATGGGCCAGCTGAGTATCGGATTTTAATAAATTCGGAGTTCAGAATTCGGAGTTCAGAATTTCTTTCAGGCGGCTTCGCCGCGATTATTTAAAATCTTAATTATGAATTTTGAAATTCATAATTCAAAAAAATAGAGCGCAAGCTCTATTTTTTTTCTTGGGGGACGAGACGTTCCACGATACGGAACAAGTCGTTATAGATTTCGAGGAAGTCTTCGATCCAGATCGGGTCGCGTTCGCCCACCACATGGAAGGTTTCTTCAAGCGTATGCAAGGCATTGTACGGTCCAACCAGGCTTCCGGCTGGCTGCACCGAGCCGTGATACAAGTCGGTAGCCACCAAGCGGGCACGGAAACTACGCCTTAAGCGGGCAATGAGCGCCGTACGAAGCGACAAAAGTTCTTCATGAGCCTGTAAAAGTTTACCTTCGCGAATCCAGCCTTCAACCAGAGTCAAGCGGCGAATCGTCGATTCACGTTCCGTAGAAGGAACAAGCTGGCGTTTTTCAAGCAGGGTCTGCTTCAATTTGGCAGACATGCCCAAAAGCATTTCAGCATTCCAGAAAACCATGGGGTTTTCGGAGAATCGTTCAGACGAATCACCACGCGGCGTATGCGTCTTGATCCAACGATCCAATTTATCGGCCACCATGTTCGCTTCAGGGAGCCTATCGACCGCCAGATATTCTCCGGCACGGTTCAGCAGGTTTTCGGCATAGACCATACGCCAATGGGGCAGCTTCCCACTCTTGCGGATAGCATCGATTCCCGTACGCAATGTTTCCAAGCGTTCCTGCATAAAGGCCTTACTACTCCTTCGACATTTTCTGGAGCGGGGTCACACCGATTTCTACGCGGCGGTTCAGGCGGCGGTGTTCTTCGCTGTCGTTGGGGTACTTGGGCATGTGTTCGCCAAAGCCCGCGGCAAAGAGCCTGTCGGGCGGAAACCCCTGCGCAATCAAAGTCTTGACCACGTTCACGGCGCGTTCGGTAGAAAGGTTCCAGTTGGTATAAGTCTTGGACTTCACCGGGGTATCGTCAGTAAAGCCACTCACCATAATCACATCCGTAGAATCAAGAGCTTCCAGAAGGCCCTTGCTAATGCCGCGAATCACGCCCTCGCCCTCTTTGGTAAGGTCTGCACCGTTAATCGGAAATAAGAACGAAGCCTGAATCTGAATCTTGCCGTCTTCGAGAGCAATGAGCCCCGCCTCGATAGAAGTCTGCAGGCTCTTGGACAAAAGCGCGTTACGTTCAGCCGCAATTTTTCGCATCTGTTCCTGGCAGCTGAGCACTTCTTCTTCGGTACGCGTCAGGTCTTCGGCCTTCTGTTCCTTAAGGGTTGCCATGGCCACAAACGCGAGGATGAACAACGAAACCAGGGCAACACCCAAGTCCGTGTACGCCATCCAAGGATTGCTGTTTTCGTCTTTCTTGAAGCGCATGCTTAGCCCTCGACCTTAGGCTGCTGAACGGCAGAACGTTGAGTCTGTTCCAAAACTTCGAGCAAGATTTCCTGCGTCTTGACGGCGTTTTCCATAAGCACTTCGCTGGCGCGTTCGTGGAAGGCCTCCAGAGACTGGTTGAGGTGTTCCACAAAGCTTTCTTCTTCGTCGCGTTCGGCGGTATCGCCAGAGAGCTTTTCGAGAATCGTTTCGAGGCCGGCACGCAGCATTTCGAGGTTCGCGCTGAGTTCGGACTGGTTCACGCGCATGAGTTCCGCGGTTTCCACGATGTTGCCGCCCAGGGCGTCGGTTGCTTCCTTTTCCTTGACCACGCGGTTGTCAATGCTTTCGGTGAGAGCCTTCTGAGCTTCAAGCAGCACGGCAGAAGTTTCGGAAAGTTTCTGGAATGCGCCGAGAATATCCGAAGAAAGAGCAGAAAGTTTTTCGGCAACAGAATTGCTGAGTTCGGCAGAACCAGCCTGAGCCTTTTCGGCCACCTGCAAAGCCACTTTCTTGAGGGTTTCGAGGCCTTCTTTCTGGCTGTCCACGTTTTTGAGCGTTTCGGCAGAAAGGCGTTCCATGAAGGATTTCCACTGTTCGTCGGACTGCTTGACCTGATCAGCCACGGCAGCAGCAATATTTTTCGTCGAATCGTTCATGGCCGATTCCGTTGCCGAAGCAACGCCATCGAGGCCCGCCTTCACATCGGAAGCGACCTTGGCAAGAGCCGTTTCCACGTTTCCGGATACGCCTTCGAGAGAACTCTTGAGCGTCGTAGAAATACCGTTCAACTTTTCGTCAAGCTTGCCCGGGATCGATTCCACAGAAGCAGAAAGCGTCTTGATGTTCTGTTCCATCGGAGTGAATGCGCCCGACAGAGAATCCTTGACCGAGGGGCCCAGGTTTTCGACAGCCTTGTTCATGTTCTGAGAGACATTGGCCAAGGATTCGTTCAACTTCGAAGTCATCGCAGAAAGTTCATCGCCTACCATGGAGACAACGCCCGAGAGTCCTTCCTTGACAGAAGACGCGACAACAGAGAGATTCTTTTCGACAGAATCAAACAGGCGTTCGAGTTCCGTCTGGGCTTGAGCTTCTTCGCTGCCATCGCCGGCAGCACCCTGCAAGTCAAGCGTCAGGGCATCGAGGCGCGCGACAAACGTGTCGCGGGCAGAAACCATCATGTTGCGGCTAGCATTCAAAATCAAGGCAGCAAACAAGCCACAAAGGCTAGTACCGAAAATGCCTTTCATGTTCTGGAACAACAGCTGAATGGTATCGAGCGTGCCCTGCGTCGTGGAATTGTCAATTGCACCGCCGGCAGTTGCCACTGAATACATAAGACCAAAGAACGTACCCATCAAGCCAAGCAGAATCACCGTACCGCCGGCGCTCTTCGGGACCGCAATTTCAACACTGTTCGAAAGCACTTCATATGCCATCGAGGAATCGAGGCGAATGTTTTTGGCAAGCAGATTACGGGCAAGAGCGACACGCTTTGCAACCACACCGTCACCGCTCACATAGCCACCACGCTTTTCGCAGGTTTCCAGAATATCAGTTTCAACGGCAATCTGCTTCACCGTCTTGAGGGCAACAAGTTGTTCTCCGATAAACACGGCAAAAATGGCAGCCATAATAACCCAGCCAAAAAGTGGTGCGCCAAAATAGAAGGCAGCAATCACCAGGGCAAGGAGTCCCACAATGGTAAGCGCTAAAATGATTTGGAATGCATTTTTCATTTCATACCTGCATCTTTTAGGACCTCGAAGGGTCCGTTGTTTCAAACAAATTCAATTGACCGCGCGAGAATCCGCGCAAGAACAAAGCCCACTTGCTCTGGTACCATTCAATAATCTGGAGGGTAAGCCCGCGGGCATAATCACAAAAGTCATCGGTAAAGGCGAGAAACCCGTTTTCGTAAGCGTAATGCGGATTCCAGAAACGGCCCACGTTACGCGCACAAGAAGCAGCCGAGCTGTAGTAATGCGGCGGATTCTTGGTGTTGAAGGCAGCGGCAAAACGTTTCTTGGCAAGCGTGTTCAACGAACTACGCAGCGAAACGACCATGGAGTTTTCTTTATCGCGGAGCGACGCTTCCAAACTGGGGAGCAGTTTGGAAACCGCATCCACGGCGCTTTCGGAATACCAATACTTGCACAACTTTTCCTGCAACTGCATCACGCGCCCGTGCATGCGGACGAACAACGGTTCGGCGTCGCTTACCAGCAGGTGAATCGTCGCCGAATAGAAAGCGTTGATATCCTGCTTGTTGTTCTTGACGGTCAACGCCCAGCCCTTTTCTTCGTCGTGATGCAGGAAGTCGCCGCCTTCCAAAAGCAGACGCATCACTTCGTCAGTCGAAAAGCGCTGCATCCACTTGGTACGGAATTCGTCGTAGAGTTTGTTCGCATCGGCCTTGATCTGCGGGAAGCTGGAATCGGCCAGTTTCCACGCCGTTTCACTGAAAGAAATCAGTTCCGTCGTCCCCACGTTTACCGCAGGATCGTTCAGCATCGCATCCAAGTGTTCATGCAACACAATCGACCAGGTCACCATCATCGACTGAGAAAGTGTCGCCACCATCGTCGAGCGGTTTGGGCATACCGATAGACGGACGCTATTGCCCGTCATCTTGCGTATGGACCTGCGAAAAGCTTCTTGCACTTAAATCAACCTCTTAGAAAGCGGTTTCTATACGATGCCAAATATTCCTGTTCACACGCTTGCCCTGTGCGGCAAGTTCTTCTGCTTCATTGCGCACGTCAGCTTCAAGGTTATCCTTGATCAAGCTCTTGTCTCCATCAAACTTTCCACCGGGTTCAAGATAAAGGCCGTAAACGTTGTCGTTGATCTTGGTATCGGCAGAGACAACCTGCCCCGCACGAATCGAAAGTGCGAAACGGTTGCGCACGAATTCGCAACGAGCCAAGAAAACTTCGGGCACATCGTCAATCCAGAGGCCGTAGTAGTTGTTCACGAACTTCACGTTTTCAAAAATACCCTTGGAACGGAATACCGTATTGCGGAAGGCATTTTCAATAATCAAGTTCTTGATTTCAAACGGACGGTTGGCCGATACAAAATGAACACCGTTCCAGCTCTTCACGGAATCGGCGCTCTTGAAGACCACGGGAGCAGCATCGGTACCGATAATCTTTACCGATCCACGAAACATGAGCTTTGCGTATTCACCCATCAAGACCGTAACACCCGGTTCAATTTCCAGGGTATCTTTTGCAGAGAAAACAGCCCCCTGTTCCAACAAGTAAGGGCTATCCGCCACCACTAGTTTTACCTTGCCATTTTCAATTGGCGGAAAGGGCATCTCCCCTGCCACCGCGACACAGGCAAACAAAAGCGACGTTAAGGCTAACCCCGACCATTTTTTAATGCCTAAAATCAAAATTCACTCCTCAGCTTAATTTTCTGAATCACATGCATATCGGGAATCACGTTGTCAGCGACAATGTCGTTAACGCTCAGGTCGCCAGACAATTCCATTTTCACACTCGAAATTGCACCATGCGTCATATCGAACAGGATTGTACCTGTACCCACGATAAAGCCCTTGCTTTCCATGCGCAAGTCAGAGGTCGAATCAGCAAGTTCCTTGTACTTGATGTTCATGCCAATCTTGGCCATCTGGACACCATCATGAACGTAATGGTCTTCGAGCGTAAAGGACTTGTAGACCATCGTCTTTTTAGACGTACCCGGTATTTCAACCTGGCGGTCCCATGTTTCGCCAAGCTTGACCGGCTTGCCTGGCAAAAGCGGCTGCACCTTGAGGAAAATACGGATAAGGTCCAAGGCCTCAGTCCCGAGCATCACGGAATCTTCAATGACTGCATCGCGGATATCGCCATCTTTAGCCATTTTGAACTGGAAATGTTCGGTAGACATGTAGCGTTCCATGCTGCTGAATTCTTCGACCGTACGTTTGTCGGACTTGTAGTCCACAGAGTCGATTTTGAGCTGGAACTTGGCAGAACCATCATCGTACGCGGTCAAAAGCGAATTGGTCGCACGGACATTGAGGTGCGTATTCATCGCTTCGGGCGTTCCGGACACAGAATCTGTCGTCGGAAGGATCGCGTTCAAGGAAGATTCGAGGAAATAGGTCTGCTGTGGAGCATTTTGAGTGTTGAACGAGAGAGTAAATTCGTTCCCGTCGCAAGCACAAAGGACAAAAAGAGCGCTAGCGCTCGTAAAAAGCTTAAAGAAATTCATACTATGAATATAGTAATTCGGAATTCAGAATTCGGATTTCAGAGTTAAAACAACTAGGATTTCGGAATCTGGAGTTCAAGTTCCAAAACAATCCGAAAAACAAGGTTCTGGGTTAAAATAATTCCGAATTCACAAATCTGAATTCTGAATTAATTTTCCCCTTTGTTGCCGCTATCGCCTTTTTCAAGGCGCATTTTCTGGAAAAAAGCCTTCAAAAGGCCTAGACATTCATCAGCGAGCACTCCGCCCACCACTTCGACCTCGCGCTTGAGAGCGTTATTCGAGATTACGTCGATAGTCGTGCCGCAACCGCCAAAGCGGGTATCCGGGGAACCATAGACCACACGGCTGATTCGGCTGTTGAGAATGGCACCGGCGCACATCGGGCAGGGTTCGAGCGTTACATACAAAGTACAACCGTCCAGACGCCAGTTTTCAAGATGACTCGCCGCCGTTCCAATCGAAAGGATTTCTGCATGGGCGGTGGCGTCCTTGAGCATCTCAATCTGATTGTGACCCTTACCGATAACAACCCCATCTTTCACAATCACGCAACCGATGGGAATTTCCTTCTCGTCGAAAGCCTTTTGCGCCTCGCGAAGCGCCATGCGCATGTAACGTTCGTCGTCGTTCGTGTTATCCATGTTGATGTGATTCGTGGTTTGTGGTTTATGTGACTTCGCCACAATGTGAAGTGTGTAATGTGAAGTGTGAAATTAGATATCAATCATTCCACATCACACATTTCACATCGCACACTGTTTACTTAATTCCTCTCCCGTAGGCGCAGTAGGAGTCTTCCTGCATGTAGTCGCCGTCATGATAGTAAGCGGCACGGGCGCGGCAACCGCCGCAGCGGTCGTTGAACTTGCACTTGCCGCAGGCACCGGAGTACGCCTTGGTGCGGAGGTTCTTGAACACGTCGGCGTTCGCCCAGATTTCGTCGAATGGAGTATCGTGCACGTCGCCAGCCTCTTCCATCATGTAGGCGCAGGGGCGCACCTTACCGATGGGGCTTACGATGCAGTAGTCGATACCGGCGAGGCATCCACGGCTGTAACGTGTCTTGATGTCCAATTGGTCTGCTATGCGCAGGAACTGCGGGGCGCAGGTCGGCTTCACGGGGATACCGAGCGTGCGGCTCTTTTCCATAATCTTGCGGAGCAGGCCCTCGTATTCGGCAACGCGGAGCGCGTGACCTTCAATTTCCTTGCCGCGACCCACGGGAATCAAGAAGAAAATCTGGTGGTTCACTGCACCGATTTCCTTGACCCAGTCCATGATGTCGAAAATCTCGTTCTGGTTCCAGTCCATAATGGTCGTGTGGATCTGGAACGGGAGGCCCGCCGCCTTGCAATTCTCGATACCCATCATCGTGAGTTCGAAGGCGTTCGGGAGCCCGCGGAAATCATTATGGCGCTTAGGGTCGATACTGTCGATGCTGATGCCCATGGCCATCGCACCGGCCTTCTTGAGTTCAAAAGCCAGGTCGTGCGTAATGAGCGTACCGTTGGTACCGAACACCGGGCGAAGCCCCTTGCTCGAGGCATGCGCGACCAGTTCCACAATATCCGGGCGGGTCATGGGCTCGCCGCCACTAAAGATCATAATCTTGAATCCCGCCTTCGCGATTTCGTCAATCAGCTTGAGGGCCTCCGGCGTCGTGAGTTCGGCAGCCTTGTTTTCGCCCGCGTCCTGGTAGCAGTGCTTACAGGTCAGGTTACACTTGTTGGTGGTCATCCAAGATACAATCATTTAAATCCTCATTAATTTCATCCATGGATTGCTTCGTCGCCTACGGCTCCTCGCAATGACGTTGTTATAGAGTTTTGAATACTTTCTTAGCGACTTCAACGGTGCGGTCAATGTCAGCTTCGGTATGGGCCGCACTCACAAAGATTGCCTCGAACTGGCTCGGGGCAAGGTAAATGCCTTCGTCGAGCATTCCAAGGAAGTAGCGGCGGAACAAATCCAAGTCAGACTTCTGCACGTCGGCAAAGCACGTGACCGGGCCTTCCGTAAAGAAGATGCAACCCATGGAGCCCACCTGGTTTGTCGCAAGCGGAATTCCCGCCGACTTCGCGGCGTCTTTAAGTCCTTCAATCAGGCGCTTTGTCATTGCTTCGGCGTGCACATAGTATTCGGGGTGAGCCTTCAGTTCACGCATCGTGGCAAGGCCCGAGGCCATCGCCACCGGGTTACCCGACAGGGTTCCCGCCTGGTAAATTCCGCCGAGCGGCGCAATCTGCTGCATGACATCCAAGCGACCGCCATAAGCGCCCACCGGCATGCCGCCACCGATAATCTTACCAAAAGTCGTCAGGTCCGGTTTGATGCCGTACAAGCCCTGTGCGCAGTGAATGTCTACGCGGAAACCGGTCATGACTTCGTCTACAATCAAGAGTGCGCCATGTTTCTTGGTTTCTTCGGAAAGCGTCTTCAAGAATTCAGGCTTCGCGGGCACCACGCCCATATTGCCGGCCACGGGTTCTACAATGACGCCCGCAATTTCGTCACCAATTTTATCGAACAATTCACGGACGCCGGCCACGTCATTGTACGAGAGCGTCAGCGTGTATTTAGCGAGGTCCGCCGGCACGCCTTTGCTGCTCGGCTTACCAGTGGTAAGCATCCCCGAGCCCGCCTTAATCAGCAAGCTATCGCTATGGCCGTGGTAACAACCTTCAAACTTGACAATCTTGTCGCGGCCCGTGAAACCACGCGCCGCACGGATGGCACTCATGGTGGCTTCGGTACCGCTGTTGACCATGCGGATCATCTCGACGCTCGGCACAAGTTCCATCACAAGCTTCGCAAGTTCCGATTCCAGTCCGCAGGGAGCGCCAAAACTGAGACCATTCTGAGCCGTTTCGGCCACCGCCTTAATCACGGCATCGTGAGCATGCCCCAAAAGCATGGGGCCCCAGCTGCCCACGTAATCGATGTAATCGTTGCCATCGACATCGTAAATGTGGCTGCCCTTGGCACACTTGATAAACGGAGGGGTTGCGCCCACATTGCCGTAGGCACGTACCGGGCTATTCACACCACCGGGCATCAGGCCCTTGGCTTCTGCAAAAAGTTTTTCGCTTAAAAAATGGTTCATACCAGACCTTTTTCCAGGGCTTCCTTGGCGTGGTAGGTAATAATGATGTCGGCACCGGCACGCTTGAAGGCAATCAAGTTTTCGCGGATAATCGCCTCTTCATTGATCCACCCCTGTTGAGCAGCGGCCTTCACCATGGAATACTCGCCACTGACATTATAAACGGCCACAGGCACATTGCTCAATTCAGCCGTTTCGCGCAAGACATCGAGGAAGGCAAGCCCAGGCTTGACCATTACAATGTCCGCACCTTCTTCCAAATCGAGTTCTACCTCATGCAAGGCCTCGCGACCATTGCGAACATCCATTTGGTAACTCTTGCGGTCACCAAAATGCGGTGCGGAATCCGCCGCATCGCGGAACGGGCCGTAGTAAGCACTTGCAAACTTGGCACTGTATGCCATAATCGGCAAATTCTGGTATCCGTTTTCATCAAGCTTTGCACGGATTGCAGCCACGCGACCATCCATCATATCGGAGGGCGCTACCATGTCGGCACCGGCTTCGGCGTGCGAAAGCGCCGTCTTTGCCAAAAGTTCAAGCGTCGGATCGTTATCGACATCGCCATCGTCCTTGACAATTCCGCAGTGACCATGGCTCATGTATTCGCAAAGGCACACATCGGTAATTACATATAAATCCGGGAACTTCGCCTTGATCGAGCGAACCGCACGTTGCACGATTCCGTCATCGTCATAAGCAGACGTTGCCATTTCGTCCTTGTAGCTAGGAATGCCAAAAAGCAAAATGGACTTAACGCCCACTGCCACGCAGCTTTCCAGTTCCTTCAAGATTTCATCGATGCTAAAGCGGTACTGGTTCGGCATCGAAGGAATTTCTTCTTTGACATTCTCCCCTTCGACCACGAACATCGGGTAAACGAGGGAATCGGGATTCACGGCGGTTTCTGCCACCATGTTGCGGATAGTTGCATTCTTGCGTAAACGACGTGGACGGATAATCATATCAAGTGTGAAATGTGAGATGTGGAATGATTATTATTTAATGTAAAAAATCGCGTTCGACCTGTTCAAGGCCTTCGGCCCATTCGGTCTGGATTTTCTGTTTGAGCTTTTTGGCAAGTGAAGGGGCGCGTCCCTGTGTGGAGACCGTTACGGCGATGTTTTCGCCAAAATCCATGCGGGCAGGCACAATAAAATCGCCGTCGAGGTAATCACAGGCATTATTCACCAAAATGCGCCGAGCGCGAGCATCATTAGACACCTGCGCATTGATGTCGGGCTTATCGGTGCAGATAAAGACCATAAAGATTCCGCGAAGGTCGAGCGGTTCGTAGGGACGGCTTTTTAAGACGATAGACGGGATCGTGGTAAATTCAGGATCGAACTGCGGGGCTACAACAGTGATGCGGGCTCCCGTAGGCAAAAGGGTCTTCACTTTACGAAGCGCAATGCGGCCACCACCTACTACCAGCACATTACGGCCTTCGAGATTTAATTCGATGGAGAAGAGGTTTGAAGTGTGGGCACGCTCCTGCGGAGCTTTGGGGTGTGAGGTCGCGCCCGAGGCGCTTTGAGGATTTTCAATTTGGGCATTGCGGACGCCAGCGACGACCATGCTTGCAAATTCTTTCCAGTCACCGAGGCAAGGCATCAACGTAATGGGAATCTGCGGGAATTCAGCCTGCAGCTTCGCGACCACGCGCGGCACGTCATTTTTTGAATGCTGACCGTTCAACAAGAGGAACGGCAGGAGCGTCACCGACTCTATGTCTTCGCGCAAAAGCGTGCGCAAGTCATTTTCCAAATCCAACAGGCTCGTACTTGCCACGCGCGTACCGGGCAAATCATGATGAAGCTTGTCCAAAATACCTTCGAAGCCCTTGTAGGCCCCCGGCAAAATGCAGTGATGCGCGATAATCAGAATAGCTTTCATAGTAGTTCGCAGTAGACAGTGGGAAGTAGACAGTGACTAGGAATTTTTAGTGTAAAATTCTACAATCTTTTTCACGAGGGAATCCATGGTCGTCTCGTCGGAGGTAACGGTTTCAAAGCCGTGACTTTTTGCGGCAGATTCCGTCATGCGGCCGATGCAAAAAGATTTTCGAGGATAACAAGCATTATTGTCATTCTGAGCGAAGCCGTTAGGCGTAGTCGAAGAATCTCTATTTAGATCCTTCGATTCCGTGCTTCGCACTCCACTCAGGATGACACTGCAGTAATTCTCTACGGCGCTGGTGCTGGCGAATACGACGGCATCGGCGTTCTCGACGGCTTCACGCTTCCAATCGGGCAATTCCGACACCGGGAGCGTTTCATAAACAACCCATCGGGTCGCCTGCGGCAAAAGATTCAGCAAAGTATCGTCGGCGAGATTACCCTGCAAAAGGAGAATGCGAGGTATGGGGTATGAGGTCGCACCTTCGGTGCTTTGGGGTATGGGGTTCAATGCAGCCAACAGTTTCCCTAATCCTTCGCCGGTATGGTCTTCGGGCACGTAGTCGCAGCGAATGCCGTATTCGAGCAACTTCTTTTCGGTAATCTTCCCCACACTCGCAATTTTCTTGCCGGCAAGGATGCGGATGTCGCGACCTGATGCGAGCAGTTGCTTGAAGAAGCTTTCCACGCCATTCGTGCTCGTGAACGCGAGAATGTCGAAGTTTGCGAGAGAGCTGAAGTCGGCAGGGCGAGATTGCCGCGCCCCTTCGGGGTTCGCAATGACATGCGAGGCGAGTGCAGTGACAGGCTGTTCACAGACAGGCATTGCCGAGCCGATGCTGTCATGCGCTTGCGCCATGACAAGTGGACATTCCAAAGTTCGAGTTTCGATCATCGGAGTCTCGATGACTTCGGCGCCTAGAGCCGAGAGTCGGGCGGAAATCCCGCTGGCCTGCTTTGCAGCGCGAGTCACCACCAGGCGCTTGCCCGAAAGCGGCAAATTCTTTTTCCAAGCAAGAGTCTTGCCAAGTTCAACAACGCCGCCCATAATCGTAATTGCAGGGGCAGTCACGTTTTCGCGAACAATCGTCTCCCCCGCCGTTTCGAGCGTCGCCATAACAGTACGCTGGTACGGAGTCGTGCCCTTTTCGATAAAGGCAAGCGGAGTTTTCGGGTCCTTGCCACATTCAATGAGGCGCTTGGCAATGAAATCCATGTTGGCAATACCCATCAAGAAGATGAGCGTGCCGGGGCACTTCGCGAGATTTTCAAAATCGAGCGAAAGTTCTCCGTTCGATTCGGCTTTTTCGTGCCCGGTAATGATATGGAAACTCGTCGCGATGCCGCGGTGGCTCACGGGAATGCCCGCGTAGGCAGGCACCGAAATAGCCGATGTAATGCCGGGAACCACATCGAATTCGACACCGGCCGCCACCAGTTCCAACGCTTCTTCACCGCCGCGCCCGAACACGAACGGGTCACCGCCCTTGAGGCGGGCAATAACACCCTGCGGGTATTCCTTCGCGAACTGTACCAAGAGCTTATTGATTTCGGACTGTTTCACCTTGTGATGCGTCGGCATCTTGCCCACGTCAACCATCTTCGCCTTCGGATTGCACATTCCGAGAATCGCCTGAGAAACCAAGCGGTCGTACACCACCACATCGGCTTTTTCAAGGATATCTTTTCCACGAAGGGTCAAAAGACCCGGATCGCCGGGGCCTGCACCAATCAAGTAAACATGACCAAAATTCGCCATCAAAAATTAATCCTTGTCATCAAAGGCTTGGGCATCTTCGGGTTCTTCCACAATCCAGTCGCGAATGTGGTCGGCAAGAGCCTTCTGGCCGTCCTTTTCAATTGCATCGGCAAGTTCAGTCAGTTCTTCGGCATCGAGCGTCGTCAAATCCTTTTCGTAGCGGTCCACGTAGCCCGAAAGCTGCTCGTAACGCTTCATGCCAGCGAGCAACTGCATAAATTCGAGATTCGCCGTATTACCGTTACGGAACTGTTCATGTTCCTTGAGCACACGGTCGGCTTCCGCTTCGGGCAAGAATGCGGCCAAACGCCCGAGGTTCATCACCTTCGGGAAGGTTTCGTACAAAGTGCGGGCAATCTTGATGCAATCGGACTTGCGACCTTCCTTGTCGGCAATAGCGGCCTGCAAATCCAGGTACGCTTCTTCGTCTTCGGAGCCGGGGTTACGGACATCGCCGAGCCACTGCTTAGCAAGTTCAATATTCCCTGCCATAAACTGGGCATTAGCAATATCAATAAGCGTTGCATTGCTCTTGTCCGGGTCCTTGAGGAGGGCCGCCTTCGCAAAGTTCGCGGCATCCTTGATAGAATCAGCCATATCGCAAATGGCATCCAGAATATCTTCGCGGTTGCCCTGGTCGACTTCGGTGACCTTGTTGATCAATTCTTCGAGCAAGGCCTGCGCGCGTTCCTTGGGCAAAATTTCTTCGACACTCAGGAACACCACCGAGCGGCCTTCACCACCCACATGGCGCATGGCAAGGTCATGAATCAAGTCCGCAACGTAATCCTTGTCGCTGTACTGCGTTGCCAGTTCCACAAAGAACGTTCCGGCATCGTAAAAGAGGTTGTCCCAGTATTCCTTTTCTTCGTCGGTGTCGGCCTTGAACGAAATAAAATCGGCTCGCAACGTCCAGGCCAAAAGTTCCAGCTGGTCTTTGGGATCCTTGAAGTTTTCGATATCGTCAATGCCGTTTGCAATCGCCTCGTACAAGTCTTCGGGGCGATTTAAAAGTCTGCTCTGTCCGCTTACAATCTGAGTAAGCGTATCACGGAGTTTGTCTTCTTTGCTGCGCATGGCCTGCGCCATGGCCGGAGATTTCCATACTTTTTTCTTCTTTGCCATATTTACAAATGTAGAAAAAAGACTCGGTCCCTACTTATTGCCTGTCCAGCTTCCGCTTGATTCGCGCTTGTTTCAGTTTGTTTTTACGGCGTTCGCGGCGGCGTTCCTTACGGAGTCTTCGGCGCTGTTCTGCCATCGCTTCTACTTGGTGCAATATGTCCTTGATTCGCTCGGTCGCAAAAGCATTATGTAACTTTTTCCGCGTCACATAATCGAGCATGCACACGCATAGCAAAAGGCAGCCCACAAACACCGCAAGCGCCACCGGCCACACAATCACAGATGTCTTGCTCGCTACAAGACCAAACGCAGGCGGCATCAGAATGGAGCCCACATAAGAACCAGCCATTTGAATACTGATGGCACGGCCCGAAAGTTCTTCGCCAAATCGTGCTGGAGTCGCGTGAATCAGCGACGGATATACAGGAGCGCAACCGAGCCCAAGCAGGCAAATACACACCGGAGTAAACCAGAGCGGCAAAGGCAGCACCAACACCAGGCAACCAAGCACCACGATGGCAATACCCGCATGCACCAAGCGCATATCCGTAAACTTGATTGCAAAAAATCCGCTCAGAATGCGGCCAATCATGACCGATGCAAACATGAGCGAGACCGCAATCGCCCCGATTTCAGGCTCGAAGCCGCGGGCCACCAGGTAAGTACCGCACCAAAGGCTCGTAGAAATTTCAAGCGACGAATAAAAGAAAAACACCCAAAAAGAAAGCTTCATTCCGGGCACCTTGAGGGCCGCCCGCAGCGAAATATCTTTTACCGCAGACTCCTGTTGCGAGGCGTCGCGTTTCTCCGTCTTCTTCCAAATCGGGAGCGTTATAAGCATCATCACGGCTATCAGCGCAAGCAACAAGGCGACCATATCGTAAGCGCCACGCCAGCCGACACCCGTCACCACCGAAATCGAAAACAAGGCAGGACCAAGGCATGCGCCCACGCCCCAGCTGGCATGCAGCCAACTCGTGTGTTTCGATTCCAAGTAAATCGCCGCAAAATTGTTCATCGCGACATCGATTGCGCCCGCCCCGATTCCCATGGGAATCGCAAACAGGCACATCATCGCAAAAGAATTCGAAATGCCGTAACCAAACGAAGCCGCCGCTGTAAGCGCAATGCTTATAAAGACAAGCTTGCCCGTCCCCATCAAACGCAAAAGTGCCGGCGTCCACAGGCTAGAAACAATCGTTCCCACACTTACGATAATCGACAAAAGCCCCGCCGCCGAAAGAGGCGCCATCAAGTCACGCTGCATCAAGGGCCATGCCGCCCCAAGCACCGTATCAGGGAGCCCCAATCCGATAAATGCTGCATATATGACAATAAGTAGAAGCAAGCGCTACACCACTATTTTTTCTCGCGAATGCGCTTGTACAGGCTCTCCGCTTTTTCGGTATCGCCTGCATTCGAGAATACGTGGCCTACGTTTTCGGCACCAATACGCCCCTGAGAATTGCCCGCAAGCCAAGCCTTCATGTAGCAATCAAACGCTTCGTCGTAGCGTTTCTGAGTAAAGTAAATTTGTCCTAAATCAAGGTTCAAGTCCGCCTTACCCTTATTGTGACGCAAGCCTTCTTCCAGCGTGAAAATAGCCATCCACGGAGAATTATTCTGCACATACATCTGCGCCAAATAGCGGCGGGCCGAAACGTTTTCCGGATCCATCAGGATTCCGTTTTCCATTTCGTTCAAAGATTGTCTCGTAGAATCCATGCTGCGGTAATAATAGGCCATGGTAAAGTGCACATCGGCACCCGCGGTAGCCGTCATCTGAAGCGCATTCTGAAGCGTCTTGATAGCGTATTCGTAATCGCCCAATTTTTCGTATACTTCGGCCAAACCGTACCACGCGTCCATACGGTCGGGGTTCAGCTGCAAGGCGCGTTCAAAATTCTTCTGGGCAAGCGTCCAGTCGCGACCCTTCAAGTAGCATTCGGCCAGCGCAAAATGCACATGGTCCGATTCTACGCCGAGTTCAATGGCGCGGTTGTATGCCGCAATGGCCTCACCCACATCGCCACCCAGATAGTAAAGGTCACCGAGGAGCATCCAGGCCTTTTCAAAAGTCGGCAAAAGTTCTACGGTGCGTTTGTAAGCCACCATCGCCACCTGCTTACGGTCCAGTTGCACCATGGCATTGCCCAAGTTGAACCAGGCAAAAGGCTCGTATCGACCTTCGTCAATGGCCGCACGGTACAGCGGAACCGCTTCCTTGAACTTTCCCTGGTCGTAAAGCTCGTTCGCCTTGAAGAAATAGTCTTCTGCGGCAAAAGCACTTTCAACAGAAACAGCAAACAATAATACACTAACAAAAAAAGATTTTTTTGTCCGCAGATAACTTTTTTTGTCAGAATTAGCGTCGGCCAAGGATGGGGAGGGTGCAGGGAGGGGCCCGTGCGGCCTTCGCAACTCCGAGCTGGGGCCCCGCCCGCATAAAACCTTTGTCATCTTTTTAAAAAAGAAAAACAATTTGTAATTAAAATCAATTGACAAAGCGGAACTCCTTTGTGGCCTTTTGTGCCACGGGGAATCCGCCCAACTGCGCCGGGCTAAACTTCCACTGTCTTACAGCCTTCAAGGCTTCGTTATCAAATCCATAGCCGGGCGGGTCCTGCGTTAACACCTGGGCCTGCGCCACGTCGCCATACACATCGATCACAATTAATACTTTCACGTAACCCGAAACGCCCATGCGTTTTGCCTTTTCGGGGAACTTGGGCTGGATTTCACGCAAAACTTGAGCCTGTTCGTCCACTTCGCCAGCCTCGTACACCACGTTTTCCATGGAGCCCGTCCCCACAGCCACGCCATCGCCAGCGGCACCGCGGGCAAGCGACAAGTCCATCTGGAAATTCTGGCTACGGGACACTCCCATGTTCGAGGTAATCTTGAACGGGTTCGGATTCACAATCGTACGAATCACCTTCTGCTTGACTTCGGGC
The DNA here is from genome assembly GCA_902756345.1 of Fibrobacter succinogenes. Classification (GTDB taxonomy): domain Bacteria; phylum Fibrobacterota; class Fibrobacteria; order Fibrobacterales; family Fibrobacteraceae; genus Fibrobacter. Next base: position 153,226 of record CACVQR010000003.1, on the reverse strand, counting down.
TTCTTTTCGCTCACCAGGACTTCAACTTCGGTGACCGCTTCAAGTTCCTTTTCACCCTTGACTCCTTTATCCGACATCAAGGCGTTGATTACCGGAATCGCAAGGAAAAATACTGCGCTCAACACAAAGGAGAGCACGAAAGCCACCGGGAATCGGAAATATTTTGCGAGGAAATCAATCATAAGACTACGAGGTATGGGGTCGGGCTTCGCCCTTTGAGGTATGAGCACGGACCTACGGTCCTTTGAGTTTCAGTATCGCGCCCTTGGCGCCATCTTTAGCCCAGAGCCTTGCTTGCAAGGCGATCTCATCGCTCAAAGCGAGTGAAACGAGCGTGCTGAGTTCCTCTTACTCCTCCTTATTCGCCGAGATAGAAACTTTGCGGACTTTGGCGAGGTTGCATTCATCGAGAATATCCACCACCACGCCGTTAGGGGCGTCGCGGTCACTCACGATGATTACAGGGCGGTCAGGGGCTTCGGCCATCATCTGGCGGAGCACCGTGTTAAGCGTCGACAGATTCACCTGCGTTTCGTTAATGTGAATCGTACCCTGGCGCGTCACACCAATCAAAATGCTTTCCTTGGCCAAGTCCTTTGCAGAACTTGCCTTGGGCTTGGTAACGTCCACACCCGTTTCACGCGTGAAAGTCGACGTCACAATAAAGAAGATAAGCAGGATAAAGACGCAGTCGAGCATCGGCGACACGTCAATCTTTCCTGTATCATGAACTCTTTTACGAATAAAACTCATTATTTGACCTCAAACTTTCCTTCTTTAAAAACGTAGCTTTCGTACTTGAGCGCTTCGCTCCAGGCCAGTTCCTCGATTTTTTCGACACGGCCCGCCAAAAAATTATAGGCAAGCATCAGTGGGAACGACATCAAGAGCCCCGCCTGGGTCGTCAAAAGCGCTTCAGAAATGCCGTCGGCAATAAGCACCGGGTTTCCGAAACCGAACAGCTTGATGTTTTCAAACGTATGCACCATGCCCGAAACCGTACCCAGCAGGCCAAGCATCGGAGAAAGGGCTGCACAAGTCGAAATCGTCTTGAGCGAACGGGACAAGTTCAGCGATATACGGTGGCGCGTTTCTTCCATGGCGTTGCGCACGGCGACAGGCCCCTGGTCACGGTAATTGCGGACATCGCGGGCTAGCGCATAGAAGTATCCAAAACGATGGCGCGAAAGTTTTTCAAACGCAAAGTCTTCACCCCTCTTTTCAAGATTCTTCCAAAATCCGCCATCAACACTGTTTACGGAACCGCCCCTCAGCATAAAGTAATAGGCGTATCGTTCGAGCATCAAAAACCAGCCGAACCACCCCAACACAAAGATCGGGGCAAGCACCCAGCCACCTCTAAAGAGGATGGACATCGCTGCTTCAAGTACGGAATTTTGGTCTACCGGCGGCACTACTTTTCCTTAATCCAAAGGGCATTCAACACGGCAAGGCCGGCCTTTTCCATACGACCGCGCAAGGCTTCGGAACGGTTCACCAGGAACGTGTGAATCAGCTGCAAGGGAATGGCGACAATTAAGCCCGTTTCTGTCGTGACAAGGGCAATCGAAATACCGCCCGCCAAAAGTTTCGGGTCAGAGGTACCGTGCATGGTAATCACGTCGAAGAGTTCGATCATACCCATCACCGTACCCAAAAGACCAAGCAACGGGGCGACAGCCGCAAACACGGAAATCCAATTCAGACCAAAGTCCAGCTTGGGAACTTCGGCAGAGAAAAGTTCTTCGAGGGCGCGTTCTGCACTTTCGCGGTCCTTGTAATTCTTGGTCAGCACCGTCTTGAGCACACGACCGACTTCGCCGTACGTCTTTGCGGAAAGTTTACGGGCACCTTCGATATCGCCTGCCTTCAATGCATTGACAACGCGACGGGCCGAAAGACGGCCAAAGCCCTTGACCGAAAGCCATATAAATCGCCACAAGGCAATCAAGAGGCCCAGCGCAAAGAGCACTGTCAGCGGGTACATCAGCAAACCACCATTCTTGAAGAATTCTCTCAAGTCGTCTTTCCAGGTGGTTTCCTGATGGTTCGCCATTTCAGATGAAAGCTCGGTACTGAGGAGCACATCTACCGGCACCATCACGTAGGCAGAATCATTTGCCGCAGCAAAGACCTTGCTTATGTCGCTCTTCGTATCGGGAGTCAGGTTTTCTTGCCAGCTATAAACACGCTTCTTTTCGCCGGCTACCGGGAGCATCAATGCTGCCGGATGATACCCGTTGATATCAACTGCATTTGCCATCTGCATGGCAAAGAGGCCTCCCAGGCGCATGCGGTCTCCCTGAGCGACGGCATTTCCAAAAACGAGTTCCGCCTTTTCTACCTGGATTTCGCGGGTAAAATCAAGTTCATTCTTTGCAGCATTCAAGATCGATTGGGCAATACGCACAGGGTCATCCCTGTACAGGCCCATTTCCTTTTTCACCTTGTTCTGCACTTCCACACGTTCAGCAATCTTGAACGGGATTCCCTGTTCGCTGAACTTTGCAAGCGTTTCCAAGCGTTCGGGACCAGCAGCAAGCGACAAGTATTCGGCGCGGGCTTTTTCGGCCTGCAGCTTGACCTGGGCCAAGTCTTCGCGGGCAACGCGCACGTCTTCGAACAGGCGCGCACGTTCCGACATCAGGGCATCGACTTTTTCTTTGCTTTCATTATACTTTTCGTTAAAGAGTTCGCGTTCCTGGTTGGCGGTTTCACGGTCCTTCCAGCGGGCGGCAACTGCCATATCGCGCTTTTTGCGCGCTTCTTCCAAATCAGCCTTTGCACTGTTCAATGCGGCGCGCTGCTTTACAGCATCGATATCGGAGTTCTGCTGCGCAAAGGAAAGAGGCGCGAGAAGAGCAAAAGCTGCAACTAATAACGGAAGTAAAATTCGAGTTCTAGATCCTTCGACTTCGCGCTTCGCGCGGAGTTTATCCTGAGCGGAGCCGAAGGACTCAGGATGACACAGCACCATTCCACCTTTCGCATTCCTCATTCCGAATTCTGAATTCTGAATTTTCATCTACTTGCCCTCCTTCGGAATCACCACAGGAATCGTGACAAGTCTCGGAGCAGTCTTGCCTTCGGCCACCTTCATCACATCTTTCAATACCGTACGCATGGTAAGGTCATCGGACACGTTATTCCAGGCATAACCGCCATCGGCCGTCCGGGTTAGCCACAGCACGTCGTTACCGTCGTTGCTCACGAATACCGAGGCGACTGCACCGTAACGCAAGAATGTTCCCGGAACACTGCGGGCATCCACCTGCAGGAATCCCTTGTACACTTCGGTCGTGTACCCCAGGCGAATGCGGTCGTAAAAGACTTCGAGCATGCGATTGAGACCATCGTCCGCTTCAATCAAGCCCTTATGGAGCTGGCCCGCAATTTCTTGTACGCTCTTGATTGTTTCTTCGTTGCGGTACGGGAAATCCGATTCAAATACAGGCACCAAGGAATCAATCACCAAAGCCAAGGATTCGGCATACTTCGCCTTACGGTTCTCGAAGTACTTGATCGTACCCAAGGATTTTTGACGTACACTTGCCAAATTCTGGAGTTCAGCCTTCAGGGAATCGATTTCGGCCTTCAGTGTCTTGTTCTGTGTCGCGAGCGCCTGAACCTTTTTGCGTCCGACCTCGATAAATTCGGCGTGACGTTTCTTTTCGGCATCATGGAGCGATTTTTCGCGGGCTGTTTCGGCCTCCACCGCCTTAATCTGGCGACGGACACTTTCTACCGTTTCCTGCGCCTGCGAAAAAACACCCGCAAGGCTCAAGCAAAGGAATATCTTGGTGAGTAAATGAAATTTCATATGCGAAAAAAATACAAAGAACCGCGGCCACTAGACCACGGTTTCTTTCAAAATAAGTTGAAAAACGAGCATTAGAACTTAGTTGCAAGAACTTAGAGCTTAGAATTATCAAATATTGAAATCGTCTAAGTTCTACAAGCGCAGCGGACTAAGTTCTACCAACTGAGTCGAAGACGTTACTTCTTGGAATCCTTGAAATACTGCGGAGTATTCTTGGCGCCGGCCTTCTTAAGGGCCTTGATCAAGCGGGTATAGCCTTCGTTGGTAGCCCAGTCGAGCACAGAATAGCCCTGACCGCACTTGGCGTTCACATCGACACCCTTGTTGATGAGGAACATCATGGCGTCATAGTTACCATTCTTGACGGTCCAGTGAATCGGGAGGTAACCGTCAGCGCTACGGGAATCAAGCGGAGCACCAGCATCAGCAAGCACTTCGAGCATGTCGACCTTACCGGTCTTTGCGGCGAGAAGCACTGCAGTACCGAGAGTCTGGGATTCAGCACCTTCGGCCTTGAGCTGAGCGAGGAGGCGGTTCACCACTTCCTTGTTGCCCATCATCACGGCGTTGTCGAGCACAGCTTCACCGTTGCCGTTCTTCACGTCGGCCTTGGCACCATGTTCGAACAAGTAGTTCAGCACGACCATATTGCCCTTGTTGGCAGCAATAGCCACGGCATTGTTGCCGTTGTCGGCCGGAGCGTCAATTTCGAAAGAAGCCTGCAAGAAGAGAGTCATCTTGGCAGTATCGCCGTTCACTGCGTAAGAAACGAACTGGTTCGGGGTAAAGGGAATCTGCTGTTTGGTCAGGTACTTGCGCACGGACTGAGGATCATTCGGGTCCATTTTGCTGTCGCAAGCGGTCATGGACATCATCATAGTGGCGGCGCAAAGGGCCAACAACTGCTTTTTCATAAAATTGTGCTCCAAATGAGGTTTTTCTTATTTTTGGTCTAAAAAATAAACAATTTTTGGTCAATTAACACAAAAAAACTCAAATTACAACTTTTTTTTACCAAAATATTCCCCGCGCCTCCACAGCCCTTTTTCTCAACTCAAGACCAACCATTTATATTTAAGGCATGAGAAAGAGAATTTACCCCCTGATTTTGCTTTTCTGCACCCTCGCTTTTGCCGACCGAGTGGTCATCGACACCTCCATGGCAGCCTCCACCAGCAACGACAACCGAGAATTCGAGGACCGGGGATCATTCGGACCCTATGTCGAATTCAACAACGTCAAGATGAAAAACGTGGAATACTCCTACAAAGTAAACGGGAGAAAACACGACATCTCAGTCGACAACACCTACATTTATGGCGCCTCGGGCAGCCTTCCTCTCACGGAATGGTTCGACATTTACCTGATGGCCGGCTACCAGTATCTAGGGATAAGCCACAAGCCGAGAAACATCGATGCCGCCTACAGGGATCTCGAAGACTGGGACGATTTCTTTGAAGCCCCGTTCGATTCCAGCGACATCGAGGGCCGTCATGAAATTCATACCGCCCTTTTCCAGCTAGGTTTCGATTTAGCCTTGCCGCTGGTGATGAACTACAAGCACCAATTCATGATCAAGCTTTACGCCTTTGGCGGCGCCGTATTCGGCAAGACCTTCTTTGCCGACGACACCAAGTTCACCTCGCCCGCTATTTACGGTTACGCCTACGGCGCAGGCCTACGCACCGCATGGCACGGGTTCTTCTTGTCGGGCGGTTTCCGCAACAACCACGAATACTTCCACACCTATTTCGAGCGTAAAACCGGAGAACTCCGCGAAAACGACGAATTCATGTTGGATTACACCACGTATTTCCAGCCTTACGTAAGCCTCGGAATTACGCTGTTCTAACGGGATTTTTTCTAAAAAAACTTATTTCTTAATCTTAAGTTTTTCACCCATCTTAATCTTGGTATCATTCAAGTCATTCCACTTGACGATATCTTCGATAGTCACATTGTATTGGCGAGCGATATCCCAGAGTCCCTCGCCTTTTTTAACGGTATGGACCTTGTATTCGGCTTCCGGGGCCGACGCGACCTTCAGCTTTTGACCGACACTTAAGCTCGTGGACTTGCCCATGCTGTTAAGTTCCTGGATTTTAGCCACGGAGGTACCGAACTTGCGGGAAATGCTGCTCAGGTTATCGCCCTGCTGCACGACATAGACCGAGACCTTTTCGTTAGAGGTTTTCTTGGCGGCCGGCTTAGATTCGGACTTGGCGGGTTTCTTTTCGGCCTTTTTCTTCACGTATTCCGGAATCACCAGGGAATCGCCCACGGTAAGGCGGCGACTAAAGCCCTGGTTAGCCTGCATGAGCATCACGACAGGGACCCCGTAGGACTTTGCTATGTCGGCAAAGGTATCACCCTCGCGGACAGCATACTTGGCGCCCTTCGAAATCTTGGGGCGATCCTTTTGCGGACGGTCGCTTTCAACCTGGGGTTTCGGTTCGGGTTTAGAAACGACCAAGGTATCGCCCGTCTTTACGATTGCGGCGACATCCAAGGAATTCCATGCGCGAACGGAATCCTGGGAAATGCCGAACTTGCGTGCCACAGAGGCCACATCATCGCCAGATTGCACGATATAGGTACGGACTTTATGCGGTTTCTTACCCTTGCTAGACTTGGGTTTCGGAGTCACCTTGATCGGAATCAGCAAAGTCTGGCCAGCACGAATACGGGAACTCTTCATGTCGTTCGCCTGCTGCAATTCAGACACCTTGATACCGTACTGGCGGGCAATCACGCCAAGGTTTTCGCCCTTGCGGACCTTATGGTGGTGCCAGCTGGAGAAACTGTTCTTTTCCATCTTGTCGTAGCCATCGACAAATGCGGTACGGGTTCCGACCGGCAAGCGTAACAGGTAAGATTCCTTGTTCGGAGGCGTACACCACTTCACCAGTTCCATGTTCAGGCTGCGCAGCGTATCTTCGGTAACCTTCAAAAGCTTTGCCACTTCTTCGAGCGGGAACGAATCAAATACGGTTACGGTATCGAAATCGGGGCGGTACGTTTGTTCGACAGTCATTTCGTACTGTTCCGGATAATGGCCGATGACCATGGCCGCAAGAATTCTCGGCACGTAGCGCATGGTTTCTTTAGGGAGCTCCAAATCCCAATAAGTCACCGCCACCGACGTGTCGCGAGTAGAATCTGCCTGCATTTCACGCAAGAGCCTGCGCACACGTCCTTCGCCGCAGTTGTAGGCAGCCATAGCCAAAAGCCAGTCGCCAAATTCATCGTGCAGGCGGTTCAAGTACTTGAGGGCAGCCATTGTCGCCAGCTCCGGATTACGGCGCATGTCGACCCAGTAATCCACTTCGAGCCCGTAACGCTTACCCGTTTCCGGAATGAACTGCCACATGCCAGAAGCCTTGGCACGGCTGTAGGCCTTAAGCTTGAAGCCCGATTCCACGAGGGCAAGGTAAATCAAGTCGCGGGGCATTTTTGCCGCATCGAGTTGGGCGTAAATCAGCGAATCATAGGCCGTTTTTCGGTTCAAGGAGCCCGACATAAAGGCTCGAGCCGAGTTGGTCATATAGTAGATTTCTTGCAGCACGCGTTCGTTAAATCTTACCGGAAGCGTAAACTGCGACACATCGAGCGTATCCAGGAAACTTTCAATCACCTGCAAGGATGCACTGTCGGCTTCACTTTCGTCAAGGGCATCGACACCTTCGATCGAGACTTCGTTTCGCACAAAATTTTCGGCATTTTCGCCAAGTTCCGCCACGTTGGGGTAAACTTCATCAAGTGCACGCACAATGCGAAGCGGCATTTTGGCACGGTAGGCAGAATCTTCTGCAGCAGAGACATTCTTATAGGTCGAATCAAACCGTTCAGAGACCAACTGTCTCAGCGATTCATCCAAGTAATGCCTGGCCAAAAGCCATTCCTGGTTATCCATGGCCTGCAGGGCATACTGGTAATAGGTCCACGAGGGGCGAATCGCAAGGGAATCCGAAATTTTTTCCTTGAGGGCGCGTTCCGAAAAAGATTCCGTATCCGACGAATTTGCAGAGTCTACCTTGGGCGTCATATCGGGCTTGCTTGCGCAACCGGACACCAACATCACGAATAAAGATACTATGCCAAAAAAGAAAAATCTCATCAAAAATTTCCAGACACCTAATTACCGGCAGCTTAATTGCCTGTCACGCGTTCCACACCGAACCAAATGACTCCTGCCAAGACAAACGCAGCAACCATTTGCAAAATAATGATAATGCGGTTTACGCGATAGGCCTTTTGCGACTTACGGTGCCAAGACGGCAGTTCCTGTTTTTCATTCGATTCATTCATTGCGGGGTTAAATATAACAAATAGCAATTTCCTTATCCGTTAAATTTCTATGTTATACAGCGGATTATGAAGAAGCTGTTTGCCGCACTAAGCCTAATGTGTATTCCCGCCTTGGCCCAGGTAGGAATCGTCCGGTCAACGAGCGGCATTCACGCCCCCTCGGCAAAGACTCTTCCACAAGGATTTCTTTACATTTCTGGCGCCTTCGAAATGGTGAGCGACGGAAACCCCTTGAGTCTGGAAGGAGGATACACCGACAGCAAAGGCAATTTTGTTCCACTCGAAAAGAACACGCCCTCGAACGACGAAACCTTCTACGCGAGTTTCGCCGTCCTGGACAACCTTGAACTGGGCGTTTCATTACCGTTCCATTACGAAGGCGATATCAACAACACGGATTTGGACGGATTCGGTCTCGGCGACCTGCATTTGTCGGCCAAGGGTTCCATTCCCGTAAACGAATGGTTTTACCTGGGGCTTAGCGGTGAACTTTTTGCGCCGACGGGTTCTACCAAAAAAGGATTCCGCCCCAGGCACCGCTGGTACGTCAAGTCTGATGGTGAAACCTTCGCCTTTACCTCGAACTACACAGCTGCAAACATCAACGTTCATTTTTCGTTCGACCTTAGGCAATACCTGACCTTTAACGGATACGTGGGACTTCTGAGCGATGTCGGCGAAAAAGGGAAATACCTCCTGTGGGGTGCCGGTTTTAACATCTTCCCCGAAAAGACTCTGACTCTCATTTTAGAAGCGTCGGGCGAAACACCCATGCGTTCTACGCGAATGAGTTACCACTTCTTGAACAGTCCCTTCAGACTCACTCCGGGCTTGAGGCTGCACTTACCTTACGACGCTTTCCTCACCCTTTCGGGTGATATAGGATTCCACTATTTCAAGGACCTCGATATCGACGACGCCCTGTCTATCAATCTCAAAACGGATAAAAGCAACCTGCATTACAGGGCGTCCGGCTCGCCCGAAGTTGCCATTGCCATTAGCCTAAGCAAGGTATTCAACCTAAGCTGGGGCGACGACGACAACGACGGAGTCATCGACCGTAAGGACATGTGTCCGAACACATTCAAAGGCCAAAAGGTAAACCCCCGCGGGTGCCCTGTCGATGAAGACCAGGACGGAATCCTCAACATCGTGGACCTTTGCCCTAACACGCCCACGGGTCTTGAAGTCGATTACAACGGTTGTCCCCTGGATCACGACAACGACGGCGTAGCGGATTACCTCGACAAGTGTCCCAATACGACAAGCGGTTTTGCAGTCGATTCTACAGGCTGTATGCTCGACACCGATGGCGACGGCATTGACGACAACAACGACAAGTGCCACGAAACGCCGCACGGAGAACCAGTCGGAAACGACGGCTGCCCCCTAGACCAGGATAAAGACGGCATTCCCAACGAAACGGACCAATGTCCCGATACCCCCGAAGGCATTTCGATCGACAAGAACGGCTGCCCTCTCGACTTCGATGGTGACGGAGTCCCCGACGATATCGACAACTGCCCCAACAGCAAGCTAGGCGAACTAGTCGGCGAATCGGGCTGTCCCCTGGATTCCGACAAAGACGGCGTCCCCGACACAAAGGACGAATGCGCCGACACCCCCGAAGGTGTCACTGTCAATATCCTCGGCTGCCGCATAGACCAGGATGGCGACGGAATCTTCGACGAAGAAGACAAGTGCCCAGGCACTCCCGAAGGCGCCCCAATTGACAGCCTCGGCTGCCCGCTCGATTCTGACGAAGACGGTATCGCCGACTGGGCAGACCAATGCCCGGGCACCGCCCCCAACACGTTTATCGACATTTCTGGCTGCCCCACCAACCAAAGGCACAACTTCAACATGTTTGCAAGACATATCCGCTTCAAGGGAATCGATACGGTCCTTGTGAATTCAAGCTACACCGCCCTTAACGACATCGTATACTACATGCGTCAATACCCCATGAATCTCGAGATTCAATGTTCTGCAAGCGAAGCCGGAGCAAACGCCGAACGAATCTCTAACGAACGCGCCGAATTCATTTACAACTACCTTGTCAAAAAGGGTATCCGCAAGGAACGCCTCAAGTTCCAGGGTTTCGGAAAAAAATTACCGCCGACACTTACGCAAAAAAGCGGCAGCACCGACGTAGTGAGATTTATTCCCTCGCCCGAAAATCAAAAGCAATAGTTTTTTGCTATATTTGCACTTCCATTCTTACGGCACCTCGCCAAATCAAACAAAGGATTTTCTATGAAGATTGCTGACAAGACCGTTGTCCAGATGCACTACACCCTGACCTCCGACGAAGGCAAGGTCATCGATTCCTCCGAAGGCCGCGAACCGCTGCAGTACATTCAGGGCGCCCACATGATCGTGGTCGGTCTCGAAAAGGCAATGGTCGGCCACGACGTGGGCGACAAGTTCGACGTCAAGGTGATTCCGTCCGAAGGCTACGGCGAATACAACGAAGAAATGACCCAGGAAGTCCCGCTGGACGTTTTCCAGGGTGTGGACAAGGTGGTCGAAGGCATGATGTTCTATGCACAGACTCCGGCCGGCCCAATGCCCATCCGTGTGAAATCCGTTTCTGAAAAGACCGCCGTCATCGACGCTAACCACGAACTCGCCGGCCAGAACCTGAACTTCGCCATCGAAGTGGTTTCTGTCCGTGAAGCCACCGAAGAAGAACTCAATCCGCAAGGTCACCACTGCTGCTGCGGCAGCAAGGGCGAAGGCGATCACGAATGCAAATGCGGTGAAGAAGGCCACGAATGCGAATGTGGCGGAGAAGGCCATGAATGCGGTGGCCACGGCCATAAGGAAAACTGCGACGGTAACGGCGGTTGTGGCTGTCCCAACCACGACAAGCACCACGAGAAGTAATTCAGAATTCGGATTTCGGAATTCGGATTTAGAACATAAAACAATTAACGCGTGTAATTTTTTCAATTACACGCATCTTTTTTTGAAATTTATCCGGGATCAACCCGTTTCAGCACTTATTCGTACTGCGGAACAGTCCAAGTCGTGGGCACCGCCGGAGTATCGCCATCATCATGGTTGAAGGTAAAGCCCTTCTTGGCATCAAAGCCTTCAATAGAGCCCTTGACCGCCGAGGCACATTCGCTCGGGTGCAAGCAGCTGGAGTTCTTGAGCACGAGCATGTCGCCATAGACATCCCAGATGCCGGACTTCAACTCTTCGGTATTGGCGCCCTTCTTGGCGACAACGGAGTAATCACCCGATTTCTTGAGCGTAAGCGTCCAATCGAGGCCTTTTTCAGGAGCGATCCATTCGCCAGCCAAGGCTTCCTTGTCGACATCCTTGTACTTGATAGAGGACTTTTCGCACTTGTACGATTCACCCGTATCCATATTCAGGTCGAAATCGGTGCTGACCTGGGCAGAAACTAGCGAATATACCGCCTGATCAAAGAACACCGGAAGCATCAGCAAGTGGCTGCGTTCGATATCGTAGTAACCCGCAGACCAGCTCGATTCTTCCTTGACCGTTTCTTCCACAACATAGCGCCCCTTGTAGAACGAATACACCTGCTTGGTGTCACCGTTCTTGCAAGAAAGCTTGACTCCCTGCAACTGGGTTCCGTCCGAAATCCAATTTGAAGAGATCGGCACATTGGCCTTTTCGACATCGATATAGTCGCCATCGTTGATCGAGACCTGCAACTTCTTTTCGTCCTTGACGACAAACTGGAGTTTTCCGGATTTTTCAAAGAATTTCTGCATTTCGTCCGAAACCTTCGAAGTAATCCCCATAAACGAACCATTGGACTTGCCGTATTCAATCACGCCGTTTTCAAAATCAGAGCGGACCGCGATCCATGCCGTATCGGGAATCCAAATAGAGAACACACCTTGCTTTGCGCCGGAAGCAAGATAAATCTGCGTTCCGAACATTTCTCCAAGGGTCATGTTCTTTTCAAGATCTTCCAAGGTTGCAGCACGCATGCCCTTCGGAAGTTCCGGAGCTTCGGAAGACGATGATTCTTCGACCGAAGAAGAAGATTCCGTAACGCTCGAGGAGCTACCTTCATCACGCTCCACATTCGACGAATTGTCATCGCTGCCACAAGCGGCAAGCATCATGGACAATGCAATGGCGGAAGTGAACACCGCCGACTTTGCTTTAAAATTCATATATACCTCTTTTTCTGCATAGAATATATACAAAAAAAACTGCAATGTAAACAGAATGTGTTTTTTTGTGACAAAAAACGCTTTTTGAATCAAAATTCCAAGGGGGAACCGGGCGTGTAGCCTAAATCGGACTTCGCATTTTCGATATCAGGAGCGGCATCGTACAAAAAGCCCGCAAGAGCCTGCTCCGCCGTCACCGGGCGTCCGCCAATCCAGTTTTTCAGGACAGCGAGTTTCTTGGAAATCCACCACGGCAATGGAATCATGCAATGACGCATGCCAGCCTGCTTCAAGACGGCCTTGGCCATATCCGCCATCGAAAGCACCGTTTCTCCGGCGAGGGCATACGTATTCCCGACGGCACACTCCGAAAGGCCCGCCAAAGCGATTCCCTTGACCAAATCCGTACTTTTCACGGGGCGCTTGAGGCACTTGCCGCCTCCTGGCATAAAATACACCGGAAAGCGCTTTACGTAGGCCACAAACATGTTAAATTCGATTCCGCCGGTACCGATAGGCGAACTGATTACAAGCGTCGGGCGAACAATCGTCCATGGGAGGCCAGAATTCTTGACGTAAGACTCCCCTGCCAGTTTACTTTGACCATACTCCGTCAGCACAGGATACGTCACCGAGATGCTAGAGACATAGACCAAGCGCTTGACAGCTGCCGCTTTGGCCACATTCACGACATTGCGCGTTCCACCGGCATTGATGCGTTCAAAGGCGCCCGGTTTAGTCGAAAGGAGAATCGCGGCGAGATGGTACACCAAATCTACGCCGACAAAGGCTTCGCGGATCGAATCCGCGTCCGTGACATCCCCATAAAAAACCTCCACCCCCTCGGGTAAAAACCCAGCCTGGGTATCGCCCGGGAGCACAAGCACGCGAACACACACATCACGAGCCAAGAGTTCCCGACAGAGCGCCTTCCCTACGACGCCTGCGCCACCCGTCACCAAAGCAATCATTGCTAGGCTTCCAGCAAATAGCGGACATCCTTGACCCTGCGGGCAAGGTCTTCGTCATTATCCATCTGCTTTGCAAGTGAACGGATTGCGGCGATAACAGAAGAGTAATCCCTATTGAAGAATTCGCCGATATTCACAAGAGAGGTATTCGTCATTTCGCGGCTAAGGTACATCGCGACCTTACGCGGCAAGGCGACACCGGCATCCTGACGCTTGCTTGTAAGCGCCATCAAGTCCGTACCGAATTCCAGGGCTACCGTCTCGGCGATACCCTTGACCGTCAGTTCTTCGACTCCGGTCGTTCCCGGAGGAGCCACCAGGCGCTTTACCACGTTCAGGTCAAGATTCTCTTCGCAAAATTGATTCAGGGCTCGAATACCGTTCAGCATCCCCTCGATCACGCGGACATTTTCACGCGGCGGGAGCGAAAGGAACCGACAAATTTCTTCGCGGTCACGGTCAAGAAACGGGATATTCATCGATTTCTTTTGAATCAGCTTGATTCTTGTCGTCAGGTCCGGAACGTCGATTCCAACAGCGACACAAGATTCCAGCGGAGCAAGCAACTTTGCCGAAATGCTCGGAATCGCGTTCGGCAACTTGCGTTCAGGCGGAACTTCGCCTTCTTCCAGGCGGTTAAAATTGGAAGGATGGCGGTCGCATGACAATACGACCTGTTTTCCGAGCGTACGCAAATGCTTGATCAAGATTGCGAGCTTTTCTTGACAGAACTTCTTGCATTCCAGAAGTTGGATATCGTCCAGAATCAAGACATCGCAGTTTTCGTATTTATCCTGGAAAGCTGTAGCGAGTTCACGGACATTACCCGTCTTGAGTTTCAGCGCCTTGTACATGGCAGTAGCATCGTGCACGAAATCGAAAGCCTGGCAATAGATGACACGCGTATCGGGCTTCGTTTTCACGATTTGGGCGGCAATCGACTGGAGCAAATGAGTCTTGCCCAAACCAGACTTGCCATACACAAAAAGCGGATTCAAGGCCGGATCGCCCGGATTTTCGGCAACGGACTTGCAAGCTTCGCAGGCAGTACTGTTACAATCGCCCTCGATAAAGTTTTCAAACGTATAGCCAGAGTACAGAGAAAGCTTATTGCGCGGACGCCTTCTGGGCGCTGCTACACGGGGGGCGCGCACAGGGGGAAGCTTCGGGGCGGCCGGAGTCGACATCACCTGCACATTCTTTTCGGCAGGGGCAATAGAAATCTTGAAATCGACAAAGGAATCGCCAAGAACCTCGGAAAAAGCAGTGCGCAAAACACCTGCATAATGCGCATTCACCCAGTCTCTGCGAAATTCATCGGGAACTGTTATCTGGGCGTAGCCGTCAAAAAAGCCCTGGTATCCGACCATATCAAGGATTTCAAGACCCAAATAATCATTACATTCAACATGCGCACGGTCCAACACCAACTGCCAGACCGAAGATTCAGAATTCAAAAGAGCAACAGAGTTTGTCACGTTCTACCAATCATCTAAAAAAGCATGGAAAAATTAAATAAAGCATACAAGAAAATAATCGAGACCGCTCATTTTTTTCTAAAAGCGCCGTTTTTAGCGTAAAAAAGCCAAAAAAATATTTATTCCCAAAACTTACCGCATTGTTGCAAACAAATCACTCTTTTAATCACTCCGCAGTCAAGATAGACTCCCTATGATTAGAACACTTTATCAACAGAAAAATTTTGTAGCATGTCTTGACAAGAAAAAACATACTTTTAGTGCTCAAATTATCATCATTCCCAAAAGCATACAAATAAATAACAGCCCTTTTTAGTCAAAAAAAGGCAATTTTTCATAGAAGATATTGATTGTCAATGATTTAGCGGTCTATTTATTTTCGTCCAGTTTCGACTGGAGATTTTCGATCCGCTGTTCCAGCATTTTCTGGATTTCAGGCAGCAGCCTATCCTTGATTCGGTCCAGATAAAGGCACTGCAGCTGGATCATGCGATTGCGGTGGCGACCGGCGTGTTCCTGAATCCAGCGACTTACCGCCAACTGGCGGTCCTGCATGCGTTCCTGCAGTACCTGCTTAATGTATGTCGTCTGTACGGACATATAGCGCTGCATGTTGAACGGGAGCTTGTATGTGCGGATAAACTGCTTGAGCAATTCCAAAAGCGAGAGATTCTGCCCTTTGCGATCCTGAATAAACTGCTTCAGTTCTTCGCAGTGGCACTCAAAGAAAGGCATAATGGCCTTATCATCAATCTGATAAAGTTCCAGTTCGTCTTGTTTCTTTGTCGCTTCGTCGACTGCCATACGCTATAAATTTATAAAAAAATCAAATTTTATGTGATTTCACGCACAAAAAAGGCAAAATTCGCATTAGAAGAAAGATTTTCAACGTTTTCTTGTAAGAAAACGACACCTTCGGTACCCGGATGCAAGCGATCCACGTCCCCACCCTTGAAATCCTTCATCGAATCGATCTTGCAGCGGGCCATGCCCGAGGGAGTCATCAACGCAAGAGAATCGTCTATCGAGAAGGGGTTCTTGACATTCACGCGGCAGGAATTCGTGTTCGCATCATAGGCTATGACCTGAGCGGCCACGCAGCCACCGGGAGCATCTTCGTGAGTGGACTCGTAATTCTGCGGCAAGGGGCCGCGCAGGAATCCCGGCATAAAGCCGCGACCGTCCACAAACGAAATCGCGCGATAGGCGTCATCCGACACCTTGACCGATTCCGTTGCAACGCCCTGTTCCATTTGTGCGGCGCAAGAATCAATTGCCATACGGTAGGCACGCACCACCTGACTCAAGTAATACACCGACTTGGTGCGGCCTTCGATCTTGAACGAATCGAGCCCTGCCGCCATCAGTTCCGGAATCACGTCAATTGCGCAGATATCGCGGCTACTCATGAAGTACGTGCCCCAAGCATCTTCGTCCAAGGCGATCGGATCCAGTTCCGGACGATCCGTGCGCTGCAGGCTGAAAGAACCCTCGTGCTCGCGATAGTCTTCACACTGCGGTTCAGGATTGGCATACAGGCGGTATGGCATACGGCAACTGTTATCGCAGGCACCTTGGTTTGCATCGCGACGGGTGACCCAGTTACTAAGCATACAGCGACCGGACATCGACATACAAACCGCACCATGCACAAACACTTCCAGTTCCAGATCCGGCAAACGGTTCTTGATTTCCAATATTTCAGACAAGCGAAGTTCGCGGCTCAAAATCACGCGACGCACGCCCAAATCGTGCCAGAACTTGGCCGCCAGGTAATTCGTCGTATTTGCCTGCACAGACAAATGAACTTCGACCTCCGGTCGCACTTCGCGAAGCCAGCCCACAAAGCCTGGGTCCGCCACAATCAGCGCGTCGGGTTTCAAATCAATGGCCGCTAGCAATGCGTTCTGGAAGGCTTCCACCTTCACATTGCGCGGAATCACGTTACTCGTGAGATAAAACTTTTTGCCCAATCGGTGGGCGTATTCAATGCCTGCGGCTAAGTCATCTAAATTCTTGAATCCGTTTTCACGGGCTCGGAGCGAAAAAGCAGGCTGGCCCGCATACACGGCATCGGCGCCGTATGCAAAGGCGTACTTCATGCGAACAAGATCGCCAGCAGGAGCAAGAAGTTCAGGTAGCATTGTAGTAGGAAGTAGGAAGTAGGAAGTAGGAAGTAGGAAGTAGGAAGTTGGAAGTTGGAAGTTGGAAGGGGTGTGGGTTCGCAATTACCACTTGAATCCCGTTCTCAAATAAACCTTTTCGTCGTTGAACAACGTAATCTCGCCGAGGAAGAACACATACTGGCCTTCGTAGCTGATCGAAGGCGTGAGCGAATATTCCATATCAGCGCCCTTCAAGAAACGCTTGTGAATTTTCATGTGGTTGCGACGCGGAGTCGTATCATTCACCGCGCTACCGTAATCCGTTCCTTTCCAGAACCAGGTATTGCGAAGCGAGGCAAAAACGTGACGGTCCAGGCGGCCATAAGCCGTAAAGTCAATCGTCTGGCTGTTCGGGCCAGCCTGGTTACCCAGCGGGCGGCCCAAATGAGCCATCTGCGCCGTATTTGCATGGAAGTGGGAATACACATAAGGTTCAATGCGGGCATATTCTGCAATAAAGCCCGATTCCAACAAATGAGACTTGATCTTGAAATCGTGTGCACCATGCATACCGGCCATCCACGCCCACTTCGCTTCGATATTGTCGTTTTTCACAAGACTCACCGGACTTTCCATATCGTCCAGGTAGAATTCGCTATACACGCGGAGCGAACGGAACAAGCGGTAGTTAAAGTCGAAGGAAAGAGAACCATTATTGCTGTCTTCGGAATAGTTCCCCTTTTCCATGAACAGCGGGACCACCGGCACAAAAAGCCAAGGCTTCAAGTTGTCGTACTGGATTTGCAGTTCGCTGATACCGAAGGTCGCATTGCCCACAGCCAGTTCATAGCGATGACCGAATATATTGCGCGTTTCTTCCTTGTTGTTCATTCCCATGCCGGGATAAATGCGCAAGTCTCCGTAGAACGAAAGAACACGCAACGGGCCAAATTGCATATCGAGCGAAAGCATATTGTACGGAAGCGCAAACTGGTTCAGGCTCAAGTTATTGTAATAGCCCGGGCCCCAGTGCATCACGTCGCGACCGAAATCCAGACGCAGCCAATCGTAATTCAATGCAATATGCGCACGGTAGCGGGCATAGCTCGTGTATTCAAGCCCCGAATTATTTTCTTCTTTCTGGAATTCCAGGAATTCACCGTCAAAAGATTTCGGATAACTTGCGGAATGCCCTTCGTCGTAAATGCGAGCATCGAGTACAAAATCAATCGAATCCGCATAACCGCGCAAATAGATACCGCCATCGACTCCCGGCCAGATCGTATCGCCAAGCGATTCGCCACCGCGGTAATCAATCCCCCCTACAAGCGACATGGCAAGTCCCATGCGCGGATTCTTTTTTTCAAAAGCCGAACCGTGTCCTGAAACCGCAGCGCCGTTTTCACTATCGTAATAAAGCAATGCATTTCTTTCGGAGTCGACAAAGTTCTTGCGAAAAGCTGTATCGCGATGCGGATAGGCGAAGAACTGACGCCCCTCCCCTGTCGTTACACGATGCAAATCAAACAGCATCGGAGAATTTTCAAGGAGTCGCAAATTGCGGATATTTTCAGGACCGACTACAGGCGATGCTGCAAATGCCGGTACAGAAAGCATGGCTGCCACCAAAAGGGCAAACGGCTTAGACAGTGGTATTTTCATAACGTCTCGATTTTTCAAGAATCAAAATGGCGTATTCTATTTCAAAAGATAGCTTTTTATTTGTTGTAAACAACGCAACGGGTGCATTTTGGAGCGATTTGTTCCGAACGGGAAAATTCGTTCCAAATTATGTTTTCTGTTTTTTTTATTAAGTCACTTTTTTGTTTAAAACAGATTGTTCCACTATGTATTTTTCATAAAAACAAAAACAACCCCCATAAAAGAGGAAATCATGCTAACAAGGAATTGTTTGGGAATTACTTCCCTTGTAGCAGGAGGCCTTATTGCCGGATGTTCGAGCGACAGCAGCTCTACCAGCCCCAAAGACAACCTCGCCGATGCTACAGGAATCATCACTAACGCATGCGTCTATGACGGCTACGCAGCCATGCAGGGCGCAAGCGGAGAAACACTTTGCCTCGATACCGAAGGGACTCTTGCCTTCTGGATCAATGCAGACGGAAGCTACGGGTTTCCCGAAGCCACGCCGGGCTCCACTGAAAATAACACCGCAGATCCTATCGAAACCAGCACAGATGTAGGCACAACGACGCCTAGCGACTCTACGGTATCCGCCGACAAACCCGCAGAGGATTCAACGGATTCCGAACCTGCAAGCGAAACGCAGTCTTGCACCACCGACAAGGCGTTCTATACCGTAAACGGCATTTCTTACTACAAGAATGAAGACGGGAGCCTCTATTATTTTGATACCGACTGCAACAAGACATCCCTTTCGATGATCGCACCGGCAAGCAGTTCTTCTGAAAATTCTGACGATCCCGAAACCGCCGCAAGCAGCGCATCACGACCGGGACTTTCTTCTTCCGAAACCGCAACACCTGTATCTAGCAGTTCAAATGCAACGCCAAGCAGTTCTGCAGTCACAGTTCCGAACAGCAGCGCCTCCGTCGCTACACCGTCAAACGGTTCTGTGCCTGCAATCACCTACGCTGCCAGCGGCGCCACAGTTGAAAACAACAACAACTGCGTCACGGTTACCGGTGGCGAAGTCGTCATCACCTGCGCCGGCGACTATGACTTTAGCGGCTCCTATAACGGTGCCGACGCACAAATCCGCGTGTATTCTCCCAAGAGCGATTCGGGCGTTTACCTGAACCTACGCGGGCTCACGCTCACCAATACTGCAGACGCCCCCATTTACGCTCAGATGTCCAGCAAGACCTTCGTGGTCGCCAAAAGCGGAACCACCAACACGCTTAGCGACGGAAGCACCCGTACAAAGTCTTATACTTACGTCAATTCCAACAACGAAACGAAGGTAGATACCACCGGCGCCTGCATTTACGCCAAGGACGACTTGACCATCAAGGGCGAAGGCACCTTGATCGTGAAGGGCAACTACAACAACGGCATTCACACCAGCAACGACTTGCGCTTCCGCGGTACCACGACAATCAACGTGACTGCCGTAAATAACGGCTTGAAGGGCAAGGGCACCGTAGATATCGAAAACGGAAACATTACCATCGCAGCGACCAACGGCGACGGCATCAAGAGTGACGAAGGCGAAGATGCAGGCTCTATAGTAGACAATAAAGGTATTGTCAATATCAAGGGCGGCAACATCACCATTACCAAGGCGGGCGACGACGGCATCCAGGCTTACAACTATATCATCGTCCAGGACTCTGTTTCTGAGCCGAACATCAAGGTAACATCGACCGGCAAAGGCATTGTCTCTGACAACAGAGTTTACATCAATGCCGGAAAGATCGATATTTCCTCTGGTGACGACGGCGTTCATTCCAACCAGAACATCTACTTTAACGGAGGCTACACAACTATAGCGGCCCCCAAGAACGACGGCGTACACGCCGACTCAACCCTCATGATTAACGATGGCACCATCTACGTGACCAATTCCTACGAAGGTCTGGAAGCCTGGTACATCAAGGCAAACGGCGGCATCACCGATGTCTACGGAACCGATGACGCCTGGAATGCGGCCGGCGGCAACGACGGCTCGGGCAACACCAGTCAGGGCGGCCAGTCCAACTGGGGATTCGGCCCCGGAGGCGGCATAGGCGGCGGCATGGGTAGCAGCAGCGGATTCTTGACCATTACGGGCGGCGTTCACCACGCAAAGACCGGCTCCGGTGACACCGACGGTATCGACAGCAACGGCGAACTCACGATTTCTGGTGGCGTTGTCATCGTAGAATGCCAAATTAGCGGCGGCATGGGCGGCTCCTTCGACGCCGACGGCACTGCAAGCCTCACCAGCAAAACGGTTCTCGGATTCAGTAGCGGTTCCTCGGAAAAGGGCACGAACTATAACGTGAGCTTTACAACCGGCAACTACTACGGAACCTCTAACATCGCATTCAAGCCCACCATATCGGGTAGATACATGGTCGCTACTACGGGTCAGCCCGCACAAGTAAGCAATACCTCCAGCTACCAGAAAAGCGTCACCTTCCCTTCAGGAAGCACAGTCTACTACAACGAATAGAATTCCTCCTAATCCACCAAAAAGTCCTCCGCGTTTGCGGAGGACTTCTCATATTCTTGCGGCAAAGCCGCCTTGCTTTTAACTACATCCAGCTGCGTTCGGACGTACCCGAAATACCGCGAATCTTAAGGTCGAAGTCATCGGGGTTCGTGGCAGCGTTCATTGCCGTTTCCAACGAAATCTTTTCTTCTTCGTAGAGTTTCAGGAGCGCCTGGTCGAAGGTCTGGCTGCGGTACTGCATGTGACCTTCGGCAATGGCCTGTTCGATCAAGTCGTTCTTGTCCTTGTCTTCGATGTATTCCTTGATAGCAGCCGTATTCACCAAAATTTCGGCAGCAGGCACTCGCCCGTTACCATCCTTGGTCGGCAACAAGCGGAGCGAAATAATGCCGGCAAGCACTTCAGAAAGCAGCAAGCGAATTTCGTCGTGCTGGTGCGGCGGGTACATCGAAAGCACACGGTGAATCGTTTCGGTCGCGTTCGTGGTATGGATCGTCGCAAACACCATATGGCCTGTATCAGCGGCAGTCAACGCAATCTGCATGGTTTCAAGGTCACGAATTTCGCCCACCAGAAGCACATCCGGGTCCTGACGGAGTGCCGCACGCAGGGCGTTTGCATACGAAAGCGTATCCACGCCAATTTCACGCTGAGAAATAATGGCCTTGTCATCGCGGTAAAGGTATTCAATCGGATCTTCGACCGTAATGATATTCACCGCTTCGTTCTGGTTGATATAATCAAGCATGGCGGCAAGCGTCGTCGACTTGCCCGAACCAGTAGTACCTGTAACGAGCACAAGTCCGCGCTTGGTCAGAGACATATCGCGAATCACTTCGGGCAAATGCAGGTCTTCGAAAGCAGGAATCTTCGCCTTGATATGACGAATCACGACTGCAATCGTTCCACGCTGACGGAATACGTTCACACGGAAACGGCCCATGTCGCGGGCGCCCACGGCAAAGTCGCATTCCTTGTTCGCTTCAAAGCGCTGTTTCTGGTCGCGGTTCATGATATCATCCAAGAAGGAATCCATCATCAACGAATCGACCTTGACATCAAAGGGGCGCTGCAAAGCACCGTTAATACGGTAAACAGGCGGAACGCCCACGCGCAAGTGCAAGTCAGATGCATTGCGGTTTACCATTTCACGGAGTAATTTTTCAATGCGAAGTTGCGGCTGCTGTTGCTGTTCGGCCATTAGGCGTTACCTCCGAACTTTTCGTTATAGAGTTTTTCCACTTCGGAAAGTCTAGCCGCAATATCTTCGTTTTCAGGTTCCTTCTGAGCGAGGTCCTTGTAGATTTCGAGAGCCTTTCCGTACAGACCCTGGTCGAAATAAATTTCGGCAAGCGTACGCGTATTCAGGCTTTCGTCCAAATCATGGGAACCGCGATCGAGCGGAGCATCCGGGTCATTAATCAGACCCGCAGAAATTTCATCGTCGGAATCGCCAGACATCAAGAAATCGACACCCTTGTTTGAAGGCGTTGTTTCTTCGGGCAGAGAATCGTCATCCATGTCGAACAGGCCCTTGAATGCACCGGAGACTTCCGTTTCCAGGGAATCCAGATCTTGCGCCGGTTCGGCAGCTGGAGCCTCTTGCGCCGGGACTTCCGGCTGAGCCACAGATTCTGCCGGAGCAGTCGAACCTTCAACCGGCAAATCAGATTCGTCCTCTTTTCCGAACAAATTATCAAAGGACTTGTCGATATCTTCTTCAAGAGCTTCCTGAGCAGATTCCGGAGCCTTTTCGATAGATTCTTCGACCGGAGCTTCGGGCAATTCCTGCTCAATCGCTTCCTGGCTATCAGCCGCAGCCGGAGCAGAGACTTCAGGCAAATCCAAGTCGTCGTCAGCGTTGCCGAACATCGAAGCGAAGGCTCCGCCCATTTCCTTAGCAAGGTCCGAAGTATCTTCAGACTTCACTTCGGGCATTTCAAGTTCAGCTTCAGCCTGGTTCACTTGTTCTTCAAGCGACACCGTTTCTTCCGGTTCAGTTTTCTGCGTTTCAGCAGCTTCAACCGGTTTTTCTTCGGGCAGGTCATCGTCTGCTCCAAAGATCGATTCAAAAGCGCTGTCTACGCTAAAGGCGCTATCCGAAGCCTGCTGTACAACAGGTTCTTCAGCAGGAACTTCCTCAGCAGGTGTTTCATCGACAGGAACTTCAGCGACAGGAGATTCTTCGACTGCAGGAGCTTCTTCAGCAGGAATGTCGGCGACAAGTTCTTCGGTTTCTGTCGTAGTTTCATCTGCGAAGAGATTATCAATCGGAGACTCCAGAATCGGAGCTTCTTCAACTGGAGTTTCTTCAGTTGAAGGCTTGTCGTCAGCAAAGAGATTGTCGATCGGAGACTCAAGTGCCGGAGCATCAAGAGACGGTTCGTCATCAAGCTTGAAGGAATCTTCTTCAGCCGGCAGTTCAAGATCAGCAAAGTTTTTTTCTTCAGCCGGAGTTTTATCGACAGGAAGTTCCAGAGATTCTGCTGCAGGTTCTTCGGAGTTTTCTACCGGTTTTTCTTCGGGCAGTTCATCTTCACCGAAAATAGAATCGAAGGCATTATCGATTGTCGTCGGTTCATCGGCAGCAGGCGCCTCTACAGCGGGAATTTCTTCAGCGGGAGTTTCTTCGACGCGAGATTCTTCGGCAGGAGCCTCGTCAGAGACCAGGTTCATGTCGGCAGAGGCAGACTTTTCAAACAGACCGCTACCGCTAGACTCCTCGGGCAATTCGTCTTCACCAAAGATATCGCCAAAGGCATCGTCAATGCTCTGCGGCTTGTCTTCTGCAGACTTTTCGAACAGAGACGATTCGTCAAGAGAATCCTTATCTTCGATACCTTCATCAAGCGGAGATTCGGTAAGGGACTCTATGGACTGCGTCGAGAAATCATCCGTATCGGTTGTATCCGAAGGTTCAGCGTTTGCGGACTCTTCGTTAACCGGTTTTTCTTCGGGCAGTTCGTCTTCGCCAAAGATATCGCCAAAGGCATCGTCAATACTTTGCGGTTTGTCTTCGATAGAGGCCGATTCAAAGATAGAGGCGGCGTTCGACTGCGCATTCTCGTCAATGCTTGCAGGAATGTCCGAAACAGGAGTTCCGGCATTTGCAAACGGACTAGTGCTGGTCGATTCCTCGGGTTCAAGATCGTCATCCAGACCGAACATGTCGGACAGAGCCGAGGACACATCGGAACTGGAAATATTTTCTTCGGCGCCGAATTCTTCGGCAAGAGTTCCTGACTCGTCGGTCTTGATCGAATCCATTGCAGATTCAAGCGATGCGGACAAGTCTTCCATCGTGGAGTCTTCGGCGGCATCGCCATTGGGCAGCATGGCGGCAAGAGATGCAAACGGATCGTCTGCCATGTTCTCGTCAGAAGCGGATTCTTCGGCTACCGGAGAATCAATCGAATCGGCGGTGGCAGGCATTTCAAATGTATCCGCACCGGCATCCGCGGTCGCCGGTTCAGACGAGGATTCGTCGTCAAACGACATGTCAAGCGGAGATGCGGCACTACCCTGTTCCTGGGTGGTATCGGACATGATGAACTCAGAGTCGCCCGCTGCGGCAACAGCAGCTGCAGCAGCCGTACTTTCGAGCACGACGTCGTATTCTTCTTTCCAGAAGGTGTTCAGCGGGTCCATGTCGTGCAAACGACGGTAACAGACGTTTCGCTCGGCAAGCATCCCCAGTTTGTCGTAGGCATCGCCCATCAACTGCTGTGCAGCCAGGTTGAACGGATCCATCGTAATGATGCGTTCACATTCCTCAACGCAAGGCTGGTACGCTTCGAGTTGAGTAAGAATCTTTGCGCGGACAAGTCTTGCCGAAATATCGTTCGGGTACAGCGTAAGACCGCCATCGACTCTCTGGAGAGCCTTGTCCAGCTCCCCCGCCACGCGTTCAAGATCTGCAAGCCATGCAAACACCATGGAGTTGGTGTTTTTCTTGCCTACAGACTTTCTAAGTGATTCCAACGTTACCGCCATAAACACCTCTTAGAGCAAAATTGCTTCGTCCGCCAAAAGAACGGGGATTCCTTCGCGAACCGGATACACCCTGGAATTGTCTTCGGTAGAAAGAGCCTCGGTCAAAGGTTCCGTCACTTTCTCGCCAGCAACGTTCTTGAGCGTGCCTGCGGAAATAGATTGATTTAGGGCGGCCAAGCATTCGTCAGACGCCAATTTGAGCTTACCCCTGGTTTCGGGGCAGCAAAGAATATCCAAAAGATTTGTATCGAACATAAAACCTTAATAATCAAATACTTACACAAAAAATAACTCAATTTTTGTGCAATGTGTAAAGATATTGTAAGGAATAGCGATTTTAGTGCAGATATTTGAGGTTTACAAGGGCAAAATCGCCCATTTGGGAGTTTCCGATGAGCAAAAACACCTTTAAACCGAGGCTATCGAGCCACTTGATATCGAATGGTTCTCGGTAACCCGACAAATTGGACACCACCAGAAGTTCACGACACCCCGTTCGGTTGCAAATCGATTCCATCGAAGAAAGATCACCCAGCAGATGCTGGCGGTTTTCTTCGGAGACCTTGGACGGGTCGGAACTCACACAACCGAGAATTTCAATTCCCGGAATCACATTGTAACGGTCAAACCAGGACTGCAGGGAATCTTCGGAACCGCCAAGCAAAATGGAACGGTGACGTTTCTTCGCAAAGATGCGGTAGAAATAGTTTATCCAAAATGCAAAGCGTCTCCAGACCAGAAGAGCAAAGGGAATCGCAAGGCTAGAGGCCATCACAACGGCGATCCAGCGCGTATCATAAGGCAAGAGGCTCATTTCATCGACATCGATCGGTGTCTGGGTAAAATAACGGAATGCCACATAACCGCCGACTGCAAGTACATTCAACGGCAACAGGAATCGAAGGATTCCATCACCCTTCAGACTCGACACCGTGTATTCCCCTCGGAATACGAGGAACACCATGTTCACGATAACGACCAGG
Source organism: Fibrobacter succinogenes (assembly GCA_902756345.1). Lineage (GTDB taxonomy): Bacteria > Fibrobacterota > Fibrobacteria > Fibrobacterales > Fibrobacteraceae > Fibrobacter. Next base: position 127,267 of record CACVQR010000003.1, on the reverse strand, counting down.
CCAACTAGCCACCAATCTTCGAACTGGGAAATATCCAAAATGGAGTGCTTGACAACAACCGCATAATTAAAGCAATTCGAAGCCACTTCGCCACCCCTTTCGGCACAGGAACGATCAACCGAAATACCTTTACCCAAGAAGGCAACCGCCCAAATCGCAAGGACGCCGAGATCCAGGAACATCTTCCAGAACTTCGGAATCAAGCGCGAGAACATGCCGACAAATGCCGCAAAGAGAATACCGAAAGACACCAGGAAATTCGGCACGAAATACAGGTCCTTGTGTTTTTTCACAAAGATAAGCATCGCCTTGTAGAAATCCACATAGGATCCCCAACGGCGAGTACGGCAACTCTGTCCCTTAAAATGAAGGATATTCGTCGAAGGCGTATAATAGTTCTTGAATCCCGCTGCCTTGGCCCTAAAGCACAAGTCAAGGTCTTCGCCGTACATAAAGAAATCTTCGTCAAAACCGCCCAACGATTCGTACAACTCGCGACGGATGCAGAAGAACGACCCACTGATAGCGTCTACTTCGATCATCTTGTCGGGATCGGCAAACGTCATGTTGTAGCTAGCAAGAGTCTTGTTCTTTGGGAAAAGAGCCGCAAGCCCGATCGTCTTGGACACGGCAGAAACAATTGTCGGGAAAGAACGACGGCAAGCCCACTGGATAGAACCGTCTTCATTCAAGATTCGGCAACCCACCGTTCCCGACTCCGGATGCTCTTCCATAAAATCGAGCACCTGGGTAAACGAATCACGGGACACGACCGTATCCGGATTAATAAAGAACAGATACGGCTTGGTCGCCTGTTTTTCAGCCAGATTGCATCCCTTGCCAAAGCCAAGGTTTTCCTTGGAATCAATCCATACGACTTCCGGGAAATACGCCTTGATTTCAGGCAGTATCGGCGAGTCGGAGCCATTATCCAACACGATAATCTGGGCATCCACATTTTCGCACGCGTCACGAACAGACTTTAGACATGCCGGGATAAAGTCGCAAGAATTGTACGCAATGATAATGATGGAGCAAGAGTACATAGAGGTTTCGGGGGTTGAGCACGCATCCCTATGGGATGCTTTGAGGTATGAGTCCTAGAAGTTTGTTATTCAGATTAATGCTTTTTGCAAATGTACTCAGAGCCTTGCAAAGCAAGGCGAGCTCATCACTCAAAGCGAAGCGACCTCATAGCTAAGCAAGTCCTAGGCGGAGTTTAAGAACCAGGAAGAACGCTTCGGAAATAATGCCGCCGCTCATCTTGGAAGTACCGCGGGTACGGTCCGTAAAGATGATCGGGATTTCCTTGACACGGAGCCCCTTCTTCCAAATCTTGAAAGTTGTCTCAATCTGAAAACAATAACCATCACTCTTCATCTTGTCGAGATTCAACGCCTGCAAAGCTTCGCGACGGAAGCACTTGAAGCCGCCCGTGGCATCGCTAATCGGAAGTCCTGTCACGATGCGGGTGTAAACATTTGCACCGTAGCTGAGAATCAAGCGACGCAAGTCCCAGTTGACCACGCTAATGCGGTGATTCTGGTAGCGGCTGCCGAGTACGAGGTCGGCATCTTCGGCCGTTTCCAAAAAACGATTCAAGTCCGTCGGCGCATGGCTAAAGTCAGCATCCATTTCAAACACGCGTTCGTAATCTCGCTCGAGAGCCCACTTAAAACCGGTCACATAGGCTGAGCCAAGACCCATTTTGCCCTTGCGACGAATCAAGTGTACACGCGGATTCTTCTTGGTTTCTTCTTCGACCATGTCGCCCGTTCCATCGGGACTGCCGTCGTCGACCACCAAGATTTCAAGACATTCATTCTGTTCAAGAATAGCCGACATAATGAGCATGATATTTTCTTTCTCATTATAAGTCGGAACAATCACAAGACTTTTAGGGTACGCCATAAACCAACTTCTCCTAACTTAAATCTACAATTTCGTGAATTGATTCGGCCACCGGATAGCTCTGTTTTTTGCTTCCGTTCATCATTTCGCCCAAAAGTCCAAGAGAAATGAACTGCACGCCCATCACGAGCGAGAATCCGCCTGCCAAAAGGAGCGGACGCACGTGGAGTGCACCAGTCTGGAACCATTCGTAGCCGAAATAGCCCGAAATGCCGAAACCGACGAGCATAAAGATGAGGCCCAGAAGTCCAAAGAAATGAAGCGGCTTCGAAGCAAAGCTGCGCATGAACATCAGGGACACCAAATCCAGGAACCCCGACACCAAGCGAGACACGCCGTACTTAGACACGCCGTGAATGCGGGCGCGGTGAGCCACCGGCATTTCGGTAATGCGGAAGCCCTGCCACTTGGCCATCACGGGAATAAAGCGGTGATAGTCGCCGTACAGGTGAATAAACCGCACCACGGAACTGCGGTAAGCCTTGATACCGCAATTGAAGTCATGCAGACGCTGGCCACACACGATCGAAACCGTCAAGTTGAATAGCTTGGAGGGCCAAGTCTTATGCCAGGGATCCAGGCGACGGATCTTCCAACCAGAAACCAAGTCGTAGCCGTCTTCCAGAATCTTAATCATCTTCGGGATTTCAAGCGGATCGTCTTGCAAGTCGCCATCCAAAGTCGCCACGTACTTGCCGCGGGCCTTGGAAAATCCGAAAGCAAGCCCAGCTGCCTTTCCGCAGTTGAACTGGAAACGGAATGCGCGAATAAAGGAATACTCCTTGGATAAAGACTCCACCACTTCCCAGGTATTGTCACGGCTTCCGTCATCGATCAAAATGACTTCATAGGTAAAGCCAGTCGGCTCGATGGCCGCAACAATTTCCTTAAAAAGCTCCGGAAGGTTCTCGCTTTCTTCCTTGACTGGAATAACAAGACTCAAATCCATTCGTATCCTCTCTTCTTATCGCAAAAAATTACTTGGCAGCTACTACAGCAGGTTCGTTAGCAGAATCTTTTTGGAGGGAATCGGCCGGAGCGGCCGGCACAGGTTCTTCAACCTTCAAAGGTTCGTCGGACATCTGTTCAATCTGGCGGGCAGCCATCATCAAGCGTGCTCGGCCACCTTCTTCGTAAGCCGGGACATTTTCAAGACCGCGGTTTACCACATCCTGGGCCTTGGCCTTCTGGCCAGCGGCTTCGTAAACGAATGCGGCAGCCCAATAGTTACGCCATTCGCTCGGGAACTGCTTCATGCCCATCTCGAGGTACTTACCGGCAGAAGCGGCGATGCTGTCCACCTGGGACATTCTTTCGGCCGTAAACGGATGCGTGTTGCGGAGCGTAGAAATCTTGTCGCGAGCATCGAAAGAAATCTGCAGGTAGAGCGACACGTAGCCAGAGAGCAGGCGTTCGGTTTCTCCGTTGATGTAGGCCGTACCGTCGCCGAGGCCACGGAACTTGAATACGGAATCAATGAGGTCAGCCGTATACTTAGCATCGAAGGAATTACGTTTCGGAGTCAAATCACCCTTCACGAAATTGTATACCATGCCTTCTTGTACCATGTACTTTTCGAGACCCATGAAGTTGGAAGTACCGACGGTCGTCGAAATTTCAATAGGCTTGTCCATATTCTGGAGAGCAAGGTCAATCACCAACTTGTGCTGCGTGAGCATCATGCCACTACGGGTACGGGCTGCCCATTCGGTAAAGGCGTCCCACACCTGGTAATGCACCTTGAACTGCAATAGCTTTGCAGAATCGGCCGGAGAAAGTTCCTGACCTTCCATGGCGTCAATGCGGTTCTTGAGCTGCGGCATCAGGCGCTGTGCGTTCTTGACCCAAGTAGAAACCTGATGGTTCGGGTTAGAGGCAGAGCTGTTGTCCAGCACCATGTCGCGGTCAATGGCAGCCTTGTCGTAGCTAAGCTTGAGGATCGGTTCGTTGTCGAGCATCTGCTTAATGTACCAATCGGTATTACCGAGCGAGAGGTTCACCACGCGAACGTCCTTACGCACACCGGCCACTTCCTGAGCAAACCACAGCGGGAAGGTATCGTTATCACCATTGGTGAAAAGGATAGCATTCGGGCGGCAGCTATTCAACAGGTTGAAAGCATAATCCCAAGGAACCCAAAGGCCAGAACGGTCATGTTCCTTGTAGTTCGAAATGCAGGGCACCAGGAAGGACACAGCCACCAAGGCTGCTGCCACCGGATTTGCAAAGGCGGCAAAGGAGGATGTCGCCACCAGGAACACGAGGATACCAGCACCGATACCGTAAATCATGCTCATGACAATGAATGCCGGAGTATAGAAGTAGTCACGTTCACGCACTTCCAGGTGTACGGCATCGGGGAACGGAGCACGGCTACCCACCTGGGCAAAGCCGCTTTCAATTTTCTGCCAGTTCTGCCAGACAGCGGAATTGGTATAGCCATCGATTTCACGCTGGATATCGGCGAGGCGTGCATCGTTTGCTCCGCGGGCCTTGAGTGTCTCCAGGCGGATTTTGGCGTGTTCGATATTCTGGCGCATATCGATGAGTTCGTTCGGGTCCGGCAAAGCGGAAATACCCATGCCACGTGTGTTCAAGTCCTGAACATTACGGCTCATGATAGACACCCAGTAGTCATGATCGCGCTGTTCCATGCGGGTGCCGTCGGCGAAGTTGATGTAGAACAACAGGCCAAGAGAGCAAAGGGCATAAAGCACAGAAACAAACACGCCCACGTTGCGGTTGCGCTTCCAGACGAATATGCAAACCATCACCAGGAGGCCGTTAAAGAGCAAGAACATCATGAACTGCGGCAGTGTTGCATCGCCCATGAAACTCATCTGGGTCGGGAACTTGATGCCAAAGCGTTCCACCGGCTGGTTGTCGGCGGCATCGAAGGTATAGACGCCGTTGGCGTAATTCACATCGCCCACCTTGTACGGCAGGTACTGAGCCATCTGGTATCCACCATAACCCATGTGCGGGAACGAAAGGAACTGGTGACTAATGCGGGCACGACGGTAGAAGGCACGGCTGATCATGCTTTCGGAACCGTACTGTTTACGTTCAATGAAGTTGTTGAAGGCGACCCAGTTTTCATCCTTGAAGAGGTTTCCGAGCTGGAGGTTACCTTGTTCGTCGCGGATATTGATTTCGGGGTCGTTTTCGTCGATAATCGGGTTCAGTTCCGAACGGATCGGAATGTAGAGGTGCGTGCTATAGCCAATGAGGGCAAAGAAGGCAAATGCCAGGGACAGACGCATGCTGCGCTGCACACCCTTATTCTTGATAGGCTTGGCAAGGCAAAGAATCGAAAGGGCAATCAAGCAAATGAACGAGATTTCGATAAAAGCGGACACCATGTAAATCACGGAGCAAAGGAGCGTACCCGTAATCCAGATAGGAATGCGTTCCACAATCTTCTTGGGTTCGGCCACAAGGAGCAAAACGAACACGGCAGGCACGGTAAGCATCGTGTAGAGGTGAGCACCCACGCCGAGGAACGCGATGTAGCAGATAAAGATGAGAATGCGGTCGCTGTAATCTTCGTTACGCTTGTTGTACCAAACGAGACCGAGGTAAGACACTAGCATCAAGATGAGCATGGCGATGCCGTAGACTTCGGCTTCGACAGCGTTGAACCAGAAGGTGTCGGAGAAGGTCAGGAGGAAGCCTGCCACGAGAGCGGCAGAGCCAAGCACTGCCGTGCGGACCTTACTGGAAATTTTTTCAGCAAGAGCATCGCTCTTGAGAACGGTAGCCAAAAGTTCCCAGGCAAAGAGAGCCGTCACATAGACGGTCGCGGCAGAACTCACCACCGAGATGTAGTTCACTCGCTTTGCGATTTCACCCACAAACGGGAGCAATACGATGACTGCACGGGCGAGGAACACAAAGAACGGAGTTCCAGGAGGGTGCGGAATACCCAAGGTATTGGCACAGGCGACAAATTCGCCGCAATCCCAGAAGCTTACCGTAGGAGCCATTGTCAGCACATACACAATCAGTGCCACAAATGCCGCAATGCCTGCGAAGATATGTTTCATCCATTTTTCCTTGAGCATTTTACTTTTCCTTGGGTTCGGTGACAACCATGCCACGGTTACGCATAAAGCCAGTCAAAAGGCCGTTCACGAAAGAGTCCGAATTGTCAGTGCTGTACTTTGCAGCAATCTGCACGGCTTCGGTAATGGCGACCTTCATCGGGATTTCGGGGATGTAAGAAAGTTCGACCATCGCAATGCGCAGCACAATGCGGTCAAGGCTTGCCATGCGGTCGAGTTCCCAGTGGGCGGCCGCGGCCTTGATGTTTTCGTCGAGTTCTTCGCGATGGGCCTGCACCAGGTCCACCAGCTTCATTCCATACTTTTTCTGTTCAGCGTGAAGGGGCTGGGATTCAAGGATTCCCGGAAGAGCCTCCCCTGCGGTCTGGCCCGTAATTTCCATGGCATACAAGAGCTGCATGGCAAAAACTCGGGCGGGTCTGTAAGATATTTTCATAATCAAGATTCAGATGTGAAATGTGAAGTGTGAAATGTGAAGTGAGTAATTAGGCATTTGTCATTACACATTCCACATTACACATTATCAAAAGTTCGTTTCTAGATATCCTTGTAAAGGTTTGCCATTTCGACGGCGGTAGATGCCCAGCTTGCACCGAGGTTTCCGGCCTTGAGGCCTGCACGGTTCATTGCCTGGTCCACGGTGTCGGTGGTTAAAATTCCAAGAATCACGGGGAGCTTGCCTTCGGCGGCGATGTTTGCGATACCACCGGTAGAAGCATTCACCACCACGTCGTAGTGGCTGGTTTCGCCGCGAATTACCGCACCCAGCGCCATTACGGCACTGTACTTGCCGCTGTCAGCGAGACGACGGCACACGCCCGGAAGTTCGAATGCGCCCGGCACATGCGCGACAGTAATATCCTTGTCGGCAACACCGAGAAGTTCGAGCTGACGCACAGCCCCTTCCAGGAGCTTGTCGGTCACGACCTCGTTAAAACGGGCAACGGCGATTGCCACCTTGAGGCCACTACCATTGAGGGAATTCTTGATTTCGTTCACCATTTATTTTTCCTCTTTCAAATTTTCTTCGGACGCAATGCCTGCAGCACCGGCAGCTTCATCGACATGCAGCTGGTGTCCCATCTTCTTCTGCTTCGTGAGCAGGTAGAACAAGTTTTCCTTGTTCGGTTTAATTTCGATCGGCACGCGTTCCACGATCTTAAGGCCGTAAGCCGTAATGCCCGAAATCTTGCTCGGGTTGTTCGTCAAGAGTCGCATTTCCTTGACGCCGAGGTCGGCCAAAATCTGGGCGCCCGTACCGTACTGGCGCAGGTCCGACTTGAACCCGAGGTGTAAGTTCGCCTCAACCGTGTCCAAGCCCTTTTCTTGCAACTCGTAGGCGCGGAGTTTGTTGCAGAGACCGATGCCACGACCTTCCTGTCCACGCAGGTACAGGAACACGCCGCCGTGTTCACCGATGAACTTCATCGCGGCGGCCAGCTGCTCGCCGCAGTCGCAGCGGAGGCTGCCAAAGATATCGCCTGTCAAGCATTCGCTATGCACGCGCACGTAAACCGGCTTGCTGAAGTCGGGATTACCCGCGACCCATGCCACATGTTCCACGCCATCGGTCTTGCTCTTGTAAGCGTAGGCGGTAAAGTTGCCGTACTTCGTCTGCACATGCGGAGCGGCTACGCGTTGCACGAGCTTCTCGTTTTTCAGGCGATAATCGATGAGGTCGTGGATCGAGATAATCTTGAGGTTAAACTTCTTCGCCACTTCCTGAAGTTGCGGCATGCGAGCCATGGTGCCGTCTTCGTTCATGATTTCGATAAGGGCGGCTGCAGGTCTTAGTCCAGCAAGCTTTGCGAGATCGACTGCGGCTTCAGTGTGGCCTGCGCGGCGGAGCACGCCTTCTTCTTGGGCGTACAGGGGCGAAATATGCCCCGGCCTGCCAAAATCGCTGGGCTTGGAATTCGGGTCCGAAAGGGCGAGAATCGTTGCCGCACGGTCGTGAGCGGATACACCTGTGGTGCAGCCTTCAATCTTGTCGACCATGATGGTAAAGGGCGTACCCAAAATCGAGGTATTCTCGGCGGTCTGCCGCGTGAGGTTCAACTCATGGCAACGCTTGATCGGGAGCGGTGCGCAAAGCACGCCACGACCTTCGTGGAGCATGAAGTTCACCTTTTCGGGCGTAATCTTTTCGGCGGCAATGACAAAGTCGCCTTCGTTTTCACGGTCTTCGTCATCGACCACGATCAAAAACTTGCCGTTCTTAAAATCTTCGATGGCCTCTTCAATGGTATTAAGCAAGGTCACGTTCCTTCAGATAATTTTCAATATACTTGCCGAGCATGTCGACTTCCACATTCACAATCGTTCCCGGAACCCAGTTGCGCAGGTTCGTGCGGGCCAAGGTTTCAGGAATAATGCACACGCGAATGGAATCTTCAAACTTTTCAGCGACCGTCAGGCTGATTCCGTTGAGCGAAATAGAACCGCGGCGAATCACATAGCGACGCAGGTCTGCCGGGAGTTTCAAATCCACCTCGACACCCGTTTCGCGCGGAGTCACCCGGATGACTTCGGTAATGCAGTCCACATGGCCCATCACAAAGTGACCGCCCATAAAACTGTCTGCACGACACGGAAGTTCCAAATTCACCAACTTACCGACGGCAGCCTGCTTGAAGCCCGTATTTTCCACCGTCTGGTGCATCAGGCAAAAAGTGGCTTCGTCATCGGTACAAGATTCAATGGAAAGACACACACCGTCGTTCGCGACACTGTCGCCCAACTTACAATTCTTAAAAAAGCCCGGTGACTTAAGGCGCATGGTAAGCGCATCGCCCCTACTTTCGATAGAAACGATTTCACCGGTAGATTGAATAATACCCGTAAACATACGGGGGCAAATATAGAAATTCAGAATTCAGAATTCTGAATTCGGAGTGTTATAAGTAGGATAAAACTCCTACAAATAAGTAAGCCGAACATTGTACAGTTACTTGCGAACCTATAATTTAGGCAAGCATTTGAAGCTTATACAAATCTGAAATCCGAATTCCGAACTCAGAACTTAATCGGGTACAGCAAATACCAGTGGATTTCGGGATAAACTTGCACGGTGGGGGCCGGCAACTTGAAGTAATTCAGGTATTTCACGATAGTGCGCGCCATACGGCTCTGCGGACGGAACGCTTCCAGATCGTAATCCAGCGCAATGTAGACTTCGCGATGCGGCGTTACGTCTTTGTCGTGCAGGAACACGCCTTCATCAATACTTAAGCCCGCAGCAATCGCAAGCCAGCTCGGATAATACTGGCGTGCGGCCTTAGGCAACATGCGGTAAACCTTGAACGAAGCCCAGAAAGTTTGGTTGCAATAGTCGTCGGTAAACACGCCTGTTTTACTTTGTCTGTAATACGCTTTGGTGTTAATCCAGTAGCTCCACTTGAGGTCCACGTACTTGAACACGGGCACATAGCGTTCCGCCATCGGCAAGAAACCGCCCAAGGTTCCCGAGAGCACGTCAAAAATGCTAAAGCCCCACTCCGGCGAATAGCCATCTTTCACGTCGATGGCAATATGAGTCGCCATCGCCGAAAAACCCGCGAACAAGTACGAATAAAACTCAGAAATTCCCGCCCAGCGGTAGCCTTCGTAAAAGGACTCGCCCATCATGACGCCCGAGGCGAAATGCCCAAATTTATCCAGGTTCAGGGCGTAATCAAAATCGTTTTCGAAATGGAAATGACTATCCTGATCGCCCCACCAGCCTTTATCGAACACAAGCCAGTAGGCAGCGCCATAAGCAATCAAAACCGTAGATGCAACACCGACACTTTTAGCGACAGAAAATTCAATCGTATCACTAGGGTCTTCGCTGCGGTAATCCCAAGTAGAATCGCGCCAAGTCGGCGGATCGCTCGGAGCCGCTAGCAAGGAAACGCTTGCAAACAGGAGCGACACCAAAGCAATCGATATGGAACGAAAAATTTTCACGGAGACAATTATAGAAAAGTAGGACGTTAGAAGTAGGAAGTAGGAAGTTAGAAGTAGGAAGAAATAGCTAACAAATTTTTACAGTCTACAGTCTACTTCCTACTGTCTACTAAATAAAAAGCCCTGGAGAATGAACTCCAGAAGGCTTTTGTAAATGTGTAATGTGTAGTGTGTGATGAGAAATGAATAATTTTTAATTAGTCATTACACATTTCACACTTCACATTGAATTAGTTGCGGCCGAGGAGCAGCACGCTGTTCTGGCCACCGAAGCCGAAGCTGTCGGACATGGCGTAGTTGAACGAGTGGCTGGTGTTCTTGTTGGCGCACACATCGAGGTGGATGCGTTCGTCCTGATTGAACACGTTCGTGGTCGCGTGAATCATCTGATTCTGCAAGGACTTCACGGTGATGATGGCTTCGAGAGCACCGGCGGCGCCGAGAGCGTGGCCGATCATGCACTTGGAAGAGTTCACCTTGAGGCTGTCGGTGGCGCCGGCAAAGACCTTTTCGAGTGCGGAGCATTCAGCAACGTCGCCGAGCGGAGTCGAAGTACCGTGGGTATTCACGTAGCCCACATCCTTCGGGGAAATACCGGCTTCGCGGAGAGCCATTTCGATAGCGAGGCGCACGCCTTCGCCGTCTTCACGCGGGGCGGACATGTGGTGAGCGTCGGCGCTCATGCCGATGCCGGCCACGCGAGCGAGAATGTTGGCGCCACGCTTCTTAGCGTGCGTAAGACTTTCGAGAACGAGAATGCCGGAACCTTCGCCGATTACGAAACCGTCGCGGTCCTTGTCGAACGGACGGGAGGCGGTCGTCGGGTCGTCGTTGCGCTTACTCAAGGCCTTCATGGAGGTAAAGCCAGCGAGAGCCACATTGTTCACGGTTTCGTCGGTACCACCGGCGAGCATGATATCGGCGCGGCCCAAGCGAATCTGGTCGTAGGCGGCGGCGATAGAATGGTTAGAGGTAGCGCAAGCGGAAACCACTGCGTAGCAGGGGCCCATCCAGCCAGTGCGGTTGGAAACTTCGCCAGCGGGCATGTTCACGATAGACATCGGAATGAAGAACGGGGACACGCGGCTAGGACCACGGTTCGAAAGCGAAACGACGGAGTCGCTATAAATCTGCATACCGCCGATACCGGAACCGATAATCACGCCAGAGCGGGTCGGATCTTCGTTTTCGGGAGAAATACCGGCGTTCTTGAGTGCCTGGAAAGAAGCATACACAGCGTACTGGATGCACCTGGACAGACGGGACGAATCGCGCGGGGAAATAAATTCAGAACCATCGAATTCCTTGACGGCGGCAGCTATCTTGATCGGATAGTTGGTCACGTCGAAGCGATCGATCGTTGCGAGTCCGGATTTACCTTCCAGCAGGTTGTTCCAAAGGAGTTCCGGCGTATTGCCGAGGGCGGAAACGCACCCCATACCTGTAATTACAACTTCTTCCATAGTGCGCGCAAATATAGAAAAAAGCAAAGTAACTTGGGAGCATTTTGTCTTAAATTTTTAGATATTTAATACAATATACTTACATTTTTATTACAGGCGCTAACTTTTCAGTACAAAAAAAGCACTAATGGTACAAATCCCAAATAGAAACGCGTCGGTGTCTGATTCTAAGGGGAATCGATTTAACAAAGCTTCTCCAATACTCTATTTCGTGCCAAAAAACCTCGGACGGAGAAAAGGGCATCAGTCGAATCGATTTCCAACGGTTTGTAAACCAGCGACGGACAAAATTCATTCCATGCAAATCTTTGGCATTTACACGGTTAAGCCCGAAATTTCCGCTATCGTAGACTTCCACAAGCACCTTTTTGCCCATTTTTTCATCGGGCGCCACAAGCATCTTGTCTCTTTCCAGGCCAAAAACCTCATGCAAAGCCCACATAAAGGCACCGCCCAAGCGTTTAAGGCCAAAGCTCCCTAATTTTGAAGCGACTTCGCGACGTTCTGCGTCTGTCGAATGCTGCAACAAGATAAAGTAGTCGACAAACTGCTTAAGTCCGACCCCCTCATTGAAAAAATGCCTTTGAAGATGCGCCAATTGCATAACAAGGGCAAACTTGATAGACGGAGACCAAAAACCTTCGGGCACCCGCTCCGTATTCAAAATTTCGCGTTCCAGATAACGCTGCAGGCGCGCATTCGCAAACGGACTCAAGACGCCAGAAGACGGCTTGAAATGAACTTCAACAGCAACTTTGCCCGTATTGAGCAAATGGACATGGTGCGGGGCGTTTTCACCAGTTTTGTCAAGTTCGAAACCCATCTCTTTCACAAGGGCGACAACGCTTTTTCGTCCGCCTTCCACCCACAAGTCTATATCGCCCGCATGCCGCATAAACGGGTCCGGGTAAAGCCTTGCGTTTGCAGCCCCCTTCAAGACAGCCGTCTTGCGCCCTTTCGCAGCAAACAGTTCCGTATACCTCGCGGCTTCGGCGTTCAGAAGCTCATTATGTCCCTTGACTGTCTCCGACTCACTCGCCCACTGGAACATCAATCCTATCGGAGGGCGCTTTTCTTTTGGTAAATTGCAAACGGCACGGTAGACAACCGCAGCCACCAAATGGCGCAAGCAATCCAAATGAACCGCTTCCCATTCAGATTCATTTAATTTACAATCAAATATCTGTGGATCACACTTGGGCGAAACAGCCATTCGCAACAATTTGTACAGAGGCTCCATATTCAAAAAATAAAAAAAACAATGCCGCTAGGCGGATTTGCATTCATAACAATCCGGCTGTACAATTTTGCTCTTCATTTTTTTTTAAATTGTCCGCGTTATGGCAAGAATTAAAAGTGCACCAAACCTCGTCTGGATGGACCTTGAAATGTCGGGTCTCGAGCCGGAGAGGGACGTCATTCTCGAAATCGCGACAATCGTCACCGACCCGAACTTGAATATTTTGGCCGAAGGGCCCGTCTTGGCGATCCACCAAACCGAAAACGTTTTTGAAGGCATGGACGACTGGAATAAGCGTCACCACACCCAAAGCGGACTCGTGGAACGCTGCCGCAAGTCGACGCTCAGCATGGCCGACGCCGACAAGATGACCCTCGACTTTATCAAGCCCTTCACCACCGAACGCGGAAACGTGCTCTGCGGGAATTCTATTACGCAAGACAGGCGTTTTCTGTACAAGTACATGCCGCTTTTGACCGGCTGGCTGAACTACAGGAACATCGACGTGAGTTCCATCAAGGAACTGACCTTCCGCTGGTACCCGGACTTACCGGAATTCCAGAAGATGGAAAAACACCAGGCCCTGGACGATATCCGCGAAAGCATTGCCGAACTCGAATACTACCGCAAGACGATTTTCAAGTAAAGTTTAAACTTTAAGATGGACTATAATAATTACCTTCCGAAAAAAAGACTCCCCTACGCAGTCAGGATCCGCAACCGAATTATCGTTTTTTCCGTTTTTATGGGACTTTGCGCCCTGTTGGGCACTTGCATTTTTGGCGAGAAAGCCCCCCCGAAACCCGCTGAAGAGGACGAGTATGCAGAAACGGTAGATTCTACTGCCGCCAACGCCGCTCCCCTGCAGACCGAACAGCTTAACGAAACGGGGATTTTCCCCAAGGCCGATTCAGAAGACCTGGTGAACATGCAGGCAACCGTTGCCGCTGCAGTTGTTCCCGAGAACCCCGCCGAAGCAGACGTTATCGACAGCACACACATCAAGGCTCAGAAAGACGTTTTCCTGGCCGAAAAGATTGACAACCTGCTGCGCCGATTCCGCCCCGAACACGCGGTGATACTGATGGTAGATCCCCAGAGTAACGAAATCATTGCCTGGGGCGAACGCCGCAACGATCACGTGCAAGAAAAGCCCGACTACTTTATCAAGAATACCTTCCCCGCAGCATCGCTTGCAAAGACAGTCACCATTTCGGCAGCCATGGAATCAAACCGCTACTCGCTCACGTCGCAAATTCCGATGATCGGTTCTAGCATCCACCTTTACAAGAATCAGTTGCGCGTCAAGGAAGGCTACAAGGGGCCATTTATTGAACTGCAAGACGCTTACGCCAGGTCCGCAAACCCGCCCATGGGCATTGTGGGCATGAACGTGGGTGCCGAACGCCTGCGCAGCGCCGCCAAGAAACTTGGCTACAACACAAACTTCCCGGGAGCGCTCCCCCCGCGCTCCAACTACGCTCCGCCCGACACCGGTTACGGTCTCGCCGAAGTCAGCAGCGGCTTTACGGAAGCCACCACCTTGACGCCACTCCTTGCCGCGGCACAAGTCCGCTCCATTCTCATGAAAAAGCCGCTCGAAATTCCGTGGGCCGCAAACCTGGACGGTTACGCCCCCAAGAGCCGCATCGCGCTTGATGTAGGCAAGTTCAGCGACAACACCTATTATGGCCTGCGCGAAGCGATGATTCGTACTGTCACGCACGGTACCGCACGTAAAAACATTTCGACCAGGCACATGGCCCGTAAGAACTACGAAGCTTTAAACATCGGCGGAAAGACGGGCTCGCTCGACGGGCACGACCCGTACGGCCGCTACGAATGGTTCATGGGTTTTGCACAATCCAAGGCAGACCCGAACAAGGCGGTAGTGCTTGTGATTATGCAGGTGCACGATTTACAAGGTATGCGCTCGCAGCCGGCAACCCAGGTCGCCGGAATGCTGTTTAACTATTGGGCTCACCAATATTTACCCAAGAAAGGAAAGTAAAATGGAACCGACATGGTGGAATCTAATCCCTTCTTATTTTGACGGAACGGCCTTTACACTCGGGAGTTTCCCGGTGCGCTGGTACGGCATCATGTACATTTTCGCCTTCGTGACAGGCTACCTGACGCTGATGCACGTGAACAAGAAAGAAAAGCTGGGCTACACCAAGGACCAGTTCGACAGCCTGTTCACCTGGATTATCGCGGGCATCATCATCGGTGCGCGACTGGGTTACGTGTTCTTCTACAAACCGGGCTACTACCTTGCAAACCCGACCGAAATCATACTGCCCATGACTCACGATGCTCTTGGCTACCACTTTGCCGGAATCTCAGGCATGAGCTACCACGGCGGCATGATTCTCGGAACGATATTCACCTACATTGGCCTGAAGCGCAACAAGATGAAGGTCTGGGAAGGCCTGAACCTTTGCTTCATGCTTGCTCCGCTCGCCTACACTTGGGGACGCTGGGGCAACTTCATTAACGGCGAACTTTTTGGCGAAGTCACCACGAGTGGCATTGGCATGTGGTTCCCGCTCGCCCACGACAGCCCTATTGAAAACCCAATTCTACACCACCCGAGCCAGCTTTACGAAATGCTGTTCGAAGGCATTATCTTGTTCGCAATCTTGTACAACTTAAGACGAATTCCGCTCTTGCGCGACAAGATGCCTTGCCTATACCTGATGGGCTACGGCTTCTTTAGATTCTTCATCGAATTCTTCCGCAGACCCGATGCGCACCTCGGCCGTGTGGACCTGTTCGGCATGAGCCGCGGACAAACGCTTTGCAGCGTCATGTTCCTGACCGGTTTAATCTGGCTAATTGTACTGATTTACAGGCAGAAGAAAGCAGTAGGAAGTAGGAAGTAGGAAGTAGGAAGTAGACAGTAGGAAGTAGGAAGTAGGAAGTAGACAGTAGGAAGTAGGAAGTAGGAAGTAGACAGTAGGAAGTCTGTTATTAAAAAAGGGTCCCCGTATGGGGACTTTTTTAACAGCTTACCGCAAGCTCACTGATGGCGAGCGCAGGTACCTTCACGCCGGCGAACGGATTGTAGTATTCGTTGCCGACACCGACCACATTCTGGATGATGTCGAAATAGTTGCCCGACAAGGTGACTCCATCAACGGGGTGCTGAATCACGCCATTTTCGCACCAGAAACCGTGGGCTCCGATGCTGAGTTCGCCACTCACGGAACTGCAGCCGGAACCGCCTTCGAGGCGCACCACCAAAAGGCACTTAGGGAACAGTTTCAACAGGTCCGCAGTCGAGGACTCGCCCGCCGGAACAAGCATATTCCAGAATGCGGTAGACATCTTGGAGCCGAAATCGCGGGCGCCATTACCCGTTGTGGTTCGTCCAGCCTTCGTGGCGGTTTCCAGATTGTAGAGCGCTTCGTTAAAGATACCGTCCTTAATGACTTCGACTCGTCGAGTCAAACAGCCTTCGGAATCAAAATACATCTTGGTGCTAAAGGCTTCGCCTGTTGGATCGCTCCATAGAGAAAGCTTTTCAGAGGCTATTTTCTGACCTTCTTTACCGGCCAGGCGCGAGGTGCCTTTTTGCATGGACTCTGCAATGAACGGAGAAGCGTACATGCTCATGAATCGGCCCGAAATGCGTTCCGAGAACACGACCGGAATCTTGCCACCTTCAATTTTCTTGGCGCCGAAAAGCTCGGTTGCATAGTTTGCAGCCTTGTCGGCAATTTCGGCGACAGTGAACTTACTCCAGTCACGTTCGCTTTTGACAAAATTTCCGAGCTTGCTGATGCCATCGCGCACAGCGACTGCGCCTGCACCCACCGAGACGGAGTTGCCCTTATCGGTATAGAAAAGACCCTTGTGGTTTGCGACAATCGAAAAGTCTCTGTTCAAGTCGGCGCCCAAGTACGGAATATTCTTGATGTCGGCAGAACGCGCAAACGTTTCTTTTTCAAGTTCGATGCAAAAGTCCTTGAGTTCTGCCAGAGTGAGCGATTCCAGTCCTGGATTGTAATTGGGATTCCCTTCCGGAATCTTTGCCGGTGCAGGCAATTCAAAGTTGACCTTCTCGGTCCACTGCGTATGGCAAACGGCATCCTTGATGGTCTGCGCAATCGCTTCCTTCGTCAAGCGTTCCGTATGGGCGTAACCCGGACGGCCATCCTTAATCACGCGAATGCCAAGCCCTACGGAATCCGAAATTTCGGTATTCTGCACTTGGCCCTGAAAAACAGACAAGCCCTCGGAATGGGAATTCGAGGCAATTACATCAAACTGTTCCGCCTCGCCCTTCGCGAGGTCGCACATACAATTTACTGCTTCAATAATATTCATAACAGATCCTTCGGCTCCGTTGCACTCCGCTCAGGATGACACTCACGCTCTCTTGGCTTTGCTAGCAAGCATGCGCCAGTAGGCAGCGGGGCTACCGGTCACGGATTCAAGCGCTTCGGCGAGTTCGCGAGTAATTTCAACATTTCCCGCAATTAAGCCCTCGAGAGTTTCCATCGAGACGCCGATGCGACGGGCGAATTCCGCCTTGTCCATCTTGAGCCATTCAATCCCTTCTAAAATCGCCTGCCCCGGAGTGGGTGTTCCATGCCTTGCCATAATCAGTTCCTAAAATTCAATCGTTTTCCAGCCTTCGGCGCCAAAGCGAAGGTCGCGTTCCACAAATTCCCAAATTAACAATTTCTTGCCTTTAAGCACGCCGGCCTTACGGGCAAGCTTTTCGCGTACCAAGGTTGATGCGCCGCCATCGCTCACGATAGATGCGACCGGCCGGCTGATATTCTTTGCAAAATGCGCAATCCAACCCGCATTCACAGGAGCATCAGTCTGGTAAATTCGGCTGAAACTGTCGCCGAGAATCAAAATCTTCGACTTGCGGAAGTCGTCTTTGAAAGGCGTCTTGACCGTATCGCGCACCACCGTAGAATCCGAAAGCGAATCTGCCGGAGCTTCTTCCGTGCGTTCCGAAATTTCTTGCTGGTAAATCACATGGCCTGTCACCTGTTGCGCCTTGAACACGTTAAACTTGTTAAGGCCGCTCATTTCGCCAATGTCACCCATGCGGTCCGCCAAAGAATCGGACACAACATAATTCATGGATGGTTCCCCGATATCGATCATACCCGCATCGACCATCGCGTTTACCTTTTTCGCTATTTCTCCCGCGGCAAGTTCCGCACCCCTGGGAGTCCAGTGTGTATCGTCGTCCAGATAAAGAGCTCCCAAGCTAGCATCATCAACCTTCGCGGCAAGGAGTGGCATATACAGGTCCACCGTATTCAGCCCGAGTTTTGTCAGGGAATCCAGAATCGCCTTGCCATGTCCAGCAAGCTTCAAGCCATCGACGCCGGTCAAACGTTCCGGATAAATACTCGGCTTACCCGGAGTAATTACCACCAGGAGTTCAACGCCCTTCGCCTTGAGCTGTTCGCGGAACTTGAGAATCGCCTGAATCGGGTTATCGAGTTTTGCGCTACGCACATCCAGCGGAGATGGCTGCACCAGGAATTCGACATCTTGACGATAGAAAAGCCAACGGCCCGCCCCGGAACCGAGCACCACCTTTTCGCCCGGATCATTGAAGATATTCCACACCGCAAGCTGGTACTTGGGGCGGAATGCAAGCACGAGCGCGTTTTCGTCTTCGACCTTGTTTTCGAACGCACGCAGGTAGCGGCTCGTCCACACGCCATAATGCTTAATGCCACAAAGCGCACGCCAAAGCGAGAATTGCCCAAATTCGGCCACCACCGCCTTCAGCGTTGAATCTACCGCTTTGAAGGTTTCAGGTTCGTCTTCCAGAGCAGCCACCAAGGTATCCGCATGTTTCAGCAACTTGTAGTCCGCCTCGGCCGTATCCAGTTCGGCATAGCTGTTCACCGTAAGCGCAACCGCTTCCAAATCCGAAAGGGCACTGACCACGCCTTCAAGTGATTCGCCCACTTCGGCACCACCGGCAATCGATTCACGCGCCGCAAACCAGGCTTCGTTCAACTTGGCCGCCGATTCCGCTATCTTGGATTCGCGCTTAAACGGCGTATAAACGACATCCTTGAAAATATCTAGACTAACAAAGCGCTTCTCACCGCGCAAATCTGCCACCGTCTGTACCGTAAACGGCAACAGCAACAGAATCGCGAAAACAACAATAAAGGCTATATAGAGTTTCTTCACACTAGAAAAATAAAAATTTCAGCTTGAAAAGGGGATCCCCGCCTACGCGGGGATGACATAAAAAAAGAGCTGGTAGCCGAAACTACCAGCAAAATACCCGGATCGCGATTCGAACGCGAGTCTGATCCTTAGGAGGGACCCGTTCTATCCAACTGAACTATCCAGGCAAATTCGGTGGCAAATATAACAAAAAATTTCTACATTTGGAGCCATGAAAAATTTTTACGTTACAACGCCGATTTATTACGTTAACGACGCCCCGCATATCGGGCACTCCTACACCACCGTCCTCGCGGACATCCTCACCCGTTTCCACAAGATCCTGGGCTACCAGACGTTCTTCTTGACCGGTACCGACGAACACGGCCAGAAGGTGCAGCGCGCCGCCGAAAAGCGCGGCGTGACCCCGCAGGAACACGTGGATGAATACTACCACCGTTTCGAAGACCTGTGGAAGAAGATGGGTATCGGTAACGACTTCTTTATCCGCACCACGATGCCCGAACACAAGGCTTTTGTGCAGGAATGCCTGCAGAAGCTCTGGGACAAGGGTGAAATTTACTCGAAGGAATACGAAGGTTGGTACTCCGTCGGCGAAGAACGCTTCTTCAGCGAAGACGAACTGGACGAAAACAAGTGCGACCCCATTAGCCACCGTCCGGTGGAATGGCTCAAAGAAAAGAACTATTTCTTCAAGATGGGTTCTTACCAGCAGAAGCTGATTGACTTCTTGGAAAGCCACAAGGACTGGATCGTGCCGGACTACCGTTGGAACGAAATCCGCGGATTCCTGCGCCAGCCGCTGAACGACCTGTGCATCAGCCGCCCGAAGGCACGCCTCAGCTGGGGCATTCCGCTGCCGTTCGACACCGACTACGTGACCTACGTGTGGTTCGACGCCCTGCTCAACTACGTGAGCGCCTCCACCGCCTTCCACAAGACTTATGCCGACGGCACGCCGATCTGGCCTGCCACCTACCACCTCATCGGCAAGGACATCCTCACCACGCATAGTGTGTACTGGCCGACCATGCTCATGGCCCTCGACATTCCGCTCCCGCAGCACATCCTCGCCCACGGCTGGTGGCTCGTGAACGGCGGCGAAAAGATGAGCAAGTCCGCAGGCAACGTGGTGAACCCGATGGACTACATGGAAAAATACGGCATCGATGCGTTCCGCTACTTCCTCGCCCGCGAAATGGTGGTGGGCCAGGACGCGAACTTCACGCACGACGCCTTCGTGCGCCGCATCAACAGCGACCTCGCCAACGACCTCGGTAACGTACTGAACCGCGTGCACCGCCTGGTCATCACGAACTTCGAAGGCAAGCTCCCCGCCGCAACCTCCATCGGCGATGCCGAAAATGAAGTCATCGACCTTGCGAACAAGGTGATTGCCGAAATCAAGGAAGGCCTGCCGCAGGCCCGCCTCTCCCAGTCCATCGAAACTATCATGCAGCTCGTGCGCAGCATCAACCGCTACCTTGAAGTCAAGGCCCCGTGGAAGCTCGCCAAGGACCCCGCCCTCAAGGACGAACTCGCGACCGTGCTCTATGTTTCTGCAGAAGCCGTACGTCTCTCGCTCTGCCTGCTATGGCCGGTAATTCCGGGCAAGGCGGAAGAAGGCCTCGCCATGATTGGCTGCAAGTTTCAGAGTGCCGACGACCTCGCTTGGGGTATCCTCAAGGGTGGAGAAGCATTCGGCGAAGGCAAACCGCTCTTCCCGCGTATCGAAGAAGAAGTCAAGAAGCAGGAACCGCAGCAGAAGCCCAAGCAGAACAAGCCGCTGATGGCTGCCGACGTGCCTGCCGCCATGGATATGCGCGTAGCCCAGATTAAGGAAGTGGCCGACCATCCGGATGCCACGAGCCTCTACGTGCTCAAGGTGGACGCCGGCGAAGGCGAACTCCGCACCATCTGCAGCGGCCTCAAGAGCAGCTACAAGGCCGAAGAACTCCAGGATCGCAAGATTTTGCTGTTCGCAAACCTGAAGCCGAGCGCCCTGCGCGGCATCATGAGCCAGGGCATGCTCTTTGCGGGCGACCTCGACAACGAAGCACACACTTGCCGCCTCGTCTCCGTGCCCGAAGACGCTAAGCCCGGTGACCGCGCCCTCTTCAAGGGTGTCGCCCCGAGCGAACCGCGCGAACTCAAGGTGAAGGACTTCGAGAAGATTGCGCTCTCCGTGAAGGGTGGCGCCGTGTTCTGCGACGCTCTCGCTCTCGAGGTGAACGGGAAGCCGGTGACCTGCGACGTGGCCGACGGCAACGGCGTGCATTAATCAAAAAAAACAAATTTAAAACAGGCACCCCGCTCAAAGCGAGGTGCCGTTTTCATTTCTAGAGATAAAATTTTAAAATAAATTGAAATCAATGAACTTGTAAAAGCCGGCGTTTTTCGCCGCTTCAAATTCACCTTCGTCAAAGGACTTGTTTACTAGACCTTCATGAATGATTTTAATAAAGGTTTCTTTTAACGGATCAAGATCGTTTTTTATAGTATTGTAAACGATAAACGAGTCAAGCCCCGCATAATCGTGAACAATCCTGTTTCGCATTCCACGAATTGCCTGAATGTTTTCACTTGCAATTCCCGCTTTGGCTGTGTCCGAGAGCTTATTGATGGATTCGCCGATGTTTGCAAGCAATGTCAAGCACGCATTGAAAACCATCTGATCTTCTTTTTCAAGAAGTTCCTCGGTGGAATGAATATCCTGTGTATATTTTTGAATTTTCAAGAGGGATTCGAGCATTCCCAATAAATGGAAAAGGTCGTTCTTTGGGTCATTCGACACGGATGGACTCCTTGTTTGCTCGATACAAAATAATGGGGTTTGCAAATTTCTCTATGACGACATCCACGGACTTGCCAGTCTTTTCAGAAAGTTCCTTTCGCAAAGACAACAGGTCATTGTAGTCCTGGTAATCACGAACCAGCAGGTCAATGTCATTGGGAGTCGCCGTCCGGACAGACGAGCCGAATACAAAGACATCCTTCAAGCGATACTTTGCAAGAAGCTTGTTTTCACGGAATATCCGTAGTATGTTTTCGGCGAACACCATATTTTTCCCTTTTTACATCATTAATATAATTTATTTTCGCATCAAGAGCCATATGGAGGCTTTCCAGCAAATCAAGGCGTCGAATTTTTAGGAGGGAAATTAGCGGCGTGGTATCGGAGACGACAATCATACCTGTGCGGCCTCTTTGGCTTTCAGGCGTTCATAAGTCGCCACATCCTCTTCCACCTCGCTCCAATCCATGTCGAAATAGGCAAAACCCTCTTTGGCGTAAAGTTCGATAAGTTGCCACTTCGTGATGCCGAGGATTTCTGCGGCACGACCATGCGAAATGGTCTCGTTCTTCACGAACGGATGCAACAACAGGGCCAACTGGACAAGTTCGCCATCGGGCTTCGTCGCAATATACGGTTCCATAGCCACAGGAACTTTTAGCTGCACTGTTGTCATTTCCATAGGGGCCTCCACCATCAATATATATTTTTTTTACGGGAAAGGCAAGCCTAACTCATGGCACCTTGGCTATTGCAAAAAAGTTTTATTTTGAATAAATACTTAATAAGAAATATTATTTCTGCTAAATAATTTCAGCATTTCAACCATGCTGTTAGAATGGTCTTTTGAGTATTAAACCTGGAATAACCGCAGAAAGCCCCAAAATGTATCGTTTTCTTTGCAAAGCCGACTGCGATAATATATATTTAGGAATAATCTTTCCAAGGAGCCGCCTATGACCACCCAGACCCGCCCCTCCTGTCCGAGTCGTTTTTCGGCTATCAAAGCAATCGTCCTCAGCCTTTTGGCGGGGGTATTCAGCATGGCTTTTGCCGAAGACTGGGATGGCTCAACATCAAAACCATCTTCCAAAGAAATAGATGGCGTTGAATATTACGTTATCACAAGTCCGAGTGAACTTGCTTGGTTTGCGTATCAGGTGAATGAAAATGGTGAAAGTAAGATAAATGCAATTCTTGGGAATGACATCCATTTTATGGACAATGATTCTCTAACTAGCAAAATTTCATCATCAACCATTGGAGTTTCTAATTCAAGTGTATACGACGGCATTTTTGATGGAGCTGGTTTTACAATCTTTGGGTTGTTCTCCAATGGCGCAATATTTGGTTATACAGGTGAAAATTTTATCCTCAGGAATTTTTCTGTAAAGAAAAGTAATGTTGTTACATGGGTGGCATTAAACCATGGATTGATTGAAAATTCTATTGAAGAGAATGATGGTGCGAAACAAATTGCTGGTTTTGCGTACACAAATTATGGTACTATAAAAAATTGTTTCGCAAAAAATTTTGGTATAGCATATACAAATAGGGGGTTGATAGAAAATTGTAATAGTAAGGGAGCAATTGGAGCTTTTTATTCTAGCTACTATTCAGGTGGTGCATTTAATAAAATAGAACAGAGTGCTGATAGGGCTGGAATCGCTATAAGTAATTATGGGAAAATAAAAAATTGCGCTTTTGAACCAATAAATAAGGTGGTTGTAACTAATGGGTATTTTGGTGGGATTTCCGTATATTCAGGAAAAAATGGTATTGTAGAAAACTGTCTGTTTAATGGGAAAATAAAATTACAGAACAAAGAATCAAGTCCCATTCATATGGTTTTTGGTGGAATTGTCGCAAGTACTAGTGAAAATACCCAAATTCTCAATAGTATCGCTTTTGTTGAATCGCTAATTGTAAATGGTGTTGGCGATGGGAGTATAGGAGGGATCGTAGGGGATATGGATGGTTATACTTCTGGTTCTGCAGATCTAGGAGGAATTGTTTCTGGTTCATATGCAAACATACAAATAGATTCGCTCGTTTCACCCAATAATAGTAATAGCGGAACCTATTATAATGTTTATGTTGGTGGAATTGCTGGTGAAGCAAATCTATGTGATTTGAATAATTCTCGATCGAACCTAATCATAGGAGAAGGAGTAAATATTGGAAGTAAAAATTTCTTCTATGCATCATCTCTTGTGGCTAGTATACAGGGCGCGTCTTATAACAATTCTCAAATAAGTGCATCGTATGGAGTTCTAAAAACTAAAAAAAATGCAAAAAATCACAGGTATGGTGGTGTTACTTTTGAAGCGTCATATAGCCGTTTAAGCAACGTTTACTATGACAAAGCCATTTCTATCCCTGACACAATGCACGCTGTTGGAAAACTTGATGGAAATTCAACACAGACAAATGTCCTTGGCAAAACGACCGCGGTCATGCAGTCGCCGGCTTTTGTTGAAACTCTCAACACGAATGCAGGCCTTGATGACGATAGCGGCGTCTGGCAATACTGCGAGGGCAATTATCCGATTCTCGTAAGCGAGGGAACCTGTGAAGAATTCTATTCGAAGTTTGGTCTGTCCAGCAGCTCGCAGTCGAATAGTTCTAGCACGGAATCGTCTTCATCAATTTCGTCATCGTCTGTTGAATCTAGCTCGTCGCAGGCTCCAAGCAGCAGCTCTGAGAAATCGTCTAGTTCTTCAAAGGAAGATTCCTCTAGTTCTGTGGCTCCGCCTTCGAATTCTTCTGAAGAACAGAGTTCGTCTAGCGTTGTGCCGAGTAGTTCTTCTGCAAAGCAGGAATCTTCTTCAAGCGAAGCGAAGTCTTCGTCGTCAAAGGCAAATAGCAGTTCGTCGGAGAAGTCGGATTTCGTGATGGCACCCCCGCAAAAAACATTCAACCTTGCGGTGAATGGCATGACGATTACGCTCTCCAATACTCAGGGCGGGAATGTCCGCATCTTCGATGCGCTCGGTCACTTGGTTGTTGCGAAGCCGCTTGCCGGAACAACGACAAGCATCACCCTGCAAACCCCGGGCAACTACATCGTCCGAATGAATGGAATAAGCCGTAGCGTGACGCTCAAGTAAGCCTTATTACCTCATAATGTAATTATTGAGGCATTATTGTATTGCTAAATAATTTAAACTACCCAAATTTTCGGATAGTCAAGTCATAGTAAACAAAAAGACGGGTGATTGAATATCACTCGTCTTTTTGTAATAGGAGATCCTTCGACTCCACGCCTCACGGCGTTTCGCTCAGGATGACACTTCCTACGGTCTACTTCCTACTGTCTACTAGCTCACGAGCATCATCGAGAACACCATGACGAACAGCGCGACGGTTTCACCGACGCCCAAGACCATCAGGTAGTTCACGAGGCCCTTGCCGGTTTCGCCGAGGGCGTTGCAGGCGTCTGCCGCCGACTTGCCCACGTACCAGGCAGAGGCCATCATGCCGATGCCACCGAAGATGCCCACACCGAGATACGCCGCCCAGTTGGCCGGAGCCGCCTGGGACTTGTTCAGGATGTACATCATCAGCAACATGCCGTAGATTGTCTGCGCAATCGGCGCGCCCACGAAGATGAGCAGCGTAAACAGCGCGTTCTTACCCTTGAGATACGCCTTCTTCCAGGCCCCGATGGCCGCCATGCCGGCAGTCCCGCAGCCCAGCGCAGAACCCACCGCGGCAAGGCCCAGGGCCGCCACCGCGCCGAGTTTCGCGAGCGTTAAAAGTTGAGCTTGATCCATACGTGTTACCTCGCTGGATTAGAGCACCATCATGGAGAACACGAGAACGAACAGGGCCACGGTTTCCACGATACCGAGCACCATCAGGTAGTTCACCATGCCCTTGCCAGTTTCACCAAGGGCGTCGCAAGCCACGGCCGCGGACTTGCCCTGGTACCAGGCAGAAGCCATCATGCCGAGGCCACCGAAGATACCGGCACCGAGGCAGCCGCCCCAGTTGGTAAAGCCGTTTTCAGCAGCCTTGCTCAGGATGAAGTTCATGAGCAACATGCCGTAAATCGTCTGGGAAATCGGGGCACCCACGAACACCAGCAAGGTGAAGAGTGCCGACTTGCCCTGGGCATAAGCCTTCTTCCACATGGTGATGGCGGACATACCAGCCGTTCCGCAACCAAGGGCGGAGCCCATTGCCGAAATGCCGAGAGCGGCAGCAGCACCCATTTTAGCGAGAGTAACCATTGTATTCGGTTCCATTGTTTTTTCCTCATTAAGTAGCGGGAATCATCCCTTGGTTTAATTTTTCTGCTTGGCGAAGGGGGCGAATGCGAATCCGCTCCATTCCTGGCCAAGTCCATTTGAAAATTCGAGTGTATTCAGACGTACGGCGTGGACGGCGACGCCCATGACCGCAAGCGCGATGTTCAGGCCATGCACAAAGAGCAGCAGGAATGCAGCACCGGCGATACCGACAGCGGAGCCGAACAGCGGCGAAAGCATGTCGTTGAACGCCTCGGCAATGGCCGCGCCGGACATGCCCACGGCAAACAGACGGATGTAGCTGATCACGTCGGTAAAGCTGTTCACCACGTCCAAGACGAGCATCGGGATGCTGATGAAGTCCTGCTTGAGCCTCTTGGGCGGCACGGTAAAGAGCACCAGGAGTACCGCTTCCACGATGAACATCGGGATGACGAACTTCGGCATGTCGATACCGAGCACCATCTGGCACGCCAGGAAGAACATCACCCAGCAGCCGATGAGCCAGCCCACCTGCGCCATGAACGTGGAATCCTTGCGCTTGATGCGCACGCACACGTTCCACACGTGGGCGATACTCAGGTGGACCACGGCGATGCAGAAGCAGAACAGCTGGATATGCTGCATCTGGGAGGCACCCGCCGCCTTCGGCACGAAGCTATCGGGCAGAATCGTGATCGACTGGGCGAAAGCCTTGTAGGCTTCAAACTTCGCAGGGTCAGTCGGGGCGCTCGTGCGGATCCAGAGCATCGCGTTCTTCAGCGGTTCAGGCAACCAGCCGTAGTTGGTGATATCCAGGTAATACGTCCACCCCGCAAGCGCTGGGCTAAGTCCCAAGAAGCTTGCGTTGATAACACCCCACACGATGGTGGCGATGCTCATGAGGTAGATAAAGTGGAAACCAGCAGGGTTCGCTTTCGGCATTTTCTTGCGTGCAAAAAGCGCCAAACCGAGGAAGAGCAACCCGTAAGCGGTATCCCCCACGATCATCGCAAAGAAGATGCTGAAGAAGCAAAGGAACACGGCCGACACGTCCACTTCCTTGTACCCCGGCGAAATGCCGATGATATCGTACAGGAACTGCATGGGGCGGCTGAGCTTGCTATAGGTCAACAGCGTCGGGATGTCGTCGTCGTCGGCTGGGTCGTCCACCAGGAGGCCCCAGCCGTGCTCGCGGGCGGCCTTTTCGAGTTCGCCTACGCGCGGTGCGGGGCAGAAGCCCTGCACGGCGGCGACGTTCTTGTCGCCTACCATCGAGGCTTCGGCTTCGACCATGCGGTAGTCGTCACCCACTTCGAGGAGTTTGTCTTCGATAGATTCGCGCGCACCCGAAAGTTCACCCAGGCGTTTTTCGACGCGGGCAAGCGTTTCCTTGGCTTTCGCTTCCATTTCGCGGTATTCGGCAAGCGACTTCTGCGGCATCGTGAGTTCGGTGAAGTTACCCTTCACGGCCACAGGGGCATCTCCCCTGCTCACGACAGCCACGTACTTGCCGTTTTCATCCTGGCCGAATTCCTCGATAGAACCTTCGCCCTCGAGTTCGAACGGGACTTTACCGTCATGGAGCTGGTACAGTTTGACAAAGATACCCTTCGCCTGCAGGGCTGCTGCCGTTGCGGGGTCCAGGTTCTTGAACATGGAAAGTTTGGTGAGTTCCTCTTCAGCCTGTTCCTTGTCGATTTCCGCCTGCTTGCTTTCGGCAACCAGTTGCTGGATTTCATCGATAAGGCTCGCTGCAGAGGTCCCTGAGCTTGCCGAAGGGTTCACGGGAGTCACACCCTTCGGGGCTTTTTCGGGCACCACTTCCAAGGCCTTCTGCACGCGGTTTACTTCACCGCGGGCATGGTTCAGCTTGGCGCCTGCAGCCGCCTTGAGGGGCGTGAGGTGCAAAATTTCAAGCGTACGGAGCGCCTGGAGCGTCTCTTCAACCGCACCTGCAACCGTCAGCACCGTCACTTTCTTCATAGGAGTAATCATGCGGCGGCCTCCTTCGCGAGTGCATCCTGAGCAGCGGTACGAGCGGTAGCCTTACCCTTAGCAAGCTTGCTGCGGGCAACGCCGGACGTCTGCTGGTCGCCCAGGAAGATGTTGATGACGCGGATATTTTCCTTCGCTTCCGGAATCTTCACCTTTTCGAACAGGTTCACGCGCTGGCTCGTGGTACGCAGTTCCTTCGAGAGGAGTTCGTACTGCTTTTCAAGCACACGGCGTTCCAGACGCAGCGAAATCAGGCCCTGAAGGCTTCTGATACCGTCGTCCAGCCACACGGGCGTGGTAAAGAAATCCGGAATCGAGATATTAAAGTCTACCCCGTCGTATGTCGGAATCTTCACGCCGGCAATGTTACCTTCGCCCTGGCGCACTTCCTTCACCGACAGGTACTTTGACCATTCGATGGGTTCGGCAAACAGCGAAATCCAGGAGGCCATGCTCTTGCGGAGCTTGTCCTCCTCTTCTCGCTTAGCCATCACCCTCTCCTGGAGCGTGCGCATTTCCATCTGCAACTGCTGCTTTTTCAACAGCAACGTCGGCAGATAGCGCTGGAAGCGCTTCAATGCGTCGCGTTCCGCCTTGAGGGCGTTTTTAGTTAACTTGACCTTCGCCATATTACCCCTTCTTGGGCCAATATTCGTTGATCATCTTGGTCGGAATACCCGTTTCTTCGGGTGCGAAACAGTCAGCAAGGATTTCCCAGCCAAGGTCCAAAGCCTTTTCGAGCGGAATGTTGACGGACAGGTCCATCATTTCCTTTTCGAAGCGCTGGCCATACTTCAACAGCTTCTGGTCCCAGTTACTCATGTTGAAGCCCATGGACTGCTTTTCCAAAGTTTCCTTGTAACTTGCGTACAGCTGGATCATGGTGTTCATGATGGTACGGTGGTCGCTACGGGTCTTACCGTTCACCTGCTGTTTCAAACGAGACAGAGAACCGAACGGTTCGATACGGCCCTTGCGCAGGTAGAACTGACCTTCGGTAA
Organism: Fibrobacter succinogenes; assembly: GCA_902756345.1. GTDB lineage: Bacteria > Fibrobacterota > Fibrobacteria > Fibrobacterales > Fibrobacteraceae > Fibrobacter. Next base: position 98,433 of record CACVQR010000003.1, on the reverse strand, counting down.
TGTAACCGGTGTTGTCCGGAACCGGGTGGGTCACGTCGTCACCAGGCATGGTCGTAACAGCAAGGATAGTGATGGAGCCCGAGCCTTCAAAGTCCACAGCCTTTTCGTAACGGCTAGCAAGCTGAGAGTAAAGGTCGCCAGGGTAACCGCGGTTCGACGGAATCTGTTCCATCGTAATGGCGATTTCCTTCATGGCGTCGGCAAAGTTCGTCATGTCGGTAAGGAGCACGAGCACGTTTTTGCCTTCGGTGGCGAACTTTTCAGCCACGGCAAGGGATGCATCCGGCACGAGCAAGCATTCCACGATCGGGTCAGAGGCGGTGTGCATGAACATCACCGTACGGCTAAGGGCACCGTTCTTTTCGAGGAAGTCCTTCAGGTACAGGTAGTCATCGTGCTTCAGGCCCATACCGCCGAGAACAATCACGTCCACTTCGGCCTGCAAGGCAATGCGGGCCAGGAGTTCGTTGTACGGTTCACCGGCGATAGAGAAAATCGGGAGCTTCTGCGAAACCACGAGCGTGTTGAACACGTCGATCATCGGGATACCCGTACGCACCATCGTCTTCGGGATGATACGCTTGGCGGGGTTCACGGAGGGGCCGCCGATGGTAATGCGTTCGCCGTCCACTTCGGGGCCATTATCGCGGGGCTTACCAGCACCGTTAAACACGCGGCCAAGCAAGGCTTCGCTGTACGGGACCTTCATCGGTTCACCGAGGAAGCGCACTTCGGAGTCGGTGGAAATACCGCGGGCACCTGCGAACACCTGCAAGTCCACCATGTCGCCGTCAATGCGGATCACGCGGGCAAGGGATGTTCCGAACGAGCTTGTCACCTGGGCAAGTTCCTGGTTTGCTACACCTTCGGCACGGAGCGTAATCACGGAACCGGCGATGCGTTCAATACGATGGTATGCCACATTATGCATTAGCGGAAACCTCCTTCACGGAAGCGAAAATACTTTGTTCAAGGTCCTTGAATTCCTGGGAATCGAACTTGACGCGGTTCCAGTCCTTCGTCGATTGAGTAAGCTTGAGGAAGAACGTACGGGCGACGTCCTTCTCGCTGAACTTCATCGGGGTCTTGAGGATGGTGTAAACCTTGTCGAACACGTACTTCTGGCGTTCTGCGGAGCAGGCGGCGTCAATTTCGTTATAGGCGTCCTGCTGCAGGTAAACGGCATCGAGGTATTCGGACTTCAGGTAAATCACGAAGTCGTCGATAGAGGTACCTTCTTCGCCCACCACCTTCATCATGTTGTTCACGTCCACGCCGCTTGCGAGGATGTGACGGGCTTCGTCAACCTTCTTGGAATCGATAATGCCTTCGTACTTGGACCAGGAATCCAACGGGTGGATTGCCGGGAAGCGGCGCTGGTCGGAACGTTCACGGGAAAGGCCGAGGAATGCGCCCACCACCTTCAAGGTAGCCTGGGTCACCGGCTCTTCGAAGTTACCACCTGCAGGCGATACGGAACCGCAAATCGTCACGGAACCGGTAGAGCCGTCCTTCAGGCGAACCACGCCACCGCGTTCATAGAAGGCGGCAATCACGGATTCGAGGTAGGCCGGGAAGGCTTCTTCGCCCGGAATTTCTTCCAAGCGGCCGCTCATTTCACGCAGAGCCTGTGCCCAACGGGAAGTCGAGTCAGCCAAGAGGAGCACGTTCAGGCCCATCTGGCGGTAGTATTCGGCGAGAGTCACGCCCGTGTACACGGAAGCTTCACGGGCAGCCACCGGCATCGAAGACGTGTTACAAATAATCAGCGTACGTTCCATGAGGGACTTGCCGGTACGCGGGTCAATCAGTTCAGGGAATTCGCGGAGGGTTTCCACCACTTCACCTGCACGTTCACCGCAAGCGGCCAAAATCACGATATCCACGTCGGCGTAGCGGCTCATAAGCTGCTGGAGCACCGTCTTGCCGGCACCGAAGGGGCCCGGCGTACAGAACGTACCGCCCTGCATCACGGGGAAGAACGTATCGATAATGCGCTGCTGCATGGTCAAAGGCTTGCTCGGGCGCAGGCGTTCTTCATAGGCCTTGATCGGCATCTTCACCGGCCAAGTCTGCACCATGGTCACGTCCTGGGTTTCGCCGTGAGCGTTCTTGAGTTTAGCAACAACAGTTTCTACAGTGAATTCGCCAGCGGCAGAGACCGATTCCACGGTCCACTTGCCGAGCAGGCGGAACGGCACCATAATGCGGTGCGTGAACACGCCTTCGGGAACGGTGCCGAGCGTATCGCCCGCGACCACCACATCGCCCGCCTTCGCGACCGGGGTAAACGCCCACTTCTTGTCGCGGGGGAGCGCCTTCAAGTATTTACCGCGCTGCAGGAAGAAGCCGCATTCTTCGGCAAGCTTCGGGAGCGGGTTCTGCAGACCGTCAAAGACCTGGGTCAAGAGGCCGGGGCCAAGTTCTACGGACAAAAGTTCGCCGGTGAAATCCACCTCGTCACCCGTCTTTAAACCCGTGGTGTCTTCGAACACCTGGAGTTCGGCGTAGTCGCCGCGGATACGGATGACTTCGCTCTTGAGGGGGATGACTTCGGACTTGCCGTCCTTGTTTTTCTGAGTAAGCTTGGCATACGCCACTTCGTTCTGGGACACGGCGCTTTCGAACTTGACGCGAATCAGGTTACCGTTGACGCCGATGATTTTTCCGATACTAGCCATTGAAAATGGACCTCCGGTCATTCCTGTGCCGCCGCAGGGGCGTATGCAGGATCGTTTGCATTAATAACATTCAACACGGCAGCGTCGCCCGCTTGTTCGGAGAGGCGCGCCCAACGTTCACAAATCTTCAGTTTGATCGCATAAGCGTAAACATGCTTGACGGTACCCTCGCCCACTCCCGCGAGCGAGTCCACAAGCCAGAAACGGGCCTTGTCGATATCCTGCTCTTTTTCCATAGGATTCGACTTGGCAAACGCATCTTGAATCATCTTGGCAAAGGCGACATCGTAACCCGGGAAGGACTTTTCCGTAAAACGGATATCGGGCCCCCATGCGCTTGCACGGAGCCTACCCGAAACGTTCTTCATCTGGATTTCGTGGGCCTTGTAGGCGCGCACGAACTCGTCATCGCACTCTTCGCATTCACCGTCATCCAAAAGCGCGTCCAGAGCCGCAAGTTCCGGCTCGGACAGCACGCCGATGCAGCGGTGGCGAAAATCTTCCATACTGAGCGGGGCCGGATCGCCGAACTCAATCATCGGAAGAGATGCCATCAAGTAAGAAGGACTGCTCATCAAGTACCCGCGTTACTTCGCCTGTGCGGCAGCGTTTACCACTCTGGCAAGTTGCGGACGGAGCAGGGCCGAAAGAGCGTCGGCCATTGCTGCTTCTGTAAATTCGTGGGTGACCTTGCCGCCATCGAGCTTGATGCGGAAGCCGAACTTGACGCCCTTGTCGCTTTCGACCTTCACGCCGGCGGAAAGCTGCTTCTTGAACTCGCCCATCACAAAGGAGCTGAGCTTACGGGCGTCGGCATCGGAGAAATCCACCTCGATGTCGGAGGTATAGGACTTGGCGACTGCCAAGAGCATGGCCTTGACCGTAGATTCGTCCAAGGACTTCTCCACCTCGAGGTTCAACAGGTCCATAATCATCTTTTCGAGATTCTTGCCTACCGAAAGCAAAAGGTCGCGGGCGGACTGTTCAAGAGTGCGTTCGCTACGTTCCGTGAACGCTTCGGCGTCCTTGTCGGCCTTTTCCAGACGGGCGGACGCTTCGGCCTCGGCAGCCTTCACGATATCGGCCGCCTTTTCCTTGGCCTTGGCAATGATAGCCGCCGCCTCGTTTTCTGCTTTATCGACAGCATCTTTCTGGATGCGTTCCATAAGGTATTGCAAGTCTTCTGCCATATATATCATCTCCAATACTAATCCGACGAAACCAACAGGCAAAAAACGCCCGAATAGCCCTTTTCGGAAAAATTTCGATAGTAATATACAAGTAATTTTGACAAAAAGTCGAAAAAAACGGCAAATTTTTTGAAATAATGGATAAAAACCACGTTTTTGGCGATAAAAACGCAAAATTTACGAAAACTAAAGTTTACAAGAAAATTTTTTGGATTTACAGGATTTGCTTTGGAGCCAAAACAGTTTACAGAATTTGTTTTCTACGCAAATTTAGCGGTGTTCGTTTGTCGAGGGTTCAAGGCCACGGAAAAAAGCCAAACCGTCAAAATCGTCCTTGAGGGCCTGCACCGTTTCACCGATCATATAGAGGCTGCCGGTCACTAAAACAGGAATATTTTCGTTATCTGCAGAGGCAATCTCGGCAACTTGGTCCAAAAATTTTCGGCTGAGTACGCCTTCGCTAGCAACTTTCAAGCCCAAATTCGAGAGTTCCGAGCGCAAATCGTCCAGTTCGCGGAAACGCGGGTAAGGAGTCTTGGTTATATGCCAGTGACTTACAAATGGAGCCATCAACTTGAGCATTTCGCCCACATCTTTATCTTTAAGGGCTCCGAAAACGCAGTGGAACTTGGTACCGGGGTAATATTCCGCCAAGGTTTCGACCAAGCGGCGCACCGCATGAGAATTATGCGCCCCATCCAAAATGTAGCGAACCACCCCATTTTTATCGGTCAGCTGCTGCATGCGGCCAGCCCAGGAACGGGTTTCAAGCGTTTTTAAGGCGAGAGAATCGTCAAAAACGCGACCCGCACTGTAAACAAAGCTTTCGGCGGCAGCCAAAGAAAGGCTTGCGTTTTCAATGTAATGGTGGCCCAGATTCGGGAGTTTGATGTCGGTCCGAATCGCAGGAACGAAACATTCTGCACCAAGTTCGCCTGCATAAGCACGGGCTTCGGCCAACAATTCTTCGGAAAGGCCTCCAACGACAAAAGTCTTATTGCGGCGATGGTCCGCTTCGACAACAGCCATCTTTTCTTTAAGAATGGCGCTTTCGGTGGGGCCCAGAACTTCGGTGTGTTCAAGTCCGATACTCGTGAGCACCACGATGTTGCCGCATGCAACCGCCGTGCTGTCCAAGCGGCCACCCATGCCCGCTTCCATCGAAACCACATCGACACCTTGTTCGGCATAATAAAGGAACGAGACGAGCGTCAAGACTTCAAAGAAGGTCGGCTCCACCTGTAGCTGCTCGGCGGCAGCCTTCACCTGGAGAAGCAAGCGGTCCAAATCCGCATCGCTAATGGGAATGTCGTTTACACGAATGCGCTCGCGAAGGCTTACCAGATGCGGGCTCGTAAAAAGCCCCGTTTTAAAGCCATGGGCCTGCAAGATGCCTGCGAGGTAGTAGCTAGTAGAGCCCTTGCCGTTAGTACCGACGATATGGATGGTCTTGAAAGAGCGTTCAGGATTTCCGAGAGCGTTGCAAAGTTTTCGAGTCGATTCAAGCCCCGGAACCATACCGAACATGAGCCGAGAATTCAAATAATCCATACCAGGTGATTGCATGTGCCAAATTTAAAAAATGTGTAATGTGTAATGTGTAATGTGTAATGGCAAAACCACTGCCAACGGTCAACTTCCTACTGTCTACAATTCATTTCACACCTCACATTACACATTAGAATAGTTATCTATATTTCTTTTCGTTACTACACGGTTTTTATATGAAAAGTTTTGGAATAATACTGCTTCTGGCGGTTTTTATCGCTATCGCATGGTCGCGCGTAGACCCTACAGCCGCCCCGCAGCATTACAACTACCGCGACGCGAGCAAGCAGCTAAGGCGCGTGTACTACGGCGAACTGCAAGAAACCCTTTACTGCGGATGCCGATACGACGACAAGAAGAACGTCGACTTTTCAAGCTGTAACTTCAAGCCGCGCGAAAATCCAAACCGCAAGAGCTTTAAGCGCGCCGAACGCATCGAGTGGGAACACATGGTCACCGCCCACAACATGGGCCAGCACCTCCCCTGCTGGCGCGACGGAGGCCGCAAGAACTGTAGCGCCAACGACACGACCTTCAAGATTATGGAAGGCGACATGCACAACCTGTACCCCGCCATTGGCGAAGTCAACGGAGACCGCAACAACTTTATGTACAGCCAGTGGACAAACGACCCCGAGCCCATGTATGGCGGCTGCAAGACCATCGTAGATTTCAAACTAAAAAAAGCTCAGCCACGCGAAGAAGCCCGCGGAATTATCGCCCGAGCAAGCCTTTACATGGAAAAGACCTACGGCGTTAATTTGTCCAAACAAGACCGGAAACTATTTGAAGCCTGGGACAAGATGTACCCCGTTACAGACAAAGAATGCGAACGGGACCGCCGTATTTTCAAGGTGCAGGGCGACCACAACCCCTTTGTGTACGAAAAATGCAAGTAAATTCTGATTTCAGAGTTATGATTTCGGAGTTTTTGATCTCATAATAGACATTTTCGAGTTTATTCATAGCAAATTTTTCTCATTTCCGAATTCCGATTTCGGAAATTGTAATTATATTTATACATGAGGTTAGTATGTACAGGACCCTATTCTTTTTTATTGTCTTTTTTGCAGTTTCTGTGTGCGCCCAGGTGGAATTCCCCATGGCGTCCAAGATTATTAATGTCACAAAAGACCCATACTACGCTAAGGGTGACGGCAAAACCGATGACACCGAAGCTATTCAGAGGGCGTTGAACGACCATCCCGATGGCGACTATATTATTTATTTACCCCACGGCATCTACAAGATTACCGATGGATTGACTTGGCCTGTTACCAAAAAACCGGAATCCTCGAGCCGACGTACTATTTTGCAAGGTCAAAGCATTGGCGGGACAATTCTGCAACTTGCAGACAACACCTACGGTTTCGACAACCCTGAATTTCCCAAAGCAGTCATTTTCACAGGCGAAGGGCCCGGCCCCAAGTACAGAAATGCCGTCCGCGACATGACTATCCGTACCGGTAAAGGAAACCCGGGCGCAATCGGCATCCAATTTAACGCATCGAACCAAGGTACAATCCACAATGTCAAGATCCATTCCGGCGACTCCCTGGGTGTGTACGGCATTGACCTCGGCTTTACCGAAGGTATTGGTCCGCTTTTAATCAAGAATGTCGAAATCAACGGCTTTAACATCGGCATTTACGCCAAGGGCGAAACGGGAACGGCAACGCTCGAACATGTAACCATGGGCGGCCAGAGAAAATACGGCCTTGAAAACGACAACATGAACCTTGCTGTTCGCGCCCTGAGATTCAAGGGTAGCGTTCCTGCTGTTTACAATCACGGCGATTTTGCCATCATGAGTTTGCTTGACGGTCTGCTTGAATTCGACAACGGCAATAAAAAAGTCAAGCCCACTACAGCCATTTTGAACGAAAGCCACCTGTTTGCTAGATCCATGAAGGTTTCGCGCTACAAGACCATGATCAATTCCAAGAAGAAAGGCTACAACGAGGAAATGATCCAGGGCGAAATCATTGAATTCTCGACACAAGAGACCAAGCAGCTTTGCCACAGCCCCAAGCAGTCGATGCGCTTAGCCGTTGCAGAAACTCCGGCATTCCCGGAACAGAAGCCCGACAACTGGATTACCATTGCCGGCGACTACGGCGGAAAATCGAACACGGGATCCGACGACTCGAAGGCAATTCAAGACGCTATTGATGACGGTGCCGAAACGCTGTACTTCCCGCCGGGAGGCCGCTGGACGATCAACCGCGACATCTACATTCGCAACCGCATTCGCCAGATTATCGGTATCGAAGGCCGCATTGACGGTAAAGGCAAGTTCATTATTGAAGCCGGAGCATTCAACGAACTCACGATTGAACGTTTCTCGGAATTCGGTAGCGGAATTATCTTGAAGGCAAAGCGCAACCTGCTATTGAAAAACATGATGGTGCGTTCGCTCGAAACTGCCGAAGTCGGCGGCGGAGACATTTACCTCGAAGACGTGACGCTTGGAACCCTCCAACTGAACTACCAGAAGCTGTGGGGACGCCAGGTCGCCTTGATTGGCGACACGAAGGGTCCGAAGATTACCAATAACGGCGGTTCTATTTGGATTCTCGGCCTTACCGCCAAGAAGGGCAACACCATTCTCCAGAACTTCAACAAGGCTCATGCCGAACTCATCGGTGTCGAAATCGTTGCAAGCGACAAGGCAAAAGACCGCCCGATGTTCATTAACGACAACTCCGGACTTTCGGTGACGGGCCTCCGTGAAACGCTTACCCGCGGAAACGCCTACCCCACCATTGTCGAAGAATCCAGAAAGGGATCCAAAATCAAGTCGCTGTACGGGAAAGACCTGAAGCACACTCCCAACGGCGGCGTAATGATTCCGCTGTTTACGGGTTACGCTCCGAAACTTGGCGCAAACGAAAAACCACAGGCGTTCATTCCCGACGAAATGGTGATTGTGCAGCCGAATCTCCTAAGAATGAAGGGTTCCGTGGTCGATGACGGTCGTGGCGACGGTCTTTGCGAAGACCCCGTACGCTGGACGAAGGGACTTGGCCCCGGAAAGGTCGTGTTCTCGGACAGCATGGCTTACGAGACCGACGTTTCATTTACGGCAAGCGGCCGCTACAACATCATCTTTTCCGCCGACGACGGATACCAGACGGGCTCTGACACCGGTAAGGTTTACGTGTTCGACTTGCACTACACCACGCTCGACAACACCGGCGACGGATTCCCGAGCGGTAAGGGTGCCGCCACCTGGATTTCGGAATTCGACAACTTCAGCCCGCACAACTCCGACCACGAATTGCATGTTGCAAACGTGACGACCGGAAACGCTGGAAAGATCTATCTGCGATTCGACTTGTCCGCATTGCCGGGTCCGTTGTTTGATGCAGCACTCAAGCTGGAATTCAACAAGGATTCTATCAAGAAACCCGTACAGCTGAACATCTTTGGCCTTAAGGAAACAGGCAAAGACATGAACTTTGGCGACCAGAAGTTGGGCGTTGACTGGGTTGACTACGAACTCACCTGGGAAAACGCTCCGGCAAACCTCCCGCAGCAAAAGGGCGGCCAGTTCAATATCCGTAAGAACTCGGGTGGCGGCGTGGACACCAAGTACGCAGATTTCTTGGGCATTATCACCATTAACCCGAAGGCTCCTCTCGGCGCATTCCTACGCACGCCGACCTTCACCGAATTCTTTAAGCGCAAGCATCCTTCTCAGCTTTACACTCTGATTTTGACCGCTGTAGAACCGGGCGAAACTGTTTTGGCAAGCGCTGCCGCAGGCAAGGAATTCGCGCCATCGCTCTATGTCGGCTACTTCGACAACTCTCGCTCTGTAGGCGGCGAAGCCATGGACGGCGGTTATACGCTTACCAAGGTAAACATCGACATATACAGTTTGGAATGCGACTTCGACCTGACCGTCGGCTACCCGCAATTCGTGCAAATCGAAATCGTGAACGAATTCGGCAAGCGAATGCTAACGGTTGCCGCCCGCGACCTCGCCGGCGAAAAGAAGACTCACTTCAAATTTAAGGCTATGGCCTTCCCCACCGGCAAGTACATTCTTCGCGTGATTGGTGAAGCATTCACCGCCGAGCAGCAATTCTATATCCTGAACTAGGAGAAACCAAATGCAGTTCAAGAAATTATCAAGCCTTAGTGCAGCATTATTCATAACCGTCGCCTTGACCGCATGCGGCGACGACTCCAGTTCTTCTGCCTCAGACGAAGAATCCAGTTCCTCGGTACCTTCGTTCAAGTCGAGCAGTTCCCTGAGCACTCGCGCAGACATTGACTACAAGGATACAGTCAATCTCGGCGACACGCTCCGCATTTACCTGGAACTGTTCAAGGGCGATTCCTCCAAGATGGACGAAAGCGAAATCTACCTTGACAGCATGGCAACGACTTTGCCGATGTACCTGGGCGAATTCCCTAAGGGAAGCCGCATCAAGGTATTCGCAAGCACATCAAACATCGAGAGCGAACAGATTCGCATCAAGAGCGAATACGGCGACTACCTGCAGGCAATCAAGGCTGCCCCTAAGACGGCTGCACGCAAGGACTCCGTTTACAGGAATTCCTTGATTCCTAGCTTTGGCGCAGACTCTTCTGCCACCTTCAGGGATTCCAACACCTTCGTTACCTTTAACGACAGCCACTACTTCCTTGAAGTCGAAGGCGAATTCAGCGACGAGTCCAGCATGAAACTCAAAGTACTCGTCGACACGTCTTACTACAAGTACACCGGCGAAGACGAAAAGATTTCCATGAAGATGAACGACACCTTGCGCGGCATTCTTTTGATTGACAACGCCCCCAAGGAAGTGTCCATCGCATTCTCCGCTAGTGAAGGCTACAGCGTAAACCTCACCACCGTTGGCGAAAATATCATTCTCTACAAGCTTACCGATGGCGACAAGGAACTCGGTTCTTCGAAAACGAATCTCGACACCATGCTGGTACCGAACGATTCCGTGAACTGGTCCATCAAGATCAAGCCCGAATCTTTCTCAAGCATTTGGACCGGCCCGTACGCATTCTTCGAAACCATTACCAAGGCTCGCGAACTGGAACAGGGCGAATACTTCTCGAATCCGGATTCAATCATGTACCCCGGCGAAGCTTACGAACGCACTCGTCCCAAAGACGACATCGGAACTTACAAATACAACTTGCGTCAAGAACAGTTCGTGTGGATTGGCGACTACAAGAAGGGTGATTCCGTAATCGTCAAACACTGGATCCAGAACTACAACGACGAAAACTTCCAGAACGTATCTATTGAAATTCTAGACAAGAAAAAGAAATCGCAAGCAACAATCAGTAGTGCATACGGCGGAAGCTTCACTGTGAACGAAGACATGCCCGAAGGCCCGTATTACCTGCATTATCTTCGTTTGAATTCCGACCCGCTTGACCAGGGCATTCCTGACAGCCTGCGCTATGTGCTGCAGCTCTACACCATGGTCCAGCAACCCGGTCTCTTGAAAGAAATGAAGTTCTACGATTCCGAAAAAGACGCCACGTTGAAAGAAAAGGTTCTTGCCGTAGGCGACACCATGCGCTTCGAAGACTTTGACTTTACGATGACCGCCCATTCCAAGACTTCTTGGAAGGTTATCGGTTCTGACATTGCCTGGTTCGTGCCTTGCAAAACGCTTGACTACCTGAACAATAGCAGTAACTACAAGTCAGAAACTTGCGATGAGGAGCAGGAAATTTCGTCGAATTACTTGATTGCACTCGAAGACGGAATTGGAGAAAAGGCTGAACTGATTGCCCAAAGCGTTGCCGACCCCTCTATGCGCGACACGCTTACCATCACGATTATTGCAAAAGCGGACTAATCTTCCCAGATTTGGTTCGGCAGTTTACCGATATCGCGAAAATCCAAGAGCCCTGCCGTCGGAGCGTCAACGCTTACAAGACGAGCCAGGGGCTTACCGGCGCGTTCAATGACGATTTCTTCGTCCTTGAGCGAAACCTGATTCAACATCGAGCCAAAATTCTGGCGGACTTCCATGGCTGAAACTACTTTAGACATGCCCTAAAAATAGTATATTCTGCGCATGGAAACCGAAAACAAGTCCTACACCGTTACGCAATACATGAAAGCCTTGAAGCAGAAGGTGGAATCAACCCCTGCCGTATGGGTGCGTGGCGTGATTACCCAGATTAACGAAAAATCAAAAATCGTTTACCTGAGTATTGCGGACTTTGAAGAAGGGAACGTAAATCCGCTCGCGACAGTACCGTTGTACTGCTTTGCGGCCAAATTTGCAGCCATTCGCGCCAAAGTTGAAAATTACCCGCAACCGTTTGAACTTAAAGAACAGCTCAAAGTCAGCTTTTTGATTAAGGCCGACCTGTATGTGCCTTACGGCAAGTTGCAGGCGCAGATTCTGGATATTGACCCCGTTTACACTCTAGGTGAACTTGCGCTTACCAAGAGTGCGATTTTAAAGAGGCTTGCGCTAGACGGCTTGCTCGAAAAAAACAAGGCTTTGACACTCGCCGATGTACCAATACGCGTGGGACTTATTACCGGCGAAGGAACAGCCGCCTACAAGGACTTTACGACTAAGCTTGCAGAATCGCCATTTAACTTCAAGGTGAAAACTGCTTACGCAAAAATGCAAGGCTCAGACACAGAACCGACCGTACTCGCCGCCCTCGAGGAACTCGCCAAGGATACGGAACTGGACGTAGTGTGCATTATCCGCGGTGGCGGAAGCAAGACAGACTTGAACTTTTTCGATAGCGAAGCCTTGTGCCGCGCCGTCGCCAATTACCCGCTACCGGTATTTACCGGAATAGGTCATGAAATTGACCGAAGCCTTTTGGATGAAGTCGCCTACCAGTCCTGCATTACACCGACCGATACCGCCAAGCGCTTGATAGACCGCGTAGCGGACAGCTGGAAAAAAATGCTTTCGACGGCACAAGAAATTGCAGGGCAGACAAAAGAAGCCCTTCACGACTATAAACAAGAACTTTCGAATACGGGCAATCGCCTGCAGCAAAAAGTAAATGCCCTGATTCAGAAAGAAGCCCTGAAACTTTCACTCTACAGAAGCAACATGCAAAAAGACTTGCAGTTTATTTTCAGAGGAGAGAAAGAACGCATCGCCCGCGACAGCGAAGGTCTGCACCAGGGTTCCCGAAAAATTCTGGACCTAGAAAAATCAAAGTTCAACCTCATCGAACTCCGCGTGAAAAGCGCCGACCCCGAGACAACGCTTGCAAAGGGTTACACGCTTACGCTAGATGCAAATGGTAAATTTGTACGAAATAAAAGCCAGCTAAAGCCCGGCGATACGCTGACCACAAGGTTTAAAGACGGCAGCGTACAGTCAGTTGTAAAGTAATGTGAGATGTGCAATGTATAATTACTCATCACACATTACTCATTACACATTATTCAAATTCAGGAAGCGAATCAATCTTCAGGAAGCGCTTGGTTGCGGCATCCAACGCAAAATAGCGCACCGCATCGCCAAGCGACAACATCACGTACTTGGGAGTCAGAATCTGCAAATACTTGTTCAGCTGCACTTGTAGTGCTTGCCAAGTGTATTCGCCGGGAGCCTTGCATTCTACAAGGAGCCACGGGCGCTTTAAATTACCGGAAACCTTGAAATCTTGCACCAACAAATCCACTCGGTCATCGGTCTTGGGCTCCACCGTCGAAAGCGCAAACTCTACCGCAATCAAGTTCTGAGGGACCTTAACCTCGTCTATCAAGAAACGGATTGTCGCCTGACGCACGCGCTCCTCGGGCGTGGCAGGCACCTCTTTTTGGCGAATAGGGTCGAATAAGGTTTGATGCTTGAGGTCGTTCACTTTGGGGAAAGAATGTGGGGTGTGGAATGTGAAGTGTGTGATGAGAGGTGGGATGTGTTTTTTTTTCAGTAAAATAAAAAATTCCTATAGACTTGACAATTTCCCAATCTTCAAACTATATTTGATTATATGAATAAAATCTTTGGACAGAACACCGCAGTAGCGGCAATGGCAGCAAGCCCGGCAGCAGCCCGAGCTATTATGGGGCTGTCCAGAGAAACCAAAATCTGTAAAGCATAACGCTTAAATCCAGACAACAAGTTTCAAGGGCAGCCCCGTAAACGGCTGCCCTATTTTTTTACAGCTCGTTCGTTACATCAAATTTGTACCCAAAACACAACTAAAACCATTAACTTAAAGAAATTTCATTGTTTTATTATTCTATAATTACGCCGTAAAACAAGTGATTTTTCGACAACTCCATAGGAGCATAAAATGCGCAGAAGACTTTTGAGCGAAGGTGCCAAGGAACTCTCTTACGAAATCCGCGAGATCGTGAAGAAGGCAAACCAGCTCAAGGCACTCGGCCTCCCCATCCACTGGGAAAACATCGGTGACCCGATTGAAAAGAAGTGCCAGATTCCCGACTGGATCAAGGACATCGTGGTGGACCTCGTCAAGACTAACCGCAGCTACGGCTACTGCCCCTCCAAGGGCATGCTCGAGACCCGCGAATTCCTGGTCAAGGAAAACAACAAGCTCGGCGGCGCCCAGATTAGCGTAGACGACATTCTGTTCTTCAATGGCCTCGGCGACGCAATCGCTACGATTTACGGTCTACTTTCGATGACGACCCGTATTATTGGACCTGCCCCCGCCTATTCGACCCATAGTTCTGCTGAAGCGGCTCACGCCCACACGGCCCCGATTACCTACCGTTTGCAGCCGGAAAACCACTGGTATCCGGATTTGGAAGAGCTCGAAAACAAGGTAAAGTACAACCCGAGCATCGCGGGCATTCTGATCTTGAACCCGGATAATCCGACAGGCATGGTCTATCCGCTTGAAATCCTCCAGAAAATCGTGGACATTGCCAAGCGCTACAACCTGTTCATTATTTGCGACGAAATTTACAACAAGATTACGTACAATGGCGCCCACGCTTACGCGCTCGCCGAATACATCGGCGATGTCCCGGGTATCGCACTCAAGGGCATTTCCAAGGAATACCCGTGGCCGGGCGCTCGCTGCGGCTGGGCCGAATACTACAACCGCGACAAGGATGAACAGTTCGACGCCTTCTGCCGCGCTTTGGATAACGCGAAGATGGTGGAAGTCTGCTCGACCACGCTCCCGCAGATGACGATTCCCCGCGTGCTTGGCGACAAGCGCTTCAAGGAACACCGCGACGCCTTGAACGAAAAGATTGGCCGCAGAAGCGCCATCATCAACGAAATCCTTTCCGACATTCCGGAACTGTATTTCAACCCGACCTACGGCGCATTCTACAACACAATCATCTTCCGCGAAGGCACGCTGAACAGCCACCAGACCTTGAAGATCGACAATCCGATTATCAAGAAAAAGGTGGAAGAATGGTGCAGCAAGACTACGAACCTGGACTATCGCTTTGTGTACTACCTGCTTGGCGCAAAGGGTATCTGCGTTGTGCCAAGTACAAGTTTCTGCACGGATTTGAAGGGATTCCGCGTGACACTCCTGGAAGAAGACGAAGACGAACTGCGCAGCGTGTTCACCACTATCCACGACGCAATCATAGAATACCTGCATAGCTAGTCTACACCTAACGAGGATTAGGAGGACTGTCAAAGACTGAAGGAGAGGGTATGAAAAAATTGTTTTTTCACATCGCTGTTGCAACGGTCCTCCTTGCGACAGGAATTCTTTGTGGTTGCGACAAGAAGTCGCAACAGTACCCCGTGACAGTCACCGTCCTTACTTATAGCGAATACATGGATCCTGAAATGCTTACCGATTTTCAAATGAAAAGCGGTTACAAGCTACAGCTGGTCGAATACGAAGCTCAAGATGAAATGATCGTCAAGTTGCAAGCCGCAATGGAAAAACAATACGACGTGATTATTGCATCGGACGTGATGATCCAGCAAATGATCCACTTGGGACTGATCAAGCCCATCGACATGGACAAGATTCCAAACAAAGTAAACATTGCGGATCAATTCAAGAATCCTGTTTACGACCCGAACAACATGTACACGCTTCCTTACCAATGGGGAACCACCGGGATTCTTTACCGCGACACGACGCTTAATCCAAGCGGTGTAAGCTACAACACTCTTTTCAACCCCATGCAGATCAAAGGCAAGTTCTGCCTGCTTGATGAATCCCGCTCCATGCTTTCTATTGCAATGCAAGCGAAAGGCATAAACGCCAACAGCTTCAGGCCCGAAGACATCGACAAGGCCGTCGAGTGGATCAACGAAATCAAGCGCGACCCAAATTTTGCCGGTTTTGAAGGATCCGTAAGCGCCAAGAACAAGATTCTTGCAAACGAGTACTGGGCAGCTATTGTATTCAACGGCGAAGCCATGGCCGCCATTTCTGAAGACCCGACACTACGCTACGCCATTCCCGTTGAAGGCAGTTTCATGTGGGTAGACGCAATGACTCTCAGCAGTCGCGCGCAGAATGTCGAAGGCGCATATGCCTTCATGAACTACATTCTTGATGCGCAGAACGGAGCGAAGCTGGCAACCACAATCAACTACGCCTCTCCGAACAGCGCATCACTCAAGCTCATTGACGAAAAGTTCAAGAACAATCGGGTAATTAACCCAACCCGCGAAGAAATCGACCGCATGGTTTTCTTACGCTACCCCGGCGACGCAGTCAAGCTTTTTGACGACGCCTGGAAAAACGTCAAGGGAAGATAAGTTCTAAAAAACGAACGCTCCTCAAAAGGAGCGTTTTTTTATTGTTCGTATGCAGGAGCCGCGATTGGCAACGGTGCAAACGGGGGCTCGAGTTCAATGCTGATTGGGCAATGGTCCGAGCCCATTACATCCGGATAAATTTCGGCATTGATAATATTGGGAACAAGGCCTTCATCTACGAAAGCATAGTCGATACGCCAACCCACATTGCGCTTGCGGGCCCCGAAACGGTTCGACCACCAGGAATAGCGGTCGCGTTCTTCAGGGTGCAACAGACGGAACGAGTCTACAAAGCCGTTTTCGACATACTTGTCCATCCACGCACGTTCAATCGGCAGGAAACCGCTGATGTTTTCGTTTTCCTTGGGGCGAGCGATATCGATTTCCTTATGGCAAGTATTGTAATCGCCGAGCGTTACCACATGCTTTCCGTCGCTAATCCAGCGTTTGCTGTTTTCGAGGAAGGCATCGTAAAAGCGCAGCTTGTAGTCCAGGCGATCATCGCCCTGTCCACCATTCGGGAAATAAATGCTATTGAGAACCCAGTCCGGGAACACAAGCTGGAGCACACGGCCTTCTTCATCGAATTCCTCGATGTCAAAGCCATAGTTTACACGGTCAGGTTCGATTTGGGTATAGATGCCTACACCGCTATACCCCTTCTTGCGACGGCAAGGGTTCCAGTAGGCAAAGTAGCCGTCAGGATTCGCAACCTCTTCGGGAATCTGGTCCACCTCGGCGCGGACTTCTTGCAAGCACAAGATATCCGGCTTTGTTGCTGCAAACCAGTCCGTAAATCCCTTTTTGAGGGCGGAGCGAAGCCCGTTCACGTTCCAGCTATAAATATTCATGTTATACCCAATTCTTAATCCGCGGCAAAAATACATTTTTTTGACAGCACTAGGGAGTAAAGATGATTTTATCCCCCGAAACTCCGACTTTTCAGCCCAAAAACCAATTAAGGAAACAAAAAGTTTACACTCGCCGATTAAAAAAATAAACTTTCTAAAGAAAATAAATGCAAAACGAAATAATAAAATTATATTTAAGGCATGAAATCTACAATCTTGCTATTCTCTGGTTTCGCTATAGCTATTCTCCTTTCCGCCTGTGCCGGTTCAAACTCTGGCGATAATCTGGAAGTTCCGACGAACCTTCCCCCTATCTGCCGCGATATTGACTTTGTTGAGCAACCCGATATGCGAGAAATGTGCGGTGTCCGCACGGTTCACACCCTGGCCTATAAGAACATTCCGCAACAGCGTTACCTGATTAAACCGCAAGAAACTTCAATCGTAAGATCCGGCGGAAAACTCGAGCTCCGTTTCCAGAACTCCCTGCCACTCCTTTTGGAAGGCCCCATTACTGAAGAAATTGAATTTTCCCAACAGAAGCGCCTCGAAAAGATTAAGAATTCCTACGATTATCACGAAATTTACAATAAGGGCGCCCAGCGTATCCGTATTTTCAAGATGGGAATCCCGACCGACAAGGGCAATGTCTACAATTTCTGCTTCCGCGTTCCCGAAAAGAAGGGTAATGCCCGTACTCGTAGTGTCGCCATGGGTAACCATATCGAAACGTTAAGCTGCGAAGACTTCGATAAACTTGTCGCTGAAAACGCGAAGACGAAGTAATTTCAGATTTCGGAGTTCAGATTTCGGAATTGACGCCTACGGCGTATTTCATATCAAAATATTCCTATTTCGTCTAAATAAAATTAGACGATTTTTTTTGATTAAAATCGGATTTCCGAATTCCGAATTCCGAACTACCCAAGTTCTTTTGCTACATTTGTTCCCACGTCATGGCTGAAAGCAGATACATTCATAACGCCCTAAAGCAAGTGCACGTGAATACCTCGTGTACGTCCGTTGTCGGATTTTCGATTTCGGGGCTTGCGACCTATATCCAGCTCCCGGAACTGGATTTTTGTATTGATATGGGCGAATGCCCGCTTTCGGCGACCTCGTTGAATCACGTTTTCTTGACTCATGCCCACGGGGATCACGCCCGTTGCCTGATGCGTCATTACAGTTTGCGCAAGATGATGGGTGTTGAACGCGAAAGCACCTATTACATGCCCGAACGCATTTGCGAAGGAGCCCGTAACTGGATTCATGCCGAGGCCATGTTCGAAGGCGTGCCTGACACCAAGTTCCGTTACCCCGAAATTGTACCCGTCAATAGTGGCGACCTGCTGTTTTTGGAACACCGCAAGGACTTGGCATTTGAAGCGTTCGAAGTCAGGCATTCCATTTATGCCATGGGCGGAACCCTGTATCATTACAAGAAAAAACTCAAGGATGAATTCTTGGGAAAGACTCCCGACGAAATCATCAAGCTGCGCGAAAGCGGCACCGAAATTACGCGAGAAGTGTATGATCCGCTGGTGAGCTTTATGGGAGACTGCATGGGCGAAAGCCTGCTGGAAAACCAGCGCGTATTCCAGTCGAAGGTGCTGATTACGGAATGTACGTTCCTTGCCCCCGAAGACTACGAAATGAGCCACAAAAAGGGACACACGCACATTAGCCAAATTGCAGATGCGTTGAACCGCATGGGCGACCAGGTGAAATGCGAAAAGATTATCCTCGCGCATTTTTCGATGAAGTATTCCGAAAAATACATTCGCGAAATGATTGCAAAGGAAATCCCGGAGAAATTTTTGGATAGAGTAGTTGCGTTTATTTAGTAGGAAGTAGGAAGTAGGAAGTAGACAGTAGGAAGTTGGAAGTTGGAAGTTGAGAGTGGTTAGGAGCGTGAGGTTTTAATAAAGAATATGAGCGATATCGAAAACATTGAAGAAGTTGAAAAGGAAGTCGTAATCCCAGAATTTTACCGCGATTTGAAAGAAGATCCGGAATCGAAGGGACTGTGGCATTACGTGTTCCGTACTCACGGCGACCGCAAGCCGATTGCAACCCCCGACGGACTCCCCCACAAGCTGGATTTTAACTGGAAAGACATGTTCCCGAACATGGGCGACCGTGTAGAAGTCGAAATCGGAAGCGGCAAGGGCGGATTCCTTTCGGAATATGCGCCCAAGCACCCCGATACCGTCATTATGGGTAGCGAATGGGATTACACCTGGGCAAAGTTCGCCCAGCGCAAGATGGACAAGGCCGGCGCTCTGGCCAATGCCACCATGCTCCGCGGCGACGTATTCTTCTTTTTGCGAGACTGCGTGAAGGACAATACGGTGGACGCATTCCACATGTATTTCCCGGACCCGTGGCCAAAAGAACGCCACCACAAGAACCGCCTTTTGCGCCCGGACTTCCTGGTTGAAGTCGCCCGCGTATTAAAGCCTGGCAAGCGCATTTTCTACTGGGGTACCGATCACCAGGAATACAACGAAGTCGCGCTTGAAGTTTTCGACAACTTCAAGGGTTGCAAAATTCTGGAACGAAATACCGCAGAACCTACCGAAGGGATTATGACCGGCTTCGAAAAGAAGTACCGCAAGGAAGGTCGCCCCATCTACCGTAGCGTAGTGGAATTCGAAAAATGACACTTAGTGTCAAGCTAAATTGCTAATTTATTTGCCGTATGTTAAAGCACCTGTCGATTAGTGGATTTACTTTGATTGCGAATGCGGAAGTTCCGTTCCGCGATGGTTTTACTGCAATTACCGGCGAAACCGGCGCAGGGAAATCTGTACTCTTGAAGTCCCTCCGCATTGTATGCGGCGACAAGGCGCAAGCAACCATGGTGCGTACCGGCGAAGAAAAGGCCGTGGTCGAAGCCACATTCGATATCACTAACGAACCGCAAGTGAAGAAGGTTCTTGAAGAACTGGAGCTCGACAGCGACGACGAACTGATTATCCGCCGTGAAATCCAGGAGAACGGCAAGAGCCGCGCCCGCGTGAACGGCGCTGTGGTGGCACTCCCCGATTTGCAACGTCTGGGCGAAGAACTGATCCAGATGCACGGCCAGAGCGAACAGCTCTTGCTGCGCGACATCCGCACGCATACGCAAATGCTCGACGACTTTGCCGGAAATGGCGAACTGCTTGCCGAATATTCTAGCGAATGGTCAACCTGGAACAAGATTCAAGACGAAATCCGCGCTACCGAAGAACGCGCAAAGAACTTGGCGGCCCAAAAGGACTTTTTGAAGTTCCAGTTTGATGAACTTTCGAAAGCCGCCCTCAAAGAAGGCGAAGAAGAAGCCCTTGAAGAAAAGGTGAACAGCGCAAGCAAGCAGGAAGCCGAAACCCGCTACCTGAACGACATCCAGGGAATGCTGGGTGGCGAGAACGGCCTCTTGGACCAAGTGCAGATTTTGCAGTCCAAGTTGCGTTCACTTGCAGCAAAGCTCCCGGACTACGAAGATTACCTGAAGTCGCTTGACGAAGTGACTGACCCTTACGAAAGCGTTTGCAAGGACTTGCTGAGACTCCGCCCGGCAGCAGCCATGAGTGCCGCAGACATTGACCGCGCGAACGCCCGCATCGCGGCGATTCAGAAACTCAAGCGTAAGTACCGCACCGATGTCGCGGGCCTGATTGCCTTGACTGAACAACGCAAGGAAGAACTTTCGAGCCTCGAGAACTTGGATGCGGACTTGGAAGAACTTTCCAGGCAGTCTAAGAAGGCGTTGGAAGCATTGCAGGCGACCGCCCTCAAGCTCACGAAATCTCGCCAGGAAGCCGCCGCCCGCTACGACAAGGCCGTAAGCGACATCCTGAATACGCTCGGCATGCCGAAGGCGATTTTTGCGACATCGATTACCATGCAGTCCTTGTCGCCGAACGGAGCCGACAAGATTGAATTCACGCTCGCCCCAAACCCCGGTGAAGGCTTCAAGAGCCTGCAAAAGGCGGTTTCGGGCGGCGAACTCAGTCGTGTGCTGCTTTCAATCAAGAGCGTGATGGCCGACCTCGACCGCGTACCCCTCTTGATTTTCGACGAAGTGGATTCCGGAATCAGCGGCGAAGTCGGCAACAGCATCGGCGAAGCTTTAAAGAATTTAGGCCAACACCACCAAGTGCTCACGATTACGCACTTGCACCAGGTAGCAAGCCGCGCCAAGAACCAGCTCGCGGTCAGCAAAGAAGAAATCGATGGCCGCACGTATACGCATGTGGTCGAACTGGACCACGAAGGTCGTATCAAGGAACTATCTCGCATGCTAGGTGGCGAATCCGACACGATTCGTGAGCACGCAAGACAACTTTTAGAAGTTTGACAGAGGCATTAAATGACACAAGAACAAACATCCGATATTAGACTGCGCTCGCGTATTTGGAGCGTTTTAAGGGCTATGGTTTTTATAGCCGTCATTGTCTTTATCTGGATGGGAATGGCAAAAACCGCCACCGCCCTGGTTGCAATCGCCCTGATTATGGGCTGGGTTAATTTGTACCAACTCCGTTCGCAAGAAATCGAAAAGCCCTATTATAGACTTTGGCTGAACGTGATTGACGGATTCCTTTCGTTTGCGGTGATGACCAGCATTTTTGTGCGCGATTTATTGCAAAATGACCAAGCCGAAAAATTGCTCGCCGTCGGTTGCGTATTCCTGTTGGCCCGTCTTGTCGCGCACACGCTATTTAGCCTCGGCGTGCTTCGCGAAGGCAAGTCGCTCCCCCGCAAGCGTCGCTGGAGTAAATTGTCAAACATTGCGATTACAGTAACGATGGGCGTGTACTTGTTGAATCTCGAAGATTACCAGCAAATTTGCATGGTGACGTCGATTCTCTTGATTATCGCTTCGACCGTTGCATACGCCTACTGGTATTACCGCGACCCGGCTCACAGAAAGCCGCTTTCGATTGCAAGCCAGCTCACCATGAGCCGCATTGTGCTGACCCCGTTCTTCCTTTGGGTTTTCTTTTACGACAACGACCTGGATTACAGCAACAACAGCCTCGTTTTCAAGAGCCTTTCGCTGGTGATGGTGCTCGGCTTTATGCTGACCGACTTTTTGGATGGTTACCTCGCCCGCAAACTCGGCGAAGTGAGCACTCTCGGCAAGTACCTGGATCCGTTCAGCGACAAAATTTCGAACATGACAATCTTCATGTGCTTTATCGCTACGGGGTATGCCCCGGTGTGGATGGTCGCCCTCATTTACTTCCGCGAATCAAGCGTCGAGACACTCCGTACTCTCGCCGCAAGCGAAGGACTGATTATGCCCGCTCGCCGCAGCGGCAAGTGGAAAACTGCGCTCCAGGGTATCGGAATTGTCGCCATTTTGCTCGGCGCCCTCGACCCCATGGAAACGATTATTCCCAATTATCAAGCATTTTGGGCCATTTTCCCGCAAGCTGTGATGGGCGTCATCACCGCAATTACCATTATTAGCGGTATTGATTATTTCGTCGCCAGCAAGCATATCCTGAAAAAATTCGTGTAAAAAACCCTTGACAAGGCTATAAAAATTTACTATATATGGTGCAACCTCGACGCGGGGTGGAGCAGTTGGTAGCTCGTCGGGCTCATAACCCGAAGGTCGCAGCGTTCAAGTCCTGCCCCCGCTACTAAAAAAGAATCCGATTCTTCAAGAACGGATTCTTTTTTTTATTCCTGTCATAATTTTGAAGGCGCATTCTTGCTAAATTTGAGCCGTGGCATTTTACTCTAACGAAATCATTCAGCAACTCAAAGCCCACGCAGACATTGCGTTGGTGATTGAAAACTTTGTACCGCTGAAACGTTCCGGAAATGGCCGCTACTTGGGCGTCTGCCCCTTCCACGATGACAGAAGCCCTTCGATGAATGTAAACCCGAGCCTGGGCATCTATAAATGCTTTGCCTGTGGCGCGGGCGGAGACGTGTTCAAGTTCGTCCAAGAACACGAAAAAATGGATTTTAAGGGGGCCGTGGAATGGGTCGCAAACTTTACCGGTTTTGCACTCCCCCAGCTAGGCGCCCCCGAAGATAGCGAAAAGACCGAAGAACGCGCCATGGTCCGCAGACTGAACGAACTGGCCTGCGAATGGTTTGAACAGCAACTTGCCCTTTCGCCCAAAGCGCTACAATACCTTTCAAGCCGCCATATTACCGACGAGACCCGCAAGCTGTTCCATATCGGTTACGCCCCGGATGGACGCGAAGGCTTTATCGGCCATGCAGCCAAGAATGGATTTTCGCCACTAGACTGCGTCAAGGCGGGACTTGCCATCCAAAAGGAAAACGGCGGAATCTCGGACAAATTCCGCGACCGACTGATGATCGCCATCCAGAACCTTTCGGGCGTGATTGTCGCCTTCGGTGGCCGTGACCTCTCTGGAAAAAGCCACGCCAAGTACATGAACAGCCCGGAATCGGCGCTGTACCACAAGAGCGATATTCTATTCGGTTTGCATCAAAGCCGTCAAAGCATCGCGAAAGAAAATGCGGTGATTATCGTGGAAGGCTACTTTGACATGATCAGCCTGTATCAAGGCGGTGTCACAAACGTAGTGGCTGCTTCGGGAACAGCTTTGACCGAAACACACGCAAGCATTCTTGCCCGATACGCAAATACCGCCTACTTGGTATTCGACGGCGATGCCGCTGGTCAAAAGGCAACCCTCCGAAGTTTGGAAATCGTATTGCCCAAGGGAATTGCGCCCCGCGTGTTTGCACTTTCGCGCCCCGATGGCACTAAAATCGACCCCGACAACTTTGTAAACGAACGCGGTGCAGACGCATTCCGAGCCGCTTTGCGCGAATCCGAAGACTGGCTTTCTTATTTGGCCCGCCAACACGACATGCAAAGCCCTGAAGAGCGCGCCCGTTTTGTGACTTACACCAAGTCACTCGTAAAAAGCATTACCGACCGCGAACTTCAAAACCAGTATGTAAAACTGATTGCGGAACGATTCAACACGAGCCGCTCCTTGGCCCAAGTGAAAAGTCTGAAGCCGCAAAAAGGCCCCGAAGAACACCGCCCGATAGCGGCAAACGCAGCCACCCCCGAAGCACCTGAAGTGATTCCGCAATTGGAGCAAGCAGCCTCACTCGATTGGGCTAGCATTCCGCCGATGGAAATCCGATTTGCAAACTTGGTGCTTCGAAACCCGACGCTGATGGACCGCGCGCTGGAATATTTTGACATGGACTGGGCCGCAAGCGGAGTCCGCATGTTTGAATCTCCGGTGGTCGAAGAATTCGTGAATTCCGCCATTGCACTCTACGCCGAGACTGGCGCCGTTTCGCCGCAGTTGATGTACGAAAACGTGTCGCCCACGCTCAGGCTCTTTTTGGAAGGCTTGCCCGAGGAACAATGGAAAACTCCGCAAGAAATCATTGAGTTTTACCAGACGCTGACCGTGTTTTCGACCAAGCTCTGCGACAGACAAAAGCACATGATTCCGCTGACCAGCAACGAAGCGGTCGAAACGCGCATGCAGATGTCCAAGTTCACGCAGGGCATGCAAAAGTTGAACGCCCTGTTCAACGCCGAAAAAATCACCATCGACGCGTTCGCCGACCAAGTGGTCCGCAGCAAGGCGCAACTGATACTGTTCCAGTCGGTGATTCAGGGTGCTCCGATGCCTGCGGCTCCGACGACGCCCATTCCAATTTCTACGCCGAGCGTCGCCGCAGCCCCCGCACCAGTCCAAGCCGAGTCCGCGATGCTTGCACAGACAATCCCGGCACCGAGCACTCAACCTGTTGCAAAGGCACCGTCACAAGCTCCGGATGAATTCGCCGACGAGCAAATGTCTAGCGACGAACCGCCCGAAGGTTTTGAGCCCCCGCCACCCGAAGACGACGAAGAATACTCTTACGGCAACGACGATTACAGCGAGTCGAACGATTTTGATTACCAATAACCTCGAAAAAAGGCTTAAACGGCAAATTATCGGAAAACCGCACCGGTTTTTGGCGATTGCCCCTCTCGGTTTTGAACAGACTCTTGTTCGCGAACTGCAAGGTTACGGGCTAGAATTTACCGATGCCCAAGGCGCCCCTGCTATTGCAGGAGACGGCAAGGTTGAATTCACCGCGAAAATCACCGAAGCTTGGAAAGCTGTGGCCTACAGCCGCATTGCAAACCGCGTGCTGATGCACATTGCCGATTTTAAGGCAGAAAACTTCCGTGACCTCGAAAAGAAAGCCGCCGAAATTCCCTGGGAACTTTATTTAGACGAAAGAACGCTCGATAACTCGCTACAGACGAAAGACGAAAGATTACTGAACATACATGTCACCTGCAAGCATTCTCGACTGTACCATAGCGACGCCATCGCAGAACGCCTGAACAACGTAATCACGCAATTTCACATGGCCCAAAGCGAAGCGAGCTCAAAGGGTGAAGCCCGACCCCATACCCCACCCCCTCAAAACCTCTACGTCACCCTTATCAATGACCGCTGCACCATTTGGCTAGACCTTGCCGGCGAGGAACTTTACAAGCGCGGTCACGAGCGGTTCGTGAACGACGCCCCCCTCAAAGAAACCATAGCCGCCGCGATGATTTTCGAAACCTGTTCATTACCATCACCTGCCTGTCCACTTCCTACTTCCTACTGCCTACTTGATTTAATGGCTGGCAGCGGCACGTTCAGCCTCGAAGCTGCCTACATGGCAAACGGACTCATTCCAGGGAAAAGCCGCGATTTCGCACTCAAGCACCAGCCCGCATTCAAACCCGCTACCTGGAACCACATCGTCAAACAAGAGCGTGTCATTCTGAGCGAAACGCCGAACGGCGTGGAGTCGAAGAATCCAATCACGCGCATCCTCACCAGCGACATTTCGCCTAAGGCCGTCGAAATCATCAAGCACAATGTGGAAAGCGGTCCGCTCGCAGACATCGCTCCAAACGACGCCACACCGACAATCACCCCCCAACTTCGCGACTTTTTCAGCTACACCGCAAAAGAAATTGCCGACGCATGTTCCTGCAATTCGAACTCGGGCGAAGCCTCGCCCGTTATCGTGTTGAACCCGCCCTACGGCAAGCGCCTTGATTTTGACGCACCCAAGCTCTATACGCAAATTGGCCGCCGACTCGCCGAACTTTCGCGCGACCTAACGCCCTTCGGCAAGCAACTCACAGTAGCAATCCTTGCTCCCAAAGACGACAACCGCCCAGGCTCCAAATACACTTGCACCGCAAACTTATTGCACGAATGCCCTGCGCTCGCCCCGCAACAAAATCCGGTCGCAAAATGCATCGCCACCAGCCACGGCGGTTTCAGCCTGAACGTGTTTATCGCAAAGATTTAAACTTCTGCTTCGGGCAGCACCTTCGTGCGGCGCATAAAGGCAAGCGTTTCTTTTTCACCTTTTTCGGCAAGCATCTTGAGCAAGTAAAGCAACTTGCGGTAAGTTTTTTCGGTCATCTTTTCGCAAGCCGTACTTTTAGTCAAATACAAAAGCGGCGATTCTTGCGTATAGCCCGCCTTGTTGTATGTCTTGGATGCGGCCACACGATCGCAGAACATCTCTTTAATGTAGCGGTCCGGCATATCAATCGGCACAAGCTTCTTGGTCGCCATTTCATAGTCATACCAGAATTCAAAATGATGTTTGTTCCGGCCCTTATGATGCATCCAAGCCAAGCTATAGCCCTTGTCGTTGCGCTCCCCGTTGTTGGGAGACTGGTCACCCATGTAGTACTTGGCTCCCGGAATAAATTCAGTCGGGCTGTACTTCGACAAATCGTGAAACAATCCCTGGAACCCGATTCCAGCCCTAAAGCAAAGCCGAATCACCTCGTTTCGGTGTTTCGTAATCGTTATAAAGTGTTTAAGCGGATGCATTTTCGCTCACATGTTTTTCACAGTCGGACGACTTCGTCGCAAATTTCTGACATTGCCGAACGGTGCGTCACAAAAATCATGGTCTTGTCGGGGTAAGTTGCAAACAGTCTTTCGAACAATTCGCGCTC
This sequence comes from Fibrobacter succinogenes, assembly GCA_902756345.1. GTDB lineage: Bacteria > Fibrobacterota > Fibrobacteria > Fibrobacterales > Fibrobacteraceae > Fibrobacter. The sequence continues at coordinate 71,490 of CACVQR010000003.1, read as the reverse complement.
CGTCGATTCATCGAGCGAAGAACTCACCTCGTCAAACAACCATACGTTCCCGGGCCGCAAAAGCCCGCGGGCAATTCCTATTCGCTGCGCCTGGCCCTCACTCAAGCCGCGACCGCGCTCGCCGATTTCTGTATCCAAGCCTTCGGGCAAATCAAGCACAAAGTCAGCGCACGCCGCGTGCAACGCCTGCATCATTTCTTGTTCGCTCGCATCGGGCTTAGCCAACTGCAAATTTAGGCGAACACTCCCGCTCAACAAAGTATTGCCCTGCGGCACATACACAAAATTCGTGCGGGTCTCTTTGCCAATCGCGCACACCTCGGAATTTGAATAAATTAACATTTGCCCGCTATCAGGCCTTACAAAGCCGAGCAGCAGCCGGAACAAAGTCGTCTTTCCGGCACCAGTCTTGCCCATAATCGCCGTTTTGGAGCCAGGCTCAAAATCGTGACTGAATCCTTCCAAAACCTCGTGCCTTCCCGCCGCATAGCCAAAATGCAGGTTCTCGAGTCGAACCCCGAGCGAGCCTTCAAGCGCCACAGGCGTTCCGTCCACTTCGGGTTCCTTGGATTTTTCAAGATCTTCCAAGCGGTCAATGCTTGCCGTCGTATGCACCACTTGCGGCACCATGTTCAAAATCGAAAGAATCGGGTGCTGAATCTGGCCCACCAGTTGCAAGAACGAAGTCATCATACCGAAGGTGATTGCTCCATCGCGAAGCCCGAGGCCGCCCCAAATAAAGGCGAGCAAATAACCCAGCCCAAAGGCAGACCCGAGCGCAAAACGGGAAAGCGTGGTAAACCGCGTACGGCGCAACACGTCGCTTTCCAAATGTTGTTGCATGTCACCCAAGCGGCCCGCCACCCAGCTTTCGCTTTCGAGCGAACGCATGAGCACATTGTGTTCCACGCCTTCTTGCACCTGCATCTGGATTTTGGATTCGCGTTCACGAATCGCAAGCGTCATGTTCCTGAGCTTGCGAGACACCAGTTTGCCGAGCACAATCGCCACCGGCGTAAGCAACAGCAACGCCCAAGCGAGCCGCGGGTCAAACCAGCGCATCAAAAGGAATGCGCCCACCAGCTGTAGCGTCGTCACAATCATTTGCGGCAAAGTTTCCATGGTCGTGGTCGACACCGACTCGATATCTTTCGAAAGCCTAGACGCCACATCACCCGAATGCAGTTCTGCCCCCGCGTAAAGCTTGCGCAAGAACAAACCTTCAAAGACCTGCAGGCGCAAGCAATTCGACTGACGAACCATCGCCACATTCGTCATATAATAAAACAGGATACGCAAAACAATCGCGCCCACGACCGTTACCACAAGCAGTGCAATCATTTGCACGATGTCGTCTTGACTACCCGTGCGAATTGTTTCATCTATAAAACGCTTGCTGAGCCATACCATTAACAGCCCAAGCGAGATTCGCCCCACGCCAAATACAATGCGGAGCGCAATGTTCAGGCGGAATCCATCCGTCCTATTCCATAACCACGAAAGGTATTTCATTCGACTACGTTCACGTTTTGCCACTGCGAAACAATGCCCTTGACATCGTTCAAGGCATCGTCGGCGGCAACGTCGTATTCGCTACAGAGCGCATCGGCAAGCGCCTCGACCGTAAATTCGCCGAGTTCACTCGCGCGTTGCCACAGCCAAGAAGCCGTTTCGTTTAGGCAAAGGAGCTTCCCGAAATCGAGAGCGCCAACGCCTTCGCCCATAATCACCTGTTCACCGCAAACTTCGCGCAGAACAAATCCTTTTTTGATGTGCATGGTGTACTCTCCTTCTAGAAATTCCGGATTCGAATGTAGACTCTATATAATTTAAGCAAATAACGACGCAAAGGTAAAAAATTGACCCACAATTTTTGGACAAATTGTATAAAAGGCGTGTAAAGAGATCTTTTGTAACCATTTGGATGCACAACATGCGTTACTTTAGCATAAATTTGTTTACGTTCAGCATGTTCACGGCCCTGTAAATTGCCGTCCCCCATCAAAGTCACACGGTCGCCCGCCATTTCCATAACACGGTGAATCACATACCGGTTGTCGTCTGTCTTCGCAAGCACCACATCCATCGGTTTCACGTTTTCCGGACGAACAAGCGCTACACTGTCGCGGCCACCTTCAATAAAAGGCCTCATGCTTTTTCCGTTCACCGGGAAAATCACCTCGAGCCCTTCGCCCACAAGGCGAATTGCCTCGGAAAGAATCATCGAATCATCTTTCTTTTGCATTTCATTTCCCGTTAGCCCGAAATCGTCTCGCAGCACAGCTTTGCCGCATTTTCGTCGGGCAAGCATTCCAGGTACCACACCGGCACATTCATCGCCAAAGCGTTTTCTGTCTTATGCAAGCCGTCGGCAATAACCGATTCCCAGCGTTTGCCCGAAATACAAGGGACCAAAGCAGCGTACGCCCGCACGCCGCGCAAACGTTCAATCTTGTTGTACGGAGCCTGCGAAAGCATCACGAAGCCGCCCAACGGATAAACCTCATTCTTGTAGCAAGGCGTCTTTCCGCTCCAAGGCGACCCGTAAACGCGCGTAACGCTGTTCCCGTCCGCATCTTTTTCAATACGCACCACGGGATTGTCGTCGTTCAAAAGTTCCGAGCCCTCGTTGTACTTGAGCCATAGCCTTGCATGCGTGCTCTTACCCGTACCGCTCTTGCCCAGGAACATGTAACCCTTACCCTCGTAATTTACGACAGCCGCATGGAACAGCGCCGTATTATAAGGCGCCGATGCAATCGCGTAAAGCACCATAAGCGCATTGTTCACGGCAAACTTGAGCAAGGCCGCAGCCGTACCTTGCGGTATAAACAGGGTTGCCGTCTTGTAGTCTTTTGAACAAACTAGCACACCCGTTTTTTTCTTTTGCAAACGAAAATCAAACACCGAATTTTGCCCGGCGGTAAGTCCGCAAACAATCTGCTGGCCCTCTTCATCTTGGCAAAGTTCTTCGGTATATGCAGGAGATTCGCCATATTCCACACGCATTAAAAAAAGCCCTTCACCCGCTTTTTCGGTAGCAAACGGAGCATAATTGTCCATGCAGTCAGCAAAAAAATTCTCGCTAATATTTTGAGAAACTTCAAACAAATGAAGCGCCACCTGATAACGGCGTGCGTTTCCGGCAGAAATCATAGGGCAATCCTCCTGCGCTTAATGCGCTTTGGAATCAACGAAATAGTCGCACGCCAGTATTTGAGTTCCTTGAAAACCGCATTCACCGGATCAAACGTCAGCCACGAAAGGGCTTGCAAACGATCCTTGAACCAGCGAACAAAAACATTCTTGGGTTTAGGAACTTCTTTATGTTGTCCAAAATTACCGCCCGCAAGAGCGAGTTTCAAAAGTCGCTCGCCACGTTTGCGGTCCGGCGCACAAAGCATCAATTCACGTTCAAGCCCGAACACCTCTTGCAACACCCACATTACAGCACCGCAAGCACGCATCATGCTTAAATTTTTCATGACACCGACAGCCGCATTCCGGTCGCCCTCGGTAGAATGCCTGAGCAGCATCAAGTAGTCGGTGTACTGCCTGAATCCGAGGCCGCCCGAATAAAAATGTTGCTGCAAATGCGCAAGCTGCATCACGAGTGCAAATTTGATCGACGGCGAATAAAAACCCTCGGGCGTAAGTTCCGCTTTACGAATTTCTTCATTCAAGAATTTTTGAAGCGCCCCATTGCGGAACGGGATTCCCGATGCAGGCTTGAAATGCACCTCCACCGTGACTCCATCCTTATTTTGGGGCAAGTGAATATGGTGCCGCGAATAGGCATGGTCATCGTTTTCCGCATTCAACAAATTCAACTTATAAAGCAATTCGGTTACACCCTTGCGGCCGCCCTCGACCCAAATATCGATATCGCCACACTGCCTACTCAGCGGATCCGGATAAAGTCTGGCGTTGGCGGGGCCCTTCAAAATTGCATTTTTGCGACCCGCGTCCATGAAAACCCGAGTCAAGCGTACCGCCTCGAGGTTCAACAGTTTGTTCATGCCCGCGGTGCCCTCGGCATCCATGGACCAGCGCAACAAAAGAGCCCTTGCAGGCCTGAAATTTTCCGGAAGTTTCTTGACCGCGTTAAAAACGACGCCCAAAACGCTCTGGCGCTTCGCCAGCTTATAAATAGCCTTCCAGTCTTCTTCGGAAGGCGCCTCCTCAAGCCCCTGCAAAGCGCCCGTCGTATCAAGCGCAAGCTGCAACAGTTTAAACAAGAGCTTGTCTGTTTTCTTCAGAATTAAACCCATGGCCGCAAAGATAGAAAAAAGGGACCGGAATCGGTCCCTGAAACAGCACTAAACATTTATATCAAACAACGGGATTGCACTCATTACCAAGATACGCTGCGCCACCAGAATACAACAGCAGCGCGGCCTTGGTGCGGCGAACATTATAGATTTCCATCTGAGGCTTTTCATATTTCTTTTTCGTTTTCATACAGATCTTCACCATCAGTAAAGCTTCGTTAAAAGACGAATTCTAGTCATCACAGTCAGTACATTCTTCAACGTCACCACCGCTACAATTAAGTAAAGTTCCCTGGACGTCAAAAGCAATGACATCCATCTGCGGCGCTTCGTATTCTTTCTTAGAACTCTTTTTTTCAGCAATTTTCATTTTCACGCACCTCGTTTTTACCTAATAATAGTTTTTTTCCCGTTCTTGTAGTAGGTTCCCTTCGCGGTCGGCTTGGAATTCAGGCTTCTGCCCTTCAAGTCGAACCAGCGGTCCATGCGGACCTCGCCCGTAACCGTGTTGAGTTTGCCCGTCTGGACAACAACACCATTCTCATCTTCGATTTCAATATCAAGTTCGCTCGGAAGAAGGAAGCTATTCTGGTCGCCGAGAGCAGACTTAGCCAAGGCAGTTCCCTTATGATAAACGAGGTAGGCACGCATCGGATTGCTCCAGGCACCTTCAGTTGTCATCACGAATTCGCCCAACTTCGCCCCACTGCATTCCTGGTTTGCAAAGACATAGATGGGGTTTTCGTCGTCCATTACAAACTTGGTATAATTATAGAGTCCCTTGAATTCCCATGCACCCGAAGTAGTTTCTTCACCCTCAGTCGTCGTGTTCAAGGTTACAGACTCAGCAATGTCAAAAGTCACCTGAGAAGCCGAAGGCAAGACTACATAAGGCGTATTAGGCATGACTTTTCCCGCTTTAGCCACCTTGAATTTCCAGCGATTATCTTCTTTCACAACCTTCTTGAACTTGTATACAGTCGCATTCATAACATTGGCCGTATCAATTTCAAACGGAACATACAGCGTAGAAATCTTGTTCACGTTGAACGTGCGGTCCAAGGTCACGCTGTTGACCACGATGTCGGAAGTGATTTCGACAGCATCTTCACCCGTGTAATTGCCATCGATGACCGCAGCACGAGTGGTCACGATTTCGCCGTCCACTTTGGTGTTAGATTCCGTGATGGTGATAGCGCCATACTGCGTTTCGACAGATTCCGGAATCCACTTGGCGTAGAAGGTCGTATCGCCTGTAGAGCCCTTGGCAATACCTGTCACGGCATCGCCTTCGAAGTTGGCGTTAGTGAACCAGCCGCCGAAGGTGTAACCAGCGCTATCTGCAGGATTCCTTAATGTAATAGCATCATCAACAGTATACAAAGCATCACAATAAGGTTTATCCGTTCCTACATAAGTAATCTTGTATATCTTGTTCAATTTACCATATAAAGTCATATTTCCAATTGTTCCAGCAACAATTTGAGTCACTTGTTTCGTATACTTTTTATCACTGAACCATCCGCCAAATCTATAACCTTCAGGAACAGACGAAGCATACTTTATTCCCGTACTCGTGAGAACCGTATATGTTTCCGGATTCTGAGCATTATTTGTACAGCCATCACACACATAAGTAATCGTGTATACGATTGGATCGCTCCACGACGGGTACAGAGTCAATGCAGCATTTTCTTCATAGGTTGCACCAAATTCATACACCTTTTCTCCGTTCGCAACGGTCGCCCAACCAGTCTGGGCATATCCCTTGCGATTGAAATAGCCCGCGGATTCGAGCGTAAGGGGCGTTCCATGTTCCTTGAACTGGTCCGTGACAGACCCCTGGGAACTGTTATCTGCAAGATACATGATTCTGTAGGTTTTCTTGGTCCACTTGGCATAGAAAGTCTTGTCGCCAGTCGTTCCCTGAATCAACTGGGAAGCCGGGTTGGTGAAATTGGCATCGTAGAACCAGCCCTCAAACACATAGCCTTCAGAATCGGCCGGAGCAGCCAAGGCAAATGTCGGCGTTTCAATGGTATAGAAAACTGGATTTTCACCCGCATTTGACACACCATTCATTTCGTAAGCAACCGTGAACGTATCGAGAGCCCATTTTGCATACAGGATAATGCTCTCGTGAATTTGCGCTGCAAACTGATAAGGATTCTCGCCTTCTGCATCCGTAAACCATCCGGCAAATTCATAACCACTATCTGCAATCGGATCAGTCGGAGCTGAAACCGTATCGCCGGCACCTACGCGGACATAATCCACAGTTGTCCGACCATGTTGATTGGCGTTATAAGTCACCGTATAGGTTTCCACATCAGTCCATACAGCGTACAAAACAAGACTATCAGATGCGGTCACTGTATCCAAAGAAACCGAGTCGCTTTCGAGAGCCCCTTCAGTCAATGCCCAACCGGTAAAGTAGGACCATGTTTCACATTCATCTTCTGTTCCTGACACATATTTTTTGCAGCGAGTTGTAGGTAAAGCTCCTAGACCTTCCACTGTGATAACTTCGCCATTAGCCACTTGCTTGGTTTTGGACTGTTCTCCCAACGAGAAAGATCCCGGAGCAACATTGAAAATGATTGTATTGAGAGGCGCCCAAACAGCATAGAACTTTGTTGATTTGGAAACAGTCCCCAAATTTTCGAGTGATTCTGTAGCATCGGCAGTTGCAGCCCAACCTTCAAAAGAGAATCCATTTCGTGACGGTTTGCCGACTTCGTTATCGGTAATCGCCATTCCACTAGCCAAGTAAATATTCTTGGTTACTGCAGAACCGGCAAAAGCACCACCATTTGCATTGAAAATAATCTTGTAGCCGTCTGCACCATAACCGTTCAAGGAAAGTCCAGTTTGACCTAAGGACCAAGGTTCTTCTTTACAGGAGCCATCAGCATTCTTGCCATTCATGGCACAAACAACTTTTTCAATATTCGTGACATCGGCCTTTTGTGCATTCGTATTTGCTTTGTTAAATGAAGCACTATCAAGAGGTGGTTTATTACAATTCTTTGTGCAGATTGAACCACCAACACCAGCACTGCCGCCTCCTTCAAAATAATTATTTTCTGTAGTGATTTTCCCTGTGTAAACGTTTCCAACAACACCCCCAGTAAGACCGTTTGTTCCAGTATTCACAAGACCGGGACCAGCATACACACAAGAAGAAACCGTAACATCAGTCTTAGTGATGCCGATAATCCCCCCAATATAGGCATCTGCACCACTTGTATGAATTTCCACGAGGCTCAGGCAGTTGGATATCGTACCATTTTTGGCATTACCTACTATACCGCCAACACCTTGACCTTTACCTGTTGTCCTGATGGTTCCTGAAGCCGCTACACAATCCAGAATTTTATTGGCTCCATTTTCATTCATCCAGCCGACAAAAGGTCCCACAGAAATCTGGCTATCTTCCCTTCCCAAAATATCGCCAGCATTAGTCGCAGCCTGAATATCAACGTTCTCGAGAATTAAATTCTTGACTGTTCCGCCTCCAAGCACAGCGATAAAACCAAGATTTTGAGCGTACTTTTTGTCTATTTGAGCAAGTTCCGATCCGTTGATGTACATGTTCTTGATCACATGACCATTACCATCAAAAGTTTTACTGTATTTCGCATTACCATCTCCAGGCGCAATCGGAATCCAAAGATGCCCGCCCAAATCAATATCGGCAGTCAACTTCGCGTTGCCACTATTATAGTTCTTAGCATACCAAGCAAGCTTTGCTTCGGTATCGATGATGTAGTAATCACCTTCTTTCGTAGCCTGTTGAGTCGCAGATCCGTCCCAGGCGGCAGCGAAAGCCTGTGCTACAAACAACATAATGGTGCATACAAGTACACCACAAAATCTATTCGTGAGAATATTCTTGTCCATCAAAACCAACCTCGTTTTTATTGACGCGCATAATATAGACTTATCCCCACAAAATTCAAAGGGATTTACATCACACCCCGTTTGACCAAAATACAACAACCGCGAAATTCGCCCAAAATCGCCATTTATAACATTATTTTAAGAACTCCGTAAGAAAGATACTACATTTGTAAGCTTGCGTTTTTAGCTCAAAAACGTCAATTTTGGGGTCATTTTTGCAGATTTACCCCTATTTCGGCGCCATTTTGCGCGTCAACACGCAATTTTTCTACATTTTAGCCCGAAATTTGGCGTTTTTAAACCCGCAATTTTTTACGAGTAACGCCGCAGAATTTAAAGACACAAAAAGAGGATTATTATGCCGAAACTTCGTTCGCTCAAGACTATGGAAGGCCGCGAAATGGCCGGTGCACGCGCCCTGTGGCACGCAACTGGAACCAAGGTGGAAGACTTTGGCAAGCCGGTGATTTGCGTGGTGAACAGCTACACCCAGTTTGTTCCGGGCCACGTTCACCTGAAGGACTTGGGCCAGGTGGTCGCCCGCGCGATTGAAGCCGCCGGCGGTGTCGCGAAGGAAATGAACACCATCGCCGTTGATGACGGTATCGCTATGGGCCACGACGGCATGCTCTACAGCTTGCCCTCTCGCGACCTCATCGCAGACTCTACTGAATACATGGCAAACGCCCACCGCGCCGATGCCCTCGTTTGCATCTCTAACTGCGACAAGGTGACTCCGGGTATGCTCATGGCTGCCATGCGTCTCAACATTCCGGCAATCTTCGTTTCTGGCGGCCCGATGGAAGCTGGCCACGTCACCACGAAGGACGGCAAGGACCGCGCTCTTGACTTGATCGACGCCATGATCGATTCCGCCGACAACACCATCAGCGACGAAGAAGTGGCGGCCATCGAAGCGAACGCTTGCCCGACTTGCGGTTCCTGCTCCGGCATGTTCACCGCAAACTCCATGAACTCCCTTACCGAAGCTTTGGGCCTTAGCCTCCCGGGTAACGGCACCATCGTTGCAACGCACGCCGAACGTAAGAAGCTCTTCGAAGCCGCCGGTAAGCGCATCGTGGAACTCTGCCACCAGTATTACGATTTGAACGACGAAAGCATCCTCCCGCGCAGCATCGCCACGAAGGACGCCTTCGAAAACGCCATGCGCCTCGACATCGCCATGGGCGGTTCCTCCAACACCGTGCTCCACTTGCTCGCTGTGGCTCAGGAAGCCGGGGTCGACTTCACCATGAAGGACATCGACCGCCTTTCCCGCAACACGCCGTGCATCTGCAAGGTCGCCCCGACCGTTCACAACATCCATGTGGAAAACGTGAACCGCGCCGGTGGTATCATGGGTATCCTCGGTGAACTCGACCGCATGGGCCTCATCCACAAGAATGCAAAGACCGTTCACGCCGCCACCATGGGTGAAGCTCTCGAAGTGAACGACCTCAAGCGTAACCCGAGCGCCGAAGCCAAGCAGCGCTACCTCGCAGGCCCCGGCCGCAAGTACAACCTGGTCGCCTTCTCGCAGAACTTCATGTACCCGGACCACGACCTCGACCGCGCTAACGGCGCTATCCGCGATGGCGAACACGCCTACACCAAGGACGGCGGCCTCGCAGTTCTGTACGGTAACCTCGCTGTCGATGGCTGCATTGTGAAAACGGCCGGCGTTGACGAATCCATCTTCAAGTTTACCGGCCCCGCCGTGGTGTTCGAAAGCCAGGAAGATGCCGTGAAGGGCATTCTCGACCCGAAGGTGGTGAAGGCTGGCGACGTGGTCGTTATCCGCTACGAAGGCCCGAAGGGTGGCCCCGGCATGCAGGAAATGCTCTACCCGACCTCTTACCTCAAGAGCCGTCACCTCGGCAAGTCCTGCGCCCTCCTCACCGACGGACGCTTCTCCGGCGGTACGAGCGGTCTCTCTATCGGTCACGCTTCTCCGGAAGCCGCCAACAAGGGTAACATCGGCCTCGTGCACACGGGCGACGTCATCGAAATCGACATCCCGAACCGCAGCATCAACGTGCAGCTCACCGACGACGAACTCGCCGCCCGCCGCAAGGAAATGGAAGCCCGTGGCGCCAAGGCATGGCAGCCGGAACACCGCGACCGCGTTGTTAGCAAGGCATTGCAGGCTTATGCGGCAATGGCCTCAAGCGCAGATAAGGGTGCCGTGCGCGATTTGTCTCTGATTGGAGTAAAGTAAGAAAAGGAGATCCCGGCTCTGGGCCGGGATGACAATCAAAAAAAGTCAAAAAGACTGAGAAGAAAATGGATTCTCTCCTTAAACCTTTTATGAATTCCCGCAAGGTGTATGTTCCGGGGAAACTGTACCCGGACATCCGCGTGGGAATGCGCGAAATTTTGACTGAAGACCCTGAAACGCCGGTGGTTCCCGTGTACGACACGAGTGGCCCTTACAGCGATGTAGATGCCAAGCTCGACGTGACGAAGGGCATCGAGCGTTTCCGTGAATCGTGGATTATGGAACGTGGCGACGCCGAACAGCTCGACGACATGACGTCGGCTTATGGCCGCGCCCGCCGTGCAAACCACGAACTCGACCACCTGCGCTTTAACGCGGAACACCACCCGCTCCGCGCGAAGCAGGGGCATCACCTGACGCAGCTCGACTACGCCCGCAAGGGTATTGTCACCAAGGAAATGGAATACGTAGCAATACGTGAAAACCAGCGCCTTGACGAGTTGCAAGCTCAGGGCAAAATCAAGATTGAAGGCTCCCCCATTACGCCGGAATTCGTGCGCGACGAAATCGCCGCGGGCCGTGCGATTCTGCCGGGAAACATCAACCACCCGGAATGCGAGCCGATGATTATCGGTAACCGCTTCCTCACGAAAATCAACAGCAACATCGGCAACTCCGCCATCACCTCTTCTATCGAAGAAGAAGTCGAAAAGATGGCCTGGTCCGTGCGCTGGGGCGCCGACACCGTGATGGATCTTTCCACCGGAAAGCACATCCACGAAACGCGCGAATGGATTATCCGCAACAGCCCCGTCCCTATCGGAACGGTGCCTATCTACCAGGCACTCGAAAAGGTGAACGGCAAGGCCGAAGAACTCACGTGGGAACTGTACCGCGACACGCTCATCGAGCAGGCGGAACAGGGCGTGGATTACTTCACGATTCACGCGGGCCTCTTGCTGGAACACATTCCGCTCACGGCCAAGCGTACCACGGGTATCGTGAGCCGCGGCGGTTCCATCCTTGCCCTCTGGCAGATGCGCCACCACCAGCAGAACTTCTTGTACACGCACTTCCGTGAAATCTGCGAGATTCTCGCCGCTTACGACGTTGCCGTTTCTTTGGGAGATGGTCTGCGTCCGGGAAGCCTCGCCGATGCCAACGACGCGGCCCAGTTCGGTGAACTGGACACGCTTGGCGAGCTCACGAAAATTGCCTGGGAATACGGCGTGCAGGTGATTATCGAAGGCCCGGGTCACGTGCCCATGCACAAGATTCAGGACAACATGGCGCGCCAGCTCGAAAAGTGCCACGGCGCCCCATTCTACACGCTAGGCCCCCTCACCACCGATATCGCACCCGGTTACGACCACATCACATCGGCCATCGGCGCGGCACAAATCGGCTGGTACGGCACCGCGATGCTCTGCTACGTGACGCCCAAGGAACACCTCGGGCTCCCCGACCGCGACGACGTGCGCGCAGGTGTGGTCACCTACAAGCTCGCCGCCCATGCGGCCGACCTTGCAAAGGGCCATTTCGCAGCACAGTTCCGCGACGACGCCCTTTCGCGCGCCCGCTTCGACTTCCGCTGGAACGACCAGTTCGCGCTATCGCTCGATCCCGAGAAGGCGATGGAATTCCACGACAAGACGCTCCCCGGCAGCCAGGCGAAGGCAAGCCATTTTTGCAGCATGTGCGGGCCGAACTTCTGCAGCATGCGCATTACGCGTGCCGTGCGGAATTTCGTCAAGACCGGTGAAGTCGGCGACGTCTAGCGGCAAAGCCGCAATGTGTAATGTTAGCGTCTACGGCGCAATGTGAAGTGTGTAATGTGAGATGAGTAATTTCACATCACACATTCCACATCCCACATTAAAATTCCATGCCCTATTTCTTGTTCTTCACGCACCTGAGCGAATAAGCATTCCCGTCGAAATCTTCTTCGTTCTTGAAATCATCTTTACTGTTCACGACATACCAGTAAGCGGCTCCTGAGCCACCACCGCCTTCGGCCGCCCAGAAATACGCACTCGTCCCGAGTTCCGTGTATTCGCCGTCGTTGCGGAAACGAATCCCCGCCGGCAAAGCGTTAAAGCCGCTCGCATTGTTGTTCTTGGTCATGTCACCCTGAGCCCAGCCTTCGCGGCTCTTGAGGGCCGCAGCCAAGCCCTTGCGTTTGTTAATTGCAAACTGTCCAAGTCGCATCCATTCCTCTTGCCGCGGAATATGCCAACCGTCGGGGCAAATTCCCTGATGTTCTTCGACAACGGCCCCCTGCGACACGCTATCCAGCGAATTCTCGATAAAGTCTTCGGGGAGTCTCATCGCTACATGCCACGGGTAAAGCCTTCCGTAATTGCGGCAACGAATATCCTTATCCTCGTAGCAGAAGCTCCCCGGTGCGGCAAAGCGCAGGTTTTCCGCCATCCAGACATCTTCGCCCACAGCTAGAGTCTTGTAGCGGTTATCGTCTCGCTTGTCGTAAATCGAGGTACTGTCATAAATTTCATCAATGTCCGGCGGATTCATCAGGCAACGCACCGGATACGCCTTATTCTTCAGACTCGAATCCATCACGAAGTCATCGTTGTTATTCGGAAGCGTCCAGACGATTGCCCGCGACGAATCAAGTTCATTCACCGTCCAGAACCCTGTAAAGGTTCCAATTCCAGAATATGCCGAAACAGTATCAGCGGAATCGCGCACACCGGAGGCCAGCGCCGTAAACCCGAAACCGTTTTCACCCATGAGAGCAAGATCGCTTTCCATCCAGGTTTCTCGGGCACGCAAGTTCGTACCCACGCCCACCGCATCGTCAATATCCTTCAGGTAAATATTGAGCCTGTAAAAATCAAGCGATGTCGGCACATGCCAACCGTTGGGGCAGACGTCCTTCATCTTCGCCGCTTTCGTAATATTGGTAGCGGCCTCCCACGTGTAAAGGCGTCCAAAACGTTCGCAGTTTTCTTCCCTGTCGTCATAGCAGTAGCTACCCGGCACCTTCACGTTCAAGTTATTGACCATCCACACCTGATCGCCAATATGAATCGTAAGCACGGCCTTGTTCTGCACATTGACCACCTGCGGAATCACCTTCGGGCGTGGCGGCGGAGGCGGTTCCCTAAAGGGGTACACCTTGTTTTCGATACAGCGGATAGAGGCGCCATCGTCTTTGGAAGCGTAAATTTTATCGAAGGACCTAGAATCGTACAGCAACCCCCAGTAAATCGCACCCACGTTGTCAATTTCGGACGAAGACCAGAACTGCGCCGAAGACTTCAAGTCCATAAAGCCGGTATACTCGTTACGCACACCCGCCGGCAAGGCATTAAAGCCGAATTCGTCGGAACCCGCAGGCACGCGCAGTTCCTTTTCCCACAATTCAGGAGACTTAAGGCTCAAACCGACGCCATCACTCTTACCGATTCGCCCCACATAACGCTTTAAAGTCACCCAGTCCTTGTTGGCCGGCAAGCGCCACCCCGCAGGGCAGGCATCATGATACGTTTTCCAGTCCTTTTGGGTAAAATCAATGTTCGCAATGGAATGGTTGTTGTAAAAATCCACCAGGCGCATCGCCATCGCCCAATTGTACAACCTGCCATACGTTTCGCAATTATAGTCGCGACTGTCGTAGCACCAGCTCCCCTTCACGTTAAAGCGCAAATTCTCGGCAAACCAGCGTTGGTTTCCGATCTGCACCGTCTTATACACGCGTCCGTCGCGCTTGTCCTTGAAATCGGGCATTTTCAGGACATGCGCACTCGCAAGTCCCGCTCCGCCCAACAACATCACCAATAAAAACGCCTGTATCTTCATTTTCGCCCTCTTACCAAGCAATATATACTCAAAAAAGCCTAAAGGACAAATAAGCGTAAACTTTTTTATTCTAAATAAAAAGCCCCCGGCTTTGAACCGGAGGCCTTTGAGTTGTTACTCACAACTGAGAACTGATTACTCAGAACTATTACACCGCGCCCTGCCACTTCATGGCATCGGCAACCTTGAGGAAGCCGGCGATGTTTGCGCCCATCACGAGGTTGCCCTTCTGGCCGTACTTGACAGCGGCAGAGGAAGCAGCGGCGTAGATGCTCTTCATGATGCCTTCGAGCTTCTTGTCCACTTCTTCGAAGGTCCAGGAGAGACGTTCGGAGTTCTGGGACATTTCGAGACCCGATGTTGCCACGCCACCAGCGTTAGCAGCCTTGGCAGGTCCAAAGAGAACGCCAGCCTTCTGGAAGGCTTCGATAGCTTCCGGAGTAGACGGCATGTTTGCACCTTCGGCAACGGCCTTCACGCCGTTAGCGATAAGAGCCTTGGCACCTTCAAGGTCGAGTTCGTTCTGGGTAGCGCACGGAAGAGCGATGTCGCACTTGACCGTCCAAACGCCCTTAGAACCTTCGTGGTATTCAGAACCCGGAACGAGCTTGGCGTATTCGCTAATGCGAGCGCGCTTCACGTTCTTGAGGTCGAGAACGATGTCGAGGTTGATGCCGTTCGGGTCGTAGATGTAGCCGTTGGAGTCGGACATGGTCACGACCTTGCCACCGAGCTGAGTAGCCTTCTGGCAAGCGAACTGAGCAACGTTACCGGAACCGGAAATCACGACGGTCTTGCCTTCGAAGGAGTCGTTAGCGAGGTCCTTGAGCATTTCGCGGGTGAAGTAGCAGAGGCCGTAGCCAGTAGCTTCGGTACGGGCGAGAGAGCCACCGTAGGAGAGGCCCTTACCGGTGAGAACGCCCACGAATTCGTTGCGGATGCGCTTGTACTGACCGAACATGTAACCGATTTCGCGAGCGCCAGTACCCTGGTCACCAGCCGGAACGTCCGTGTCGGCACCGACGT
Organism: Fibrobacter succinogenes; assembly: GCA_902756345.1. Classification (GTDB taxonomy): domain Bacteria; phylum Fibrobacterota; class Fibrobacteria; order Fibrobacterales; family Fibrobacteraceae; genus Fibrobacter. The sequence goes on along the minus strand of CACVQR010000003.1, from coordinate 56,250 downwards.
GCTTGCAGAGCTCAGTCATGAAGGACTGGCAGAAACGCATCACTTCGTTGTCGCTCTTGCCCTTGGGGTCGAAGTCGGAACCGCCCTTGCCGCCGCCCATGGGGAGCGTGGTCAAGCTGTTCTTGAAGATCTGTTCGAAGCCGAGGAACTTCAGCATGGAAAGCGTCACTTCGTTACGGAGACGGATACCGCCCTTGTACGGGCCGATGGCGGAGTTGAACTGCACGCGGTAGCCACGGTTCACCTGAACGTTACCCTTGTCATCGAGCCAAGGCACGCGGAAGGTAATCACGCGTTCCGGTTCGACGAGGCGGTCGATCACGCCGTTGGTTTCCCAGGACTTGTCCTGTTCGAGGACGGGGTCGAGGGATTCGAGGAATTCACGGACAGCCTGATGGAAGAGGGCCTGGTCCGGATCACGGGCGACGACCTTGTCATAAACCTTCTGAAGGTAAGCATTCTTGATTGCCATTTTATATATCTCCGTTGAGAGTTTGATTGTTAATGTTTTAACGTCTGTAAAGATAGCAAAGGGGCATGACAAATAGTGAAAAACGGGCAAAAATCTTCAAAAACTTACATTTTTGTAAGTTATTTTTTTATCAGTTTCACAAATCGCCTTTTTTCGTTAAATTTAAAGGCACAAAAAGTATAAAACCTACATTTTTGTAAGTTTAGCATTTTTTAAAGAGAATGTAAATAAAGTTTTACAACGTTTAGTGAAAATTGGATTTCACATTATGGAAAAACCCGCCCTCAAGAGGCGGGTTTCTACACAAATTTTTTTGCCAATTCGCGACGGCTAGTAAGCCTTGACCGTGAACATTTCGCTCGCTCGAGCCGAGATAACTCGCACTCGGAACACACCCTTACCCTGAATCTTGAACTGAAGGTTGTGACCTTCGCCCTTGATTTCCTGCAAAAGCTTACCGGTCAGGTCAAAGACCTGCACCCTGAAAGGCATATTCAAGACCTGAGAAACGCTCACCATGGAACCGCTCGAGACCAAATTGAAATTCTTGGTCAAAGAAAGACGCGGGATGATTGCATCGCTGGTATCTTTCTTGGTGGTGTCCTTCTTGACTGTATCCTTGCTAACGGTATCTTTCTTGACGGTGTCCTTTTTGGCAACAGACTTGACACCAAGTTCTTCGTCGGTCTTCGGAGCCTTCTTACTCAAGATGTAGCCGAGAGCACCCACCATCGGAGCATTCATGTCGACGCAGACTTCATTAAGCTGCCAGTTCGACACATCGCCACTGTGGTTGCCGTCGTTAAAGTTTCCAGCAATCATGCCGCCCAGATACTTGTTCTTTTCAGGAGCATCGCCCATGCCGCCAACTTCACGACCCGGATCTTCGTTGCCATAGTAGCCACGATGATGCGGACGCTTAGGAGCATTGGCACCATTCTTGGTAAAGCCCACCACATAAGACTTTTTGTTGCTGTTGTCGCCGAGCAAGTAAGCGACGTTCTTTTCAATCATGCTATCGTAGGAATCATCGTCGAACAGCTTGGAATAAAGAGCATAGAGGAAGGCGCCGCCAGAGGGGGTACGCACATGGAAATGGTCGCTATTGCTGGTTTCACCCTTGAACACGTCATTGGACATATTTTCCTGGTAAAGCTTTTCCAGGAAACGTTCCACATCTCTGTACTGTCCACCGGGTTCAAGACCAAGGGCACCGGCACCCATCACCACGGAAAGCGGAACTGCGTTACTGTAAGAGAATCGGGTATACATACCCTTCAAGAATTGAAGATCATTGAAATACTTTTCAGCGTCTTTCTTGTAGGATTCGTCCTTTGTCGTACGGTAAAGTTCCAAGGCGGCAAGGAACACGCCGTCCTGTGTACGGCCATCCCACCAGGTAGATTCATAGAAACCACCCGAAGTCGTCACGCCCTTATGGTTTTTGGAATAACCGTATGCAACCTTTGCTGCATCAAGGTACTTCTTCTGGTTCGATTCTTCGGGATCCATACGGGCCATCACGGCAAGCATAGCGGCAGCCATACCCGGCGTGTAAGAATCGTTTGCATTACCGGTAATCGAGCGAGGTTCGCCACCTTCGCCGGAACCCAGCGTACTCATCATGCCGGCGGTGACCCATTTCTGGTGGTCGGCATTGCCATCACCCTTCACGGTCACAAAGTTATTGCCATCGATTGCGGCCTTGACCCAGAAGTCCGCTTCATAACGGAGTTCTTCGAGCAAGTCACGTTCCTTGTTAGGCTTGCCGCCCTTCATGGAATAGTCCTTACTGGCCTTGTAGTCGGAATAGTCGCCCGTATAAAGGTCGTAGAAACCTTCGGTAAATTCAGCGTAAGCCAAAGCGAGCACGTAAGAGGCGAAGCCCTGGGACTGACCATACATCACGTGGTCGCCGCAGTCAAACCAGCCGCCGCTCACATTCTTGCCGTTGTAGCTATCCTTTGTAAAACTGGTTGGGTGATTGGTGCCATCCAGAATCCAGTTGGGGCCTTCACCTGAACGCTGCGCCCCGAAAAAGCGGGTGGTCATCCAAGCTGCTTCTACATAATCATCTGTGCTGAGCGCTGCAAAAGCCGTTGTCGTGGCCAAGCCCAAAAAGGCCAGACCCGAAAAAAGGTATTTTTTACAATTCATGACTTTCTCCAAAATTGACCACACCGCAAACCCAAAGCCAATATAGCATATTTTGAAGATTTTTCACACGAAAAGAAAGTTTACAAGATAGTATCTATCAACGTTTTATGTAAAATACCATTACTAAAAACAACTTGTTCGGCATCCACGAACTGCATGGGAGAGCCGTCAATATGGGTCGACTTGCCACCGGCCTCTTCAACAAGCAAGGCAATGGCCGCAATATCCCACGGGTAACTCATGGTCATCACAAAGCAGTCCAGGCGCCCGCAGGCCGTAAAGCAACCTTCGATCACCGCCGAACCAAAGCACTTGACACGTTCGAAAGTTTCTGCCTCGCGAGCGAAATTCTTGGAATTCTGGGCGTTGATTTTGGCCACGTCACCCACGTTAAAGTCGCCGTTAGATACAATCGCGTGTACCGGGTCCGACTCGTCGCTCACATGGATAGGCTTGCCGTTCATGAAGGCGCCCTCGCCCTTTATCGCGGTATAGAGTTCACCCAGACGCGGCAGATTCACGACCGCAACCAGGGGCTTGCCTTCAAAGTGAAGCGCAATCGAAATTCCCCAAAACGGAATTCCGCGGCTAAAGTTCACGGTACCATCGACCGGATCGATAATCCAGCGGTAACGCGGATCTACCCCCTCGATAACGCCAGCTTCTTCGGTGCGAATGGAATGTTCCGGAAACGCCTTGCGGAGTCCTTCGACAATCAGCTTCTCGCTTGCTATGTCTGCACGGGTCACCACATCTTTCTTGGACTTGTACTTGACACCGCCCAAGTTCTGCTGTATTTCAAGACAAAGAGCCCCCGCTTCCTTAGCAAGCGCCGCTGCAACTTTTAAATAATCTTGATTTTCCATTTGTAATCAACTCCGAATTCCGAAATCCGAAATCCGAATTATTCCTTGTATGCGCAGCACCTGAACCCGATGCTTGTAGACCTGTAGTAGTTCGACGCCCCGCGGTAAGCGACACGCTCGCCCGTTAGGAACACGACCTCGATATGGTCCGGCACATATTTCATGCCGTTGGAAATGGATTCAAGCCATTCATCGCCGCCCTGCTTGTATTCTGCATAAGGCACATAGTCCGTGCCCACGGAATTTCCGCTAGAATCCTGAATATCAAAGAACTGCAAGGTATCCTTGAAATCTTTCTTGGTGAGCACCTTGTACAAGGTTCTCGAAGTATCGGCGGTATAAACGGTATCGACCCTGGTGCCCTCACGATACAGGAATACGGAATCAGTCGTATAGGCCAAACGGGTAAAATACGGGAAATAGCGGTTCGTGCAAAGAGCCTGCGTTTCACGGCCAAACTCGCCACTTTCAAGCCCGCCCATCACGCGGTAAGAACCACCCTTGACCACAGCAATCGTATCTTCGGAGCGGCCCCTCACCCATTCCTGGTACTGGCCCGGCAAATCGCGAATGCCCATCGGGTTCATGCAACGGGAACTGCGCTTGACAGGATTGGCCGCCGATGCAGAATCGTTAGTCGCCACATTGCAGTACTTGAACAAGAATTCAGCCGTCTCAACAGTATCGTCCTGAACCACGCCATAGGCAAGCGTTCCGCCCGAAAGGCAAACGAGTTCCCAGTCGCGTTCGTTACACAGACTCACCTTGAAACCGCTTGCCGAAATCGCTTCGCAAGTTGCAAGAGCTTCGGAATGCAAAACATTCGTCATGAATTCGCCCGAATCATTCTGGTGTTCCATGCGTTCCATGCAGAAGTAATTGGTATCGGAAGCCTTGACCGCGACAAAGCCTTCAGGGCATTCTATTTCGTTTGCGATCGCTCCCGGAGAAACCGCAATCGTGTCGACCAGCGGTACAGACCAGTAACCGGATTCATCGATTGCAATAATCCGAAGCACAAGCGTATCGCCCGGGGCGACATAACGGATCGTGTCAGAAATGAACTTGCCCGTAGCGGAAACCTTCATGGTATCGCCCGAAGGCTTGTAAAATTTGGTGTAGCGGTCCAGGGTATCTACATCGCTGCTAATCACCCACTGTTCGGTGTAACGGTCCCAATATTCAACCCTGTACTTTATCACCTTTTCGTAGCACAAGTTGACAAGGCATGTATCCGGAATCGTCAGAACAGTATCGACCTCGATGTCGTGTTCGCGCTTGTACGGGTCTACGCTTTGGCTCCAGAAAATGAGCAGGCGGTTATTGCTGTCAAGCCTTGCCATTTCGGGGTACAAAGTATCCTTCATCGTAAATATCTTGGTGGGCATCAAGGGAGCGACAGAATCCGTCGTATTGATGGTAAGCCATGCGCGCATGTCCAAACGGTCTACACCCGTATAGTTGCCACAAGTATCCCAAGTCGAATAACCAATCTTGTATTCGGCCTCAGCCTTGAGGCCTTCAATCGTCAAACGGAAAATATTGGAATCGGGGCTGTCGTTGTTGTAGCCCTTGCCGTCTGGAATGGCCAGGAACAACTCGTTCTTGCGGCTGTCGCCATGTTCTTTAGATTGCAGGAACACGGAATCCACGTTGGAATGGTAGCCCTTGTGGCGCAAGTAAAGCGTTTCGCCGGTAGAATCGATTCCGTCCGGTGATTCAAGCCGGATCTTCAGCTTGCGCAAGTCCTCGTTCTTGTTTTCGCTATAGATTCTGATATTGTAACCAAGAATCGGTCCCGAAAGTTCATTCGGCTTGTAGTGGTTTGTCTGGTCTGTCGGACGTGTCCATTCCAGAAGCGCTCCGGTAGTCCATGTAGAATCAGAGATATTGATATCGGACGGCGCAATCTTGTCGCCAAAATACAAATAAATTCTTTGAACCGTTCCCGGACGTCCACCCGAATAGTCGCAATAGAGCGCCACCATCAGGCTTTCGCGTTCCTCCACGTAATCCTGGATATACGGAGTCACGTCAATCGTGTCGAAAAGTTCTTCGGTCTTTTTGGGGAATGCAAAGCGATCGGTCGCCTTCGACTTTTCCTTGTCACCAACAGTCTTTGAAGTATCGTCCAGCACATCGTCGCCGACCCACAGGTAAATGCTGTCCAGACTCTCCGTATCGTCCGGATAACGGAAACGGACCATAAAGCAGTAGGCGCCGCTATCGGCACCCTTGGCGCACTGCAACAAGGTCGAAATATCCGAAACTTCGCGTTCTACCCTAAATTCAACAGAGCTATCGTCGTCAGAACAAGCCCAAAAAACAGCCGCCATCGAAAAAAGGACGGCAACAAACAGATAACGAATCGTCATAAACCTAGACATTATTCATAAAATAGCAAAAAACATAGTAGGAAGTAGGCAGTAGACAGTAGGAAGTAGGCAGTAGACAGTAGGAAGTAGGACAAATGCGTAAGGCGAGAGCCGCGGTCAAGTTTACTTGAACATGGCTGAGCCGAGCATTTAACGCCATTGGCGTTCGTGGCTGCGGTTATGCCATATCTGAATACAAGTATTCAGCTGCGTCATAACCTTGCACACTTTTGGTACTTGAGCAAAGCGAAAGTACAAGTAGACTGTAGACGGCGAACTGTAGAATCGGCGCGATAAAACAAAAAACCGGCGGTACTTGTGGTACCGTCGGCTCTAAACGATTCAAAACCGATTAGTTTTCTTCCGGGTAGACAGAAACTTTCTGACGCTTTGCATCGAGGCGTTCGAACTTCACCTTGCCATCAACGAGAGAGAACAGAGTAAAGTCTCTGCCCATACCAACGTTGGTGCCCTTGTGGAAGTGAGAACCGCGCTGACGAACGATGATGTTGCCAGCCTTGACGACTTCGCCCGCATACTTCTTCACACCAAGATATTTGGCGTTACTGTCGCGGCCGTTACGTACTGAACCTTGACCTTTCTTATGAGCCATGGATTATACCTCCTTAGCCTTACGCAGAGAGTTCTTCTTAACCTTGGCGGGCTTCGGGAGACCCTGGGCAATCTTTTCCTTGCGAGTCAGAGGCACATTCTGCACCTTCTGCTTGGCGAGGGCAGCCACGCGAGCGCGGTTGCGATCGATAACCTTGGAGTCGACCTTTGCGGATTCTGCGCCGGAGCGAAGTTCCGTAACCAGCACCTCGGTATAGCCCTGACGATGACCGTTACGACGTTCGTAACGAGTACGACGCTTCTTCTTGTAAACGATGACGGTGTCATACTTGCCGTGGGCAAGAATTTCGACCTTCACGGAGGCGTCATTCAGGACAGGGGTGCCGATTTGCACTTCTTTTCCTGCGAAAAGAAGAACGGACTTGAGCTCCAGTTCGGAACCAACAGCGGCATCGAGCGTGGGGACCTTGTAAGCCTTGCCCAGCTCAACTTTATACTGGAAACCACCTGTTTCAACAATAGAATACATTTTTGTAATCCTTTTTTGGTTGCTATTGGGACCCCAAATATAGAAAAAATCCACTCGGTGTAAAGGGATTGTGGAAAAATAGTTGGTAGAACTTAGTTGATAGAACTTTGTTGGCCCTTTGGCAAGCACCAAAAACAAGCTTTTCTAAGTTCTAAACTCTAAGTTCTAAGCTCTAATTTTCTATCTTTTCACCCAAAATTTCATAAAGGAAACTCGAATGAGCAAGATTTTGAGCCTTGATGGCGACTGGCAGATGATTTGGGACACCGAAGATGCCGGTATTTCTAATCGTTGGTACGCTACTTACCCCAAAGACACGCAGACAGTGCAAGTTCCCCACATCTGGGAAAGGGCATTTGACAAGCTTTTGATGTCGCACGACTGCGCCTTCTACTTCAAGCGTTTCACCATCGACGACGAAAAACAGGTTGCCAAGCGCATTTTCTTGCGTTTTGAACGCATTGCAAGCCACGCCACCGTTTGGCTGAACGGCAAACTTTTGGGCACGCACTTCGGTGCCTACACCCCTTTTATTATTGAACTGCAGAAGGCCTTGAAGCTCGGCGAAGAAAACGTGCTTTGCGTGCGTGTCGCCAACATGGGTGCCCTGAACAGCCGTATCGACTTTGGCCGCGAAAGCGCCGACGGCGCCGATGACCGCTTTGTTCACCCGGGCGAACTGCCTGTCGGCCTCCCCTGGACCCAGTACCCGTTTGGCGGTATTTTTGGCCACGTGGACCTGATTTTGGGTACCGCAGCCTTCATTTCTGACGTGAAGCTCGAACCCGATGCCGACACCCAGCGTATCGCCTGCGAAATCAGCTTCAACAACCCCCGCGGTTTCCAGACCAGGCTCCGCGTGCTCATGCGTAACCCCGATGGCGACGTTTACGAGCAGTTCGTGAACAACCTGAAGCTCGACAAGGAAAACATGACCCAGCGTTTTGTTTTCGAAGTCAAGGAACAGCAGCGCCACAAGTTCCAGTGGAGCCCCGAACACCCGAACGTTTACGCCATTGAATTCCAGATGGAAATCAAGGCCGGCAAGGAAAAGGACGGCAAGGAAATCAAGCGCGCCGAATACGCGTTCCCCGTGGTGCGTACCTTCGGTTTCCGCAAGTTCGACTGCCTCAAGGGCGACTACTACCTGAACGACCAGATTTTGAAGATCCAGGGCATCACCTACAACCAGCAGTGGAGCGAAGGCGGCCTCTGGACGTTCGACAACCCGAAGCTCGAAAAAGACCTGCAGGCCGTGAAGGCTGCCGGTTATAACGCCATTCGTAGCTGCGGCGCTCCGCTTTCTACCCAGGCACTCGACATTTGCGACAAGCTCGGTCTTATCGTGTTCCAGGAATTCCCGATCCACACCATGAGGTCTACCGCCCAGGGTCTTGAAATCGTCAAGAAACTGATCAACGACATCGTGGCTGAACAGCACCACCACCCCTGCATTGGCGCATGGGTCATGGGTGCCGAAAACGGAACTCTGCTGCTACAGAACGGCAACAAGCTTTTGAACGCCATTAGCCCGGTCGACATGACTCGCCCGGTAATCAGCAACCTGAACAGTATCTATATCGACAACGAAGGAAACTTCCGCAAGGATACTGGCAAACTCTTGCCGGTTACGGTCGACAAGATTTCGACTTACGCCACTCTGCGCATGAACCCGCGCATGACGCCGAACGCCGCTTACACGCACTTCTTGGCACACAGCTTTGACCGCGACGCCGAAGAAATTTCCGTGCCCGACACTGGCCTTGGCGACAGCCACTTCCAGGACGAAGAAGAAAATGTAGTGAGCGACATCAACAACAAGATGCTGGTGACGCTCAAGAACCACACTCTCCTCCCGGAAACGGCCACCAACATCAAGGGACCGCGTAGCGCCAAGAACCAGAAGGCCATCAAAAACGCCATCAAGGCCGTAGAAACCTTCGTGGAAAGCGACATGTCCATTTGGAAGGACTACAAGAGCTTTGTGGCCGATGCAAACCGCATCGCCATCAAGAGTAAGCTCGACCAGATTACCGCCCTCCAGAGCAACCCGCAGATTGCAGGTTTCTTCTTGGACCAGTGGGCAGACTGCGGTACCGAATTTGACGGCCTGTGTGACGAAAACCGCGTAAGCAAGGGTTTCGAAGATTTCTCGAAGGAAATCACGACTCCGAGCCGCGCCCTCGTGAGCGAACTGGAACACGTGGTCGCCCCGCAGAGCGAAATCAGTTTCCAGGTGACGCTATTGAACAACAGCCGTTACGAAGACGTTTCTGTCGAAGTCAAGCTCGTTGACGACAACGGCAAGGAACTCGCCACCGACAAGATTTCCCCTGAAGAACCTGCCGGCAAGACAAGCCTTACGCAGATGGGCATTTGCACCATGATGGCTCCGCGCGCCGAAGGCAAGTACAAGCTGCAGGTCACCCTCATCAACGACGGCAACAAGATTCACACGACCGAAGAAGACTTGATCGTGATCGCCGAAGCCGACGTGAAGGGCGCCATGAGGAAGGTTTGCTTCTTGGACAACAGCGAAGAATCGAGCGACGCCCTCGCTGCCCTCACGGGTCCGGAACAGGTCATCTTTACTGCAAACCTGAGCTCCTGGCCCGATGAAATTCTGGACAAGATTGTAGACGTGGTGAAGAACGGCGGCAAGACGCTCTTGCTGTCTGACCTCACGCAAGAAGATATCGACTACATGAACCAGAGCCACCAGTTCGACTGCAACATCGAATCTCACTGGAGCACGGGCGCAAACGAACTCAGCCTGCACTACTTGCCCAAGGGTTCTGAACTTGCACCGGTATTCGGTGAAGCATCTGTTCTCGACAGCAATGCAGCCGCCGTGATGCCGAGCATTTCGCTGAACGAACTGCCGGGCGCCAAGGTGTTCGCACGTTCTGTCACGCTAAAGGATGGCGAAGTGAAGACCGGTTCGGACCTGCAGCTCTACCCGTTCGGTAACGGCAAGATCATGTTCAACCAGTTCAACGTATTCGAAGGCCTGGAAACGAACGTGCTCGCCGACAAGCTGTTCGCGACTATCGTGAATTTGCTGTAAAAGATTCGAACAAAAAAAAGGACTCGGTGCTCCCCGAGAGAGAAGGATTGCACCGAGTCTAAACACCCAAGTCCGATACCTTGCGACTATAAACCCTCGTCGCGGGTAAAAACAAACCTGTACGATACTAACTTATACTCCAATGTGATGAAAATCAAGTTTTACAATGTAAAACAATTTATACATCCACATGGATTGCACAAAAAAGGATAAAAACGGCTTATGACTTGCTCCAATTTGAAATATTCCAACTTGGAAGAATACTCCGACCTTTTGGCCAAAAATGCCCAGAAGGCAAGCAAGACGCTCCGTACCCTGCCGGGTGAAAAGCGTAGCGCCGTGCTGAACCGCGTCGCCCAGATTCTGCGCGACCGTAAGCCGGAAATCCTTGCTGCAAACAAGCTAGACCTCGAAGCCGCTGCCGGAAAGCTCGACGACGCCAAGATGGACCGTCTGACTTTGAACGACGCCCGCATCGAAGCGATGGCCAAGGGCGCCGAAGAAATCGCCGCCTTTACCGACCCGCTGAACCGCGTGCTCGAAAGTCGCGAACTCAAGAACGGCATCAAGATAAGCCGTGTGGCAGTACCTATCGGTTCCGTATTCTTCATTTTCGAAAGCCGCCCGAATGTGACGATTGACGGCGCATGCCTTTGTTTTAAGGCGGGCAACGCCGTAATTTTGCGCGGCGGCAAGGAATCGCTGAATTCCGCCAAGTGCCTCGCCGGCATTTTCCACGAAGCGCTCGCCGAAGAAGGCATCGACCAAGACGCCGTGCAGCTCGTGACCGAAACGAGCCACGACTTGGTGGGCATGCTTTTACAGCGTAACGACTGTATCGATCTGGTGATTCCCCGCGGTGGCGAACGCCTGATTCGCGCCGTGGTGGAACAGAGCAAGATTCCCGTAATCAAGCACTTCAACGGCATTTGCCACGTGTATGTGGACAAGTCCGCCGATATGGACAAGGCGGTGAACATTCTGATTAACGCCAAGACGCAGCGCACCGGCGTGTGTAACGCTATGGAATGCGTGATTATCGACCGTCACATTGACGCGGCAACCGTCAAGAAACTCATTGATTGCCTCGCTGACCGCGGCGTGGAACTCTTCGGCAATAAGGACGCCCAGAGCCACGACAGCCGTATCAAGGACATTGGCGACGACAGCAATTACCACCACGAATACTTGGCCCTCAAGGCAAGCGTCAAATTTGTCGATAACGTGGCCGAAGCCTGCGACCACATCGAAAAGAACAGCAGCCGTCACACTGAAGCGGTAGTCGCCGAAGACGCCTCTGTTCAAGACTACTTTGTTGCGAACGTGGACAGCAGCAGCGTGATGGTGAACGCGAGCACCCGCTTCGCCGACGGTGGCGAATACGGCCTCGGTGCCGAAGTGGGAATTTCTACCGACAAGTTGCATGCCCGCGGCCCCATGGGCGTGGAAAGCCTTTGCACCTACAAGTGGGTCTTGCGCGGGAATGGGCAGGTGAGAGGATAATTCGGAATTCGGATTTCAGAGTTCGGATTTTGGAAATAAAATGTCATTTCCGCGAAGGCGGGAATCTCCTTTAATAAACAAGAACTGCTAACTAGTTATGAAATTTGAAGATTTAATCAAAGAAATTAAGTTTGAAGTGGTCGTGGACGGTGTTGCACTTGCGCCGGCAATTGTGCAGGACGCCGACAAGGGCGACGTACTCATGATGGCCTGGATGAACGAGGAAGCCCTCCACCGCACGCACGAATGCGGCGAAATGGTGTTCTGGAGCCGCAGCCGCAAGGAATACTGGCACAAGGGCGACACCAGCGGAAACGTGATGACGGTGGTGGAATGGGCCGCCGACTGCGATTCGGACGCATTACTCTTCAAGGTCCGCATGCAGGGCCCGCAAGTCGCTTGCCACACGGGCGCCCGCAGCTGCTTCTTCAAGACGTGCGAAAAGTAAGACAATCAGGTGAAATGTAAGCGGCTTTGCCGCAATGTGTAACGTGTAGTGTGCGATGTGTGTTGGGAACCTTCACATTCCACACCAATAACAGGTGGTTAGCAGTATGAAAAAAATTCTCGCGCTGTTGCTCACAATGGCGATTTCAGGAATCGCCCAGGACCGTTACCAGATGGGTAGCAACTACTACGCCTACCCCACCCCGAATGCCAAGTACACCAAGGCTCCCGCAGGCTACAAGCCATTCTACCTGAGTCATTATGGCAGACACGGCAGCCGTTTTCATCAGCCTGCCGACCATTACCACGCTCTGTACAGCACGCTTGCCAAGGCCGATTCTTTAGGTAAGCTCACCGATTTGGGCAAAAGCCTGCTTGAACGCGCCAAGTACTTAGACGAATACGCCGCCCCGCGCGCAGGCGACTTGACCCAGCTCGGCGTAGCCCAGCACCAGGGAATTGCAAAACGCATGGTCAAGAACTTTCCCGAAGTGTTCAAGAATGACGCCTACGTAGAAGCCTACGCCAGCACCAGCGTGCGCTGCGTCGTGAGCATGGCCGCATTCCTCGAAGAACTGCATGCACAAAAGCCCAAGGTCGAGATTCACCAAGAATCGGGCAAATACTTGATGAGTTTTATCAGCCCGCTTGATTTTGGCAAGATTATCAACGAATCGAACACTCTCGCATGGCAAAAGGAAAACGAAAAGCTGTACAGCCATGTAAATCCGACTCGCATGATGCGCGCCATTTTCAACGATTCCAACTACATCAAGAAAAATGTAGACGGAGGCGATCTTTTAAGCAAGATTTATGAAATCGGAAATAGCCTGCAAGGCAGCCCCGAAATCGAATTCAGCTTTGACGACCTGTGGACCGAAGAAGACCTTGCCGCTCGCTGGCATGCACAGAACGCCTGGTGGTACAGCGTTCTCGGCAACAATCCATTCGCCAAGAAGCAGGGGCTCGACAACGCTCGCCCGCTCTTAAAAAATGTTCTTGACGAAGCAGACAAAGTAATCGCCGCAGACACCGCCAAAGCAGACGCTTCGACAAGCTCAGCAACCGCAAAGACAGCTGCAAAGCACGCGAAAAAGACCACCGCAACGCTCCGCTTTGGGCACGATACCGTCATCTTCCCGTTCGCCGTACTGCTGCAATTGGAGAACGGCACGCAGAACACCGGCATCGAGACCGCCGACATGGAAAACCTGCACAAGGCCTGGCGCGATTACGAAATCAGCCCTATGGCAGCAAACGTGCAGATAGTGTTCTACAAGTCCAGCAAGAAGGGCGCCCCCATCCTCGTGAAGGTGATGCTCAACGAAACCGAGCAGAAGCTGCCCGTGACATGCGATACAGCAACAGTAAAGAACTGCCCCGCCGCCCCGTATTACCGCTGGGAAGACGTCAAGGAATTTTACGGCAAGATTGCAACGGGCAAATAACCTGCGACTGCCTGTATAAAAGGGAAATCCCCCGCATCGGCGAGGGATTTCTTGTGTTTGATATTCCTATTGTACTTTGTCTTGTCGCGGACAACCCTTGTCCGTAACGTGGCTCCGTTCTGGGAGCCGCCTATGCGTAGCATGCGCAACATCACGCTCTCCTTGGCGGTTTCGGCCAATTTGCCAGCCGCCTTACTGTTATGTTTAGCCATAGGGGCCTCCTTGAAGGGCAAATATAGCTTTTTCCTCCAAATGATACAAAACGTATTATTTAGAATTTGATTTTTGTAAATTTATAACAAAATTACTTAAATCAACAAAAATTACTTGATTTTGTATCATTCAGATATTATCTTTTTAAAAAAGCTTTATATCCATCCGCGCAAATAACACTGGAAAAAGAAGCATGAAGTCGATTTTAGAATACAAGGATTACCGGAATTACATGCAAGACTTTTACGAAGAACGTAAAAGAACCGGAGCCTTTTCGTGGCGAGAATTCGCAAAGCGAGCGGGATTCAAATCCCCCAACTACTTAAAGCTCGTTTGCGAAAACAAAAGCAGTTTAAGCTTAGTCAAAATGGAACAGGCCGCACTCGCTATGGATCTTGCAGGTTACGAAATTTCTTACTTCAAAGAGATGGTAAAGTTCGGGAACGCAACGAAGGATGCTTTAAAGAAGAAAGCTCTTCTAGAAATGCAGCGAATCGCATGCGAACATAAAGTGCGTTCCGTCGACGCAGACGCCTTTCGTTTCTACGACTCATGGAAGAATCCAACTATCCGCGAGCTCGCACCGATGATGCCTGGAGCAAAGCCTCTTGAAATGGCGAAAGCGTGTAACCAAGCAATCACAGCGGAAGAAGTTCGCGAGGCTCTTGCCTTCTTGACAAAGACTGGCTTTCTTAAGCGCGAATCCGAAGACACGTTCGTACAGACAGAAAAGACCGTCATCGGATCCAAGGAATCCATTCCTATAGCCATCCGTACCATGCATAAAGAAATGGCAGTACTTGCAGAAAAGGCAATCGAGAAATATTCGGTAGAAGAACGAAACTTTACCGGGGCAACATTGGGTCTTTGCGAAGAAGCATACGCCCGAATCTCCCAAGAGTTTGATTCATTCGTCCGAAAAGCAGCGAGTATAGCTGCCGAATACGAAAGCATCAATCAAGTTTACCGACTGAATCTTCAGTTGTTCCCTTTAACCAAAAAGGTCTAGGTGAAAATATGACTCGCATACTCAAATTATCAATGGCAGCAAGCCTGCTCATGTTCGCCGCATGCTCCGATGACAAGGTAACCGGAGCAGCTATTGAGCCAAACAGCACGGCCCAAAACAATAATTCGGCAAACGAGGAATTATCAAATTTGCCAGAAAACTTCAGCAGTTCAAGCAACTCTGTGGAGCAGAACGGCGGTTCGACAATTGCGGAACAATCAAGCTCTAGCACAGCGGACACCAAAGTCAATTCAAGCAGTGCGGCAAATCAAAACAGTAGTTCATCGGAAACGATGCTAATCAGTAACGCGACCGAAATTGAACATTCGATAATCTTTTCTTCCAAGCCAACAAAGCAAATATCTCTCCCACAAGGTGGAATTTCTGTCTACGGAGAAGAAAACGGGGCCGAAGCAACATGCTCTATAGGCAACAAATCTTATATGACAAGATTCAGTATTGGTGAAAACAAGTCTATAGAAAAAAACATTTTCCTGCAGAATTTCGGCAGCGATTGTAATATTATTTTTGAAGCTTTCAAGAATTCATGTCCATCAGGTGTAATATCAGTCGCCTCAGATGCAGCCTGCAACGAGCGCGGGACATTAAAGGCTCTCTGCTATGTTACAAACGTCAATGATTCCATAGTTGACTTTGAAACAAACATCAACAATTTAACAATGGAATCCGATGTTATTTGCGGAACAATTGCTTTGAATGACGATGTAAAACCGGGACAGAATGAATTACCTTCTAGCACTTCCAATGGAGTCGACACCAACTCTAGTCGTTCCTTTATCTTAAAACCCCATATTGAAACCTTGACTGTTTCTGAAAGCGAGCGCAAGCTCCTAGACAGCCTTGCTAGCGCATTCCCTCAAAAAATATCGAATTTTGACCCCATGGAAGAGGTGACCCACTTCTACAATTTCGATGCCGAATACAATTTCACGACAGAAAAAGAAGAATTTTTTACTGGATCGAGTTCAAAACGTTGCAACATCGAGGCATATCGAGCTGAGCTCGGACTAAAGCGTGTTATTGAAATATCAAGCCCGAATCATGGTGGCATTGACTACATTCAATCAACGATTCTTCAAGTCCAAGATTCCGCAATAGTCTACTTGGTATCTGCCATTGTAGATAACAACATCGTGGAAAAGGTGGTTAATTCATTCAAGGCAGAATGTGAAGCCACGGCTGGATCTTACTACTACTATCACAGAGAAGTAACACAATTGAGCTTGGCTATAGGATGCGCTGTAAAGAACATCTCCGGCATACCGTTTGAAACAATCTTGAGTGAACAGAATAACCTGTGCAATAATGAGTTTGAAGTCATTACAGTACCAAGTGCAGAATAAAGCCTATTAATTAAAAAGTTAAAAAATCCCTAGCGCCATAAGTTATTATCTTTCCGGCGTATAGGGATTTTTCTTTTGTCTTTAGATATCGCAGATAGAATTCGCCGTCATGGTTTCAAGCGCCTGCTGCTTGCAGTTTCGGGCGGTTTGGATTCTATTTGCTTGGCTCATTATTTTATCGAGAACCGCGATGCACTTGGAATTGAATGGCTGGGCATCGCGCATGTGCATCACGGGCTGCGGGTCGGCACTGCCGACAGGGATGCTGCATTTGTGGAGGCTTTCGCGCACAAGTATAACGTTCCTTTTTTCTTAAAAAAGTTGGATGGCGAAGCGTTAAAAAGTGCCGAAGGTTCGCTCGAAGAAAACGCACGTGATGCAAGGTACAAAGCACTGGTCGAGATTGCCTTGGATCCTATCGCCTCTGCGAGGCTCCAGGATGACACGCCACACACCTCACACCCCACACCTCACACCCCATACCTCAAAGGGAGCGAAGCGACCGACCCCATACCACATACCTCTATCGCTATCGTCACGGCGCATCATGCAGGCGACCAAGCAGAAACCATGTACATGCGACTCCGCCGCGGCACGACCCTTGCGGGACTCAGAGGAATCCAAGAAACAAGAGAATTGTTCGATGTGGAGTGTGAAATGTGGAATGAAAAAGAGATCACTACACATTACGCACCACACATTACACATTTTATCTACCGTCCTTTGCTAAACACGACTCGGGCGGAGCTTCTTGCGTATGCTCGCGAAAACAATCTCACCTGGTGCGAAGACGAAAGCAACACTGACGTAAAATTTGCACGGAACAAGGTGCGACACGAATTCCTTCCGCAGCTAGAAAAAGAATGCCCCGGCGCCTCGATGCAATTATGCAGAATTACCCAGTTGGCAGACAAGGCGTATGCGAAAGTAATTGAAGAATGCGACGCGATGTTTCAAGAGACCCTTCCCCTGAAACAAGTTCAGGGTCAGGGTGACACGGCTCCATTCTCACACCTCAAAGGGAGCGAAGCGACCGACCTCACACCTCATACCATCATCGCTTTGAACAAGAAGGATCTCCGCAAGATTCTGCTCTCCCACGCGGACGCAGACCTTTCCGAAATGTTCCGTTTATGGCTTTCTGAGCAGGGATTCCGCTTTCCGATTGGCTTCTTTTACAGCCAAACGGAGCCCGCCCATGTTAAAATTCCCGTACGCGCCGCTTACCGCAAGCGTTCTATCGTCAAAAAGGGCTCTACCGTCTTGATTTGCGAATTTGAAAGCGTTGAGGCAGCCCTAAAATTTGTATCTTGCAAGTGAACGTATAAAAGGATTTTATGAGTCAAGGAAAACCTACTCCCCCCTACCGTAGCAAGAACTTTATCATTTTACTGGTGATGATTCTTTTGTTGTTCGTCATGTTCCCGCTCGCCGGGAAAGATGGCGAATCGGACATTACGCGCACCGAATTTTTGGCCATGATGGGTGACTCCACCAAGGTGATTACCGAACTCACCCTGCAAAAGACCCCCGATGGCGTGATTATCGAAGGTAAACGCGAAATGAGTGCCGAAGAAAAGGCTGAAGCGAAAAAGAGACAGAGCGCGCTCGCCCGTTTCACCAAATCGGCCGACAACGGCAATACGAAATCTTTCCGCAGCCACATGCTGGAAGTCAGCAACGACCAAATTACCGCCTGGGAAATGTACAAAGGCGTCAAAGTCAAGGTCATTCACGAATCCAGCACCTGGCTCGATACGATTGTCGCGTTCCTGCCCGCGATTCTCCTGATTGTATTCTTCTACCTGATGATGAACCGCCAGATGGGTGGCGGCGGCAAGGGTCCGTTTAGCTTTGGCAAGAGCCAGGCAAAACAGTTGAACGGCAAGCAGAAGACCACCTTTAACGACGTGGCCGGCTGCGACGAAGCCAAGCAGGACTTGCAGGAACTCGTGGAATTCCTGAAGGACCCGAAAAAGTTTGATGCCCTCGGCGGACGCATTCCGAAGGGCGCTTTGCTGGTTGGCCCTCCGGGTACCGGTAAGACGCTTTTGGCCCGTGCAGTTGCAGGCGAAGCAGGAGTACCGTTCTTTAGCATGTCCGGTTCGGACTTTGTGGAAATGTTCGTGGGCGTGGGCGCAAGCCGCGTGCGCGACCTCTTTGAAACCGGCAAGAAGAACGCCCCGTGCATTCTGTTCATCGACGAAATCGACGCCGTCGGTCGCCAGCGTGGTGCTGGTCTCGGTGGCGGTCATGACGAACGCGAACAGACCTTGAACCAGTTGCTTGTGGAAATGGACGGCTTTACCGCCAACGAAGGCGTGATTTTGATAGCCGCAACGAACCGCCCCGACGTGCTCGACAAGGCATTGCTGCGCCCGGGTCGCTTTGACCGCCAGATTGTGGTGGGACTCCCCGACCTGAAGGGCCGCGAAGAAATCTTGAAGGTGCACCTGAAAAAGCGCAAAGTGCCGCTGGCCGACGACGTGGACGTGAAGGCTGTCGCAAAGGGAACTCCTGGTCTTGCAGGCGCAGACCTCGAAAACCTGGTGAACGAAGCAGCCCTCCTTGCCGCACGCTTCAACAACAAGAAAGTCACGATGCTCGACTTTGAAGAAGCCCGCGACAAGCTCAGCATGGGTGCCGAGCGCCGCACGCTCTTAATGACCGACGAAGAAAAACGCCACACCGCTTACCACGAAGCAGGCCACGCTTTGATGACGCTCTTGTGCAAGCATTCTGACCCGCTCCACAAGATTACGATCATTCCACGCGGACGCGCCCTCGGCGTGACAATGAGTCTGCCCGAACGCGACCAGGTGAGCTACAGCCGCGAATACGCCGAAGAACGCATTATGATCATGATGTCGGGCCGACTCGCCGAGCTCATCTTCTTCAACCACCAGAGCACGGGAGCCAGCAACGACATTCAGCGCGCTACCGAACTTGCCCGCAAGATGGTGACCGAATGGGGTTTCGACGACGAAATCGGACCGGTCTGCTACAGCCGCACCGACGGCGAAGTGTTCCTCGGCCGCGAAATTAGCAAGCCGAAGGAAATGTCCGAAATGATGGCCGAAAAGATCGACAATGCGGTGAACAACCTCATCAAGCGTCTGAACCAGGCCGCCAAGAAACTCATCGAAGAGAACAAGGACAAACTCATCGACCTCGCCGAAGCGCTGTTTGAATTCGAAGTGCTCGACCGCGAAGAAATTGACCGCGTAATGGCTGGAGAGAAACTGACCGGCACCAAGAAGAGTCGCCAGTACAAGGCGCTCGAAGAAATGGAAGAAAAGAAGAAGCGCGAAAATACGCCGCCTCCTGACCCGGGCAAACAGCCGCCGGTAGCACCGGTCACTGATGCACCCGTAGCCGAAATCAAGCCCGCGCCCGCCGCCGGAACGACTCCGGCAAGCGATGACGCCCATACCGAAACGCTGAAATCTTCTGAAGAAGCAAAACAGGAAAACTCATAATGTTCAAAGAAGTTCTGGATCATAGTCGCGCACTCCCCTGGAAAATCGGGAACAAGGTTCTGCCTTGCAAGCCCCCGCTGATCATGGGTATTGTGAATGTGACTCCGGACAGCTTTTTTGACGGCGGCAAGCACAACAAGCCCGACGCCGCTTACGAACACGCCCTGATGCTCCTGGAGCAAGGCGCTGAAATCTTGGACATCGGTGGCGAAAGCAGCCGCCCGGGAAGCGCACCAGTCAGCCTGCAAGAGGAACTGGACCGCGTGTGCCCCGTGGTGGAACGCCTCGCCAAACTCGCCAAGGAACGCGAATTCTACATCTCGGTCGATACGGTCAAAGCGAAGGTTGCAGCAGAGACTATGAAGCTCGGCGCGCACATCATCAACGACATCAGCGCCTGCGCCATGGACCCGAACATGCTCCAGACCGTCGCTGACACCAAGGCCGCCGTGGTACTCAACCACATCCGCGGAAACTTCGGCACCATGCAGCAGGACTTCAAACCGTACACGAACGTGGTACAGGAAGTCCGCGAAGAACTCTTGTCGCAGGTGAAAAAGCTTTTGGACCTAGGCGTCGAGCGCGAAAAAATTTGCATCGACCCGGGCATTGGATTCGGGAAAACCGCGCAGGACAACATCGATTTGATGAAATCCACCGAAGAATTCTTGAAAGACGGCTACCCCGTTCTCATCGGGACCTCGCGCAAGTCCTATATTGGTAAAATGCCCGGCCTCGAAAATAGCGACCGCCTGATTCCGACCGTTACGGCGGGAATCGTTGCCGTACTCGGTGGCGCCAGCTGCATTCGCGTGCATGACGTGAAAGAGGCCAAGGAATCTCTGCTTTATTTGGAGGCTCTGAGAACATGATTCTGTTTAAGCTATTCGGGATTATCGATGTGCGTCCGGCAGATATTCTGGACGTGCTCCTGATTTCGATTATCATTTACTACATCTTCTTGCTGTTCCGCGGCACCCGCGCTGCCCAGATGATTTTCGGCGGCCTGTTGCTGATTCTTGCCTGGATTATTGCGCAATGGTGGGAACTCCATACCGTCGTATGGCTTATCAGTAACCTTGCAACCCTCGGTATTATCGCGCTTGTGATTCTTTTCCAGCCCGAAATTCGAAGCGCCCTCACCCGTATCGGTCAGGCCGCCAGTAAGCTCGACTTTCACAACCTATTTTTCCATTCCAGCGGTCTCGACGAAATCACCAAGACAATCGCTAGCGCCTGCCAGGACTTGGCAAAAACGCACACGGGAGCCCTGATTGTGCTTGAAAAGCGCGTGGGCCTGCGTAACTACGCCGACACCGGTGAAATCTTGGACGCCCGAATCAGTTCTAGACTTTTGCGCGCCCTCTTCTTCCCGAATTCCGCTTTGCACGATGGTGCAGTCATCATGAACACCAAGCGCATTATTGCCGCCGGCTGTATTTTGCCCATGCCCACGGGTAACGCCGAAAAAGAAGCGGGTTACGGCATGCGTCACCGCGCCGCCAAGGCATTGGCTGCCGAATGCGACGCCCTCGTGATCGTGGTGTCCGAAGAAACGGGCTATATCTCTATCGCCTACCGTAACACGCTGCGCCGAAACATCAGCGTTGCTGAACTCAAGCAAGAAATTATCCGCCACTGGGGCGAACTCTTTAACGACGTGCGTGAGTCGGCTAAGGCCGAAATTGCAGAAGAAAAGGCAGGGTAGTAGGAAGTAGGAAGTAGGAAGTAGGAAGTAGGAAGTAGACAGTAGACGGTTGACGGAAGACTGTAGGAAGTTGGTTGTAGGTAATTGGTTTAAAGGATTTTTATGAATAATAACGAAACAGAAGATCAGGTAAAATCTCGCCGCAAAAAGAAGAACATCGCCATTCTCGTGTTGATGTTCCTCTTGCTGGTGACCCTTTTTATTGTGCAGTGTCACCTGGACCAGATCAAGCAAGACGCCCTGGCCAAGGAACAGGAAACCGCTCTTGAAATGCAGCGCCGCCACACGCTTGATAGCTTGCGCGCCTTGGAACAGGCCCGCGCCGACAGCATCCGCATGGCGGACTCCCTGGCAAGACTCAGCGCAGACAGCGCACGCATCGCCGATAGCCTGCGCATTGCTGATTCTCTGGCCGCACTCCAGAACAATGTGAACCGCGACAGCATCCGTCACGTGCGCGACAGCCTGAATCACATCAAGGACAGTCTCGCCGCCATCGAAAAGGCTCGCCAGGATAGTCTGCAGCGCATCGCCGATTCCTTGGCCGTCATCGAAAAAGCCAAAGCCGACTCTCTCGAAAAGAAGCGCATTCAAGACAGCATCCGTGCTGCCGACCAGGTGCCGCCCGTCGCTGAAATCGCACCGCCCGCAGGCCGCTACTACGACCCCATCAAGCTCAAGGTCAAGTGCGAAGAAATCAAGTGCAAGACATTCCTCTCCATTGGCGATACGCTCCACGCCCAAGAAGCGGGCAAGGCCATTGAATACAACAAGACCGGAAGCGTATTCTTCTACGCCGTAGACTCCGTGGGGAACCGCTCCGCTTGGGAAGAAGCCAAGTACGACATGGCCAGCGACAACATTTGCGGCAAGAACGCCTACCCCGTTCCGCTCGGAGGCAAGACCGTTTGCGTAGACGCCTACGAATACCCGAACAAGGCCGACGAACTCCCCCGCGACATGGTGAGCCAGGAACAGGCCGCAAGTTTGTGCCAGCAAGAAGGCAAGCACCTCTGCAGCCTCGCCGAATGGCAGGCCGCTTGCAAGAGCAAGGACAACACGCGCTACAGCTACGGCGACAGCTACAAGCAGAACAAGTGCAACACCAACACCAAAGCCGCCAAGCGCAGCGGCCGTAAGGAGCAATGCCGCAGCTGGTACGGCATGTACGACATGAACGGGAACCTTTGGGAATGGACTTCGACTACGAGCAAGGATCACCCGAACATGTACCTAGTCGCTGGCGGTGCCTGGAACACCAACAACGAAAGCAAGTGCACCGACAACAAGTTCAGTTTCTACCCGCAGAACCAGTACCCGAACGTAGGGTTCAGGTGCTGTAAGTAAATTCGGATTTCAGAATTCGGAGTTCGGAATTATTCCGTCATCTCCACATGCAGGTGCTCCATTTCACCTTTTTCCCAGAGCACCTTGAATCGCGGCCCGAGTTTATCTTGGGCCATTTCTACAACCTGACGGCGCTTGTCCATAGGCATATCGACTATACGGAAATCCATCGCCGCATTCTTGTAATGCTTTGAATTTTTCTTGTGGTAAGGGTAATCGTTTCCGCTAGTAATCACAGGCACGTAATCATCACCCATCACTTTATGGTAGCAGCGAATGATTTCTAGGCCAGCAGTATCCATGACCGGAAGCAAGCTTTCCAGATAAACTCCTTCTTTCTGGCGAGTACGTTTGAGCAACAAGCGATGGACTTCGCGCTGGTTGAAGGGTTTCAGGTTCAAATGGCGCATGTATTCTTCGGCAGACCAAGTGTCTTCGACCTGTTTGGGCTCGTAATGCGGAATCGGTCGATCATTGGCCTTAATGAGTCGATATACCCCAAATAAGGCTAGAATCGCCAATATTGGAGCAAGCAAATACAAATGTTTAACAAAAAATTGCATTTCAGTGCTTTCAAAAATACTATTTTATGGGCATGAAGAAAGTTATTCTTATTTCCGCATCTCTCATTTCCTCGATGTTCCTTTTCGGCTGCGGCGACAACGCCAACTATACTGGCTGCTGGAAGGGCGAAGCCAATATGATTTTTGAAGTCTTGAGTGAAAACAACCAGGACTTTACGATTCGCAACGTAAACGGGGACCTCTCCGCCACCATTCAAGAAGGCAAGCTTTGCGGCAAGAATACACTTGACATGCCATACTGCATGAGCGTGAAGGGTGACTCCGCTTACTATGAATTCGGCGGCATTACCACGGGTTACGCCCGCATCAGCAAAGAAGAATACGAAGATATCTTCGCTTCTCAGAAAAAAGCGGCTATTGAATAATTAATCCAGAACGTCCTTCAGGATTTGTTCAATCATGTATTCGGTCGGAGCTCCGCTCCAGACCCGCTTGATGTAACCATCTTTATCTAACAGCATGAGTGTCGGAACAGCGTGAATGCCATAGCGCATCCACATTTCTTTTTTGGCGTCACGATAAAGCGGATACGGCGACGCATGCTGGTGAGCGTAGAAATCATTCAGCACGTCTACAGATTCGTCTGCAATACCGATGATTTCGACCCCCTTGTCGCTGTACTTTTTATAGATGTTTGCCAGCACCGGGAGAGTCTTGCGGCAAGGGCCGCACCAGGTAGCCCAAAAGTCGAGCAAGGTAGCCTTCGGTTTTGCCTTACGCTTTTCACCGTTCTTGTAGAAGTTTTCGCCAAACTTGGCGATTTTACTGCCGATGGCGGAGCCCGTGAGACTGCTGATGTCATCGGGGCGTTCTGTGAGGGCGACCGTCAGCGTTTTCTTTTTACCTTCGCGCACGATTTCGATTTTGACCTTTTGTCCCGCCTTATGGTTCGCAACCGCCGACTGGATCTGAGCCATAGCGGTAAGCGTTTGACCTTCGACGCCAATAATCTGGTCGCCGGCAACCATGCCCGCCGTAAAGCAGCCCGATTCCGGATGCACGCCGATAACGTTCAAGGCGAGGTGATTTTCGAAACTCGCCTTTTTAAAGGTAACTCCCAGCCAGGGGACTGCAAAGGAGATTCCTGTTGCAAGAAGCAAGAAAAATAAGGTTTTATGAAAAAGAAGTAATGGTTTCATTTTATGAGAGATGTGAGATGAGAAATGTGAAATGAGGAAATCAATTACACATTACACATTTCACATTGCTCTAGTGTTCTGAGTGATCTAAACGGCTTTGGTTTGCTTGGGGTTGTGGTCGTCGTAGTCCGCAAGCGTCTTGTAGCCCGTTTCAAATAGGGCCGCTTCAAGTTCCTTACGCATGGCATGTGCCGCCATCCAGCGGAAGGCCACCACCGAATAGCATTCCACAGCATCGACACCCAACTTGATCAAGTCAAAAATCTTGAATCCGTGGTCAATGCCACCACAGGCAATCACGCTAATCTGGGGGTAATGCTTGCGGATGTAGGTTACATTCCACATCATGTTTTCGTAGAGCGGCCTGCCCGACATGCCACCGCAATCGCCATCGGCACGGAGCGGAGTCAAGTTTTCGAACTTGGTTTCAACCGGGAGTTCGCTAATCTTCTTGGTCGGGTAAGTATTGCCCACCACCACGCCGTTCACGCCCGTACGAACAATCATGTCCATCACGTTTACCAGGTGACGTTCCGACAGGTCCGGGCTAATCTTGGCATACACGGCCTTACGGATGGCCTGCGCATTACGGTACTTCATGATTTCACCGAAAATACGTTCGGTCAGCGACAAGTCCATGTCCACACGGGATTCGCCGGTATTGGGGCAGCTCAAATTGATTTCGATAAAGTCGCCGGCCTTGTAGGCGATGGCGAAACTTTCGAGCAAGTCCTTCAGCTTTTCTTCGTCATCGGTGAGGCCCGGAGTTTCAGCCACGGACACGCCTACGCAAAGCCCTACCTTGTGGGCCTTGGTCAGCTGTTCGTCGGCACGACGAGCGATGACTTCGACGCCTTCGTTGTTGAGACCCATACTGTTGTGGATGGCGCGATCGTTTTCCAAGAAACCGATACGCGGACGGTGCGTATTGCCCTCACGGAACCTGCGGGTCGCAGTCCCAACCGTAATGCCACCAAAGCCCATATTCGCATAATCGCAAATGCGCTTGGCAGTCTTGTTGGCTCCGGCCGCCAAAATGATGGGGCAACCGAGGTACAGGGAATTGCTGTGGTCCGGGAATGAGATAACGCGCTTGAGAGTCTTGCTCAAGTCGGGGCGACCACCCATAAAAGGAATGTAGGGGGCAAACCGGGCTGCATGTTTCAAAGAATCGTGGCGGAATTCGGGATATTTGTGAAAAATGCGGCGAATGAGCGCCAAAACACGGTCGCCAAAGTTCAGGTAATATTCGTGATTCACGCAGTTGAAAGACATGGGAATTCCTTTTGCCGAAACTTATATCAAAAAAATAGAAAATATCACCCTTGGGCGACCATTTGGGAATTCGTTTTCTATTTTGTTTAGGCGAAAGAGGGCTAAAAATGGAACAGAAAATGATTGATTCTATTGTCTCGGCAATACACACGAAAATGCCGGAATACATCAAGACCTTAAGCGATCTGGTGAGTATTCCCTCCATTAGTTTTGACAATTTTGACCAAAAATACGTGCTAGAATCCGCAGAAGCCGTGAAGCAGCTTTTTTTGGACGCAGGACTAACCAACGTGCAATTTTTGCTGCCGCCAAGCGGTCGCCCGTCTGTATACGGCGAAAGCTTGACCAGCCCCGACAAGCCGACAGTGCTTTTGTACGCTCACCACGACGTACAGCCCCCCATGCGCGAAGCTCTTTGGAGCACCAAGCCCTTTGAAGCAAGCCACCAGGGCGACCGACTCTATGGCCGCGGCACCGCCGACGACAAAGCGGGCATCGTGACGCATCTGGCCGCCCTTGAACAGGTTCGCGCCTGGAAAAAGAACGACGGTCCGAATCTCAAGTTTTTGATTGAAGGCGAAGAAGAATCCGGAAGTGCCGGATTTGAAGTCATTTTGAAGAAGAACGCCGAACTCCTGAAATGCGACGCCGTGATTGTAGCAGACCTCGGAAACTTCGCCAAGGGAACGCCCTCGATTACGACGACGCTCCGCGGCATGAGTGCGGTGAACGTGGAACTCAAGGCAACCAAGGCTCCGCTCCATTCCGGAAGCTGGTCGGGTCCGATTCCTGACCCCGGTCAAGTACTTTGCCGCATGATTGCAAACCTTACCGACGGCAAGGGCAACATCTTGATTCCGAATTTCGAAGACACCCTGGTGCCGCCGACCGAAGCAGAACTAGCCTCTTACAAGAGCCTCGGCATGACCGAAAAGATTTTCAGAAACGACGGCGGCATTCTGGAAAGCGTCAAACTGAAAGTGCCCGAAGACGAAATTCTCTTGTCGCTGTGGCGCAGGCCCTCGATTGTGGTGACCGCAATCGAAGTCGGCAACCGCACGAACGCCGGAAACGTTTTGCAGAACAGCGCTTACGCACGCATTGGTATTCGACTCGCCCCGGGCATGAATGCCGACGTAGCGACCCAGCAACTGGTGGAATTCTTGCAGGCTCAAGTGCCTTACGGGCTGCAATGCAGCATTGTGACCGAAGATGGTGCGAACCCGTTCGTGACCGATACCGCCCACCCCTTCTTCAAAAAGATGAGCGAATCGATGGCGAATGCCTACGGTGCCGAGACCAAGTTTATTGGTTGCGGAGCAAGCATTCCGGGCGCAGAACTGTTCCGCAATACCTTCGGAGACATTCCTATTTTGCTGACTGGGCTTGAAGACCCCGAATGCAACGCCCACGGCGAAAACGAAAGCCTTTACCTGCCCGACTTCGAGCACGGTATTGTTGCCGAAACCCTTTTCTTTGGAGGAATCTGCGAATGAGTTCTACCAAATTTCCAAGACTTGTCGTTTTAACTGGTGCAGGCATCAGCGCTGAATCAGGACTGCGCACCTTCCGCGGCAACGACGGCATGTGGGAGCACGAAAACATTGACGACGTGTGCACGCCCGAAGGCTACTACCGCGACAAGAAGCGTGTGAAGGATTTCTACAACTTCTTACGCAAGGGACTGAAGGAGCACGAACCGAACGCCGCCCACTTTGCGCTTGCAGAACTTGAAGAACGCTTGGGCGAGGACTTTTTGCTCGTGACCCAGAACGTAGACAACTTGCATGAGCGCGCGGGCTCCAAGCGCGTATTGCACATGCACGGCGACTTGATGCGTCTTACTTGCGAAAAAAATCCGAAGCATGAATTCATTTTCGAGGGCGAAGAAACGCTGGATACGCGCTGTCCGTTCTGTGGTGGCATGAGCCGCCCGGATATCGTTTTCTTTGGCGAGCAGCCTCTTTACATGGAAGAAATCCAGGACGCCCTA
Source organism: Fibrobacter succinogenes (assembly GCA_902756345.1). Classification (GTDB taxonomy): domain Bacteria; phylum Fibrobacterota; class Fibrobacteria; order Fibrobacterales; family Fibrobacteraceae; genus Fibrobacter. Next base: position 28,702 of record CACVQR010000003.1, on the reverse strand, counting down.
AGGCATTGCAAGGAATTCGTGTACATTGGCACGAGTAGCGTGGTCTACCCCGCCGCCGGTTTCAAGAGTTTTGCGAAAAGTTTTGGAGCAAAGGTGACTTGTTTGAACTTGGAAGTTCCGACAAGCGACCCGTACACCGATGTTTTTGTGGAAGGCAAGGCGACAGAAATTGTGCCAAAGTGGTGCAAGGAATTCAAGTAATCCCAGAAACAAGATTCTTTTGGAGCCACACGATTGGGATTTTACTAACGTAAAATCTATTTAAGATTTTTTTTGAAAAAGCGTTAGCTTTTTTCGAATTCGTGTGACAAAAAATTCAATCAAATCATAAAACAATTTGCTTCGTGGTTCGATGAGCCCGGAGCTTTTTGTTTTGGCGGAACAACTTCGCTGCGGCATTGTTCGGTGCATTTTTCACAGCGGTCCGCAAAGCGGCATCCCTTTGCAAAATCACGCGGATGCGGCACCGAACCTGGAATAGACTTCATTGTTCGCATATCGCTGTGGTTCTCGGGAATGGCAGCCAGCAACCCTTGCGTGTACGGGTGCATCGGAGAATCAATCACGTCGCGAACGGCACCTGTTTCAACAATACGCCCGGCGTACATGACCGCGACGCGGTCTGCATATTGCGACACGATTCCCATATTGTGCGTAATCAAGAGCACTGCAGTCCCTGTACGGTTCGCCATATCCTTGAGTACTGCAAGCACCTGTGCCTGCACCGTAACGTCGAGAGCCGTCGTCGGTTCGTCGGCGATAATGAGCTTGGGTTTAGAAAGCAGAGCCATCACAATGCATACACGTTGCAACATGCCGCCCGAAAGTTCATGCGGATACGAATTCAACACACGGTCGATATCCTTGAAGCCTGCCGATGCAAGCATTTCGCGGATAGTTGCAAGACTATCGCCCTTGATGCCGCAGAACTTGAAAACCTCCAGCAGTTGCTTCTTGATGGTCAGTACAGGATTCAAGGCCTGCATGGGTTCCTGAAAGATGCATGCGATTTCGGAGCCGCGGACTTTTTGCAAGTCTGCAAGCGGCAACTTCGCGAGATCTACCGGCGATGCATTTTCGTCTGCGCGATACAACACCGAGCCTTCGACAATTTGCGCGCTCGGTTGCGGCAACAAGCGCAGAATGCTCATGGCCGTCACACTCTTTCCGCAACCGGACTCGCCCACCAGCGCAAAGAATTCGCCCTGACTGATTTTGAACGAGACCTTGTCTGTCACCTGCAACGGCTTAACGCCTTCGCGGGGTTTGCCCTTCTTGTCGAAACCGAAAGCCACCGAGAGATCGCGCACCTGCAAAACCGGCAAAGAATTAGACATATCGATCCCCTGATTTAGGATCTACACAAGACTCCGCAATTGACTTATGCATATTTGAGAATACAGCGTCAATTGCTCCGCGCTTCCACGACTCGTCAATACGAGTCGTTCTCGCTTGGCATGGATCCTTCAGTCGAATCATACTAAACATATCGGTCTCCCGACTTCGGATCCATTGCATCTCGCACGCCTTCGCCTACGAACGTAGTGAGGAGCAGCGTGATGAACAAAGCAGCCACCGTGCTTACAGAAATCCACGGCGCATAAAGGTTGTTGAGCCCCTGACTCATGAGTTCACCCCAGCTAGGTGTAGGCGGTTGCAGGCCAAAGCCCAAAAAATCCAACGAAGTCAGGCTACCGATTCCGCCAATCAGCGTAAACGGGAACAGCGTGACCACAGGCGTCATTGCATTCGGCAAGATTTCCTTGAAGAATATATGGCGATGCCCCATGCCCAAGACCTTGGCCGATTGCACGTAAGTCATACCGCGCAACTTCAAGAATTCCGCACGCATGTAGTAACTCAGCGAAATCCAGTTGAAGGCGGCCATAATCAAAATCAAAAGCCAGAAGCTACGGCCATAAATGCTGCCGATCAAAATCACCACGTAAAGCATCGGGAGCGACGACCAGATTTCGATAAAGCGCTGCATACCCGTGTCCCAGAACTTGCCAAGATAACCTTGAATACCGCCAATCACAATGCCCAGGAAGGTTCCCAGCACCGTCAAAAGCAGGCTAAAGCTAATGCAAATGCGGAACCCATGAATCAGACGAGCCAGCACATCGCGGCCATTGCTGTCGGTTCCAAGCCAATGTCTTGCACTGGGAGCAAAGGGCGGCGTTCCGTCTTCGCTCAAGTCCGCCTTTAGCGGGTCGTGCGCAATCGGGGGCATAATCGTCCAGATTTCGGGGCAGCCTCCGGCACGCGTAAAGCCCTCGGCGGCATCGTCCTCGCATTCTCGCACCGCGGCAAACAACTTGCCGTAATCGGCTTCAGTCTGGTATTCTCCACCAAAATCCGCATCACTATAGCGGACAAACGCCGGAAAATACGTCTTTCCCTGGTAGCGCATCAGAAGCGGTTCGTCGTTAACGGTCCAAGGGCTCGTGAGCGACAACAGGTACGCCACCACAAGCACCACAAGCGACCAGAAAGCCCGCTTGTTCTTGCGGAAACGCTTCAGGCGATTCAAGGTTTCTTGTGTCAAGCGAATTTTCATGCAACAAATTTATTAAAAGGCAATTCCATTACTTCAACAACCGCATAATCAACGCGAATAATTGCGCGAAATCGATCGGTTTTGTCACGTATCCATTGACGCCGGCATCAAAAGCAGTCTGTTTTTCTTCTTCAAATGCACTTGCCGACAAGGCGATAATAGGCAACCTCGACTTGCGGCGATCCTCCATTTTACGAATTCGAGCAGTCGTTTCTAGGCCATCGCCCTTAGGCATCTTTACATCCATCAGCACGACATCGAACGAACCTGCCGGAGACATATCGATTTTTCGATAGCAATCGTTACCGGTATTGACACTGACGACATCGGCATTGACTGTTTCAAGCATGCTCGAAACGATTTCAATCGTTTGCGGGTCATCATCGGCCACCAGGATTCGCTTTCCTGCAAGGGATTTCTTAAACGGAGATTCCTCGACAGGAGTTTCTTCTATCTGGTCATCGGCAATCTGGTGCGGAGTTACTACCACGACTCGGGTACCCTCGCCCACTCGACTTGTAATCTTCACTGTTCCGCGCATCAAGTCGACTAGCTTTTTAACGATACTCAGTCCAAGGCCGGTGCCATCGATACCGCGGGTAAGCGCACTCTGCTCACGTTCAAAAAGTTCAAAGACCTTCGGCAGGAATTCTTCCGAAATGCCCACGCCCGTATCTTCGACAATCATTTCGATGTAGCACATTCCCGGAGTTTCGTGCGGCAAGTCGCGTAGCGAAATACGGACAAGTCCGCCCGCGCGGGTGTACTTGATGGCGTTGCTCACGATATTCAAGAGAATCTGGTGGAACTTGACCTTATCCACATACACGCAGCGGGACTTGATATTGCGAGAAACCTGCAGCATGACACTCTTTTGCCTAGCAGTCTGTTCAAAAGTCGTTATCAGGTCTTCGCTTAGCGTAGCGGTCAATACCGGATGTTCTTCAAGTTTTTCGTAGCCCGATTCGATTGTCGTAAGGTTCAAGACCGAATTGATCATATCGAGCAAAAGCGTGCCTGCCGACTGAATCCCCCTCATGTAGTAATTCAGCATCGAAGATTGAGCTTCGGGCAAGTTCAAGTTCAGCAAATACTTTTGGGCAAGAATTCCATAGCCAAGAATCGCATTCATCGGAGTTCGAATGTCATGGCTAATATTGAACAAGAAGTTCGATTTCGCCTTGTCGGCACGTTGTGCGCGGTCGAGCGCCTTCACAAGCGCCACGCGCTGTTCGTTCAGTTCCTTGCGTTTTTCAAGTTCGGCATTCATGGATTCATCGACAAGCTTGATACCCATGACAAATTCCGGGCGATCCTTGGAGGGCTTGACATAGTGAACCTGCATGTAATGGATAACACCGCCTCTGGAAATACGGTAAATGAACTCAAAACGGTTATGCTTCAGAAATTCGTGATTTAGGCGTTCCAAGTTGATAACGCGGTCAAAAAGCGGGCGATCTTCAAGCAGCACCATGCGATTAACGTATAGAGACGTCAGTTGGTCATAATGCGGAGACTTGTCGAAAGCGTCTTGCATATAGCGCGATACATTCTCGTTAATGCAATAGCTTTCGCTTTGACCGGTCTTGGAATCAATGACGAAGGCACTCCCATATGAATCCGTAAGCGCATTGATGACGTTCAGGTGCTTACCTTCTAATTCGCTACGCAAGCGACGATTGGTACGGTAAACCGAATGGATATAGATGATAAAGAAGAGCAGGACAAAGAAGAGCGCAAAGAAAGACTTTAGAATAATAATCTTGGTTACACTAGTCAGCACATGGTAAGGCACCATTTGTACCACGAACCACCCCAGTTCGTTTGCCGGCATAACGCATGCAATCGACGTACCATATTCCGTAGTAAACCTGAAAGCCTTCGGTTCCTTGAGAACGGCATTCTTTTTGAACATGTCAAAAATATCCGCCGTGAAAAAATCCTGGGCACGCTCTTCAAAAGATTTTCCGTAATCGTTCTCGACAATGTTTGACGTGATTATGTGCAGTTCGCCGTCACATACAAGCGCCACCGTAGATTCCCCATTCACCGTATTCTTGAGCAAGGGCAAAAGGTCTTTTTGGCCACCCAAGATTCCGGAAATTACGCCAATCACGGAATTGTTGTAATAAAGAGGGGTATATACGTTGATTTTAGATTCACTGAAGGTTTTGGCTTTGTAATCGATCCAAACACCAGACCTCCCCATGATTCCCTGACGGAAAAAATCACTTTCAGAAACATCTATCGGTTCCTCGTCGTAAGAAAGCTTTAGGCCGTCTTTACGAATATACTCAATCCTTGAAAAAGGGACCTCGTCCATCATCGACAAGAACGCCGATTCCGGACGACGAAGTTCCGGGCCATCCATTTTCTTGGACACGGAATGAGAAACTAGCTTAATACTGCTTTTTGCGTATTTCAGTTTTTCAGTCAGTTCCGAAGACATGCGACGCGTATCTTGCACAATCGATTCTTCGACCTGCTTAAAATAGGTTTCGCGAGCAATCAAGGCATAAACAACAACAAGAATAACCACCGCAATCGCAACCGCGATAATGGCAGGGCTTAAAGGCATCCAACGTTTTAACTTTAACTTTTTCATGGCAAATCAAATTGTATACAGCAATTATAACAAAAAGTTTTTTCTAATATGTAGCTCATATGAAGGATTTGACCATTGAACACAAGCCACAAAAAGAACGCTGCATTCTTGTCGGGATTTCTACACCCAAAGTGCGTCCTTGGCTTGCTACCGAACAGCTTGCAGAACTTGGAAGACTTGCTGAAACTGCAGGTGCCGAAGTCGTGCAGAGTTTTTTACAACGAGTGCAGAATTTCAGTCCGGCAACGCTCATTGGCGAAGGCAAGGTAAACGAAGTCAAGCGCGCCCTCGAAGAACAAGACGCCAAGATGGTCGTTTTCGATGACGATCTTTCGGGCTCGCAAGTTCGTAACCTGGAGCAGAGACTCCCCGGAATCAAGGTTCTCGACAGAACCGGTCTTATTCTCGACATTTTTGCAAAGCATGCCATTACCGCCGAAAGCCGCTTGATGGTCGAAGTGGCGCAGTTACAGTACATGATGCCACGCCTCACTGGCGCATGGACTCACCTTTGCCGCCAACACAACGGAGGTATCGGCACCAAGGGCCCTGGCGAAACCCAGCTTGAAACGGATCGCCGCATGATCCGTAAACGCATCCAGGAACTTAAAAAGAAGCTTGAAAAAATCGAGGACGCCCGCGAAAGCCAGGCCGAAAATCGAAACGATATTTTCCACATCGGGATCGTGGGCTACACGAACGCGGGCAAGTCTACGCTGACCAACCGCCTGACCGGCGCCGACGTGTACGTAGAAGACAAGCTGTTCGCCACCCTCGACAGTACCACACGAAAACTCTATTTGGACGGCGAAAACATCATTTTGTCAGACACAGTCGGTTTTATCCGCAAACTTCCGCACAACTTAATCGAGACCTTCAAGAGTACGCTCGGCGTGGCCGCCCATGCAGACTGCATTTTGGAAGTCGTTGACGGTTCTGCGCCCGATTACCGCGAGCACCTCGAAGTCACGCACCGAACGCTCGAAGGCATTATCAGCCCCGAAACACCGAGAATCCGCGTATTCAACAAGGCCGAAATCTGCGACGAGGCACGCCGTACGGAACTCCGCGAGAATTACCCCGAGGCAATCCAGGTGAGCGCCCGCGAAAACATCGGCATGGAACGTCTCAAGGAAACCTTCAAGGATCAGCTCGCCGCCTGGCATAAAAAACGCGAAGCCCACGAACAAAAGGAAAAGGAACGCGCCGAAGCTCCCTGGAAAGAGTAAACGAACAGCGAATTATCTTCATTATAAGGCTTTTCGTCGTAAAAAAGCAAAAAAAGTAACACAAATTTTACCGATTTTCTAGATTTGGCCTTAATGGAAGGAAGAACGATTACACTCCCCGCCACCCTTACGGCCGCAAACAGCAAAGAATTGTTGCGGGAGTGCAGGCGCACGCTCTACAAGGAGCCGCTCAACCTCGACGGTTCTTCCCTCACGCGCATGGACTACAGCGGCGACGCATTCTTTGCGCTCCTTGCCGACTTAAGCGAAAAGACCGGCAACAAGCTCACGCTCGCCCACTTTAGCGAAGAAATCAAGGCGCAGCTCAGGGCGCTCAAGAAAGAAAAAATTCCCGAAAAAGTCAAGACCGGCTACAGCAACTTCCTCGAAGCCATCGGCGCAAAGACCGCAATCATCGCCAAGGAAGTTGCCGAGGTGTTCATTCTCTTGAACATGTGCATCTACTGGATGATCTGCGGTCCTTTCGACAAAGGGCGCAGCAAGTTCGGCGGCACCGCCAAGCAGGTCTTTATGCTCGGCACCGAAGCCACGGGCATCTGCTTTCTGATGGTCGCCCTCATCTGCTTCACCATGGCGCTCCAGAGTTCGTTCATGCTCAAGGCCGTGGGCGGCGGTTCCTACCTCGCCTCGGGGCTTGGCTACCTGATTTTTGCAGAAATCAGCCCGCTACTCACGACGATTATCTTGGCGGGGCGTTCCGGCAGCTCCATCGCGGCAGAAATTGCAAACATGTCCGTCTGCGAAGAAATCAAGGCCATCAAAACCATGGCAATTTCGCCGGTGCAGTACCTGGTGGTCCCCCGCTTTATCGCGATGACCATCTGCACGCCGATTCTTGCCTTCTGCGCAGGTATCGCGGGCTGCCTCGCCGGCTTCCTGATCGGTTACTTTTTCTTTGATATTTCGTTTGCGAACTACTTCCAGTCTATTCGCGATGGGATTCCGCCGATTCTTTTCTTAAAGAGCACGGTCAAATCCATCGCATTCGGTTGGCTAGTCACGCTGATTTCTTGCAACAAGGGCTTAAACGCCGAAGGCGGTGCCGAAGCGGTGGGCCTCGCAACGACATCGAGCGTCGTGGTTTCGATTTCTGCCATCATCGTCGCAGACTGCGCGTTCAGCTTTATATTCTACTAGGGGCAACAATGGACGACATTACACTCAAAGTAGATCACCTGAAAGCCGGTTACGACGGAAAGACCGTTTTGAACGATATTTCGTTCGATGTCAAGAAGGGCGAAATCCGCATGATTCTCGGAAGTTCCGGATGTGGCAAGTCGACGCTCATGAACAACATCCTCAAGCTCTACAAGTCCGAAAGCGGAACCATCACCTATTTCGGCAAGACGTTCGGAGCCAAGGAAGGGCTCGATTTCGAGACTCGCCTGCGTACGGGGGTACTGTTCCAGAACGGAGCGCTCCTTTCGGATTTGACCGTGGCCGAAAACGCCATGCTCCCGCTGATTCGCAGCATGCCCTACATGCCCAAAAAACAGATGGAAGCGATTGTGGCCGACCGCCTTGAAAAAGTGCACCTGCTGCATGCATTCCACAAGTATCCTTCCGAACTTTCGGGCGGCATGAAGCGCCGCGCGGCCCTTGCCCGCGCCATCGCGCTAAAGCCAGAGCTGCTCTTTTGCGATGAGCCCTCGACCGGCCTCGATCCGGTGACCGCACGCTCCCTCGATGAACTGCTGCTGGAGCTCCGCGACACGCTCGGGGTATCGATGGTCATCGTGAGTCACGAACTAGAAAGTATTAAAATCATCTGCGACCGCTTTATTTATCTGAAAGACGGCTATGTGCTCATGGACGGCACCTTGCAGCAAGGGCTCGACAGCGACGACCCCATCCTGCGGCATTTCTTCAACAGGCAATGTCCCAAGGAAGAAGACCACAATGAATATTACCATTTTAACTTTATTGACTGATTTGGAGTAACCATGGAAACCACACGTGCCGAAAGAATCAAGATTGGCGCCTTCATGCTCCTCTGCGGAATCATGATTTGCGTGTTCCTGGGCTATGTACTTTCGCGATTCTTGAACAAGGAATTCGACAACTATTATACCATATTCAACGAATCTGTCATCGGCCTTTACAAGGATGCGCAGGTCAAGCTGAACGGTATCGACGTCGGTAACGTGACCGAAATTGCGATCGATTCCTCGAACCTGAACCAGGTGGTCGTCCGTTTCCGCGTGAACAAGGGTACACCCATCAAGCTAGGCACCCGCGCGGGCATGACTCACGGCATATCACTCACCGGCGAAAAGCAAATTGTGCTTTCGGGAGGCCGCTTTGACGAACCCGACGTCGCCGAAGGTGGTTATGTCCCTGCCGAAAAGACGGCATTCGATGCAATCGCCAACAAGACGACCGATATCATCGCTCATGTCGACTCGCTGATGACCAACATCAACAGCCTCTTCTCCGAAGAAAATACGCAAAGCATCAGCAATTCGCTCAAGAATTTCGAAAGTGCTACGCAAAACCTGAACCGGCTGACGCAGAACCTGAACGCGCCCATCAACAACATCTCGAATGCGGCGAACTCGATGAAGAACGTCCTTACTGAAATCGAAGATGCTAAAATCGCGGCAAAGACCAGCGAAAACATGGACCTGGTCAAGGAAAAGCTCGAAGCCATCGATACCAAGGCGATGAACGAGAACCTGACGCAAGCGATGGAATCTATCAGGCAGCTCACGCAGCGGCTTGACCAGGTGGTGTACAAGAACCAGGACCAGGTCGGTGACGCCGTCGTGGAACTCAACGCAGTTCTCGAGAACCTCGAAGAATTTACGCAGAAAATCAAGAACAACCCGTCGGTACTGATTCACGCCGAAAACAAGAGCCGGAGAAAATAATATGATCAAAAAGAAAATCATCCTTATTGCATTTGCGGCCTTATTAGCATTCTCGCTCACCGCCTGCCTGGGCGGCGGTTCCAGCGAACCGACAAAGTATTATACGATTGCGGTCGAAAACATCCAGGCCCCCACATCTAGCGCATACGCCGACAAACGCCTGCAAGTGCGCAAGTTCACCATCGAACCCGCCTACCAGCGAGCAAACATCGTCTACCGCGAATCCGCCTACGACTTCATGTTCTACGATCTGGACTTGTGGGCCAGCCGCCCAGAACACATGATGGCCCAAGTAGCAAGCGAATACATCGCCAAGAGCGGACTTTTCAAGACTGTAGAAACCAAACCGACAGGCAAGCCCGATTTTGAATTCTTGGGAAACATCGTCGCTATCGAAGAAGTTGATGAAGGTTCTTCGCAGTATGCACGTCTCGCAATGCAGCTGACCTTCCGCAAAACCGAAAGCGACCAAGCCATCTGGGAAAAAAGTTTTGACGAAAAGCTAAGCATGGACAACCGCGAACCGAGAACCACGGCCGAAACCATTTCCAAGCTCTTTGGCAAGTACATGGAAGAGGCTCTCAGCGAAATTTCGTCCCAGAACTAGTAATAAATCTGCGCAACATCCAGAAAAGTACCTCCCCAAAGGCACTTTTTTTTCGTTCGTTTCGTCAAAATCCGTTTACATTGTTAAATTTCGTTAAGATTAACATCCATAAGGAGCACCTAATGAAAACCATGAAACTTTCTGCAATCGTGCTCGGCCTCGCCGCCGCAAGCGCTTTTGCTCAAGCCGCCCCGGCTGCTGCCCCTGCCGCCACCCCGGCCGCAGCACCCGCTACCCAGCCTGCCGCACAACCGGCCGCCGCTCCTGCAGCACAACCCGCTGCCGAAGCCCCGAAGGCTGAAACAGCCCAGCCCGCTACTCAACAAGCCGCAGCTCCGGCTGCCGACACCGCAGCAGTAGCCCCGAAGGCCGAAGAAGCCAAGGTTGCTGAAGAACCGAAAAAGGATGAAGCCGCCAAGGCAGAAGAACCTAAAATTGAAGAAAAGAAAGAAGAAGTTGCCAAGGCTGAAGAGCCCAAAGCCGAAGAAAAGAAAGAAGATGCTAAGGAAGGCGCCTCTTTCATAGAACGTCTGAACATCACCAAGGCTGACCCCGCCCCCGAAGGCAAGAAGGCCATGGAATTCAAGGTCTCCGGCCAGGCAGAATTTGACACCTACGTCAACTGGCGAAATGACAACGAACGAGACTTCTATCATGATTTCTGGTCTACCGTCGACGTCGATTTCCAGGTAAAGTTTAACGACAAGTGGTCAGCTCAGGTTGAAATCGAAGCCGATGGCGAAGGGACCTCGCCGGCAGTTCACTATAACGGCGCTTTCGTTCAATACCAGAGGAACGAAAACTTCGCCATCAAGTTTGGCGACATGACCTATTCCGAAGGCGCATTCGACTACTACGACTATAATGATCCTGCTGACTACGCCGTCGGAATGAAGGAACACGATGTCCGTGGTATCGAACTCGATCTCTACGGCCTGCAGCTCGCCTTTGGCCTTACCCGAAGCGGCGCTGACTACACCTGCAGCAACCAGTACTACGATGCAAACGGCAACCCGATTCCAGCAGATAAGGCCTGCAAGAGCTACGACGTGCACGCCGCGTACCAGTTTGACCTGGCCGGCCAGGCACTCCGCCCGTTCGTTCATTACCAGAACTGGCAGATTGAAGACGAAAGCGAATTCCACGCCGGTTTGGACGCCGCCCTCGAATTCGGTCCCTTCGCTATTCACGCCGTCTACGGGTTGCATAAAGACAACATTACCAAGTCCAATCCGAAATTCACTCATGCCTTCTTGGCAGAACCCACCTTCAAGGTTGCCAACGTAACTGTCAAGGGCGGTTTCTTCTATGCCCTGCTGGACGACAATCTGGAAAAGGCAACGATTCATGACACTGAAATTCCGGAATACATGTTTGCCTACGGCGAAGGCATCATCAAGTTCAACGACGCATTCGCCCTCGGTGCCGTTGGCGAACTGCACTCGAACTCTCTTGATGACGATACCGACCTCGGTTCTTTGAACTTCGGTTTGCGTTCTTACTTCACCCCGGTTGACGGTCTTGACGTTACCGGCTTCCTCATGGCGATTCTCCCCATGGGTGACGACTGGGAAAAGGACGGCCATCAGGCAGCCGTTTCTACGATTGACTACGGCGAAGACGTGAACCTCAAGTTCGGTGTCGAAGCCATCTTCAGCTTCTAACAGGCGTTCTTTTGCCCCTTTGTGCAGTAGTGTCATTTTTTTGACACTACTTTTTTTTATATTGTGTCCGTACGTTGAAATTTAAGCCTTTAAACGCATTTTTTGAATATGAGCGAAGAAATTAAAGATTCGACCCTTGGACTTTCGAACGTGAACCACCTTGAAAAACTCTACGACGGGTGGTTCCTGGACTACGCGAGCTACGTGATTTTGGACCGCGCCGTTCCGTACTACGAGGACGGACTTAAGCCGGTGCAGCGCCGCATTCTGCATTCCCTTTTCGAAAACCACGACGGCCGCTACCAGAAGGTGGCCACCATCGTCGGTCGAACCATGGCCTACCACCCGCACGGCGACGCCTCCATTGGCGATGCTCTCGTGGGCCTCGGTCAAAAGAATTTGCTGATTGACACCCAGGGTAACTGGGGTAACCCCTTCACGGGCGACCGCGCCGCAGCACCGCGTTATATTGAAGGCCGCCTCACGCCGTTCGCAATCGACGTCGTGTTCAACCCCGAAACCACCGAATGGATTCCGAGCTACGACGGCCGCAGCCAGGAACCGGTGACACTCCCGGTCAAGTTCCCGCTGCTCCTGGCACAAGGTGTGGACGGCATTGCCGTAGGTCTTTCCACCTCGATCCTCCCCCACAACTTCCGCGAACTCTGCGAAGCAAGCATCGCGATTCTGAAGGGCAAGAAGTTTACGCTGTACCCGGATTTCTTCACGGGCGGCATCATCGATGTGAGCGACTACAACGACGGCCAGCGCGGTGGCAAGGTCCGCGTGCGCGCGAAGATTGAAAAGGTCGACAACAAGACGCTCGCCATCCGCGAAATCCCCTACGGCACCACCACCGTAAGCCTGATCGAAAGCATCGTGAAGGCAAACGACAAGGGTAAAATCAAGATCAAGCACGTGGACGACAACACCAGTAAAGAAGTCGAAATCCTCGTGCACCTGCAGCCGGGCACCGACCCGCAGGTCGCCATCGACGCCCTCTACACCTTTACCGACTGCGAAAAATCCATTTCGCCCTGCACCTGCGTGATCGTCGACAAGCACCCGAAATTCCTCGGCGTCTCCGATATTCTCCGCATGAACACGGAGCACACGGTCAAGCTTTTGGAATGGGAACTCGTCAACGAACTCAAGCACCTTGAAGACAAGTGGCACATGACCACCCTCGAAAAGATATTCATCGAAAAGGAAGTCTACGAGGTCATCAAGAAGGCAAAAGACCGCGAACAGATTATCAGCCTCGTGCGCGAAGGACTCACTCCTTACCTCAAGCGCCTACACCGCAAAGAAGTCACTGACGAAGAAATCGGCAAGCTCATCGAAATTCCGATCCGCCGCATCAGCCATTACGACCGCGAAAAGGCCGACCAGCTTTTGAAGGAACTGGAAGAAAGCATCGCCACCTGCAAGTACAACCAGGAACACATTACCGAATACACCATCGAGCACTTCAAGAACATCTTGAAGAAGTACGGCGAAGGCAAGGAACGCCGCACGCAGATTGCGGAATTCGGCAAGGTGGAAGCCGTGCACGTGGCTCTCGCCAACCAGAAACTCTACGTGAACCGCAAGGAAGGCTTCCTCGGCACCGGCATGAAGAAGGAAGAATACCTCTTCGACGTGTCCGAATACGACGACCTGATTGTGTTCAAGGCCGACGGCAGCTTCAAGGTCGTCAAGGTCAGCGACAAGGACTTCGTGGGCAAAAACATCTTGCTCGTCGAAAAGTTCAAGAAGGACGACGACCGCCACATTTATAACGTGATTCACCAGGACGGCAAGGACGGCGCCTACTACATCAAGCGATTCAACGTGGGTGGCGTTACCCGCGACAAGGATTACTTTATGGGTAAGGGCAAGCCGGGCAGCAAGATTCTGTACATGTCCAGCAACCTGAACGGCGAAGCCGAAGTCGTGGAAGTCACACTCAAACCGCGTCCGCGCACCAAGCTCAATTTCGAGGTGGATTTCAGCTCCATCGACGTGAAGGGCCGCGGCGCCATGGGTAACATTGTGACCAAGTACCCGGTCAAGAGCATCAAGCGCGTCCGCAAGGGTGTTAGCACCTTGGGCGCACGCGTACTCTACTTTGACGCCCTCGCCGGCATCATCAGCACCCAGAAGAAGGGCGACCGCATCGGCGAATTCGGCGAAAAGGACAAGATCCTCATCGTCAAGGAAAACGGTACGGCCCGCGTGCACGACATGGCCGACCCGATTCTCGTGGGTACAGGTATCAAGTACATCCACAAGTTCGACCCGGAACAGGTCTTTACGGTTCTCTACTTCGAAGGCGGTAACTTCAACTACATGGTGAAACGCTTCAACTTGGAAGGCTGCCCCATGACCACGGAATTCAGCCTCGTGTCCGATCACAAGGATACGCAGATGATTGAATTCTTCGCGACCGAAGACGCCCGCGAACTCATGGAATACCAGGTAGGCCGCGAAGTCCAGAAGGAAGAACTGGACCTCACCGAAGTCGCTGAAGTCAAGGGCTACAAGGCTCTGGGCAGCAAGTTCACCGCCAAGAAGGTGAAGCGCGCTACCCGAATTACCCCGCCCGACTCATTCGACGACGGCTCTAGCGAAGACGAAAGCTCCGACGAATCCGACCCGGAACTGTTTGACTAAGCCCGATGTCATCCCGGCCTTGCCAATAGCCACTTGCAGCTTTGCTGCTTAGTGGATATGGTCCTCGGAACGGGGAAGCCGGGATCTCCTTTTTAATCCCTAAAAAGAAAAATAAATCGTCACACGAATGGTACTAAAGTACTAAATGCCTAACGGCATTTCTTTTTTCATTAATTTATATTTAAGGTATGACAGATAAGACGAAAAATAGGCTATATACGTGGCTAGTTTTTACAGGTGGCATCTTCATCTTCATTCTATTTCTTTTATGTTTAGGCGGCGATTTTTATCTATCGCTCATTCTATTTACCATTTGGGCTGTTTTTTCAGGAATAACCTGCTTAGTTTTCGGGTTCATTCCCGGTAGAGGTACTTGTTTTTTTGTAGACAATTATTATTCCGATGAACCTGTAGATACACGTGACGCATCAGATATATTTGACGAGGCATTAGGTCTAAAGAAGCCCGAAGAACGCGAAAAAACGTTCGACGAGCTTATCGCCAAGAAGCCTAACAAGCAATAGATTGCTTCCCCCTACAGGGTCGCAATGACGTAGTTCAATTACATCCAATCGCTGAAACTTGAATCGCTGGGCATACGCCAGTCGGCTCGCGGCGACAGGGAGATTGTACCGACCTTCGGGCCGTCAGGAATGCAGCTGCGCTTGAACTGTTGCGTAAAGAACCTGCGCACGAATACGGCTAAGGCCTTCTCCAGTTCTTCGTCGCTGAACTTGCCGGCAAAGGCGAACTTCGCGAGGAACAGGAGCTTTTGCGGAGCGGCGCCGTACTTTGCGAAGTGATACAGATAGAAGTCGTGGATTTCGTAGGCGCCCAAGATGCTTTCGGTCTTCTGCGCAATCTGGCCGTTAGAATCGGCAGGCAAAAGTTCCGGCGACACGGGCGTGTCCAAGATATCGCGAAGCACGTCGGCAAGTTCTTTTGCCGTCTTCTTGTCGGCGGTAAAGCTTTCGGCATGGTCGGCATACCAGCCCACCACATGGCGCACGAGCGTCTTCGGAATATCGCAATTCACCGCATACATGGACATGTGGTCAGCGTTGTAGGTGCTCCAGCCGAGTGCGATTTCAGAAAGGTCGCCCGTACCGATGACGATTCCGCCTACACTGTTGGCAATGTCCATCAGAATCTGCGTGCGTTCGCGGGCCTGAACATTCTCGTAAGTCACACTCAGATTCTTGGGATCGTGACCGATGTCGGCAAAATGCTGCAGGCAAGCCTTCTGGATATCGACCGTGCGCAGTTCCGTGCCCAAAAGCTCTGCAAGCGTCACCGCATTGCTCTTGGTGCGCTTGGTCGTACCGAATCCAGGCATCGTGAGCACCAGGATTTCAGAAGCAGGGCGCTTCAGGAGCTTGAATGTTTCGGCCACAATGAGTAAGGCAAGCGTAGAATCCAAGCCGCCCGAAAGGCCAATCACCGCGCGCGCGGAATGCGACGCTTCGAGTCGCTTCGCAAGTCCTGCGCATTGGATATTGAAAATCTCGGTGCAGGACTTGTCGCGAGTTTCGATGTTGCCCGGCACAAACGGCATCGGCGCCACAAAGCGGTACTTGAGGCTATCAATCGAACGCAGACAAGCGAAACTCGCCGCGCGCGCATAAAAGCTACGGCTGTCGAAATCCTGGAACGAACCTTCGCTCAAGCGCTGCATGTTCAGGCGTTCCACGTCCACGTCTGCGTAAATAATTTCAGATTCGCGGCTAAACGGCTTGCTTTCGGCAATCATGCTGCCGTTCTCGGCAATCATCAAGTGCCCGCTAAAGACCATGTCCGTCGTCGATTCATGCACGCCCGCCGACGAATAAACGTAGGCCGCCATGCAGCGAGCGGACTGGTTCATCACCAAGTTACGGCGGTAATCGCGTTTGCCCACCAAAGCATCGCTTGCCGACAGGTTCACAATCACGTTCGCACCGGCCAAGGCAAGTTCGCCACTCGGCGGCACCGCGGTCCACAAGTCTTCGCAAAGTTCCACGCCCACGCGAACTTCAGCACCGGAATTTTCAGTGTCACCGCCCCTCACCGTAAAGAAGTTCGTCACCGGCACATCGCCAAAGCCTTCTACCGGGCAAAGCGTTCTTTCGCGCAGCAAATCGCGACCGCTCGAAAAGTGACGTTTTTCATAGAATTCGCGCTGGTTCGGCAAATGAATCTTGGGCGTCACCGCCACAAGCTTGCCACGCTGCAAGAATGCGGCGCAGTTGTAAAGGCAACCAAACATTCTAAGCGGAAGCCCCACCGCAATCACCGCATCGCTATCTGCAAACGCCTCTGCAATCTTCGAAAGCGATTCCACGCTTTTCTTGAGCAACAGTTCCTGATGGAACAAGTCGCTGCAGGTATAGCCCGTAATGCAAAGCTCCGGGAACACGACGAAGGCGGCTCCCCCGTCAATAGCCTCGGAGGCACAGCGGATAATTTCAGCTGTATTGTAGGCGGTATCGGCGACTTTCAGCGTCGGGCAAACAGATGCGAATCGGTAAAATCCAAACATAACCTAAATATAGATTAGTTTGGCCCCTGTCAACGGCCGGACTTGATTCCAAGCTTGTTCATGCGGTAATTCATCATGCGCGGAGACACGCCCAAGTCGCGGCCCGCGGCAGAAAGGTTGCCGTTGTTGCGCTTAATTGCCTCGGTAATGATTTCGCGTTCGTAATTGTTCATCATCACTTCGAGCGGAGCGGTCTTGGCAGCCACGGCACCGGAAGGACCGACGCTAAGGCTCGTCTGCAGCGAAGGCGGCAAGTTGTAGCTGTGAATGCAGTCGTCGCTTGCGGTAAGCACGGCGCGTTCCATGCAGTTTTCCAGTTCACGCACGTTACCCGGCCAGTGGTAGCTCATGAGCAAGTTGATCGCCGTCGTCGAAAGGCGCAGCACCTTCTTGTTGTAGCGCAAGTTCATCTTTTCGATGAAATGCTCCGCCAGCAAGATAATGTCGGACTTACGCTTTGCCAAGTCGGGCATGGTAATCGGGAAAATGTTCAGGCGGTAGAACAAGTCTTCGCGGAACTTACCCTGTGAAATCAGCTCTTCCAGGTTACGGCTCGTGGCCGCCAGGAATCGCACGTCGGAATGAAGTTCTTCGTTGCTACCCACGCGGCTAAAGGTACGTTCCTGCAAGAATCGCAAAAGCTTCACCTGGGTCTGCATGGTAAGATCGCCAATTTCATCGAGGAAGAGCGTTCCCCCGTCGGCGGCTTCGGCACGTCCGATACGGCGATTCACCGCACCCGTAAATGCACCCTTCTCGTGACCAAAAAGTTCGCTTTCCACCAGGTTTTCAGGGAGAGCCGCACAGTTCAGCGTAATAAAAGGCTTGTCCTTTCTTTCAGACAAATTCACAATCGCACGGGCGATCATTTCCTTACCCGTACCGCTACCGCCGCGAATCAAGACAGTCGCATCGCTCGGGGCCACCTGGCGCACCTGTTCGTATATCTGCTGCATTTCGCGGCAGTTACCCACCAGTTCGCCGGGATTGTTCGAAAGCATGTCACGAAGCTTGCGGTTTTCTTCGAGCATGGCTTCGTGTTCGTTGTGCAATTCAATGCATTCGTTGGCCGCATCGCCCGTAATGTTTGCAATAATTTCGAGGAGCGCCACGTCGCGGTCCAAGTCCGTAGAGCCGTCTACCGGGCGGTCAATCGAAAGCGTTCCGATAACCTGGCCGTCGTGAATCAGGGGCACGCAAATAAACGCCACCTGGGAATCATAATGGCGGCTCCCCGTGCGGTTCAAGAAACGGGAATCCTTGCGCAGGTCCGGAATCACATGGCTAATACCGCGTTCGGCGACGTGCCCCGTAATACCTTCGCCCATACGGTAAAGGCCCTTTTGCTTTTCCGATTCATCGAGCCCGCGGGATGCTTCAATCTTAAGAGTATCACCAAACAGAAGCGCGAACGTTCCGCGCAACATGCCAAGTTCGGATTCCAGAATGCCAAGGACGTTTTCCAGCAACTTTTCCACATTGCGTTCGTGGATAATCGCGACGCTAATCTTCTGGATGACAGAAATTTCGGAACCTATTGGGGACGGCATGGACATAAGATAGTAAATGATGTGAGATGTGAAATGTCAGATGTGAAATGAGATATGTGAGATGTTTAATTATTCATCACACATTCCACATTACACATTGTTTAGAGTTTTTCCCTGATTCTCCTAAGGGCTTCGCAGGTGCGTTCGTAGTCACCGAAGGCGGTCAGGCGGAAGTATCCTTCGCCGCAGGGGCCAAAGCCGCTGCCCGGAGTACCCACGACTTCGCAGGTGGCAAGCAGGCGGTCAAAGAAATCGAAGGATTTTTCGCCGTCTGCGATTTTCCACCAGATGTACGGGGCATGTTCGCCGCCGAACACCGTGTAACCTGCAGCGGTCAGTTCCTTGCGAATTACGCCTGCGGTACGCATGTATCCCGCAATGACTTCTTTTGTCTGTAACCAGCCCACTGGCGAATAGATTGCCTCGGCGGCACGCTGGGTCACGTAGCTTACGCCGTTGAACTTGGTGCACTGTCTGCGGTTCCACATGGCACGGAGTTTAGAAAGTTCGTGCGGAATCACCGTATAGGCGCAGCGCACGCCCGTAAAGCCGGCCGTCTTGCTGAAGCTGCGGAATTCAATGGCACAAGTGCGCGCACCCGGGATTTCAAAAATGGAATGCGGCAGGGTTTCGTCCTGGATGTAGCAGTTGTAAGCGCCGTCGAACAGAATCAATGCCCCGTTTTCGTTCGCGTAGTTGACGAACTTCTGCAGTGTTTCGCGGCTAAGGACTGTACCCGTGGGGTTGTTCGGGCTGCAAAGGTAAATCAGCTGCACCGGTTCCTTGGGCAAATCCGGCTGGAAATTGTTTTCGGCAGTCGAAGCAAGGTAAGTCACCTTAGAAAAATGTCCGTCACTTTGCAACACGCCTGCACGGCCAGCCATCACATTGGAGTCCAGATAGACCGGGTAAACCGGGTCCGGAATTGCAACCTTTACATTTTCTGTAAAAAGTTCCTGGATGTTTGCCACATCGCACTTGGAACCGTCGCTCACGAAGATGTCGTTCGGGTCCATTTCGATGCCGCGGGCGGTGTATTCGCCACGGACGATTGCCTCCCGCAAAAAGTCGTAACCCTGTTCGGGGCCGTAACCGCGGAAAGTTCCCTTTTCGGCCATTTCGTCCACAGCCTTGTGCATGGCCTTGATGACTTCCGGGATCAAGGGCGTGGTCACATCGCCAATGCCCAGGCGGATAATGTCTGCATCGGGCTTTTTCGCCTGATATTCCTTGATTTTCTGGGCGATAGTCGAGAAAAGGTAGCTGCCTGGCAGCAAGTCGTAGTTAGTGTTGAGGATAGATGAATTCATAATTTGGTTTTTAGATGTGTGATGTGGAATGTGGGATGTGGGATTATTCATTTGTCATTTCACATTACACATTTAAATTACTCCTCTAAATACTTCCTGTGCAGGGCCGGTCATCAGGACGGGGCCACCTTCTTCGTGCTTGATGTGGAGAACGCCGCCGTCGAGGATTACGTCGGCTTCGACGCCCACGCGGCCCGTGCGCTGGGCCGCAACGAGGGTTGCGCAACTGCCGGTACCGCAAGCCATCGTGACGCCGCAACCCCGTTCCCAAACCCGCATGCGGATTTGGGTGGGCGCCGCTCCCGCAGCGGGAATCACCTGGGCAAATTCAATGTTGCAGCGATCAGGGAACTGGCTATCGACTTCCAAGATGCTCCCCCACTTTTCCAGCTGAATCTTTTCGATGTCATCCACGAAAATCACCGCATGCGGATTCCCCATCGAGACCGTCTCGGCGGTAAAGTCGAAGCTGTCGGCAGTGAGCTTGATCGAGCCCAAGAAGTTTCTCGGAAGGCCCATGTCCACGCACACGCGACCATCGTCTAAAAGCGCGGGCTTCACCAGGCCGCTCTTGGTATGCAGATTAAAAACCTTCGTGCTATCGTCTTTGGCAAGACCGCGGCTGCGGATATACTTTGCCACACAGCGAGTGGCGTTGCCGCACATGGCCGCCTCGGAGCCATCGGCATTAAAGATGCGCATTTCGAAATCGACACCGTTCGGCACGGATTTCGCAGCAGGCCCCACGCTGGCACCGACGCCCGAATCGCCGAGCACCAGGCAACCGTCCTTATCCATCGGCGTTACAATCACCACGCCATCAGCACCGATACCGAAGCGACGGTCGCAAAGCTTAATTACCCTTTCTGTAAAAGCGGCGCCATATTCCGGCGTCTGCCCCGGTTCATAAAGCACGAAATCGTTGCCCAACCCGGTCCATTTTGAAAAATTAATTGGCATAATTCAGTTCTCTTTGTAATTTTCCACGCCCCTATTTGCAAAAAATATGCCAACTTTACAAAAATTGTTAAACCACGCTAAAAACGCCAATTTTGCCTAAATTTCAGCAAAAACAAAATTCTGAAATATTACAAATTCTGTAAGTCTAACAAACCAACTTTACATTTTATGTAAATAATTTCAGTCGATTGCAGAATCGAAATACGTACAGCAAAAAAACTTATTCATCAAAAAGGGGCAAAATCAGACACTATTTTCAAAAGTGGCGTAAGACACCAAGGAAATCCCCAAGCGAACCCGTTATTACCAGGCGATGTGCGATAGCGAGGCGCTGAACAAGGGTGAAGTATATTACAATTTGAAAGAACTCTACATCGTGTTTCCCCATAGGGGATAACATCGACTAAGCAACAAGTTGCTAAGTCTTGTATACCTGTGTCCCGAAGATATATTCGGGCAGGGACGCGCCGTGTACAGGTTCAAGAATCTCGAAGTCAACAACCCGAAAATTGAATTGGGGGACCTTTGTTTCAAGAACTTTTATATATTTAACAAGTACCGAGACATCGCTGAAAAATCGATTAGAGAGTACATGGAGTACTTCGCAACAAGGAAGCCGAGTTCTCCAGAAACAGAAAATATCGATCGCTTGGTGAAGTGGTATCAGACGGACAACGAAACGAGGAAACGCTATATGACATGGCAACAGGAAATCGACATCGCCGTAGACCTTGAACGCCAGCGCGCAAATGATGCTGAACGGCGCTATTTCGAGGCGAAGGACCGCGCTGATGATGCTGAAAAGCGCTTTTTTGAGGCGAAGGACCGCGCTGATGAAATCCAGAAGCAGGCTGATGCAGCGGAAGCTCGTGCTGACGAAGAAAAGGCTCGTGCCGACAAGTACGAGAAAATACTTCGCGAACACGGAATACTGTAGCTTTTCAAAAGCTCCTGCTTCTTGCTAAATGTCCTAAAGTTCCCACTTTTGGGAACTTTTTACTATTTTTAGGTTCTAGGAGGTCTTCTGTGAAATATTTTGTTGTGTTGTTGCTTTCTGCGGTTTTATTTGTTGCCTGCGGCGATGAATCGAGTAGCTCCGCTCCCGATCCAATCGGTGAAATCTCGTCGAGTAGCAATGATGACAACGGTTCTGCATCCTCGTCTTCCCAGAAAGATTCTAAAAAATCCAGTTCCTCGGCTGCAGAAAAGAATTCTTCTAGTTCCGTAAGCGGCAAGAATAGTAGCTCGTCTGTGGTTGAGTCGAGTAGTAGCGAATTCGTATTGAAATACTGTGATGAAGGTTCTCTAGACACGTTGTATCAGGAGAATCGTACTGTATACGCTCATTGTGAGGATGGCTTTTGGGAGACTGATTCCATCGTTTACAAACCTAAGGAAAAAGTTTACCCCAATATGGATAGCTTGTTTGCTTCGGATTATGAACCTGTTTATAGTGAATTTGAAGATCCTCGAGACCATCAAGTGTATAAAACGGTTATTTTATCTGAATCGTATGGCTCAGAAGATAAAATAGAAGTTTTTGCTCAAAACTTGAATTATGGTGTGATGATTGATTCCAGTGAAAGAATGCTTGATGATACGAAGGTAGAAAAACATTGTGAACTGAATGATGAGTGGTTCTGTAATAATGGGTGGGGCGGACTTTATACTTGGAGTGAAGCGATGGCTTTGCCTGCGAAATACGATACGCTACTTTGGAAAGCGGCATCTGAAGGTGACGGACAAATCCATCAGGGAATATGTCCGGATGGATGGCATATTATGAATGGTTATGAATGGAGAACCTATACGTCGAGTGCTGGTTTAGATCTTGCTTCAAAATCAAATTGGAAATTGAAAAAGATTGGGGCAAATTCATCTGGAATGTCTGTTTTGTTCTCGATGCGAGATTATGAGGTGAGTTGGAAATCTGCTGATTTTATTCTGCCTAACGAATCGAGTGCTATAGGAACTTATCGTGTAATAGTTAATGACGAATATATGTGGGTTGGTGACCAGTTTCATGGTGGTAAACATAATCCTTATTATGTTCGTTGCGTAAAGGATTACTAATCCTTTTTTCCGGCAGGGAAAGGAGATCCCGCACCGAGTGCGGGAAGACATCTAGAGTGGCATGCCCAAAGGCGGAGGAAAGTAAGTCGGCGAGCGAACATTAGAGGCCGAAGGCCGAATCCATGTGAGCGTGCGGTGCAGGCAGAGACGAAGCGCTCTTCGCAATAATGACTCTTATTAAACAGAAATCACGTTAGTGATTTCGAATTCGTGTGACGAAAAAAAATGCCGTTAGGCATTTCTAATCCGTGTGGCTTTTGGGGTTTTAGGGGCTAAGCCCCTAGGCGAGGGGGTAGCAAAAGACGGGGCTTTTGCGAGGGGGATGCCTCCCCCCTTGGTATAAAAGTTTCTATATTTTGCCCCGAAAAATTATCTTCAAGGATACAACCATGAAACGTACACATAACTGCGGCCAGCTTCGCAAGGAAGATGTTGGCCAGACCGTAACACTCGCCGGTTGGGTGGATCGCCGCCGCGACCATGGTGGTGTGATTTTCGTTGACCTCCGCGACAAGTATGGCAAGACCCAGATCGTTTTCAACCCGGACTACAACGCCGACGTGTTGAAGACCGCCGAACAGCTCCGTAACGAATACGTTATTTACGTGACTGGTAAGGTCTACGCCCGCGAAGAAGGCAACACCAACGAAAAGCTCGCCACGGGTGAAATCGAAGTCAAGGCAGACAAGCTCGAAATCTTGAACGCCGCCCTCACCTCTCCGCTCGCCATTAACGACCCGAACGAAGAATGCAAGGAAAACGACGACCTCCGCCTGCAGTACCGTTACCTGGACCTCCGCCGTCCGTGGATCCAGAAGAAGCTCCTCCTCAAGAGCCGCTTCCTCAAGGCCGTGTACGACTTCTTCTATGCCAACGGTTTTGAAAACATCGAAACTCCGTGCCTTTGCAAGTCCACTCCGGAAGGCGCACGCGACTACCTCGTGCCGTCCCGCGTGAACCCGGGTAAGTTCTACGCCCTTCCGCAGTCTCCGCAACAGTACAAGCAGCTCTTGATGATTGCAGGCATGGACCGCTACTTCCAGATCGCCAAGTGCTTCCGCGATGAAGACCTCCGCGCCGACCGTCAGCCGGAATTCACGCAGATCGACGTGGAAATGTCCTTTGTGAACCAGGACGAAGTCATGGAAATGTTTGACAAGTTCGTGACCGAAGTTCTCGGCAAGGTCTGGAACTTTGAACCGCCGCGTCACATCCGCCGCATGAAGTGGCACGAAGCCATGCTCAAGTACGGGAGCGACAAGCCGGACCTCCGCTTCGACCTCGAAATCCACGACGTGTCTGAAATCGGCGCCAAGTCCGAATTCGGCGTGTTCAAGAACTGCGTTGCCGCCGGTGGCAAGATCCGCGGTATCGCTGCTAAGGGTTGCGTTGACTTTACTCGTAAGCAGATCGATGAACTTACCGCTTACGTGGGCAAGTACGGTTCCAAGGGCCTCGTGTGGATGCGCGTCAAGGAAAATGACGAAGTGGAAACTCAGGTCGGCAAGTTCTTTACAACTGAACAGTTGAATGAACTCCGCGACGCTGTTGGTGCCAAGTGCGGCGACATGATGTTCTTCATCGCAGGTCCCGAAAAGGTTGCTGCAACCGCTATGGGTCAGCTCCGCTTGGAAGTTGCCCGTATCAAGGGTCTCCGCGATCCGAAGAAGCGTGAATTTGTGTGGATTACCGAATTCCCGATGTTCGAATACAGCGACACCGAAGGCCGCTACATGGCCATGCACCACCCGTTCACCAACCCGCTTCCGGAACATTTGGACATGATGCTCAGCGGCAACCTCAAGGATTGCAACGCCGAAGCTTATGACCTTGTTCTTAATGGTGTGGAAATCGGCGGTGGTTCTATCCGTATTCACAACCCGGAAGTCCAGGAAAAGGTGTTCCGCCTGTTGGGTCTCTCCGAAGAACAGGTGAAGACCAAGTTCGGCTTCTTCGTGGACGCCTTCAAGTACGGCGCTCCTCCGCACGGCGGTCTCGCCTTCGGTCTCGACCGCGTTGTCGCTACCATGGAAGGTGAAGAATCTATCCGTGACTACATCGCGTTCCCGAAGAACACGAGCGCTTCTAGCCCGATGGACCAGAGCCCGAGCGAAGTCGACCTCCAGCAGCTGCAGGACATCCACATCTCCGTGCAGATGCCCAAGGGTGCAGACAAGAAATAATCGTAAGCCGAGAGTCGCGGCGAAATTCATTTCGCCATGACCGAGGCGCAGATTATTGCACTCGAAGAGTGCAACTAAGAATTCTTTTCAATAAAGATTAAAAGTTCCTCGGATTATCGAGGAACTTTTTTTGCATTCTATTCTTTGGTGCAAGCGAGGAAACAATTCAAATTAAAATAATAGTTGTCGTTTAGAAAATAAAGCGTCGGCCAAGGATGGGGAGGGTGCAGGGAGGGGCCCGTGCGGCCTTCGCAACTCCGAGCTGGGGCCCCTCCCGCATTTTTTTTCAAAATTTACCCCTAAACACGTATGATTGAAAATCTTGTGTGTGCGTTTTCGCACGAAAAAAATTTTTTCACATAACCTTGGGCAATTCCAAAAGTGCCTTTTTGCTAAATTAAGGCACGACTCTTAACCCTCAATATATGGAGAAAATTCAAATGAAACTTTCTACTCGCGCTATTGCCGAAGCAATCGGCACCTTCTGGCTTGTGTTTGGCGGCTGCGGTGCAGCTGTGCTCGCATGCGGCGTCCCGACCACCGGTATCGGTTACGTGGGCGTGTCGCTCGCGTTTGGCCTTACGGTGCTCACCATGGCATACGCCATCGGCCACATTTCGGGCTGCCACCTGAACCCGGCTGTCACGCTCGGTCAGGTTGCCGGCGGCCGCTTCCCCGCTAAGGAAGCTCCGGCCTACATCGTCGCCCAGGTGATTGGCGGCATCATCGCAGCAGCGCTCCTCTACGTGATTGCATGCCCCGACCTCACCAACGCAGGTATCGGTGCATTCGCTACCAACGGCTGGTCCGATTCCCTCAAGGACGGCCTGAACGCCTTTGGCGGCAAGACCTCCGGCATGCTCTCCGCATTCCTCATTGAAACCGTGCTCACGGCTATTTTCCTGTTCGTGATCATGGGCGCTACCGACGGTCGCGCACCTGCAGGCTTTGCCCCGATCGCGATCGGCCTCTGCCTCACGCTCATCCACCTCATCTCTATCCCGGTGACCAACACGTCTGTGAACCCGGCCCGCTCTACCGCAATGGCTGTGTTCGTTGGCGGTGCTGCCATCAAGCAGCTCTGGCTATTCTGGGTCGCCCCGATTCTCGGTGGCGTAATCGGCGGTATCGCTTATAAGTGCATCGCCGAATGCAAGTGCTGCAAGAAGTAATTTTTCGGCCTCTTTTTAAGCTGATTTTGAATGTCCGGACACCCCGTCCGGGCATTTATTTTTTACACATAATTAACGAAATTTTTCAAAAAATCCGTTTTTCGGAACAATTCACCCCGTGAATTTTTTAAACGTTTGTGATTTACATCAAACAACAACAAAAAACTGTAAAGAATGCATTAACAAACCCCTTTTTGAAATAAATCTTGTTACTTTAGCCTATGGTGTTGCGAGATATTGCTGTATTGCTAGGGGCTTGCTATGCAAAAAAAATTAATTCTTTTTCCAGTTATTGCCGGAACAATGCTAATCGGCTGTTCTGACGATGCTAAAGACATCAACGCACTAACCGATCCGACTCCGTCTATAGGAGAAAATCCTTACACCACTCCCTATATCGACCCCAATACGGGCGATTACATCGACCCCTCCACGGGCGACACCATTCCGACCGTTCCTTACGTGAACCCTGAAACAGGCGAAACCGTCCCCGCAATCCAAGTTATTGACCCAAATACGGGCGACACAGCGACCGTTCCCGTCGTGATTCCGGACCCCGTTCAAAACAATCCGTCGAGCAATTCGCAGCCTGTTAATTCCAGCGCATCGGCAGATCCGAACGGTACTCCGAATCCGGACCCGAACAATCCGAACCAGAATATCCAAATTTCATCGGCAACGATGCCGTATTCTTCTTCGAGCGGACTCAAGGAATACGAAGACAATCACAAGGCCAAGGAAACGTTCCTCCCGAAGGCTGGATTCTATTCCAACTTGACGATTGAACCGCCCACCCCGCAAAAGGGCGGCCAGATCAAGTGTACTTTTGACGGTTCCTTCCCCACCCAGAATTCTGAATCTATCACTCAGGCCAAGCAGATTACGCAAAACACCGTTGTCCGCTGTTCTGAATTCGTGAACGGTCAGGCGGCCGATACGACTACGCAGACATACTTTATCAACGAAAAGGTTTCGATGCCTGTGGTGGCCTTGACCGTGAATCACACCGACATGTTCGACTCTTCCAGGGGTCTTTACGCAACTGGTGACTTGAACGGAGGCGGCATGCCCGGCGGCATGAACTTTGGCGGAGGCAATGTTTCGGACAACAACAACCCGAAATGCACCGAGCCCTGCCAACAGGCAAACTTCTGGAAAGACACCGAACTCCCCGTGCACGTGGAATACTTCGAAAAAGGAAGCTCCACCACCGAAAAGACTTGGGAAATCGACGCAGGCATTTCGATTATCGGAAACTGGAGCCGCTACAAGCCCAAGAAGAGTGTCGCCATCAAGATGGATAACGACGATTACGGCGACAAGGTGCTCAAGTATTCGTTCTTCAAGACTCGCCCCGAAGCAAAGAAGATGAAGAGCTTTAACCTCCGCAACAATGGTAACCGTTTCTGGACGGACTACTTTGGAGACCCGATGCTTGTAAGCCTTATGGAAGGTACCGAAGTAGATTACCAGCGTAGCTTGCAAGTGGTGGTATTCTACAACGGTGAATATTTTGGCATTCACGACTTGCGCGAACGCCTGAACAGGAGCTTTGTAGAAACAAACTATGGCATTGATTCTAAATCCATTAACGTGGTCAAGAACTGCAGCAACGGCGACCAGGGTTGCGTCAACGGATGGGCGCCCAGCGGCACCAATGGAGCCTCGAGCGCAGAATTTAGCCAGCTAACAAACATGATCACCAGCGGAAACTTCGCTGGAGAAAACAATCCGTCTTACGAAGAAGTCAAGCAAAAATTGAACGTGAGCAGTTTCGCCCAGTACATGATTGCCGAAATGTATATTCATAACGGCGACTGGCCGAACAATAACATCCGCGCTTGGGGCAGCCCCGAAAAAGGAATCCCGTTCAAATTCATGATTTTCGACGTCGACCACGGCTACGGATTCTCTCCTGGCATTACGGGATTCGATACCGAAAGCCACAACATGTTCCAGTGGGTACTGGGTAGCGCCACCATGGATAACGGTCAGGGAAATGGGCAACCGGGCGGACAAGATCCCGGACAAGGTCAATGGCCCGGCATGGGCGGCGGCTGGGGTGGCGGCTTCGGCATGGGCGGCGCAAATACCACCATCGGAAACATGCTCAAAAAACTTTTGGCCAATCCCGATTTCAAACGTTTGTTCATCAACCAGGGTTGCATTCTCTTGAACGACTACCTGACTTACGAAAAGGTCCAGAAGACCGTGCAGGCGATGGCCGCCATGATTCCGAGTTCCGAACAGCAACGTGACGAACAGCGCTGGCCGCGCAATCAGTCGGCATTCAACTGGTCTCCCAGCGGTAGCGACCTCTTAAAATTCGCACAAAACCGCACGCAAACCTTTAGACAGGAATTGGGTAACTACTTCGGCCTCCAGGGCGAAGCAACCGTGAGCATTTCTGCAAGCGGAAACGGCTCCGTTCTTGTCGAAGGCATGAAGCTCCCGAGCAGCAATTACCAAGGCAAGTTCTTTACCGGGATGCAGATGCAGCTCCAAGCCATTCCTTCGGCTGGCAGCGTATTTAGCGGATGGTCCGATGGCAGCACCGCCAACCCGCGCCTGATTGACATCAGCGGCAATACGAACATAACGGCTCAGTTCAAGTAAGCATTTCTCTTTTCGGTCTATATGACAAAAAGGTACCTGAAAACAGGTACTTTTTGATTATATGACATTTGGGTACCTGAAATCGTCCGCAAGCCTTTATCTGCTTGGC
>CACVQR010000002.1 GCA_902756345.1 Fibrobacter succinogenes | reverse complement strand
TATAGAGCATTGCGGTATATATAGATTACGTGAGCCGGAACGACCAAACGTAAGTTGGTCGTGAAGGCGAGAGCGAGGCGATATCACATTTTCATGAATACTATAGAGCCGAGCGGACATAATAAGGATCACCCAGGCAGGGAGACCCAGGTGACCCTTTTGTGTTGTGGTGAGTGCGCACCCGCGCACTCGTTGTGTGTGTGTTTAATTCTTGGGGAATTCAGCAAAACCCACCGGGGCTTTCGCCGCGGAACAGACCTTGCTGATTCTTTCAGCAAGACTCATTAGAAGTTGTTCGTGTTCATTCTGTTGCGCAGGTAGGCAGGCAGGCTGAAGTCGATCGTTGCCGGAGTGGCAGGAGCCGGTTCTTCAACAACTTCCTGACGCGTAGCAGCCGGGCGTTCCATGGTCACGGTAGCGCCATTGGCTGCATTGCGAGCGTAAGCAGGCATGTCGTACTGAGTTTCGTAAGACGGAGCTTCGTAAGCCGGAACACCACCGTTCATGCGGTCTTCTTCGGCAACAGCAGACATTTCAGAAGTTTCGGAGCCCTGGGACACCACTTCTTCTTCGGCCGGAGCAGCAGCGTTGAATTCCGGAGAGCTGAACATGGCAGCATTCACAGAACGCATCACGGACGTTTCGGTCAGAGACGGAAGAGAAGAGGTCATTGCCGGAGCTTCGGGCTTAACGGTCTGGAAATCGAACACGTTGAAACCGGTCGGACGCGGAGTAGCCTGCTGGATGCCAGCCGGAGCGGCAGGAACCTGCTGAACCGGAGCAGACTGCTGAATGGTCTGCTGCGGAACGGTGAAGTTGCCAAAGCCAAAACCAGCAGAAGTGGTATTGACCTTAGGCTGATTGACGGCCGTGCCACCGCAACCAGTAGCGATAATGGTAATGCAAACCTTGTCACCGAGAGCCGGGTCAGTGATATCGCCGATAATGATGTTCGGGTTACCTGCTTCGCCGACCTTTTCGTAAATGTGATCCATAGCATCGCTATGTTCAAGCAAGGAGTAGTTTTCGCCGTGGGCAACATTCACGAGCACGCCCGAAGCGCCCTCGATATTGATGTCTTCGAGAAGCGGAGAGGCAAGTGCCATATCAGCAGCCATGATACCGCGGTTTTCGCCCTGAGCATAACCGGTACCCATGAGAGCCGAGCCACCCTTGAGCATGACCTTACGGATATCGGCAAAGTCAACATGCACGAGGCCGTGATGGAACATGATGCCACAAATGCTCTGCACTGCGTTGCCAAGGATTTCGTCAGCCATCTTGAAGGCTTCATCCATAGTGGCCTTTTGGTTGGAGGCCTGGAGAAGAGTCAAAAGTTTCTTATTTTCGACAACGATGATGGTGTCAACAGCGGCACGGAGGGCGTTGATACCTTCCTGTGCAATAGTGGAACGAGCGTTACCTTCGAAGCGGAACGGCTTGGTAACCACGGCAACCGTGAGAATGCCGAGTTCGCGGGCAATGTTTGCCACCACCGGAGCAGCCCCTGTACCCGTACCACCGCCCATACCGGCAGTCACGAACACCATGTCAGCGCCCTTCATGGCTTCCTTGATATCGTCCAAGTTTTCTTCAGCAGCCTTGCGACCGACTTCGGGGTCCATGCCGGCACCCAAGTTTCTGGTGGTCTTTTCGCCAATCAGAATCTTGTGGTCAGCGAGGCTCAAATCAAGCGCCATTGCATCGGTATTGATGGAATAGTATTCCACACCTTCAATATTCATACGCTTCATGCGGTTCACAGTATTGCCGCCGGCTCCGCCGACGCCGAACACCTTGACCTTGGCGTTGTTGAAGGATGGTTCCTCGCCCATTACGCGAGACTTTACCTCGAAGTTGAAGTTATCGATTTCACTCATGTTTTTATCTCCCTGATGTTGAGTGTTGATGTTGTTATAAATAAGTCCTGATGATTTCGAGAACACGCTGGAATCCTTTCTTCATGGAAACCGCGATCTGCGTTCCCGTTTCACGATTTTTCTTTTCGCGGTGCTGCTTGTTCGCATAATACAAGAGGCCAATACCCGTTGCGTAAGACGGATTCTGGTAGGCTTCCTGAATACCGCTCATGCCCTTGGGGCGGCCAACACGAACCGGCTTTCCAAACACCTTGCATGCGACATCTTCGATGCCTTCCAATGCGCAGCAACCGCCCGTAAGCACGATACCGCCATTGATAATGGAATCGAGCTGGTGAACCTTGAGCTGTTCATTGAGCTTGCAGAAGATTTCGCCTACGCGCGCCGTGATAATTTCGGCAAGAAGCTTGCGGGAGCAAGAGACATCGCCACGGTTACCCACGGCCGGAACCGGGAAGGTATCGTCTTCGATCAAGTTGCTGATGACGCAAGTTCCAAACTTTTTCTTGATTTCTTCGGCCTTCGAAAGAGCGATAGGCACGTTGAGGCAACGGCTGATATCGCTCGTAATCGAGTTGCCGGCATATTCGTAAGAGAAGGTGAAGCGAACGGATTCATTCACGAACACGGCGATGTCTGCCGTACCGGCGCCAATGTCGACGAGGGCAACACCCAATTCGCGTTCGTCATTGGTAAGCACGGCACTTGCTGCCGCCAAGGGTTCCAGCACAAAGCCTGCCACATTGAGGCCTGCGCGGTTCACGCACTTGGCCAGATTCTGCAAGGCATTCTGCTTCACGGTCACCACTTGGACATCGACGCCCAAGCGACGGCCCGAACGGCCCTTCGGGTTACGGATATGCGGTTCGTCGTCGAGGTTGTATTCGCCCGGGAAGATATGAATGATTTCACCGGCCGAGGCGGGCAAGGTACTCGCCTGCTTCGTAACGTTGTCAATGTCTTCTTCACGAACTTCGCCCATGGGGAGCGTCACGATTCCCTGGGTATCCAAGGAACGCACATGCTTACCGGCAATGCCCACGTACACATCGTGCACATCGAC
Source organism: Fibrobacter succinogenes (assembly GCA_902756345.1). GTDB lineage: Bacteria > Fibrobacterota > Fibrobacteria > Fibrobacterales > Fibrobacteraceae > Fibrobacter. The sequence continues at coordinate 294,086 of CACVQR010000002.1, read as the reverse complement.
GCGAGTCGTATTTTCAATGACTTGGACAGCCTGTTGTAATGTTTCCACTACAGAATCGAACTCGTCGGCATTCTTGAGCGGGAAATCGCCGCATTCCACAACGCGAACGTTTTCACCTTCGGAAACACCCACGAACAGGTTTATCTTCGATTCACCAATGTCAAGGCCAAAGATGTATTCGTCTTTTCTTTTGTCCTGTTTATTGTCATCCATTGACGCACCTCTTATCATAATTTCTTACATAGGCAAAGCCCGAATAGCGCATATCGACTTCACCTGCGCAAAGTAAATCCTTTGCAAACCCATTTTCAAGAGACTTGTACAGCGTAAACTGGTCCTTGTTCGACTTGAGATCCCTAAAGAGCGCGGTAAAGCCCACATCCCTGAAATAGACCTTCATGCATTCATCTTCCGTAGACCAGGTCACCTGCGACACGCGATTATAAAGTTCTGCATCGTACTTACGCATTTCTACTAGGAACTGGGTTACAGCCTTCACGTGTTCCATTGCCGCCATATCCATTACCGGGAGCCTCATTGCCGTTGCCACCGAGTACGGGAGCGGATAGCCCTTTTCGGAATAGATCGTTGCGCGGCCCTCCGAAAGAACCGTAAGCACCGGCGAAGTTTCGTGCAGTTTGATGTAGAGCGAAGACGGGAATTTCTTTTCGACCTTTGCCGAAAGAATCATCGGAAGCTGCATGAGCGAAGCTTCGACAGAATCGGCATTCAGTTCCGACATGAGCATTCCCGTTTCAACCTGGGCACCTTGCATCACGTCTTCCCAAGAAAGCATACGGTTGCCTTCGATTTCCACATACTGCAAGTGGCGCAGTTCCAGCGGATTGAAATGCTGCAAGTAGAAGCGGTTATGAATTGCAAGGACTGCAAGAACCACCAAGATAATGGAGAAAATCCAGCCGCGGCGCTTGAACCAATGCCACACCGAAGACACGCCATCCTTTACCTTGCGGACGCGCTCTTGCTTGCGCTTCAGTTCGTTATAGCCCATTCGACGGCCGAGTAATGTTGTCTTACGTCCAGTCAATTCTAATCCCTAGTACTTTCTACAATTCCCTTAGAGGCATTCCTTCAAAATTCTTTCACCCAGTTTCCAGATGTTTCCGGCGCCCATGAGCACCACCACATCGCCCGGCTGCAATTCCTTCTTGAGGATCGGCAGCAAGTTCAGCTGGTCGCCCACAAAGCGGGAGTCACGGTGGCCGCGGTCCGAAGCGCTGTTCGACACGAGCGCACCCGTCACGCCTTCAATCGGCTTTTCGCGGGAAGCGTAAATGTCAGTCACCAAGAGCACATCGCAGTTCGCAAAGGCACCGCCAAAGGCATCGTGCTGGTCGCGGGTACGTGTAAACAGGTGCGGCTGGAATGCAACGATAATGCGGCGGTCCGGGAAGGCGTCGCGGAAACCGAGCAAGGTCGCCGTTGCTTCGGTCGGATGGTGGGCGTAGTCATCAAAGACCAGGACATCGTTCTTTTCGCCGATGAATTCAAAGCGGCGCTTGACGCCTTCGAATTCGGCGCAGGCCTTGCGGGCGATATCGGCAGAGATGCCTTCCTCGATGGCGAGTGCCACAGCAGCGGTTGCATTCAGCACGTTGTGACGGCCCGGAATTTGGAGCTTGAATTCGCCCAGGCTTTCGCCATCGTTCAAAATTTCAAATACAGGAAAACCCTTTTCAAAGCGCAGGTTATCTACGCGGTACTTGGCCTGGCGAGTAAAGCCGTAAGTAATCACAGGCTTCTTGAGGCGGGCCAAAATCTGCTGCACGTTCGGGTCGTCGAGGCAGACAATCACCTGGCCGTAGAACGGAATCTTGTTCGCGAACTGCACGAAGGCATCCTTGATGTCTTCAATGTTCTCGTAGGTATCCAAGTGGTCCGCGTCAATGTTTGTGATGATTGCAGAAGACGGCATCATCGAAAGGAAGCTGCGGTCAAATTCATCGCTTTCGGCAATCAGGTAGTCACCCTTACCGACCTTAGCTCCACTGCCCTTGCCCTTGACTACACCGCCCACGATAATGGTCGGGTCAAGGCCGGCTTCTTCCCAAATAGCTCCCACAATAGAGGTGGTCGTGGTCTTGCCGTGAGTGCCGGCAATCGAAAGCGTGTACTTCATGCGCATGAGTTCGCCCAGCATTTCTGCTCGGCGAATCACCGGAATACGGCGGTTGCGGGCTTCAACAAGTTCCGGGTTATCGTGCGGAACCGCAGAAGAATAAACAACGAGGTCAGTATCTTCCACATTAGAAGCTTCGTGCTTCGAGAATACCTTAATGCCAAGGCCCTTCAGGTAATCAATCACCTGGCTTTCACCGGTATCGGAGCCGCTCACCACGAAACCGTTGTCGTGGAGCACTTCGGCAATACCGGACATACCGGCGCCACCGATACCTACAAAATGAAGCTTACGGACTCGCTTACAATCATTAATCTGCATTAATCATTCTCCTTAGAGAGGATAACACGAGCAATCTGGTCGGCAGCATCGGGCATTCCGAGCTTTTTCGCCGCGATGGCCATCGAATTCAAACGGTTTTCATCAGCCAAGAGCTGTTCCACCTTTTCCCACAGGTGATTTTCTTCGGCGTCAAGTTCCACAAGGGCGGCACCCGCCTTCTCTACCACGCGGGCGTTATGTTCCTGGTGGTTCGCAGTTGCATGCGGGAACGGCAAGAGGATCGAAGGCTTACCGAAGGCCAAGATTTCGGCCAAGGCAGAAGCACCGGCGCGGCTGATAATCAAGTCGGCATGTTTCATGTAGGCGTAAATGCCATCCAGGAAACCGCGAACTGCCACATTCTTGACTTCACCCACGCGAGAACTGATGGATTCCACGTTCTTGACACCCACCTGCCATACCACGGAAACATCGTCGCGGGCGGCAATGGTCTTGATGCTTTCTTCAATCTTGTTGTTGATGCCCACTGCCCCCTGAGAGCCACCAACAATAAACACGGCCTTTTTGCCCGGAGCAAATTCTGCCGGACGCGGCAAGGAATCGCCAATCGGCAATTCACGAACCGGGTTGCCAAAAATCATGCATTTTTCTACCGGGAAGAACTTGGCAGCTTCTTCGGAGGTTACAAAGATGGTCTTTGCGTAGCGGGCGCCCACCTTGTTGGCGACACCTGCCACCGCATTCTGTTCCTGCAGGTAAACCGGGATGCCGGCAGTGCCTGCGGCAAGCACAATCGGGAGCGACACATAGCCACCGGTTGCCACGACAACATCGGGCTTTACCTTCTTAATCACGCTCTTGGCGCGCACCAAAGCCTTGGACAAATTGAACGGCAAGGCCAAATTCTTGAGGAACGGGCCACGGTGCAGAGGAACAGCCGAAATGTATTCGTAGGGCCAGTCTTTTGCCACCAAGCGTTCTTCCATGGAATCTTTACGGCCCGCAAAAGTAATGTCGGTCACGCCCATCTTTTTAAGGCTATTTGCAATGGCTACGGCCGGGAAGATATGGCCACCGGTACCGCCACATACGAAAAGGAACTTTTTCATACGCCACTCCTTGAATATTCATAGTTTCTGTAGGCACTGCTTTCGAGCGAAGCTCCGCTCATATAAGGTTCCTTGATCATCTTGCCTGTATTTGGTCTAGAAATGTTCAAAAGTATACCCACCGCCACACAGCTGTAAATTAAATTGGTTCCGCCAAAGCTTATGAACGGGAGAGGTTGGCCCGTCGTGGGGAAAAGACCCACACAAACGCAGACGTGAACCAAAAAGTTGAAGAAAAGCGAGAACGTGAGAGCCACGGCCAAGTACTTTCCGAATCGGGTCGAAGACTGGCGTGCAATCGAGAATCCTTGCGCAAACAGAACCGCATACAAGGCAAGCAAGAAGAAGGTTCCCAAGAATCCGAATTCTTCGCCAGCCACCGCATAAATCACGTCTTTGTGAACTTCGGGCAAGTAACCCAGTTTCTGCACACCCATGCCGAATCCGGTTCCCGAGAATCCGCCGTTACCCAAAGCGAGCAAAGCATGTTCACCCTGCCAGTTCGAAGCGACCATTTCGCCTTCGGCAGCCGTAAACGCCTGAATACGCTTACTCGAATGCCCCGTCATGAGCAGCATGATAATTCCCGGCGGAATGGCGGCACCAATCGCAATGGCGAGGTACTTGTAATTCACACCAGCCGTGAGCATCACGCAAATCACGACCATCGAAAGCATCATAAGCATCGAGTAGTTCGGCTGCATAATCAAGAGAAACGCCGTAATGCCAAAGAAGATTCCCGGCTGAATGATAGTGCAAGCGACACTCTTGATGTTGTCGCCTGCCTGCGAGAACTTTCCGCAAATGCAGATGAGCATGCCGAGCTTCATGATTTCAGAAGGCTGAATGCCCAAAATCCAGCGGTTCGCACCCTTGACACCGTGGCCCGACACAAGAGCCGCAATCGTAAGGACAACGCCTACAAAGAAGGTAATGCGACCGAGCCAGACCCAGTGACCGTAATCCAGGAATCGGGCAAGGCCAAGCATCAGAATCAAGCCAAACACAGCCTTGATCAGGTGCTTCTGCAAGTAGTATTCTGCAGGAAGTCCATGAGACACAGCAAAATGGGCCGATGCAGTATACACGATAGGCACCCCCAAACAAATCAGCAGCAACACAACTACCAGGAGCAGCTTGTTCATGCCGGTATTTGCAACTGTGTTTTCCATTACTTCGTTATATCCTTAAGCCTTGACCTTCGTGAGTTTAAGCATGGCATCCACCACAGTCTCCATGTGCATACCGCGGCTGCCCTTGATCAGGAGCACATCGCCTTCGGCCACGATTTCGGTGAGGGTGTCGATCAGTTCCTGAACAGAGGCAAAGTGATGTGCGGCCTTCATGCCCTTGGACTTTGCGCCCTTCACATAAAGTTTCGCCTTTTCGCCCACGGTCAGGAGCATATCGAAATTCATTTCGGGCACCATGGCACCCATTTCCTGGTGCAGGGCGTCGGTCTGGGCGCCGAGTTCCAGCATATCGCCAAGAACGGCGATACGGCGGTTCACCTTCATGTTGCCAATGGTCTGCAAGGCCATCTTGGTCGAAGACGGGTTCGCATTGTAGCAATCCGACACGATCTTGAAGCCATTTGCGTTCTTGATTTCCATGCGCATATTGGTCGAACGGAAATTCGCAAGAGCCTTTGCGATTTCGGCCTTGGGCACGCGGAACTGGAGCCCCACGGCAATAGCGGCAAGGGCATTGTAAAGGTTATGGATACCCGGTACGTTCAGCGTGAACTTGGTGCGGTCTACAAAGAAAGTGGCACAGTTGTCTTCGTTCCATTCGAGCTTTTCGGGCTTGATAATGCCTCGCTTTACGCCAAAGGTCACCACCTTGTAGCTGGTATTGCTGCGGCACTTGCAAAGGCGCGGGTCATCGGCGTTTACAATCAGCACGCCGTTCTTCTTGAGGCCCGCGACAATCGTCTTCTTTTCGGCGAACACGCCGTCCAAATCCTTGAGGCGTTCCAGGTGAGAGGCGCCAATGTTCGTTATCACGGCCACATCGGGCTCGACGGCGAGCGAGAGCGGACGGATTTCATCCGGGCCGCTCGTGCCCATTTCGATAACAGCCGCTTCGTGGCTATGCTTGAGCTGGAACAGCGTCATGGGCACACCGATGTGGTTGTTGAAATTACCGGCGGTAGCGTGCGTATTGTACTTCTGCGAAAGAACGGCCTTCACCATTTCCTTAGTGGTGGTCTTGCCGTTGCTGCCCGTAATGGCAACTTTCTTCACCTTGAAATTCTTCTGGTAGCCCTTGGCGAGCTTGAGGAGCGCTTTCGTCGTATCGTCGACGGGCGCATACATCTTGAAGTTTTCAATGCCTTCGGCATCTGCATTCACGACACTCATCAATGCTCCATTTTTTTCCATTTGTGTTACAAACTGGTGGGCGTCAAAACGGGCGCCCTTGATTGGCCAAAACACAACACCTTTGGCAGGTTCGCGGGAATCCATGCAAAGATTCACCTTGCGGTTCTTGGTACGGCCATCGACACCTACCGAGTAGGTTTCGAGGATTTCCAAGAGTTCCTTGATTTTCAAATCCAGCTTATACATTTTCCATCGCCTTCACCGCTTCTTCGCGGTCATCAAAGTGGTGTTTGGTCTTGCCCACAATCTGGTAGTCTTCGTGGCCCTTGCCCGCAATCACCAACCAGTCGCCATCTTTAAGTTCGGCACAAGCCTTGGCAATCGCTTCTTCGCGCTTTTCGACGACGCTGAACTTGTCCGTTTTCATGCCGGCACGCACGTCGTTGATGATGTCGGTCGGATTTTCGGTACGCGGATTGTCCGAGGTGAGCCAAGCCTTGTCCGCAATGCGTTCGGCAATCGCACCCATAATCGGGCGCTTGGTCTTGTCGCGGTCACCGCCACAGCCAAATACGCACGAAAGTTTGCCTCGGCAGAGGCTTCGCGCGGTCGTAAGGACGCGTTCGAGGGCATCGGGAGTGTGGGCGTAGTCCACAATCACGTGGCGGCCATTCTTGTTCCAGACTTTTTCGAAACGGCCCGGAACACGGACTTCGGAGAGAGCCTTGCGCATGGCAGATTCGGCCACACCGATTGTCTTTGCCCAAGCAAGCACCAGCATCACGTTGTCTACGTTAAAGTCGCCACACAACGGAGTTTCAAACGGCTCAGCGCTAATGGCGGGCAAAAGCATCTTGAGTCCGTCTTCGGTATTCTTCACAGCCCCTTCGGGCTTCACAAGAGCACTAACGACCCCTAGACGCGAGACAGCCACCCTCCGGTCCGCTCCAATCCCGGCTAGGGAATCGTATAGTTTCAGTCCGTACGCATCATCGATATTGACAACAGCAACGCCGTCATCTGCCAGATAACGCGTAAACAGAAGTTTCTTTGCCTCAAAATAGGCATCCATTGTCTTGTGGTAATCGAGATGGTCTTGCGTAAGGTTGCTGAACAAGGCGCTCTTATAAAGCACGCCTGCCATACGTCCCTGATCCAGCGAGTGCGAAGACGCTTCCATCACCAAATCCGTACAACCGGCCTCCACCGCCTTCGCGGCAAAGGCATACAAATCCAAAAGTCCCGGTGTAGTTAGGGTGGCTGGTACCGAAGTATCGCCAATCTTGTTCTTGATCGTTCCAAGGAGGGCCACCTTGCGGCCAGCAGCCGTAAGCATCGCATCCATCAAGAATGCGCTGGTGGTCTTTCCGTTCGTACCCGTCACGGCATGAGCGTTAAGCTTTGCAAACGGGTTCTTGTAGAAAACTTGTGCTGCTTCGAGGCGGGCGGCCTTCACGTCGGCCACTTGAATCCACTTCGAAGTCAAGCCTTCGGGAGCAACCGTTTCGCTCACCACGGCCACAGCACCCGATGCCAAAGCGGTTCTTGCAAATTCATCGGCTTTTTCACCCGGCATCGAGAAAAACAAATCTTTAGCCTTCACGCGGCGGGAGTCGTCGCACAGGCCCTGTACATTCAATTTCTGCATCAACGTTTCAGAAATCATTTAGCCCCTCTCCTTGAGCGTAAGCTTGCAAATTTGACCCTTATGGAGCGTTTCCCCGACTTTCGGCGTCTGAGACACAACGCGGCCCATTCCGGTATATTCCACATTCATGCGAATGTTTCCAGCAATTTCAAGAGCATCTTTCAGCGAAAGGCCCTTCAAGTCCGGCATCGTCGAAGCGTCGACATCGCCAAGTTTGAGCACCAGCGCCAAAGAATCCGTCTTGTCGCGGCGAACGGCAATCACTCGAGAACCTTCGCCTTCAAAAGTCACCGGGCATTTCTTGCCTGCTGCCACAGACTTTGCTGTCTCTCCAAGCATTCCCACGTAGTCGCCTTCGCAAGCCGTATTCATCTTGACAAACTCAAGATCATGCGATACCGGCGAAAGCTTCGGATGGTAGTAAATGCCTTCCATAATGCGTCGGAAAATCGGGCCTGCCGTTGCGCCACCCGTGTGACCATAAAGCTTGTCCGCGTTCGGGTCGTCCACCAGGACCATGCACACGTAGCGCACATCTTCGACCGGAGCAAGGCCAATGAAAGATGCCACCTGGTGTTCGCGGTCATACTTGCCAGTTTCCTGGTTGTACTTTTCAGCCGTACCGGTCTTACCGCCAAAAATCACGTCCGGAATCTTCTTGCTAGCCACGCGCTTTGCCGTACCGCTGTTCACCACGCGATTGAGCATTTTGCGGATCGAGGCCGCCGTGCGTTCCGAAATCACGCGACGCACTTTTACCGGGTCCTTCTTTTCGACCAGGTTTCCGTCGGAATCACGCCATTCCTTTACAATCATCGGTTCCATCAGAGTTCCGCCGTTCGCAATAGCCGCATAAGCCATCACCATCTGGATTGGCGTTACAGAAACAGCATGGCCAAAGCCCATCGTTTTAAGGGTACGGTCATCACGAGTCAGTTCGTAAGGCATGTAAAGGCGACCGGCTTCTTCACCCGCCAGGTTTTCAGAAGTCTTCATGCCAAAGCCGAAGTTACGGGCCATACGGTAAAGCTTTTCGGCGCCCACCTTGTCGGCAACCTTCGCATAGACAATGTTCGAAGACTGCACCATTGCCTCGGCCATATCCATATCGCCATAAATGTGCGTGTCGCAAATGCGTTCGGCTCGGGCGCTCCAGCTCCAGCACTTGCCCTCGTTCACAAACACGGTATCTTCGGGCACCACGTCGTTTTCAAGTGCCGCCGCAGCCGTAATCACCTTGAAGGTAGAGCCCGGTTCATAAGACATCGCAACGATGTCGTTCTTCGCCATTTTGCCCACACCCTGCTTTTTGGAGTTCGGGTCGAAAGTCGGGTAACTTGCCATGGCCAGGATTTCGCCCGTGTACGGGTCCACAACTACGGCAGAGGCGCTGGCGGCGCTGAATTCAATCACGCCATCCTTCAGGGCCTTTTCCACGATTTCTTGCATGTCGCGGTCAATCGTGAGCACCAGATTCTTGCCGGGCTTTGCTTCGGCCACGTTTTCGGAGCGTCCCAAAATTTCGCGTTCCCTGGCATCCTTGATACCCACGCGGAATCCTTCGTTACCGCGCAGGCGCAAGTCGTACATGCGCTCCATGCCCATGCTGCCTTCGCCATCGTAACCGACCTTGCCCACAATCTGCGAGGCAAGCTTGCCCTGCAAGAAGATTCGGCTGTAGTCTTCGGCCTTGCCGGTGTCGCGCAGGTTCTTGGCAAACACGACACCGTTACGGTCCAGGATTTCACCGCGTTCGGCATAAATGCTCTTGGTACGGGTTACCATGCTCTTGGTTTCGGCCTGGTACACTTCACGGTTCAGCACCTGAATATTAAAGGTCTGCCATGCCAGAACACCGATTGCGCCAAGCACAATCATCTTCGCAACCGAAAGAGCGTCCATATTGATTATATTCATGGAGCCCCCGTTACGCGAACCTTGGTCGGCACGCCATTCAAGTCAAGACCGGCACTGTCTGCAAAGACAGACAAGTTTTCAAGAGAAGACAACTTGTTGATTTCAAGTTCCTGCAGGGTTCTTTCACGCTGCAGCTGCCCGATCTTATAAGAAAGATCCTGGGACTTCAAGTAAAGCTTGGACAAGCAGTTCTGCATATACAACGGCAAAATCAGCAAAAGCCCTGCCACCAGCACGGCGCAGATAAACACCCACACAATGGTGCGGTTAGAGTTGAACAGGGATTTCTGATTCTTTTCGCTCATACCCGTTCGTACACCCTAAGCTTTGCAGAGCGAGCCCTGCTGTTGTTTGCAATTTCTTCGTTAGAAGGCAGAATCGGCTTGCGATTCACTTTTTTCAGGCGCTGGTGATTGCCACCGCAGGTGCACACAGGCAGATGTTCGGGGCAAATGCAGGCCTTTTCAAATTCAGCGGCCGTTTCCTTAACGCAGCGGTCTTCCACGGAGTGGTAGCTCATCACCACTAGGCGGCCACCCACCTTGAGGCAGTCCACGGCAGCACGCAGACTATCTTCGATTTCCTTGAGTTCGCCGTTCACTTCCATGCGAATCGCCTGGAACACGCGGGCCAAAAGGCCGTTCACTTCGCGTCTCTTGTCGGGGAACACGGATTCTACGACAGCCTTCACGTCAGAAGGCAAAATTTCCCGGTCACCCTTGGAGGCAGCCATTTCAATCAGGCGAGTCGCCAGCTTAAAGCCGCGATCCATATCGGCATTCTTGCGGAGTGCAGCGGCGAGCGTATCTGCATCTACCGTCTTGAGCCATTCCTGTGCAGAAACACCTTCGCGGCGGTCCATGCGCAAGTCCAGCGGATTGTCGCCCACAAAAGTAAAGCCGCGGTCCGAGGCATCTACCTGGTGGCTGCTAATGCCCAAATCGTAGAGAATGCCGTCCAAGGTATTCGGCGCAATTTCGTTCTTCAGTTCACCGAAGCGAACCGGATGCACAATGAACTTGGGTTTTACACCAGCAAGGCGCTTTGTGGCAAAGGCAACAGCTTCTTCGTCGCGATCAAATGCGTGAAGCGTTCCTTCTTCATTTAACTTGTTTGCAATAGCGTAAGAATGACCGCCACCACCCAGGGTGCAATCACTATAAGTACCGTTCGGCTTGATGTTCAGACCTTCAAGGCATTCCTTGAGCATCACCGGATCGTGATAGAACACGCCGTTTTCGATGCCAGCGAGGGCTGCTTCGGAATGAGCTGCCGTAGCGCGGCTTTTCAAAATTTCATTTGTATGTAATTCGTTCTTGCGGAGGCTATTAATGGACATCGGACCCCTCCGTCAAGCTTTCTCCATAGAACGCGGCATCGAAGGCGGCAATTGCATCTTCTGTCTGCAAGCCGAACTTTTCGTTATAACGTTCAGGATTCCATAGTTCAAGAGTTTTTCCGCTAGCTTGTACGTAAAGGACTTCGCCCTTAAGACCAGCATACTCCAACAAGATCTTTGGAAGTAAAATGCGGTTCTGACCATCGAGCTCCACTACCGTGGGCGCAAGGCCTCTCCGAACTAGGTCAGCTTGACGGCGGTCGGACCTCGAGTCCAAGTCCGCCATGAACTTTTCATATTCCGGCAAGGTAAACAACCGAAGCGTACGATTCGGACCACGAGTGATCACGAATTCTTCGCCCTCGGTTGGCCCGAGCTGACGACGGAATTCCCTGGGGAAGGAAGACCTTCCCTTTCCATCGATAGCCGTCTGGGCTTGACCTATGAAAGACGTAAAGTTCATACTAGTTTGACACATTTTACCACAACACAGTACAAATCTACCATTTTCTACCACTTTGGCAAGATGGAGCAGACATTTTCAACCCGAAAGCATACAAAAAACATACTTCGGTTCCAGGTCCGGCCAATAGATAGTGAACATTAGTTCACTACACAAAAAAGGTGCAACACATTAATGTCGCAGCGCAGTCGTCAAAAAAAGCGCTTGATAAGAAATCTCTTGTCTTTCAATCTAGAACACGCTTTGTTGAAAGATTATCTATTTTGGGTGTGATGAATAAGTTAAAGATGGTCTTGGTTTGTTTGTTGTTTTTTTCGGCCTCTGGCTTTGCCGCAAAAAAAACTGAATCTGCAAGGAGTGAATCCAGGTGCCACTTCTTTTTGCATGCGGGGTTACTGGATGCGGGCCTCGGCTTAAAGGCTCGCCTGAGTCAAGAAAACGGCGTGTACATGACATTCGATATGATGTGGCAACGATTTCGCACGCAGTATCTTCGTGTTCCAGCATTGATTTTCTTGGGCGGCAACAATTTCCATTTTCTCACGGGCTTTACCTTGATTAACGAGGCCCAGGGCGCAGACACCAAGACCGAAGTCGCAGCCGGTTTCAACTGGGACTTCAATGAACATTGGGGACTCAATGGAATGATGTTTAATCCGGTGTCAAAGAGAGCGTCTACGGGTAAATCGTTGCTTTTAGACGTGCGCTACACGTTTTAGATTTTCGAAGGCGATTTCATAGCAGAATGAGCGATAGTTTTGTTATCGCTATTTTTCGAGCGGAGTGTCTTGAATTACCGTTTTCGCAAGGTCATCTACAACGTTTTCCCAGTCCCCCTTGGTCATCGCAAACTTGAAGCTCGATATTCCATAGCACAATCCATAGGCGAGAATCTTTTCTTCATCTGCAGAAACAATACTATATGTACCATTCACCACTAACCAATGATCGACTGTTGTTCCACTTGCACTGTTATGTTTTTCCGTCTTACGTTTGAACTTGATTGGGTGTATACTAATAACTACACCGTGAAGACCGCTGATACGATCCAAATTCGGAATCGGAGTCTGTAAAAAGGCTTCTTTTCCAAATTTCAGTGGAACTAAATTAAAATTCTCATCGAGTTCAACCTTAACAGAAGGCTTTTTTTCGGTTCTTTTTTCAAGTGCCGTCGCAATTTCTGCGCTAAACCACTCTTCAAAATTTGATGTGTATTCCGGAAGGTCATCTGCCACATCGTCAGGATTTCCAACAAATGGTCTGCTCACAAGCACTGTGTATGAATCTGGAGCATTTTTCCATTCCGGGTTCACCAGGGAATGTTTACCGGAACACCCCACAAGGAACAACACCGCAAATGCAAACGCAAGGCCCATTTGACGCATAAACTATTCCTCAATCAAATCCAAATATTTTTCATCATACATCGAGCGCGGTTTCGGTGTCCAGAAGCGAACTCCCACGCCGAAATTCAAGTGAAGCTGCGTAGCAGCTTCTTGGGCGCTAGGTCGATCGTCAGCAGTGAGCTCTTGGTAATAAAAGCCTGTCCACGCGGCCTGTGCAGAAAGAACCAAGCTAATACAATCCGTCAATTGGATCGCTTTGCTATACTGCAAACCAACCAAGGGTTCGAAATCAGAATCCTCCAAATTCGGATATTTACCATGGGTGTTCACAGAATTCACTCCTAGGAACAAATCGATCGACCAACTTTTAAGGGTACCGATAGATCCTCCCAACATCACAAAAAATCCGTTTTCGGCAAAGGAATCATCAAATGTTGTCCCGGGAGCCATATAGTACTGGTATTGCAGGAAAAATCTCCGATATTGCCACTTCAGTCCCAAAGTAACCATAGTAGAGACATCATACTCGTTATCAAAAGAACTTGGACCATCCGTTTGAGGGAAACCTACCATGCCAAATAAATTCAGCGCCATCCAGAGTCTTCTCTCTTTCAAGTCATTCGCAATACTTTGGGCCTCCTGCAAATCTTTTTCATGTTGTTTTCCAGCTTGTATACGGGAACGTTCCGATTCATAATCAACGACGACTTTATTTACGAAATCACTATACTTGCTATCGGGATAACGGTTCAAGAATGCCTTCTTATCGTTTTCAACTTTATCAAAAGAGCACTCGTAATGGAATGCAACTTGCTCACAACCATAATCGCCATACTTGTACCTAAGGTAATTCAAGTACAGCAACGCAACATCCTTGCTTTCTCTATCCACGGGCATGTCTTGAATAAGTTCGGAATAATCCCGATCCTTGAACAAGTACTTTTCATCTTCCATGTCGAATTCATCAACGATTTTGGTTTCCGCTTCATAAGACTTCAACGAATCATAGTTGAGGATAATTCCAAAAAAGTATTCTGTGAATCCCAAATTCAGCATATAGCCCGTAAATTCATCGAGCGACATTAAAGCCCCGTTGTCTAGGCTCTGTTCTGCGCAGTCACTCATACGGATAATTTCTTGAGAGAGTTCCCTAAAGCATGTCGCACGTTCATCTACACCAGACTCGCCCTCCCAAACCTTAAACCAAAGAACATGTATCGAATTAACAGAATAGGCGTTCACGCACTCGTTATATTTTTGAAGCAGCTTCCGTTTACCATTCGAAAGTTCATCATTGCTCATGCGACATTCGCCCTTTGGGGATTCGATTTTGGGCCGAGCATTTTCGACAGCAACATCACGGTTACCAGAATGTTCATAATAGAAACTTGCACCTGAAAAACCGTAAGCAAGCAACAACAATATCAAGCTTTTTTGAAAGAACAGTTTCATATAGACCTTTTTAATATCCATTCTACTCAACATCTACCTTGACAATTTCTCCATCGATTCGGAGAAGGTAGGTTCCAGGTGCCGGAATCACGATGGAGAAATTCTCTAATGTATAGCCGAGAGTCATTACGCGACCTTGAAGGTCCATCACGGCGTACTTTTTGCCGGCCTTGGATCCATTGACTTGGACTGTTCGACCTACAGTCTGAATCACGAATCGAGGAGCAGCCGTTATAGCAATTGCAATCGGCGTCTCAGAAGACGAAGACTTTGCTTCACTAGAGCTAGATTTTCCAACAGAGCTGGAGCTGGATTCTTTAGACGAAGAGGAGACCGTTTCGCTCGAAGAAGATGCGACTTCACTAGAAGAAGACACCGCTTCGCCGGAAGACGAAATTTCTTCGCTCGAAGAAGATTCTTCTTTGCTTGAAGAGGATGCAGTAGAACTGCTAGACTGCCCCGGAATACTCTTCGCGATTTCTGCAGCGTGTTCATTCAAGTAAGCCATATCGAATACAGGATGGGAATCCCCCACTTTTTGGATCCAGCCATCGCCCGTAATCCAGCCCTTGCTGTAGTCATGAAGTTTCTTCGCCAAGGTCAAGTCCGTAAATTCCTTTTCGGATACGGGCGTAGAACCATCCAATGCATCGATGGAATCCAAGTGGAATGCGTTATCGACCTGAATTACAGCGCCTTCACTTTTGTAACCGTAGAAAGGACTCGTTGAAGAAGTTCCCTTGCCCATGTTGAAGGAGTTGAGCAAATTCACTTTTGCATAAATATCGCCAACAATGCCGCCGGGATATTTTGAGGTTTTCAGTTCGCCAACATTATACGCGTTGTATATGTTAAGCGGAGTCCTATTGCGCCCCACCAGGCCCCCGATATAGCGCCCATCCACAGAGCCCTCGTTGTACACATACGCCAAATCAACCTGACATCCATTGTCCGCTACACCAATCAGTCCACCAGCATGTTCTCTTGCGAAAATAGTTCCCTCATGACTTGCATGTACAATGAGTATTCTTGCGGAAAAAAATTCACCAACAAGTCCGCCAGCACATTCTGAAGTACTGGACAAACGCCCCTTGTGGTTTACATTCACCATTTCCAGGGTTCTGCATTCGTCCGCATCCGAATCCCCGAAGAAATAACCGACAAGTCCACCAACCTTCGTTCCGTTGACTTGGTTACCCTGGTAAATCATCGCTTCAACAATGCTTTCGCTGGTAACATTTTCCACAAAAAGGTCCGTTTTCTTCCTGGAAAGACCGACCAGGCTTCCAACCCAGCTGGCGGCCTTGAAATAAGAATCCTTGATATTCAAGTTCTTGATAGTGACGGTAGAAAATTCGTACTCATCGCCTATGGAAGCAAAAAGCCCTGCGCTGACCACGTAGCCGTTGTCATAGTAAAGCCCCGATATGGTATGCCCCTGACCATCAAAAGTCCCACGGAAGTTCCTGATCGGAGTCCATTCTTGGAAGGATGCGGTATCAGTCACATTCAGTTGATCATCATTCGTCACGTTTTTGTTCATTACGATGTCGGCGGTCAATTTTACGCAAACCGCGCCGCGGGAAGCCCTGTTGTAGTCTTCTGCGAACTGGAGAAGTTCTCCGGCATCACCGATTGCGTAGCAGCCGCCAGTGACCTGCGGAATATGCCACCATTTTGCATAAAAGACTTGTTCTCCGGAGGCAGTATCAGGAATGGCTTCATACAGCTTGCCGGAATATTCGGCATTGTCGTACCAGCCCCTAAATGTATAATCTGCGCGAACAGGAACCGGAAGGGACAATCCAATTCCATTGACATAGGAATCTGGATAGTCGGCAGTATCGCCGTCAAAGGTGTATAGGACCAGCGGAGACCTTTTCACGGCGGCAGCACCACTGATGGTCCCCGTAAGCTTAGGATATTCGTCCACACCGACTTCTTGGCCCCATACGGTACCATCTATATTTTTATTCTTGTACATGTGCAAGGCGCTTGCGAGAGAACCATCCTTGATCTGATCTGCTGTCACCTCAAAATAAAGGGCCTTGTTTGAATCCGGATCTATAAACCCTTGAGTATTTTCGTAGCGGTAGGCGTTTCTATAAACAACCGGAACATTATAGGGGGCATTGACTACGCCAACCCAGTCCCATTCTCCCGTAGATTTATTCTTGGAAAGCGCATAGGAATTTTCGATGCTGATGTGTGCAACGATGGAATCAGACCCTATGAAATGAAGTGAGGGGGTAGACCCGACCAGGCCTCTACCGCCCACATCGATGCTGTACGAATTGAGAATGTTAAGCCTTCCCGTTGTATAGGCGACAAGGCTACCCACCCCCATGTCTGTCGTACGCGTGGCATAAGACTCGCTTACATCAAGAACACCGTCAAGGTGCGCACCGATCAACCCGGAAAAATGATAGTAGCCATCGGCAACGGCATCGCTGTGGCAATTCTTTACAATCACCCTCTTGCTGAGCGTATCAACTTTTCCAATCAGGCCACCTGCATTTTCATTACTGCGTATATAAGAATCAGTAATACCGACGTTTATGATCTTTGTGGGGAAAAGTGAATCCTTGCTAAACACCGAGCCAAAAAGGCCCGCGTTTGCAACTGTCGAGTCGTTGAAATAAAGTCCCGAAATCGTGTGGCCCTGCCCATCGAATTCGCCATCGAATTCTTTTATGGGAGTCCACTGGATAAAGTCGTTTTTACCATCCCTGAGATGTTCTGCAGAGGCCATGACATTCTTGTTCATGGTAATGTCGTCGGTAAGTTTCGCACAGAAGGGAACGATGTTATAAAGGGATGTATTTACGATGTTCGCAAAACCGAAGAGTTCCTCCCTGGAACCGATCTGGTAACAACCGTCAACCAATTTGGGTGTCTTGGGTGTAATGGACGATGCTACGATGATACCGTCCTTGAAAGTCGGATATGGGTCGACCCATACGTCCTGCCCCCAAATGGAGCCGTCAGTACGTTCGCTCTTGTAGTCGTGCAGCAACTTGGCGACAGTTCCATCCCGGAATTCCTGTTCACTCACCCAGGTTCCGTTAGAATCTTTTTTCGCTCCGTAGTAAAAAACGTTAAAAGCGGAATCCACGTCGCCTTCGTCGGTCAAAGTTGCAGACGGGGGCTCCTTTTTATACCAGAAATCGACAATAGGCATGTTGTATGAGTTTTCAGCAGTAATCTTACCACCGACTCGGCCAAACATGGCAAAGTTGTTATCTTGGCAACAATCCCTATAATTTTCGAAACGCCCCAAGTTATAGGAATTCGTAACGAGCAAATCACCGGATACGTTACCGACAAAACCGCCTACAGAAACCCTAGCAGAGCCATGGGCTTCGTTGTACGAATGCGATATGGACGCATCACGCAGGCACCCCGCAAATCCTCCCGCACTAGATCCCCACACGACACTGCCGCTGGTATGGCAATTATCGATATTCACGCCCGATCCATTACCCACAAGGACACCTATACAGTCACCGCCTTCGAAATGCACTTTCTTGACTTCCAAGTTCTTGATGGTTGCCCTGTAGCGTTCCGTATAGGTGATAACCTTTTCATTTACGGATCCGAAAAATCCCATACTGCTCAACGTATCGTTACGATACAATCCCGAAATGCTCTTGCCGCTACCATCGAATGTCCCGCAAAAATTCATGATCGGAAACCAAGGCTTATATTCCTTTTCGGCGTCTACGTTCAAAGCAATGTCTGCCGTAAGCTTACCACAGGCGCAAGGCTCCTGAACAGTCCCAGGGGCTCCATTCACTATGGCGGCAAAACCATAAAGATCATCTTCTGTACTTATTTCATAACAGTCCCCGTTCTTTTTGGGGAGCGGAGTCCACATGGCATACAAATCTAAATTACCCGACGTCTTGTAATCAAGACCAGCAATCGGATTCCCGGTAAGCTTAGCATTTTTGAACCAGCCTAGGAAAGCGTAACCATCACGGACGGGAATCGGAAAAGTCGTCCTGGCCCCCTTTATATAGCCGACGGCATAAATTTCATTATCCATGGTCACGTTATGCCAAGAAAGACTGAAGACCGAGTCTGCACCTGTATAACCAGTTACCGTTCCGCTGAATACGGGATGCGGATCGGCCCCTACGTTTTGCCCCCAGGCGCTACCGCCGAGGGAATTGTGAAGGCGTTGTGCGATTGTACCGTCGGCGAATTGAGAAGACTTGACCGAAATGGTGTTGGTACTGGAATAGACGTTATGCTCATAAGGTTCGTAGCTATTGACGACCTCATCGATTGTTTCCGCATAAGCTCCGACAATAAGCCCTACATCCTTGATGACGGTTTTCGGGGGTAACGTATATGAATTCCGGACATAGAGCGGACCTTTATGCGCATTGCCGACCAGGCCTGCCGACCCATAGTAACCGCGTACAAAGGCGACACTATAGACATTGGATATCGCGACCGTGCCAGTATCGATGTTACCGATGACACCCGAAGCGCTTCCGCGGCTGAAAAAGTAAGAATCCTCGATGCCTAGATTTTTGACAGTCACCGTGTCTTCGTCCTTGGGCGGCTTGACAGACAGAATCAGGGCGGCATCTTCGTCGCCACTCATGTAAAGGCCCGAAATGGTGTGGTACTGGCCGTCCAAGGTACCGCTGAATTTTTTTATCGGAGTCCAGGTTATAAAAGCCGAACCGTCGCCGTTGAGCGTATCGTTTGCAAGCACGTTTTTGTTGACTATGATATTTGCAGTGAGTTTGCCACACGCCGCCATATTCTGCGTCATTCCGTTGCTTCCATTCACGATGGATGCAAAGCCGTAAAGTTCTGCGGCAGTTCCAATTTGATAGCATCCGTCCGAAAGCTTGGGTACTACAGGGGTAAAGGATGTTGCGGCATAAACTGATGCCGCAAGGAATAAAGCGTGTATACAACCTAATTTCATGGCAAGAAATATATAATATTCTTACCGTTTTTGTAATTTTTTTTTATTTTTCTTGCTAAAGCAGGCTCTATTCGGCCCAATGATTGCCGTTGTAATTGCGGGCGGTATCGGCATCCATGCCAATCTGGCGCACCAAATCGTCCAAGCTCGGGAACTTCTGTTCAGGGCGCAAGTATGCCATCAAGTCGAGCACCATCGGGCGACCGTAAATGTCTTCGTTAAAGTCGAGCAAGTAAGCTTCGATAGCCAAGCGCTGATTACCCGTAGAAGGTTGCGTGCCAATGTTTACGACTGCGCGGAAGGAACGTTCTCCCCCATTGCCATCGGGCAAGCGAGCGGTAGCCACATACACGCCGTGCTTGGGCAGGAACTTGTACTGTTCTACCTGCAGGTTCGCGGTCGGGAATCCGATGGTATGCCCGAGGCGCTTGCCTTCGACAATCGTTCCAGACAAACGATACGGACGGCCCAAATAAGTCTGCGCACGAGCCACATCGCCATTCAGCAGGGCATTTCGCACAGCGGAAGAACTCACGCGTTCGCCCTTATGCAACACAATCGAGAGCATGGCTGTCGAAAGTTCCGGGAAGGCAGCCGTAATGGTTTCGTAGTTGCCCTTGCCGCCGGCGCCAAAGCAATGGTCGTGGCCAAAGAACATGGAACAAACGCCGCGTTTTTCAATCAGCTCCTGACGGACAAAGACATCGAACGGGAGCTTCGCCACTTCGGGCGTAAACGGGAGCACCAGAAATTCAAGACCCAGACTTTCAATGAATTCGCGTTTTTCTTCGGTAGTCGTCAAAAGCAGCGGATCGCCGGGAGTGTGCAACACGTAATTGGAATGCGGTTCAAAGCTAATGACGGTAGGCGTCAAGCCGTTCACTTCGGCAACGGCCTTGAGCGTGCGAAAAAGAGCCTGGTGTCCCAGGTGGCATCCGTCAAAATTACCCATCGTCACAGCACGCTTCATTTTTCGTCCTCACCCAAATAAAATTTAGGCTTAATTCGCCCCGGTTCATAAAAGCACAGGCTCAAGACTTCGCCTTGCATGTCCGCGGCAAACACATGGCCCTCGGGGCCTACGCCCTCGATTTTCTCTTTCCAAGGGAGCCAATTACCCTGGCGAATCACAGCTACCTGTTCCGGCGTCAGGCGCACCACCGGAAAATCGAGCACCGCATCGACCGGCAACAGGTTTTCACGGGTCAGGTTCTCGCCACGCACCGCCTTATCGAGCGTCACATTGCCGATGCGGTGTCTGCGTATTTGCGATACGCAGGCGTAGGTCCCGAGGGCACGCCCGATATCGCGACCGAGAGCGCGAATGTAGGTTCCCTTGGAACATTCGCAAATCAAGTCGAAGGTCGCAAACTCCTTGCCGGAGCAGCCTTCCGTCACTTCGCCCTCGCCTATCACCTTGAGTTCACTAATGTGAATCTTGCGGGGTTTCAACTCAATGTTACGGCCCCGTTCCATCAGGTCGCTTGCACGCACGCCGTTGATTTTTACGGCACAATACTTCGGCGGAATCTGCTCGATGTCGCCCGAAAACTGCGGTAATACACGTTCGACATCAGCACGAGAGATCCTTCTCCCCATTCGGGGATCATGCCCACTAAGGCAACAAGTTGCCAAGTGGTCAAAGAGACTACACTTCGTTTCGCTCAGGATGACACCTTCTTTGTCAACGCTGAATTCCGAATTCCGAACTCCGAATTCTCTCTCATCCTGCTCCACCACTTCACCGTCCCATTCGAGGGTATCGGTTTCGTAACCCAAATGCAGTCTAAAGCTGTAGCACTTGTCCTTGGCTTCAATAAACGGGAGCAATCGCGTGCAGCGGCCAGTCGCCGCAATAATCAAGCCCGAGGCACGCAAATCCAGCGTACCCGCGTGGCCCACGCGCTTCGTAGAAAAGACCCTTTTCAGTGGGAAAAGGGCCTTAAAAGAAGTTTCGCCAGCAATCTTGTCCAACAGAACGAAGCCGGAATTGCTCAATTACAAATCCCCTTTCTGCTTCAGTTCGGCCAGAATGCTTTCGATATGCATGGCGTGTTCCAGGTTTTCGTCCAGAACAAAGTTCAATTCGGGAATCTTGCGGATCTTGAGAGCCTTACCCAAAACCGTACGGATATACCCGGCGGAATTCTTGAGGCCAATCAGCGAATCACGCTTTTCCTTGTCGCTTCCCATCACCGAGACCATCACCTTTGCATAGCTCAGGTCATCGGTAATCGTCACGCGCGTAATGCTTGCGAGGCTGCTCACGCGAGGGTCCTTCAAGCCCTTCTGCAAGAGCTTGCCGATTTCCTCGCGGAACTGTTCGTCCAATCTGTCTGTTCTTCTACTCATTTATGCCTTCGGCATTTTGTAGGAAGCCGGAAGTAGGAAGTTAGAAGTTTTATAATCACAGCTTCGCTGTCAAACTAGCCCTTCCTACAGTCTACTTCCTACCGTCTACTTAACTTCCTCTTCCGCGGCTTTCTTCGCCTTTTCTTCGGCTTCTTCGCGGGCCACATCCTTCAAAGTACGGGCAACCTTGACTTCCTTGAAGAAGATCAAGCTATCGCCTTCCTTGATGTCTTCGTAACCCTTAAGGCCGATACCGCATTCAAAGCCACGAGCGACAGACTTGACGTCGTCCTTCATGCGCTTCAAGGACTGAACCACGGTCGTACCGAGTTCCACACCGTTACGGTACACGCGCACATGGCTGGTACGGTCGACTTCGCCGTCGGTAACCATACAGCCTGCGATGAGACCGATCTTCGGAATCTTGAACACCTGACGGATTTCGGCTTCGCCGGAGAGTTCTTCGCGCATAGTCGGCTTGAGGAGGCCTTCCACAGCGTTCGTGATATCTTCGATACAGTCGTAAATCACGCGGTAGTTGCGGATTTCGATGCCTTCCTTCTGGGCCATTTCGCGGATAGAAAGCGACGGCATCAAGTGGAAGGAAATAATGATTGCCTGTGCGGTCGTAGCCAAGAGGATATCGGATTCCGTAATGGTACCCACACCCTTGCGGATAATGTTGACGCGCACTTCCTTGTTGGTAAGCTTTTCGAGGCTTGCTGCAAGAGCTTCTGCAGAACCGCCCACGTCGGCCTTGACAATAAGGTTGAGCTCGGAGAGTTTGCCTTCCTTACGATCGTTGAAGGTATCTTCCAAAGTCTTGACGTTACGGGAACGCAAGTCACGTTCACGGGCAGCCATACGGCGCTTGGAGGCAATCTCACGTGCAGTCTTTTCGTCTTCGACCACGATCAAATCATCACCGGCCTGCGGAGTACCGTCAAAGCCGAGCACCTGGCACGGAGCAGACGGAGGAGCTTCCTTCATCTGTTCGCCGCGTTCGTTAAACATGGCACGGACACGACCAGCGTAAATACCGCAAACGAACGGGTCTCCCACATGGAGTGTACCATTCTGCACGAGGATCGTGGCCATAGAACCCTTACCCACGTCGAGCTTGGATTCCACCACGGCGCCGCGAGCATGAGCATCGGGGTTCGCCTTGAGTTCGAGCACTTCGGCTTCGAGGGCGAGCGTTTCCAAAAGTTCGTCCATGCCCTGGCCCGTACGTGCAGAAACTTCGATACAGCTGGTAGAACCACCCCACTGTTCCACTTCCACGCCGCGTTCAGCGAGCTGGGCGCGAATCTTGTCGGGGTTAGCGGTCGGCAAGTCGATTTTCGTGATGGCAACAACCATCGGCACCTTTTCGCGCTTGGCAAGTTCAATCGATTCAACGGTCTGCGGCATCACCATGGAGTCGGCAGCCACCACAAGCACGATCACGTCGGTCACCTGAGAACCGCGAGCACGCATAGCACTAAACGCTTCGTGACCCGGAGTATCGAGGAAGGTCACCTTGCCCTGCTTGGTCGTGACTTCGTATGCACCGATGTGCTGCGTAATACCGCCCGATTCGCCGGACACCACGTGAGTCTTACGAATCCAGTCGAGCAAAGAAGTTTTACCGTGGTCAACGTGGCCCATCACCGTCACCACCGGGTGACGCGGCTTCAGGTTTTCAGAGGATTCTTCTTCCACGCCGAGCACTTCTTCTTCGTATTCTTCCATCAACTGAGCTTCGTAACCGAATTCGTCGGCCAACAGCTGGATGGTTTCAAAATCCAAGCGGGCATTGATGGTCACCATCATGCCCATTTCCATGCACTTCGCAATCACGCGGGCCGGCATCTGGTCCATAAGGCCAGCGAGTTCGCCCACGGTAATGAAGTCGGAAGTCTTGAGGATTTTCTTTTCTTCGCCGGAATTGTTGTCGTTGTGTTCCTTGCGATAAACTTTCTTAACGGGCTTCTTGGAAAGATCGGCCATCACGCGAGAAACGTTCTGGCGTACGGCTTCCTGCTGGAGTTCCTTCTGTTGCTCCATGCGGTCCTTGCCGTTATTGCGACGATTCTTGTCATTGCCACCATGACGGCCATTCTGCTGCTTGCCACCCTTGCCACCCTGATTCTGGCCACCAAAGCCCTGGGCAGCATTGTTGGAAGCGTTAAAGGCGTCTTGCATCGAGTTGCCGGTAAAGCCACCCGTGCGGCCGGTAAAGGTACGACCGCCGTTGTTGCCGCCATTGCCGTTACGGTTGTCATTGCGACGGTTGCCGTTACGGTTGTCGCCATTGTTGTTCGAGAGGCGACCGAAAGTTCCTGTATAGCCCTGCTGGTTTCCACCGCCGTTGCGGTGACCGCCGCGGTTTGACTGGGCCTGTTGCTGAGACTTCTTGATACGGGCGAGAATAGCTTCGTCCGGTTTGAACACCTGGGCCTTCATCGGAGGCTGCTTGAGTTCCATGCCCGGGGTAACCATGGCAGGCTTGGCAGCGGCCGGTGCGGCAGCAGCGGGGGCTGCGGGGGCGGCCGGAGCGGCAGGTTTTACAGCCGGAGCAGCAGGTTTGACTGCAGCAGGAGTGGCCGGTGCCGGAGCAGGTGCTGCGGGCGCGGGCTTTTTCTCTGCGACAGGAGTTTCTGCCTTAGGTGCAGCGGGAGCGGCCGGAGCAGCTTCAGCCTTCGGGGCTGCAGGAGCTGCGGCCGGTGCGGCAGGCTTTACAGCGGCCGGTGCAACAGCAGCGGCAGCGGGGGCTTCGACAGCGGCAGGCGCCTCGGCCTTGGGGGCGGGGGCAGCAGGCTTCACCGTAGCGGCAGGCTTTGCAGCGGCCGGTGCGGCAGCGGGTTTCGCCGGCTTCTTAGTCCTGATGAGCGTGGCCTTCAACTTCTTGCCATCGCCAGCCGAAGCAGACTCACTCTTCTTGTCAGAAGAAGCATTGGAAGTTTCTGCGGAAGACGCCTTTTTCAGATTCTTGTTGCGAGCTTCAGCCTTCTGGCGTTCGGCCTCGGCGTCCGCTTCGATCTTCTCATAATCCTTAGCATCAAGCTTGGACACCTGAGTACGGACAGCAACGCCCGCATCGCGAAGCAGCTTCATCACGACATCAACCTTGATGCCGTGGGATTTTGCCCAGTCTACTGGTTTGATTTGTTCTTCATTAGCCATGAATAGCTTCCAATGTTCCTTTTTTAAAAATTAGCGAGCAGCCTTACGGTTCTGGTTAAAATCGGCAGCGGACGGAGAGGTAATCTTAGCCTTCGTTTCGTCGTCCTTCTGGTTCCATTCGTTTTCACCGAACACGTCGAGGTTACGCTGCACGAGTTCTGCAGCAAGCTTCACGTTCTGGCCGTTCTTGCCAATCGCCAAAGCGAGGTTTTCGTCGCTGATAATCACCACGGTGCGGCGGGTTTCGGGCACGTGAATCAGCTTGATTACGTTAGCCGGAGTCAAGGCGCGCGTAATGAAGGTATCCAGATCCGGATTCCACTGCACGATGTCGATTCGTTCGTTACCGAGTTCACGCACAATCGTCTGCACGCGGGCACCCTTCATACCGACGCAAGCGCCGACCGGGTCGATTTTTTCGTCGCGGGAATACACGGCAATCTTGGCGCGGAAACCCGGTTCGCGGGCAACGCCCTTGATTTCGACAGTACCTTCGTAAATTTCCGGAACTTCCTGACGGAAGAGTTCCTTGAGGAAGTCACCGTTAGCGCGGGACAGCACCACCTGGGCACCGTTCTTGGAAGATTCTTCCACGCGGGCGATCACGGCCTTGATGGAGTTACCCTGAGCCCAACGTTCGCGGCGGATCTGTTCACGAGCCGGAATCATGGCTTCAGTCTGCTTGCCGAGCTTCACGATGATGTTACTTTGTTCAAGACGAAGCACTTCGCCGCTCACCATGGTGCCGATACGGCTGCGGTAGGTATCCATGATCTTCTGGCGTTCGGCATCGCGGATCTGCTGGTTCAGGAGCTGCTTTGCAGTCTGAATGGCCTGGCGACCGAATGCAGAAATAGGAATTTCCATTTCGAGGAAGTCACCCGGCTGAGCGTCTTCGTTAAAGTCGCGAGCTTCTTCGACCAGCATGTAACCCTTGTCGAGTTCTTCCACTTCGGCAGCGGTCATGTTCGGGTCATAGTCCGGATAGTCATCGACAACGGCCACGCGCAAGAACACATGGACTTCGTTGGTTTCAGTATCGAAATCCACATCGATCTTCTTTTCGATGTGCAAGTACTTGCGTGCTGCCGTCACCAAGGCTTCCTTCAAAGCGTTGATGACAATGGAATCATCCATATCCTTGGCTTCGACCACATCTTTCAGCACATCGAGCAAGTTAACTTTCGGTTCGTTCTTCATAAAATGACCTTCCTATTATATTTGTACATCCACTTTTGCCACCAGCACTTCGCTGCGGGGCACGACCACGTCACCGGCATTGCCTTTAAGGGTGAGCGTCAAATTTTCTTCGTCTGCAGCAACGAGCTTGCCCGTAACAGGCTTACCGGTACTGCGGGTCACCCGCAAAAAACGTCCGATATTGCGGGTAAAATCGGCAACCGACTTGAGGGGGCGGTCTAGCCCCGGCGACGACACTTCCAAAGTGTAGGCACCTTCAATAATATCCGGATCGGCATCCAGGGCGTCAGACAAATGGCGGCTCACGTTAGAGCAGTCGTCAATCGTCACCCCTTCGGGCTTGTCTATGTATAGGCGCAGCGTCTTTCTCTTGCCTGCGCGGAACATGTCCTGTTCCACCAATGTAACGCCGGCAGCTTCGCATGCCTGGGCGATCAATGTATCCAATTTCTGGGCTACCAAATAGACCTCGTATAATAAACGGCGTTCGCATACGGCCCCGAAATCTGCTCATTTAAGCCTAAATCGGGTCCACGAACGTCAAGACAGACCAAATAGAGAAATTTTTTAAGCCTTAGGCAACTGGATTTTAGAAAATGAGGCTTAAAAACCCTGTTAGTAGAGCTTAGTTGGTAGAACTTAGATAGAAACTCTAAATTCTAAGTTCTAAGTTCTAAGCTCTAATTACTACATTTGGCGCATGGCTTACGTACTTTTGATTCTCGCTACTTTAATTGGTCTTGCTGGTTGCGCCTACTTTTTGCGCAAGAACATTCTCGTGATTCGCGAAAAGAATAAAAACGAACCCAAGGCCTACAAGCGCAAATTGAACTACGTCCTCACAGGTCTATGGTACGGTTACCTGACCATTTTCTTCCTGGGTCTGACCATCAACAACATCGGGAAATGGTAAACAGGGACTAATGTGGGATGTGGAATGTGAGATGTAAGATGCGGAATTATAATTAGTCATCACACATTACACACTACACATTTTTCTAGCCTCAAGCCAGCGTTCGTACAAGAAGAGAGCGATCAAGTTCTTTCCATCGACAAACTCGTGGGCGGCGTCTTCGTAAGGGAGCACCACCGTCTTTATCCATTCGATTTCTTCGGTGTATTCCTGATCCTTGCCGTCCATGGACTTCAACTGTTCCGGCGTCACGTCGCGTTCGATTGCATACAAACGAATGCGTTCATCCAAAAGTCCGCAGCTTGCCGCAAAGCCGTCACTTTTACCCTTGTACCAAAAGTCCATGAGGTCAATCAGTTCGGAATCGTCGGCCTTAATTTGCGCTTCTTCTTCAAGTTCGCTCAAGGCAACCTTGCGGTAATCGCCAGTCCAGTCCAAAATCCCTGCCGGAATTTCAAGCGACGCCTGCTCGCCAATCGCAAAGCGCGGCTGCCTTACCAGCAACAAGTACTTTTTGCCTTCGCAACGCAACACTACCAAAACGCCAACGGCATTCCCGCGAACAAGCACAATGCCATGCACCGGGCGTCCGTCCGGGAGCGTCGCCGTCGCATCGAGCTTAATGAATAGCGGCTGGCGACCCTTGCGCAAAAAATCCACCGACGAAAAGTGGACCTTGGTCACCACGAACTTTTCTTGAGATTTTTCAAGCCAATCCTTGTAAATACGGGATTCAAGGATAATCGGGCGATCCGCCTCGGCAATTTCGGGAGAATAGGAATATTCAATCATTTTTCTTTCGGGGCATCCGGAGCGACCGTCGCCTTCTTCCAGATTTTATACAGAGAGTCTAGCACCGTAACGCTGTCGGAATCAACCACCATCTTGTTGGTCGACAAGTTATAGACCATCCAATCTTTCTTAGAATTCGGACCGCAGAACGATTCGCCTTTATCGGGCGTAAACAGTTCGCGAATAAAGCGGGCCTGCCCACCGATCACAAAGGAGTTGATCGCAAAGTGACTGTACGTTCCGCATTCCGGAATCTTTTCGGTATAGTAAGTGCTGTAATGCCAAATGGTATCAGGGCGTTCCTGCAACTTGCCCAGTTCCGTTGAATCGTTTTCCCATTTGGAATTGATGCAATACACCGAATCGGAATCGGCGCAGGCGTAATGCACCGGCACCAAGTTCGTGTCGTTAATATTCCAGGAACTCGGGTAAATGGTATCGGAAACCGTATTCTTGCACATGTCCACGCGGTGCGTACAAGTAGACTTCATGGTGCGCCAGTAAAACACGCGCGGCGTAAGGGAATCGAGCACGCGCATGACCGTCGGGTAATTTTTCCCGTGCTTTTTGTCTTTAGTGCGAAGCGGGAACGCCTGCACGTCAGCAAAAGCGGAATCCAGATACATTTCAAAAGTATCTCTCGAAAGGCTTCCGCGGCGAAGGATAATGGAATCCAGCGACGTGTCGGCATCGTTTTTCACCTTGATGACACCAATACCGGACATCTGCTTCGACGAAAGCAGAAGCTTGAGAGTCGTATCGGGGCGGTAATAAGGAGCGGCGCAGTCTTCGGCAGTCGCGTGAATCAAAAGCGTCGGCGCAATCCAAAGGACAGAATCTTCCTTGTCGTAATCCAGATTGATGGACTTCAAGGCGCAATTCGAGAACGTCCACATTTTACCCATGTCCAAATACAGGGTGTCCTTGGACAAGTGAATTGTCTTGCCGGAATCGAGCCGGGCGTAGGCAAAGAACCCTTCGCCATCGTAGCTAAAGTCTTCTTTCGAAACATTCAGCGGGCCATCGGTGTCTTTTTCGCAGCCGGCAAAAAAAACGACCGCGGACAAAATCCACAGCAAAGCAAGACCCATGTATTTAGAGCGAATGCGGTTCATGAGACCAAAGGTATTAAAAACCGTTCAACTTTTCAAACGACGCAAGCGAATCAGGTGCGACAGGATGCGTCGAAGCGTAAAAATCGTTCCAGCGAACAAACTGTCCATTCAAGCGGACCGACAAAAAGAATGTCGCGCTGTCTTTCGGAGAAAGCCTGCCCAGCACCGATTGCACGCCGACGGTATCGCCTACCGACAAGGAATCGCTCGGTGCTCCCATGCCCAATGTTTTACTCGTAACATTATAGCCGTGGTCAATTTCAACAAAGTAACCAAGCGAGTCGCGACCCGCATCGAGCACGCGCCCTGCAAGCACCGGATAAATCGGAGCTTCACCGACGCCACTAAACACATCCATCGCCAAAAGCGATTCCTGGCCTTCGAAGTCAAAGCCTTCGTCAATCGAAAGCGCAGACCATTCCAGTGGAAGCCTCGGACATACTCCGGGGAACTTGCAGCCCGTATTCTTGGAAACCCAAATGCAGCTGGAGTCCGGTTTCATATAACGTAAATACACCGACCGCACGCTGTCTTCGTGCATCACGAGCAATGCATTACTGAAATCTGTAATCGGGGCAATCCAATGGAGCTTGGACTTTTCAGTTTTACGGAGAGAACCCACGTAACGCAAGAACGGGTTCGGCAAGCGCGAAATGGGAATGGAATCAACCAGCACCCACGAGCACTGCGCCATTCCCTTCTTTAGCACAAACGGCTTGCCACCGTAAAGTTTGCAGCGGTAGTCCCAAGTTTCGATTGGCTTTTCTTCCTCGTTGCCCGGAAGCGGCAACGCGTTTGCGATTTTGGAGACAAAGCCCGAAAAATATGCCGTCAAGGCCGCCACGGCCACAAGCACGAGTCGGATTAACGGGAACTTATGTTGAGTATTAAAAGTTTTTTGCTTACGTGTGTATTCGTGGAACTCGACAGGCATCGGACTAAAGACTGAAAATCGCGATAGCACCGCCCACAGCAGCCAACATAAGCAAGGCAACAATGATTACGGTCTTGGCCGAAGACGGTTCTTCGTCGAACGGAACATCGAGGCCCTTCTTCTTGGAATTTTCAGCCGGTTCTTCCTTGGCAATCGCATTGAAGCTCTTGGTGAACCTGCGATGCTGACCGGTACGGCGATCCAAATGAGACGGTGTCACATCGATAGAGCCCATGGTAGAGCCCATGTTCTGCGATGCAACCGGAGCCGGTTCTTCGTGAACAACTTCGATCTCGGGTTCGGCAGTTGCAGCCGGAGACTGAGCCTGCAACGAGAACGACATCAAGTCTTCTTCGTAGGCGAAGACCATGATGCTCTTGTCGAGACCAGCCTTCTTGAGGCCAACAAGAATCGTCTGGTTATTGGTAAGGACGGCAAAAATGCCCTTACGGTCTTCCATTTCCTGCTGGAACTGGATAAAGGCATTGTAGGCGTCGCTATAGACAAAGTCGAGACCCGTCAAATCGACGGCCAAATACTTTTCGTCAGGCTTTTCAGCGAGAAGATCGCGAACATCTTTCTTAAACTGTTCGGCATCGAACGCCCCAATCGGATTCAGGGGGGCGGACATCAAATCAAATATTCCAACTTCGCGATAATTCTTTAATTGCGGCATGGTAAAAATATAGCCTAATTATGGTTCAACGTGTGCGACCTATCACCAAAAAACGCTCCTAAACTCGATAAAATCGCGGTTTTTGCCCCAAATTACTCTAAAACTTCGTCGTCTGTTTCGATGATGGCGTTCCTAGTCGGAGCGGGAGCGGCCGGCGAAGCGGCAGCCGGACTTTCGTTTTGAGCCGCAGACGAACCCTGTTCCTGCTCGGATGCAGACGCCGGAGCAGGCTGCTCGGACGCCGTTTCGGTAGAGTGAGAGGCTTCGTAAGGTTCGCGTTCCATATCCTCGTAAGAGGTGTCTTCATCGGGTTCTTCAGTCAAGTTCTTGCTGACTGCCGGAGTTGCCTCCGGCGTGCCCGGCCTAGGCGCATGACTAAACAAGTACGGACTGATGCTCACGCTTACGCGATGCACCGGAGAAAGTACCGGGTGCGATTCGAACGCGTAGTCGACTTTTACAAATTTTGCAATAACTAGACCCGCACCCGCGGTCACGCTCTGGAGCGTGGTAAAGCTCGAAAGGCCCGCACGGAGCGAAAGGCCAAAGTCGAAGGTGTATTCGATACCGCCGCGACCGCCCGAAAGCCAATCCAGCGGATTTTCCCACACGCGCTTGCCGCGGGACTGGTCCATTTCGTAATCCAGGTCGCGAGCTTCACGGTGCAAAAGTTCGGCACCCTGCCAATACAGGTTCAACTTGCCATACAGGTAAGGCACCGGAAGTCCGTAACTGGCAGCGACATACAACTCCGGAGAAGAGTATTCGAACTCGCCCGATTCCCAACTGGTCGCCGAAGACGTCCAGCCCTTCAAGAGGGCCGACAAGTAAAGTTCATCGACCGCATTAAAGCGAAGTCCGGCATCGCCGCGGAAGCCCCAGCCGCTCTGGTCCATTTCGCGGTACAGGCCATGGAACCCGATACCTAAATCCAGGCGCTTGGTGAGCTTACGGCCGAAGGTTGCCGAGAACACCCAGTCTGCAATAGAAAGCGTGTTGTAGTTGGAACCTTCGGGAAGAGGTTCGCCCTCTTTAATGTAGGGAATATCGTCTGCACCGAATCTTGAAAAAGAAATACCCAAGCCCTGGCCCACCCCGAGCGGCACCACCGCCGAGGCGTAGTCATACTTTGTATCTTCATAGTATTCGGTATGCGAAAAAGAAGCCCATGCGTAATTCACATTTGCAAGCTGGTAGGGGTTAGACATGAGCCCCAGGTAATCGCCATCGACGGCCATTGTCGCAGAACCCAATGCGGCAGAACGCGCACCCGGTTCAATATCCAAGGTCGCATTCGCACCTACCACTCGGTCGGCGGCAAAAGAATTCGCAACAGCAATTAAAGCAATACAAACAGAATTTTTCGCAAATGTCATACTTTGACCTTCAAGATAGATTATTTTTGGTTTGCAGACCAGTGAAAAAGTATTTTAGATGAACCTTTCGGAACACATCGAGCAATATTTACAGTACATCGCGGACCGGCGACGTTTTTCGCCGCGTACAATCGACACGTACCGCAAGTCGCTCACAAAATTTTTGGAACATCTCGGCGAAGGCGCAGCCGAATTTCCGCTAAACGCATTCTCGGAATCGAGCGTCAAGACGTTCGTGTGGGACTTGAAGATGAAGCAGAAACTTGCGCCCACAAGCATTTGCGAACACTTGGCCGCCCTAAAGAGTTTCGGCAAGTACCTGGTCAAGAGCAAAATTTGCGAAAAGAATCCGGCCGAAAACGTTCCCATGCCCAAACGCCCCAAGCGCTTGGTGAACGTTCTTGGACAAAAGGACTTGGCCGAAGAAAAATTTCCGGAACTGCCTGCCGACGCAAAACTCCCGCAGGTACGGGCGCGCATTCTGCTCGAGCTCATCTACGGATCCGGGCTCCGCATTTCGGAATGCCAGAATCTCACCTGGGACCGCATCGACACTAACGCCAAACTCGTACGCGTGCTCGGCAAGGGTAACAAGGAACGCATTGTTCCACTTACCGAAAGCTTTATTGACCGCATCGCAAATTACAGACAAACGCAAATGCAGGCGGGGCACATGCCCACTGCCACGGGCTACGTATTCCTGAGCGAAGACGGCAAGCCTTTCGGCCTGCGCACGCTTCGAAACGACATCCAGCACCTGCTCCGCGAAATCGGTTGGGAAGGTAAAGCGAGCCCGCACGTGCTCCGCCATAGCTTTGCTACGCACCTGCTCGAAAACGGCGCCGAAATCATGAGCGTAAAAGAGATGCTCGGGCATTCGAACATCTCGACCACGCAAGTCTATACGCACGTGAACGCCGAACGCCTGCGAGAAGCTTTCAAGAAAACGCACCCGCGAGCGTAGGCGAATTCTGAATTCAGAGTTCAGAATTCGGAGTTGAAAAATAATTCTGAACTCATAATTCCGAAATCCGAATTAGAAAAAGCTTCCCTTGATGCCGACGGCGATAGTCCACTGTTGGCCAAAGTCACTCCAGTCGGGAGCGTCCCACTTGCGCATGGGGCTTTCGTCGTATTCGTCATCGGGGTCAGCGGCGTTACTCTTGTCGTGGAGCGGCAAAGAGACCGCAAGAAACACCGGGAAGTCCGCATTCGAGAATTCGATGCCATAAGCAAAGGCGAGAGACCAGGCCTGATGATCGGGGTCGGGGCGCGGGTCGTAAGTTCCGACCTTTTCGGAATTGATCCATGCAACTCCGAGCGGCACCGAGAAATTCACGCCGAAGCTCTGCACGATTCCCGGACGACCGCGATAGCCGTAAGCAATGGAGCCGCCCACCGAAGGCGGAGTGTAGGCGCCCAAATCGTTTTCGCCATAAGGCTTGAAGCGGTATTCAAAGCGGTCGCCTTCGTGTTCCATGTCCTTCCAGTAAGAATCGTTGAATTCGTTCTCACCCGAAATCAGGTGCATGGCAAACGGGTGCGTGTAGCTAAGGCCGTAAAGCCAGATTCCCTTGTCGGTATCGCGGCTGTAGTCCCAACCGAGCGTAAGCGAATACAGGCCCGAGCCCTTCTGGAAACTGCTCGGCAACAGTTCCTTGCCAGAATCGGTACCGCGCTTGATGTCGTACTGACCAGTCGGAATGGTGAGGCTTGCCGAAAGCGATGCGGCACCACCGCTACCGATTGTCTTGCTAAAGTCAATGGACACATCGCCCACGCCACCCGTGGTGCGGTCTGCCGGAATCTGGTTACTGCGGTACTGCACTTCGCCGCTATGGCTCATCCAAGGAATTGACACACCGAGCTTGGTCGACCAAGTCGGCTTGATAGACAGATGCGGCGTGAACGAGACACCCGTGAAATTCTGGCCAACCGTGTACTTGGTAAATGCTTCGACTTCAAGGTAGCCGCCAGAAACACCCTGGCCAATCCACTTGATGCCATCGCCAGAACCGCCACCGGAACCGCCCGCACCGCAACCACCAATGGACGCCCACGGAGTAGCAACTTCTACAGGCGAATTAAAACCGGCATAAAACGCACCACCTGCCACAAGAGCCAAGGCAACGCCAGACAAAATCCCGCTAAATAAATTCTTCTTCATCGTTTACCTCACGGGAGCTTCAGCAAATAGCCATTGTTCGCACCAGTCGCCAAGAAGAATCCATCC
This sequence comes from Fibrobacter succinogenes, assembly GCA_902756345.1. GTDB lineage: Bacteria > Fibrobacterota > Fibrobacteria > Fibrobacterales > Fibrobacteraceae > Fibrobacter. The sequence goes on along the minus strand of CACVQR010000002.1, from coordinate 260,359 downwards.
GGCGAACGGCCACCAATCATCGGTACCGAAGCAATTTCTTTGGCGTTATCGACCCATTCAAACGCAAGGTCTGCAGGGGCGTTGGCAGCCAACTTGATTTCGCGCATCATCGTGCGACCTGCACTACCGTTTTGCACCGATGCATCGGTCAAATCATTCTTGTTCACGTACTGTGAACCCTGCGGAAATTCCGCCCACACTACAAATAGGCGCCCGGCAAAAGTGAACCAGTGCGGCTGAACCGGTTCAGAAATCATGCCCGACTTCTTTTCGATTTCAAATGGCGAAGCGTCCTTCGAAAGTTCCTGAATAAAGGAGCGCCAACCCGTCATCGCAGCGTTAATCACGTTGTAGACCACATACTTGCCATCGGGCGAAATCATGGGGCTATCCATCATCCAGCCATCGACACCAGAGGGTTTCTTGAGCGTAATGGCCTTCTTGGCTCCGCCATTGGCGTAGTCCACAAATACAATCTGGTCTTTCTTGTTCACATAAACCAGACGCACATCGCTTGTGCCGAAGAATCCTTCAACCTTGGAATCATCGGCCGAAGAATCAAGCACGGCATCGGGATTCACCCACAAGTGCGGAGTCGCAAATTCACTCATGTCCTTGTCGTAGAAGAAGAATTTCTTCTTGTCGGACATACGGACTGCAAAAACGCCATAATCCAGGTTTTCGCAAGCCTTGTTTCCCTTGGTATCGTAAGCACGGAGCGCCACAATATAGTTCGGGTGCGTACTCCATTCCGGATCCTGGAACTGGCAATCGCCCGCTTCAGTATCACGCATCAAATACCAAAGAACCTTACCCGAGGTGTCGGACACCGAAAGACGGTCATGCTGCACCACCTTCGAAGTCGTGTACACGGAATCGGGGGCTTCTACATTCAGCTTGCCGCCAAAGTTCAGCCAAAGCATTGCAGCCGGATAATTTTCAGGATCCTGGGAAACGGAAGGGTTGCAAATTTGCTTACCACCGTTCACCGCAACAATCGAGCCCGTTTCAGTCTTTTCATTGGAGGTTTCAGAACCCGCAAACTGTTCCGGCTCGTAAACGCAAGCCGAAAGGGCAAATAATAAAGACAATGAGGCGAGTTTTAAATAACGCATTGTCCGAAATATACTAAAACTTGACACGTCTCACATGGTAGAAATAGATTCCCATAATCACAGAATTCGTAAGAATCCAGCTTATCGGGTACACAACCATCAGCGAAGCAAAGGATTTGTACTGGGGGAACACGAAAATCACCCAGAGAATGCGGATTCCGCAGACCCCAACCATGCAGGTAAGCGCAGGCGCCAGGGACTTGCCCATTCCCGAAAGCGCTCCTGAAAACACATCCAGGAACACGTTGATGAACAAGAGCCCCACCACCACATACATGCGAATGGAGGCAATTTCAATGATTTCGGTATTCGATGTAAACACCGACAGCATCGGGAATGCGAAAACGCAGCAGAGGGCGCTCAAGATAACCGTAGAACAGCACCCCAGCAATAGTGACCAGCGGACCGCGCGACGGCAGCGTTCCATATTCCTTGCGCCGTAATTCTGCCCCACGAAAGTCACGCACGCCTGCGAAAAAGAACTCAGCCAATAGTACACCACGAATTCGTAATTGAGGGCGATCGACGAAGCCGCCACCGTTGCAGAACCGAGGCTATTGATAGCCGACTGTAGGCACACATTGCTAAACGAAAACACGACGCCGCGAAGCCCTGTCGGAATCCCTACGCGCAGAATGCGGCTCAAGAAGAAGGGCGTCACACGCAACTTCCAGAACTCCAACTTAAATGGGCCCACCTCATGCAACAGGAGGTAGAACAAAGTAATGCCACTGATGGCGTTTGCAAACACTGTCGCAATCGCCACGCCCGACACGCCCATATCAAAGCCCGCCACCAGAATCAGGTTCAGCACCACGTTCAGCGCACCCGCCACCATAAGCACGTACAGCGGGCGTTTTGTATCGCCCTTGCTGCGCAAGACCGCCGACACAAAGTTATACACCATCACGAAGGGCATGCCGGCAAAATAAATTTGCAAATAACGCACCGCCATGTCCAACACGTCTGCCGGAGTCGAAATCAACTCAAGAATCGGCCTTGCAAAAAAGATACCCACAAACGAAAGCAAAATCCCGCTAAAGAAGGCGACCATCACCGACGTGTGCACGCTGCGGGTCACGGAACGGTAATTGCGCTCGCCAATGGAATTGGCTACCACCACATTCGCGCCCACGGAAAGGCCCACGAACAAGTTGATTAGCAAATTGATGACGAAGGTATTCGCGCCCACGGCCGCCAAAGCCTTGTCACCCGCAAACTGCCCCACCACGGCGACATCTGCCAAGTTGAACATCTGCTGGAAAATGCTGCTCAAGGCAATAGGAATGGCGAACCGCAGGATTTTTCTCCCAAGGGGTCCATTCAGCATATCGATGTTCGTCTTTGACGAGTGGCTAGCCATAAGTTTCTTGATTGTGTACCTTAAAAACGGGCGTAAATTTAGATTTTCATGGGGCTGCCTCCAAGGGCATTTTTCTACCTTTACATCGCAAAAAAACGAGCGGCAGATAGGTAGCCGCCAAAACTGGAGATTATCATGGGTTTTAAATGCGGTATCGTAGGCCTCCCCAACGTGGGCAAGTCCACCATCTTTAACGCCATCACCAACGCCGGCGCCGAAGCGGCCAACTACCCCTTCTGCACCATCGAACCGAACGTGGGTATGGTGAGCGTGCCGGATAGCCGCCTCGACGAACTGGTCAAGGTCTACAATCCGAAATCCATCGTTCCCGCCGTTACAGAATTTGTGGATATTGCAGGTCTTGTAAAGGGCGCCGCCCAGGGCGAAGGCCTCGGCAACCAGTTCCTGACCCACATTCGTGAATGCGAAGCCATCATGGAAGTCATCCGCTGCTTCGACGACGAAAACATCGTGCACGTGCACGGTTCCGTGGATCCGGTCCGCGATGTCGAAATTATCGAAACCGAACTGATCTTGAAGGACCTCGACTCGGTCGAAAAGCGCCTCGCTACCGAAGCGAAGGCCGCCCGCATGGGTGGAGCCGAAGCCAAGGCCCGTCTCGCCGCTTGCGAAAAGCTCCGCGACGCCTTCCAGGAAGGCAAGGCCGCCCGCACCGTAATGCACGACAGCGAAGAAATGGAAGCAATCGTCAAGGACTTGGCCCTGTTGACTGCAAAGCCGCTCTTCTACTGCGCCAACGTGAAGGAAGACGACATCCTCACCGGTAACGCCTATGTGGAAAAGCTGAAGGAATACGCTGCTGCAAACGGTCACGAAGTCATCATGATCAGCGGCAAGATCGAAGAAGAACTTTCTGCCATGGAACCTGCGGACAAGGCCGAATTCCTGAAGGAACTCGGCATGAAGGAATCGGGCCTCGACGCCGTGGTGCGCAAGGGTTACGAAATCCTTGGGCTCCGCACCTTCTTTACCGCAGGCGAAAAGGAATGCCGCGCCTGGACGTTCCACGCCGGCTACAAAGCTCCGCAGTGCGCAGGCGTAATTCACACCGACTTCGAACGCGGCTTTATTCGCGCAGAAACCTTGAGCTACGAAGACTTCCTGAAGCACGGCAGCTGGAACGCCGCCAAGGAAGCAGGCCTTGTCCGCACCGAAGGCAAGGACTACGTGGTACAGGATGGCGACATCATGTACTTCTTATTCAATGTATAATGTGGAATGTGGGATGTGGAATTAATCATTACACATTTCACACTACACATTAAAAAACTCGCCTTGTGGCGAGTTTTTTTCTTTTGGCGAATTTTTTTACTTCTTTTTCGCGGCGCGTCGCGCCTTAAGTTCTTCTACAATCGGGCGGATGATTGTTGCGAGGTTCATCGCAGTTCCTATCAGAATCATGAACGATGCCGCATGAATCCCGATGCCGGGTTCCACCTTCAAGAGTGACATCCCCATGGCTGAATTGATCTGTCCGAGTTTCGAGAGGAAGAACCAGAGCGAGACCATCGTAAGCATTCCCATTGCAATGGAGCCCAGTGGAGTAAAGCACGCAAACAAGCCCGCAATCACGGCACCCGCAAGAATCACGTAGAGGAACGGAACCGGTTCCATTTGCGGGAAATGCGGCATGGTCTGCCGGAACTTTTCCATGGCACTCGGGTTACCCGTTTCCATCTTTTCAAGAATACCCAAGGCAGGCTGTTTCAGTTCCTGGCGCAAATCGAGGCCCGACGCAAGCTCGTAAAGAGTGGGCTCGGCAATTACGTCGTCGGCACAAGAAACATTAGCCAAAGGCATCAGCAAAGCAACAATAACAAGCAGATACGGGATAGCCGTAAGCTTTTTGAATAGACGCATTCCTTTAAACATTATTTTCCTTCAAAAAGATCCCTGGGGAATGCGCAACGGAAACCGATGGCATCAGACCAGTAACGCGGATCTTCATCATCACGTTCAGTCAGGTTCAACAGACTTTCTTTGTCCTTCCAGGAACCACCCTTGTACACCTTGGAAGAACCCATCATGGCACCCGTCGGGTTAGAAGATTCTACCCAGACCGAGAACATGAAGTACTTGTCGCGAGTCCATTCGGCAACGTTACCCGACATATCGAAGATACCCCAGGCGTTGGACTTTTTGGTGCTTACCGGCTGCGGACCGTATGCGGGGTTCTTCTTGCCCAGACTATAGGAGTTCGCCTTGTAAATGGCGTATGCACCCGGATCCGGGTTTTCGTCAAGGTTCCAAAGAGCGCCTTCGTTGTTGTCGGCACGGCCAGCAAATTCCCATTGGGCTTCGGTCGGCAGGTCGCCACCGATAGCCTTACAGAAGGACTGAGCATCGTTCCAAGTGATATTGTGCACCGGATGACGGGCACCCGTAAAGGAGGAACGATCCTTGATGCGCTTCGTAGAATCAATCTTGGACATCACGTCCTTGAAGAACTGCTGAGTCACTTCGGTCGTGTGGATTGCAAACGGAGACAGCGAAACCACCTTGCCCTTGTAACGGAAGGAACCGGAATCGATCAAGGCCACCGTACCACGGTCACGGTCGCGAATGACGCGCGGAACCTTCATGGAAACATCGAGCGCAACGCCACTCTCGTCCACCCTGAGCGCCTTCGCCTTGGGTTCCTGCACCTTATGGGCATCTTCCTCAATCGGGCGGTTCAGCCATTCCTGAACTTCGGGTTCGTCGTAGATATACTGCGGAAGTTCAAAAGCACCGTGACTCTGGAGCGGCTTGTCGTTCACAACCAGTTCGTGTTTTTGGTAACGGTAATGATGGCGGCCCTTCAAGTCTCCTTCATGGTAAATCCAGACGGGCTTGTTTCTTTCGATAGAGATAAAGGCGCGAGAAGATGCACCCGACGTGAGCAGGGCGAACAGGGAGTCGGCGGTATAGCCTTCGGCATTGCCGACCCAGGACACGTCATAACGATCTCCCTTCTTACCATAGTTAATGCGGACTGCGGCCATTCTGCACACACGTTTCGTCTTGATTACGGGTTCGGCGGGAACGGCTGCGGCGGCTGTAGAGTCCTTGACCGTCGTATCCTTGGGTGCATTTGCCTTCGCAATGGAATCCTGTTTTGCCTGCTCACGCATGGCAACAGAATCGATTACGTCTTCGCAGAGTTTTTCGTCGTTAACCGCTTCAATAGACGTAGGCACGAGGGAAACCTTATGAGGAATAGCCTGCAGGCTATCGATTTTACGGCGGAGGGCAACATTTACGGCACTTGCAGAACCCATTCTGTTCATGCGCCAATAAAGCTTGGCTTCTTCACGCTTACCATTGTAGCGGTTACGGTACTTGACATAGACGCTGTCATCGGAAGACACGCCAAGAAGCAGAGGCTTGCGAAGCGGCGGGTAAATCTTGTCAAATTCGTTGGTATCGACCTTTTCGATGGAGGTCTGGACATCGCGGGTAAGCACGTCAAACAGGTGTTCGGTTTCTTCAAGGGTCTTGGCAACGGTAACCGCATGCAATGTGACCGTAGTCGTAGCTTTGACCCTGGAAGCGGTATCTACAACCGGCAATTGCGGTTTAAGTTCAACCATGGAGCCGCCCGGAACAGAAATGGCATCGACATACGGCAGGTAATTCGGAGCCGAAAACGAGAAGGCATACATGCCCGGGTTAACCGGATAAACTAAGGACGGAACTTCCTTCATGGGAACAGAAATCGAAATCGCTTCGAGCCCCTTAATATTGGACTTAATCGAAATAATGCCCGGACGTTCCGTTTCCTGGATCATCTGCCACTGGCCATTCTTTCTAAAATAAAGTTTCGGAACACGCGGAGAATAGATGTATTCCCTATCGAAATAAATATCGGCTTCGTCCTGGAATGCCCTGGAGGTTTGGGAACCGTAGAAACGCAACAGCATCACTTCGGCAGGTCTCAGGTAGTTGTCAGCCAGGCTAAAGGCGTGCAGTTTTTCAAAGTTCTTGACGTCAACGGGACCTGTGAACCAAAGGTATTCCTTGGGGCCCTTCTTATGGCGCATGAACATGATGTTCGGGCGCAGCGGAACCATCGGAGATTCCGACAAGATCATTTTTTCCTTCTTGACAATCGCCATGTTGGCGACAGGCTCCATCAGAACGCCTTCCTTGAACATAGTTGGGGCGACCCTGAAATTCTTGTCACTGTCGGCTGCCCAAATCAGAATCGGCAACAGCAACAAAAGCGGAAGCAAACGGGTAAGGGACATATTTTCTCCTGTCTACATTTCTAAACGAAATATAAAAACATTTCTTTTTTCGCTCACAACGATGGTGGTTTTAGGTCTGATTTGCCCCGATTTTGAGCAAATGACCTCCTTCGGCACCACCGACAGGGCCAAGCTCCACCTTCCAATCCGCAAGGCGAATAATGTCCGGATGATGTTCGATAACGATGACCGTATCGCCGCGGGCAGAAAGTTTGCGGAGCATGTTCCAGAGAATCTGAATGTCCTTGAGGTGGAGCCCTGTAGTCGGTTCATCGAGCAGGTAGACCATTTCTTGGGCGGGTTTGCGGGCAAGTTCCGCCGCCAACTTGAGGCGTTGCGATTCGCCGCCGCTGAGCGTGGTGACGGACTGGCCGAGTTTCACGTACGGGAGGCCCACATCGCGCAGGCATTCCAGTTTCGGGAGGATTTTCGGCTGGTCCTTGAAGAATTCGCAGGCTTCGGCGACGCGCATGTCGAGCACGTCAGCGATATTTTTACCCTTAAAGGTGACGGTGAGAGTCTCCTGATTGTAACGCTTGCCGCCGCAGACATCGCAGACTTCCCACACGTCCGAAAGGAAGTGCATTTCTACCGAGATGGCGCCGCGGCCTTCGCAGGCCTCGCAGCGGCCGCGAGCCAAGTTGTAACTGAAGCGGCCATAATCGAAGCCCTTCAACTTGGCTTGCGGCAGTTTGGCGAAAAGCCTACGGATTTCGTCAAACACGCCCGTGAAACTCGCGGGCGTGCTGCGAGGCGTACCCGAAATCGGACTCTGGTCCACCAGCAACACTTCGCCGCTCTGCTTTTTGCGACCGCGGGCCTGGAATTTCTTCTTGAGGCGCGGGTAGATTTCGTCCATGACCATGGAGCTCTTGCCCGACCCCGAAACACCGCAAACCACGCTAATCGCGCCCTTCGGGAATTTTACAGACAAATTCTTCAGGTTGTTGTGATTCAACTTTTCGAATTCGTAGAATTCCGTGGAATCGGTAATGGGCTTTGCCGCAATCTCGTTCGCCATCGGGATGGTGTGCGTGAGGTACTTGACCGTCTCGCTACGCGGGAACTGCTGGAGCGCATACGGCTTGGAGAGCTGCTCCGGGGAACCCTCGGCGACGACTTCACCGCCGAACTCGCCCGCCGCCGGGCCCATGTCAATAATGTGGTCGGCCGCCTGCATCATCTTCATGTCGTGTTCCACCACCACGAGCGTGTTTCCCAAATCGCGCAGGCGGTAAAGCGTATCGAGCAGCATGGCAGTATCGCTTTCGTGCAGGCCCACCGTGGGCTCATCCAGTACGTAGAGCACTCCTTCGAGACCACTACCGATCTGACTTGCGAGGCGAATGCGCTGAGATTCACCGCCACTGAGCGTATCGCCCGCGCGGTCAAGGCCGATGTAGCCGAGGCCCACGCCCTTCAAGAAGTTGAGGCGCCCCACAATTTCACGGAGCAAAGGTTCGGCAACCGTCATCTTGCCATCAGGATTTTTGTCGCCCCCGAAGTTGTCGCGCTTGAAGTTTTCGTTGCTGAACCATTCGAGCGCCTGGGCGATGCTCATGTGGTTCACATCCATAATGTTCTTGTCGCCGATACGGACCGCCAGATATTCCGGTTTCAAGCGTTCGCCGTGGCAATCGGGGCAAACTTCGCCATCCTTAAAGTGACCGAGGCCAAGGCAGGTTTCGCAAGCGCCCCAGTGCGTATTGAAACTGAAGTGCTTCGGGTTCAGCGCCGAATCCATGTACCAGCCGCAATCGGGGCAGCCCGGCTTTTCGGAACAGGCCAAGCGACCACCCATTTCGTCTTCCACATAAAGGATTCCATTGCCATCGCGGTAGCCGCGCTCAAACGCTTCCACTAGGCGAGCGCGGTTTTCTTCCTTGACCACGACCGTATCGACGACGGCGAACAACTGTTTTTCACGGGTCGGAATTTTCGGAAGCGGAAGTTCCACCAGCTTATTGCCGAGGTAAACCTTGCGGTAACCCTTCTCAGTGAGGATTTTCGAAAGCTTCAGTACGTCCTTGATTTCGAACGGGGCAAGGACGGTTACCTTCTTGTTCAAATCGCGATCGAAGGCGTATTGCATCAGGTCGCCCGCGCTGTACGAAGACACTGGCTTCCCGCATTTCAAGCAATGCGGGGTGCCGACCCTCGCCCAGAAAATGCGGAAGTAGTCATAGATTTCGGTGAGGGTCGCCACCGTACTGCGCGGGCTCTTGCTCGCACTCTTCTGGTCAATCGCAATCGCAGGAGCCAAGCCCGAAATCGAATCGATGCTCCCGTGGTCAGGGCGGCCCAAGAAGCGGCGGGCATACGTGCTCAAGGTTTCCACAAAGCGGCGCTGGCCTTCGCTAAACAGCGTATGGAAAGCAAGGCTCGACTTGCCAGAGCCCGAAACGCCTGTGACCACCGTAAGCTTGTGACGCGGAATCGTCACGTCGATATTCTTGAGGTTATGCTTGCGGGCGCCATGCACCTCGATATCGAGCGACAAATCTTCGCCGCCCTTGAGTGTGCGGTCAAAGTGATGGTTTTCGCCGTGCTTTTTCGCGAGCACCGGCGCGAGGTACTTGCCCGTTTCGGATTTTTTGCATTTCGCAATCTGTTCCGGCGTACCTGTCGCAATCACGCGACCGCCGTGGATGCCCGCATCCGGGCCCAAGTCGATAATCCAGTCAGCGCACTTGATCACATCCAGGTTGTGTTCAATAATCACGACGCTGTTGCCGAGGCTACGCAGGCGATTCAGGCAATCCATGAGTTTGCGGATGTCTTCAAAGTGCAAGCCCGTCGTCGGTTCGTCGAGCAGGTAAAGCGTCTTGCCGGTACCCGGGCGACGCAGTTCAGAAGCAATTTTAATGCGCTGCGCTTCACCGCCGCTGAGCGTTGTCGAAGGCTGGCCCAAAGTAAGGTAGCCGAGGCCCACTTCCACAAGCAAATTCAGCGGTTCTGCAATCTTCGGAATATCCTTGAAGAATTCCGCTGCATCGGCAATGCTCATGTCCAAAATTTCGGAGACGTTCTTGCCCTTGAAATAAACTTCGCGCGTGGCATCGTTAAAGCGCTTGCCACCGCAGACTTCGCAGGTCACCTGCACGCTCGGCAAAATGTGCATGTCCACGATTTTCACGCCCGCGCCTTCGCATGCATCGCAGCGGCCGCCCTTCACGTTGAAGCTGAAACGACTCTTGCTGTACCCGCGAATCTTACTTTCTTCCATGCTCGCGAAAAGGTCGCGTACGTCGTCCCAAATCTTGGTGTACGTTGCCGGGTTGCTTCGCGGCGTGCGGCCAATCGGCGTCTGGTCGATTTCAATCACCTTGTCGATGTTTTCGAGGCCTTCCAGATGGTCGAACTTGCCTACCGGTTCTTCGGAGTTATAGAACACGCGGGCCAGTTCGCGGCGCAAAATCTGGTTAATCAGCGTACTCTTGCCGGAGCCAGAAACACCCGTCACCACGGTGAGCGCGCCGTCCAGCGGAATTTCCACATCGATATTCTTGAGGTTGTTTTCAGCGGCACCGCAAATCTTGAGTTTGGGCGTATTCTTGTCAATCTTCTTGCGCTTTTCGGGAATTTCAATGGCCTTGCGGCCGCTCAGGTACGCACCCGTCAGCGAAGCCTTGTTCTTCTCCAGCTCCTCGACGGTTCCTGCCGCAATCACGCGACCGCCTTCCACGCCAGCACCCGGCCCCACGTCAATCACGCAGTCCGCATGGCGCATGGTGTCTTCGTCGTGTTCCACGATAATCAGGGAATTGCCCTGCGCACGCAAATGTTCCAACATCCCGAGCAGTTTATCGTTATCGCGGGGGTGGAGCCCGATGCTCGGCTCGTCAAGCACGTAAAGCACGCCCTGCAGGCCGGCGCCCACGGCACTTGCAAGCCTAATACGCTGCGCTTCACCGCCCGAAAGCGTGGACGCCTTGCGGTTGATGGTCAGGTAACCCAGCCCCACTGCGTTGAGGAACGAAAGTCGCCCGCGAATCTCTTTCAGAATTTCCTTGCCGATTCGCTTTTCCTTTTCGGACAAGTCAATCTTGTTGAAAAATTCCACCGACTTCTCGACGGACCATTCCGTCATCTCGGTCAGATTCACGCCATGGAACGTGACCGCATTCGCCGTGCGGTTGATTCGCGTGCCGTGGCATTCGGGGCAAACGCCAATCTGCATGTACTTGCGGAAGTGGTAAATGTGCCACATGTCCCACAGTTCTTCCATGATGGGCATGATTCCCCGTTCGCTCCCGCTGGGCGTGCCGTACAAGACGGCATCCTGCTGCGCCTTCTTGAGCTTGTTCCACGGCGTATTCAGCGAAAAATGCATCTCGTTCGCAATGTTCCTCAAGTTGCGGCGGCCGAAGTCGCTAAAAATCAGCGTCCCGTCGTCCTTCTTGATGGTCGCAATGCAGCCTTCCTTGATGGACTTCGTCTTGTCCGGAATAATTAGGTCCAAGTCGAACTTGTAGCTTTCGCCCATACCCTTACACGCGGGGCAGCGGCCCTTCGGGTCGTTAAAACTGAAGAACCGCGGTTCCAGTTCCGGGATGGATATGCCGCACTTGGGGCAAGCGAGCAAAGTGCCCTGCAGGCGATATTCTTCCTTGCCCTCACCTGCCGACAGCAAGAAGCTCACCAACTTTCCGTCGGTCAATTTCAGTGCGCCTTCCAGCGCCTCGCGCAGGCGGCTCATGTTCTTGCGTTCCAGCGTCAAGCGGTCAATCACCGCCTCAATCGTGTGCTTCTCGTAACGCACCAGCGCAGGCACTTCTTCAAGCCTGTAAATCGTGCCGTCCACGCGGGCACGCACAAAGCCGTTTTCCTTGAGTTCTGCCAACTCCTTGCGGTATTCACCCTTGCGCTCCTGCACAATCGGCGCCATCACCGTAATCTGCTTGCCCTCATCGCTCACATACAAATTATCGACAATCTGGTCCACCGTCTGCGCCTGGATTACTCGCCCGCAATCGGGGCAATGCGGCACGCCGAGGCGGGCAAAAAGCAAGCGATAATGGTCCAAAATCTCCACCACCGTACCCACCGTCGAACGCGGGTTACGGTTCACCGTCTTCTGGTCAATCGAAATCGTCGGCGAAATACCGCGCACGCTCTCTACCTCGGGGTGTTTCATGCGGCCAATGAACTGGCGCGCGTACGCCGAGAGCGATTCCACGAATCGCCTCTGACCTTCCTGGAACACCGTATCGAACGCGAGGCTCGACTTGCCCGAACCGGAAACGCCAGTTACCACCACGATGGAATCGCGGGGAATGGAAAGGTTCACATGGCGGAGGTTGTGTTCGTGCGCGTCGCGGATTTCAATAGACTTTGTCATGTGCCGCAATATAGAAAAAGACGGCTTAGCCGTCTAATTTTTAGTGAACATTTGTGCAGAAATTCAAATTTTTTATTTCCGACGCATCCAGAAAGCGGTAAACACAATCACCGACAAGATACACAACGCGATAATCAGCCAAAAGGCCATCGGCGAACCGACCGTGGCGTCTCCGTTCATGCCGAAGGGCAACTTCACGTTCATTCCAAACAAACTTGCGAAGAACGTCGGGAGAGAAATAGAAATCGTCACAATCGTCAAGTTCTTCATCAGCGTGTTCACGTTGTTGCTGATGACGCTTGCGCGGGCATCCATCATGGACGTCAAAATGTTGGCGTAGATTTCTGCTTGCTGCAGGCTCTGGCGGTTTTCAATCACGATATCGTCCAGCAGTTCCCGTTCGTTTTCGCTCCAGTTCAGGCTGCGGCCAATCTGCAACTTCTTGAGCAGAGTATCGTTGCTGTTCAAGGCGCTCACGTAGTAAATCAAGCCCTTGTTCAAGCTGAACATGCTAAGCAGGTACTTGTTTTCCATGGCCGTGCGCAGTTTCTGTTCCAACTCGTCGTTAATGCGGTTGATAATCTTCAAGTGTTCGTTGAAGTGGAAGATGGCGTAGCTCAACACACGCAGCACGAAGGTGTTCAAGCTGTCAATCTTCGAAAAGCGCTTTTCATCCATGATAGGAATGTCAGAGTCCGTCAGGAGCAGAACCCAGTCCTTGAAGATGAATATACCGAAAGATTCCACGCGGAACTGGAAGTTGTCGCTTGCCGAATAGTTCTTCGGCTTCTTAAACACGATCGTCGTAAAATCGTCATCGTATTCGATGCGGGAAAGTTCGTCCGAGTCGAAAGCAGAGGCTATGGTATGTTCGGTGATTTCGTACTCTTTAACGAGCACGCTACGTTGCTCTTGGCTCAAGGAACCCATCATCACGATGTCGGCGCTGTCTTCGTTCGGGGCACTAGCGAGGCGACCCGATTCGATCTTGTAGTACTTCTTGAGCATAGGAGCCCCCTTTATCGAACGGCTTCAAATATAAAAAAAACCTCGGCAAAACCGAGGTTTTTTAAAGCTTTTTTTGAGTTTAGTGCTAAATTACACACCCTTCTTGAAGCGCTTGCTCCACCACAGAACCACGGGAGAGCAGATGCACACAGAAGAGTAGGTACCGATAAGGATACCGAAGCACTGGACCAAGCCAAAGTCGCGGATGGAAGAACCACCCATCACGGCGAGGATTACGCACACGAACAAGGTCGTGAGAGAGGTCACCATGGTACGGCTGAAGCACTGGTTCAGGGACTTGTTGATGGTTTCGGCGAAGTTGCTGGAACCATACACAGCAGTGTTTTCACGAATACGGTCGAAGTTCACGATGGTGTCGTTCACAGAGTAACCGATCATGGTGAGGAGCGAGGCAATCAAGGCGCCATCGAAGGAAAGACCGAAGGCAGAGATGAAGCCAAGCGTAATCACGGTATCGTGTACCAGGCCGAGCACGGCCGCGACACCGAAGCCGAGACCGAACTTACCGAAGCGGAACCACACGTAAATCAGAATGCCGAGCCATGCGAGAATCACAGAAAGGATAGCGTTGAAGCGCAGTTCCTTACCGATGGTCGGACCCACATTGTCCTTAGCGACGATTTCACACTTCTGACCGGCCTTTTCGAAGGCCTGAGCCATCTTGAGTTCGAACTGGGCGTCATCAGAGGCGCGCATGCTAATCTGGTAAGAGTTAGCAGAAGTACCACCGAGCGTACGGACCTTCGTGCCAGAGATACCGGCAGCAGACAAAGCCTTGCTCAAATCCTTTTCATGCTTGTCGCTATCCTGGTACTGCACGGTATAAACCTGACCACCAGTGAAGTCGATGCTGAAGTCGAAGCCCTTGACAGCGATGAAGGCAATAGAGGCAACAATCAGGATCATGGAAACGAGGCCGAAACGACGGCGGTTCGGAATGATCTGAAGGTTCGCTTCGTTGATAGCCTTGAAGCCGGAACCAATCGAAAGCGTGGTACGATCAGCCTTGGCAAGACGCCAGTCAAGAATAGAGCGAGTCACCGTGATAGCGCAGAACAAGGAAGTCAAGATACCAATCGTAAGAGTAAGACCGAAACCCTTCACGGAACCGGTACCAATCTTATAAAGGATAAGGCCGGTAAGCACGGTGGTCAAGTTGGAGTCCAAGATGGCACCGAAGGCGCGTTCGTAACCCTTGGCCACGGCGGCGCGGGCGGTCAGGCCGTTCTTGAGTTCTTCACGGATACGTTCGTAAATAATCACGTTGGCGTCGAGAGACATACCGACCACGAGGATGAAACCTGCGATACCCGGCAAGGTCAACGTAGCGTTAAACACAGACATCACGGCGGCGGTCACCAAGGTGTTGATCACCATACCGAAGCTTGCAATCAAACCACCGAGGCGGTAGTAGGCAACCATGAACACCAAGCAGAGGATAAGGCCGATAGCACCGGAACCGAAACCCTGCACAATGTTTTCTTCACCGAGGGTTGCACCCACGCTGCGGCTTTCAATAATCTTCATCGGAGCCTTGAGGGCACCGGCGCGGAGCACCACAGAGAGGCGGTTAGCTTCGGCCATGTCGTCGAGACCCGTAATTTGGGCTTCGCCGTTCGGGATACGGTCGCGGATCACCGGAGCAGAAATCACCTGGTTGTCGAGCACGATAGCCATCTGCTTGCCGATGTTGGCGGCAGTCACGGCAGAGAACTTCTTAGGACCAATGCCACCGAACTTGAGGCTCACGGCCACTTCACCGGCGCTCACACCGTCAGACACGCGGTAGGGGCGAGCATCGACCACATCGTCACCGGCCATTTCGGCACGGCGCTTGAGCAAGTAAAGGCGCTTGGCCTTGATCTTGGAATCACGCTGCACCGGTTCAAGACCGCTGCCGAAAGCGAAAGCGACATCGCGCGGAATCAGCTTCTGCACACCGTCGGTAGCAAGGAGCTTCTTGACCTTTTCCACATTTTCTTCGGCGATAAAGCCACCATTACCAAAACTCAGGTAGTAAGCGGAAAGAGCAACGCCGACCTCAGATGCCGGTTGAGCCTCGACTGCAGCAGAATCCTTGGCAGAATCGGTTGCGGCCACTTCGGCTGCCGGAGCCTTACCGAGCAATTCGTCATCGGAAAGGGTCTTGGTCGTATCCTTGGCGGAATCAGCCTTGGCGACCGTAGAATCCTTGGCGGTGGAATCCGTAGCGGCGGAATCAGCCACGATGTCGGTCGTCTGGCGGGTCAGGTACTGGTCGATGAGGCCGACCACCTGGGTAAACTTTTCAGCTTCGGCCAGAATTTTGAATTCGAGCTTGGCGGTCGAACCCACGAGAGCCTTTGCAGTGGAGTCATCCACGCCTGCCAGTTCAACCACGATTCGGTCGTCGCCGGACGGGGAAATCTGCGGTTCAGAAAGACCGTACTGGTCAACGCGGTTGCGGATGATTTCGAGGGACTGTTCCTGAATGTCCTTGATATCGTCGCCCTTGATGTTGGTTTTGTCAATTTCAAGGGTAATAGCCGTACCGCCAGCAAGGTCAAGGCCGAAGTTGATGGACTTTGCGCCCACCTTCGGGTTTTCCTTGAGGAAGGTCTGCTTTTCTTCGCCCTTCTTGGTGTGAACCTGGATAGAAGGCCATACCGTGTAGGCCGACAAAACAATGACGAGGAGAATAATGAGTTCTCGCATGCCGAATTTTTTCTTGTTCATTTGTAATCCCTATAAGGCATTATTCAGTAAGTTTTGCGCCCAAATGTAGAAAAATAGTCTTCAGTCATTAAAAATTTGTCACAAGAAATGCGTTTAGAAAGCATCTGTGAGCCTCAAGCGACTCGTCTAAACGAGTCGTGGAGGCGAGAGTGAGGCGAAATCACATATTTTCACTATAAATAGAGCCGAACGGTCTGCAAGGGGGGAAGACTCCCCCTGGTTCGCACTTCGTCGCTCACCACCCCTTCGCCTAGGGGTTTAACCCCTAAAACCCCGCAAGGCTTTTATTTATATAATGTTGAACTTGTATTCAGAGCCGTCTTGCAGCACGACGAGCGTCATCGTCTTTCTGCCGAGGGTACGCTCAATAGCAAATCCATTGTCGGCGGAGCGGATTTCGAGTTTTCCTTCGCGCAGTACCGCATTCTTGTTGCGGAGCGCAATCATCTGCTTTAAAAATTCGTACAGCGGCTTGGCCTGCATTTCGGCAAGCTTGCTCCACGGTACGCTACGGCGGTTGTCAGGATCCTTGCCGCCCTTCATCGAAAGTTCTTCGCCGTAATAAATGCACGGCGCCCCCGGCAAGAAGAAGAGAATCGTATACGCGAGCTTGATTCGTTCGAGGCTTGCGCAGGGTTGCGACATCAGGCGCGTGGTATCGTGGCTCCCGAGCAGGTTCATGGGCATGTCGCCACGGCCTTCGGGGAATGCTTTCTGCAGGCGTTCGCCGAATTCCTTGATCGAAATCGGATTCTCGTCGAACAGGAGCTGCATCGTCGCCTTGCGGAACATGTAATTCATCACGCCGTCAAACTGGTCGCCCTTGAGCCAGCGAGAAGGCTCATCCCAAATCTCGCCCACAATGTAGGCGTCCGGATTCACCTTTTTCACGCGGCGGCGGAATTCTTGCCAAAAGCTATCGTCGTCAATTTCATTCGGCACATCGAGGCGCCAGCCGTCAATGCCGCGCTTCATCCAGTACTCGCCTACGCTAAAAAGGTATTCGCGCACATCGGGGCAGTCCGTATTGAATTTCGGAAGCGCCGGAAAGTTCCACCAGCATTCGTAATTGGGCTTATCGGTATAGGCGTTCAGCGGCCAGCCCTTCACATGGAACCAGTCCACATACGGCGAATGCTCGCCCAACTCCATCAGGCTATTGAACTGAAAGAATCCGCGAGAGCAATGGTTGAACACGCCATCCAAAATCACGCGCAACTTTAGCTTGTGAGCCTTCTTGACCAAGCGGTCAAAATCTTCGAGCGTACCCAGCACCGGGTCAATCTCGAAGTAGTCCACCGTGTGGTAGCGGTGATTCGAATTGCTCTTGAAAATCGGGCACAGGTAAATTGCGTTGACGCCGAGGCCCGCAATATATTCAAGCTTATCTTCGATGCCCGCGAGATTCCCGCCGAACATGTTTTCGCGGGTAGGCTTGCTCCCCCACGCGACAAACTTGCCTACGGCCTTATAACGCTCCGAACGGCAGAACCGGTCCGGAAAAATCTGATAAAAGATAGCGTCTTTAACCCAAGCAGGAGCGAACATAACTAGAACTTTGAGCTTAGAGCTTAGAACTTAGACACAATCTCTAAGTTCTACCAACTAAGCTCTATCAACTAAATCTTCCACATGGGACGGCGCTTGCGCACATCCACGAGCATGCGGATTTCAGAGGCAAGCGACGAGTAGTCCATCAATTCTTCTACAGAACACGGCATGCGGTAGCACCAGTTAGAGCCACCCACCGTACCCGGCACATTCACGCGTTCTTCTTCGGGCGCGCACTTGCTAAGGCTTGCCGATAGAGCAAAGTAATCTTGCACCGGCAAAATGCAGAACAAGCTGTTCGCCGTATACACGTGAGAGAGTATCTGGCGTGCCACAGAAGGCGTCACCTCGTCAGGGGCGTTGCCCGGCAAATGCGCATGCGACCAATAAAGGTTGCGGTCAAAGTCGCTTTCCTTCCAGAGTCCACGCAAGCTAGAGGTATCGTGGCAGCTGGTGGTGCACACAGACAGGCGCGGGTATTCGTCCATTTCGTAGTACGGCGAATACGGGGCATTCCAGTTACGGGCCCAGCGTTCAATGCGCAACGACAGAATATTGAGTTTCTTGAGCACGGCAGGCACGCAAGGCGGCACGGCACCCAAGTCTTCGGCGCAGACCAGCATATCGGTTTCCTGCGAAAGCACTGTCAAGAGCTTGGTGGCGTTGGCATCCCACAAGCCATTCTGGGAATTTTCGTTTTCCTTGATCAGGTTACGCAACTTTTCCTGTTCGTAATCCGGCAAGGTAAAGAACACCGGCGCATTGTACCAGTACCAATACGGGTAGAAATTGTTTTCGTCGCCCGAGGGAACAAACACGCGGTTCCAGTAAACCTTGAGCAGCTTGTCCTTGACTTCTTGCGGTTCGTTCATGCCAAGGATAGCCTTTTCGGAACTGTACTCCGGCTTGAGAATCAAGCGGTCCGGGTGACCTTCGAGCTGGGTAAAGCAAATCGGAGCAAGACGGTCGGCGTCAGCGCCCAAAAATTCGTGCAACTGGTCTATGCCGTAATTCGGGCGGCGCAGGTATTCCAGCGTTTCGCGCATAAAGCCGGCGGCAGCGAGCTTGTCGTAAGTGAGCGGCACGCACGGGTTAAAGTAACCCAGAATGCCCGTGACTTCTTGCTGCGGAATCGACCAAATGCGGAAGAATCCAAGCACGTGGTCAATGCGGTAAGCATGGTAGAACTTGCTTGCCTGAGCCAGGCGGCGGCGCCACCATACAAAGTCGTCTTTTTCAATCACGTCCCAGCGGTAAGTCGGGAATCCCCAGTTCTGGCCCGTGTAGCTGAACATGTCAGGAGGAGCGCCCGCACGGTCATCCAGCGAGAAGTACTTGCGGTCAGCCCACACGTCGGCACTGTCTTCGTTAATCAGAATAGGAATGTCGCCCTTGATGCGGATTCCCATCTTGGAGACTTCGGCAACCGCAGCGCTGAACTGTTTCTCGGCTTCGAACTGCATCCAGGCCTGGTACAGGTTATCCTTCAAGAATTTTTTCCAAAGGGCCTCGATATCCTTTTCGGTCGGGTCGCGGTAATTCTTCCAGTCCTTCCAGCTTCTTTCGTCGTTCTGAGCCTTGAGAGTGCAATACACGCAATACGGCTTTGCCCAAGCATTGTCATCGATCCAGCGCTGCAACACCTTGTCTTTTTTCAGGTCGTCGTAACGATTGTCAAAAATCTTGCGCAGAATCATGCGCTTCCAAGTCGTAATATTGTAATAGTCGATTTTGCCGTACTTTTTAAAATCAGCCTTGCCCGCCCGGATTTCGTCTTCGTATTCCGAAGAACCTTCCACCGACTGCACGTTAATGAACACCGGGTTCAAGGCAAAGGCACTGCGGGCGCTATAGGGGCTCGATTCGGCCCCCGTATCGTTCACCGGCAAAAGCTGAATAATATTGAAATCACAAAAAGCGGTCCAGCGGGCAAACGGAATCAGGTCCAAGAATTCACCTATACCGATGCTCTGTTTGCTATAAAGGCTAAAGAGGGGAACGGCCACGCCGCTCTGGAAAAATGAAATGTCACCGTAACGCATATTTAAAATTTAGAAAAAGTCCGAAGTAGGCGGAAGACAGTAGTCTGCTGTTAAGAAATAAAAAGCCTTTTCCGCAGTTCTTGCGAAAAAGGCGCTAAAATGTTTGATTTTTTTCGTTTAAATCAGGCGGAGGATTTCCTGGGCGGTCTGTTCGGCAAAGGTGTTGTCCTGCACGAAACGACGCACCTCGGTCGGGTTGATTCGGGCATATTCCGAAAGGGCACGACCGATACCGTTACGGATGTAGTAATCATCATCCTTGGCGCAAGTCAGGCAGAACTGCCTGAGCAGCGGCCAGTCGGTACGATCCTTGTACTGAATCTGGAAAATGATCGCACTACGGCGCACCCACACGTTCGGGTCGCGAATCCAGGAAGCGATCTTGGAGCGCAGCGCCGGCAAGCGGAGCGCCAAGTCACCCAGGACGCAAGCAGCGAGCGTATCGACGGTATCGCGCCAGGCACGGGTCTTGATTAACTTTTTAAGGAAGGCAAGGTGCTGTCCACCGAGCAGAACTCTGTGGCGGAACAGGTAGTCACAAGCCGCATACTGGATTTCACGATACGGCTGTGCCCACATGTCCTCGACCCTAGCCACCAATTCGTCACCATCTTTCGGAGGATACTTGTCGAATATGGGGTAGGTCACCTCACGGCGGGGAACAAGACGAATTCCAAGGAAATCGAACTGTTCTCGGGCCTTCTTAGACATTTCATGTGCTTCTTCTTCATTAGAGATAGCACGGAGAGCAAGTAATATTTCTTGAGTAAACCGAAGCATGTATAACAAAAATAGTCCAAAAAAAATTTTTTTTCTAGGTCTTGACAAGCATTTTTTTCAATTTTTTTTAAATTTGGGTCGCATTTTTTACAATAAAATGACTTTTTCCACTCTTGACAAGGCCCGAAAGGGCTAAAAATCGGGCTTTATGGATCAGAATTTGTCTAACATCGCACTCCAAATCATCGAAGTTCCGCCGGAACTCCGCGGACTCACTGACGAAGAAATCATCCAGAATTCCGAGAAAAAGAGGGATTTTAGCGGAAAACGCAAGAACGGGGCTGCCAGACCCTCCAAGAAAGACCGCCTCGCCCAGAAGCAGCAAAAGGAATACCAAGAAGCCCAGAGCATCGCGAACGAGATCTTCGGTTCGATTCCCAAGCAGGGCGACCTGTATTTCAAGCCCAAGGCAGCCATCCCGGGAATTCCCGCGTTCGGCGAACTTTCGGCCGAAAAGCAGAAAATGCTGAACACCGCCTTCACGCAAGAAAGCCCGAGTTTTTCGAGCTACAAGCTTAAAGAGGCGACCTTGAACAGCGCCCCCAAGTCCATGATTTCGGAACCTCCGAAGCCCGCCTCGGGCCGCGTTCTCAAGGCGTCGTTCGGCTTTAAAGGCGGCGACAAGCCCAAGGCCGTGATTGTATCGGCCGCAGACCTCGCCAAGCAAAAAGCCGAAGAACGCGCCAAGAAGATTCAGGATTTCTTTAAGGCCAAGCACCCGGAAGCAACCGTGATGCCCGACGGAACTCCCGTAAAGCGCGGCCGCGGAAGACCTAGAAAAGTCCGTTCGGCTCTATAGCCTTCATAAACATGCAGCTTCGCCTCACTCTCGCAAAAGCGTGCAAAACGAGAGTCGCGAAATTATGCTTGCATAATTTCATGACCGAGTGAAGCCGCGGACGCCGTAGGCGTCAACCACGCCTCGTCAATACGAGGCGTTTGTTGCTCACGGAAAGTCCGTTCGGCTCTATAACATTCATTAAACGTGACATCGCCTCTCTCTCGCAACCGCCCCAGCTTAACGCCTGGGGCTTTGTTGCTCACGGAAGAATCTAGTTGTGTAGAAGATAGTAGGAAGTAGGAAGTAGGAAGTAGGAAGTAGACTGTAGACTGTAGGCGGTAGGCTGGTGGTTTGGTATAAAATCAGACGGACTTTGTCCGTCTTTTTTTGATATTCCCTTGCAAGCCAAAAAAAACTCCTTCCCGGGGTGAGAAGGAGTTTTGAGAGGCAACGATCAGACTCGAACTGATGAATAAGGCTTTTGCAGAGCCGCCCCTTACCAACTTGGGTACGTCGCCAAAGTGAAACGCAATATAGGTAAATTTATTCCCTTTTTCAAGGGCAAACCGGGCTTTTTTTGCATTTTTTTATCTTTTAGGCATGACTAAACCGCCGTTCAAGGTCAGGTTCAAGGCTTTTCTTGTTACCCTCTGGATTAAAAGCCTGCGCGTAAGGCTAAAAACGCCCGAATCGTTTGCACCGGGAATCCTTGGGGTATGGCATCAAGATCTACTCGCGAGTGCCGCCGCCTTTAAAAACTGGGGTGTGCACACGCTCGTTTCGGAATCAAGCGACGGCGACCTTTTCGCAAGCATCGTCCAAAATCTCGGCTACAGTGTCACACGCGGCTCTAGCACCCACGGCGCCACCAACGTGCGCCACTTGCTTATACCGCTCCGCGAAGGCCACTTTGTAGGCATGGCGCTAGACGGCCCTCGCGGACCGGCAGGCGTAGTCAAAAAAGGCTCGCTCTGGCTTTCCAAATCAAGCCACACTCCCCTATGGCAAATCAGCGCCAAGTACGGCGCGCACATCACGCTAAAAACATGGGATAAATTTGTCTTGCCCCTGCCGCTGACACGTATTGACATCGAAATTAAATTATCTTTGTGACTGCAAATATACCAAGGTGATAACTTATTAACTAAGGAATGAATCGTGATTTTAATGCCCCCGAAATTTGTCGCCTTCGACCTTGAAACTACAGGTCTTAACAACCAGAAAGATGAAATCATCGAAATCGGTGCCGTCAAGTTCACCGTCGAAACCAAGAACGGCAAAGTCGTGCCCAAGCTGCTCGGCGAGCTCGAAACCTTCGTGAAGCCGAACATGATGATTCCGGCCGAAGCCTCTGCCGTGAACCACATTTACGACAGCGACGTGCAAGACGCCCCCGCCGTGGGTGACGCCATCAAGAAGTTCACCGAATTCTGCGGCCAGAGTTCCATTCTGCTCGCCCACAACGCAAACTTCGACGCAAGCTTTTTGCGCGTGGCCTACAAGAACAATCCGCAGCTCGTGCCCGGCAACCCCGTCATCGACTCCCTCGCTATTTCCAAGGCAATCCTCCCCGAAGCAAGTTCCCACAAGCTCGGTATTTTGGCAAACATGTTCCAGCGCCGCGACGAAATCAGCATGAAGATCGAATCCGACAAAATGCACCGCGCCGTTTACGACTGCCTGATGCTCATGGAAGTGTTCGTGGCCCTGCTCCGCCGCCGCTTCAAGGAAAAGGACTGGGAAATGGCCTGCATCATGAAGAACATGGAAAAGTACAAGGGCATTCCGCAGTTCATCAACAAGTAAAAAAAAATCCCGGCGCTTATCAAAAAAAACCGCTCCCGAAGGAGCGGCTTTTTAGATTTCTAGTGATTTAGAAAAGACTTATGCCTTTTCCGCAACCACCCAAACCTTGACCTGAGCTTCAACGTCGCTGAAGACCTTGATCGTCACGGTGTAAACACCGAGCTGCTTGATCGGTTCTTCGAGAGCAACCTGAGCACGGGTAACCTTAACGCCCTGCTTGGTGATGGCGTCAGCGATGTCAGCTGCGGTCACAGAACCGTACAGACGTTCGCCTTCCACAACGCGGCGTTCGAGGTTAACAGAAATCTGAGAAAGCTTAGCAGCCACATCGCCAGCGGCAGCGAGTTCCTTCTGGAACTGAGCTTCGACAGCAGCGCGGTTGTTTTCGATTTCGAGCTTGGCTTCCTTGGTAGCGCGAACAGCGAGCTTACGCGGGAAGAGGTAGTTACGGGCATAGCCGTCCTTAACCTTCACGACGTCAAGCATCTTGCCCAAGTGGGGAACGTTGGCCTTAAGAATAATTTCCATAGTCTAGTTCCTCCTTAGCGCAGACTGTCCGAAACGAACGGGAGAATAGCCATCTGACGGGCACGCTTGATAGCTTCGTTCAGCATACGCTGATACTTGGCGGAGGTGCCAGAAATGCGGCGAGGAATGATCTTACCACGTTCAGAGATAAAGCGACGAAGAGTCTTTTCGTCCTTATAGTCAATGAACTTGATGTTGTTTTCCGTGAACCAGCAAGTCTTCTTGCGGCGGATACGGGTTGCCTGCTTCTTATCTTCAAAAGCCATTATTCAGCCTCCCCTTCTTCTGCGTCAACCGGGATGATATCTTCGGTGGACTGGGTCTGAGTTTGGTCATAAACAATTTCGCTCATCGGATAATCAGCGAGAGTCATCCAGCGGAGAACGTTTTCGTTCAGCTTGAGAGCGGCTTCCACAGAGGCGACCGTAGCGGCTTCGGCCTTGTAGTAGAAGATCACGTAAAAGCCATGCTGGCGCTTCTTGATGGAGTATGCGAGCTTGCGCTTGCCCCAATCGTCGCGGCGGAGGATTTCGCCGTTGCCTTTGGTGATGTTGGCGGCGATAGTCTCGATTTCGGCCTTGATAGCGTCGTCAGAGATCATAGCGTCGATGATCACCATCGTTTCGTATTGTCTCATATAATGAGTCCCTTTGGTCTATCGCCCGGGAAACCGACATTGGCCCCGGGAGGGTTCCGATAAAAATCGGTGCACCAAATATAGAAAATCGGGATTTAGGTGTCAAACCTCGGAGGCAGGTCTACCCTACGCCCCGAACTGAATTCCCAGGAAAAAGGTGTTCGACCACCCGTCAATATCCTTGTTGAAGGCCTTTTGAGCCCCCACTTCGAACGAAATCCAGGTCGAACGGAGCGTCCGCTTGGCCCAGGGCCACACTTCGCGCAGGTTAAAGGCAACCCCCGGAACCACGTTCAGCAGGAATTCCTTGGTAAAGTTGTATTCCACATGAACTTCGCCGGTCAGGCCGAACAAATCCGACAGGTCATACCCGCCGCCCAGCGCAAGCCCGATAGAAAAACCGTCCAGCGTAAAAAGTTTTTGGCAGTCGTCATTTTTGACTTCTACGGAATCCGCATCGGCTTTGTCGTCTTCAGCATCGTCATCCCACCAGTAATGTTGCCGCTGTTCCGAGTCAGTCTTCTTTCCGCGCACCTGCTTTCTAAACGCCGAGATACTCGTATTTTCAAAACCCAGAAGCGGCGAAGCATACAAGTCGAACTCTTCGGACGCCATGTGGAACCTGACATTCAGGCGGTACCGCTGGTAAACGATCATCGCGTCGCGGTCGAGGTCGCCCCCGAAAAAGAGCGCACTGACTCCCCCGCTTATCCAATCTTTATAAAAGTATTCGAGTTGCGCCTGCCAGGCGCCCATGCAGTCGCATTCGTCCAGCGGGTCGTACACGCCAAAGCCAAGCCCGAACGAAAGTCCCTGTTCCATGTAGGCGGTCTGCCCCGGCAAGGGAACCGTGCTGATTTCGGACAACTTATTCTCTGATTCAAGCGAGTCTACGCCGTCTGCCGCAAACGAGACAGACAACCCAAATACAAGTACAATCAGCAAGAATAAGTAGCGCACAGGTATAAGCTAGTAAAAAAACAAAGGGGGAAGAATCCCCCTCGTTGCAATCGCAGCCCTGCTGCGTTTTCCACTACCCCTTCTCCTAGGGCTCCGCCCTAAAACCCGGATAGTTTATCGCCGCATTCGACTCATGATTAGTCGTGGCCCTTGATTTTTCAAATCAAGGGCGCGAGCGGTCTTTAATCGTTGGCCTTTCGCCCTACGGGCTCAAGTCCACGACTTTTCGGTTCAGCCATGCCGGCAAGTCCTATAGACGCTTCGCGTCCGTGACTTCGTTTATCAAAAAGGAGTGCATAAAATGCACTCCTACTTAGATAAACTCGCCACACTTGCCGTCGTGGCATTCACTCCTAATCGTTGGTCTCGCTACGCGAGCCCATGACTCGTCGGCTCGGTCATAGGAACAAGCTAGCTTGTTCCTGCGACGCTCGCCTCCTAGTCGTTCATCATATGATTATAGAACTTGGTGTAGTTGTCGCGGTCTTCGGTCTTGCGGACGGCGATGGCGTCTTGCGGGTGGCGGTTCAGCATACCCGTAATCATCTGCGGAATGATGTAGCCCCATTCGTACTTTTCCTTGAGCGGGAGGAAGAGTTCCTGGTAGGCGTCAAGCACCGGGCGAAGGTCGTACTTCGGGTTCTTGAGGAATCCGAGCAAGAGTTCGGTGGTGCAGTTGCCGGCGCCGCGGCCCATGCCGGACACGGAACCGTCGAGGTAGTCCACGTGGTCGATGATAGCCTGGATGGTGTTGGAGAAGGCCAGCTGCTGGTTGTTGTGGCCATGGAAGCCGAACTTCTTGCCCTTCACGATACCGCGGTAGCGGGTAATTTCCTTATCGATGTCTTCCTGGTAGAAGGCACCGAAGCTGTCCACCAAGTAAAGCACGTCGGCCTTGCATTCTTCGTTCACCTGGTGCAGGGCTTCGTCGAGTTCCGGGCCA
Source organism: Fibrobacter succinogenes (assembly GCA_902756345.1). Taxonomy (GTDB): domain Bacteria; phylum Fibrobacterota; class Fibrobacteria; order Fibrobacterales; family Fibrobacteraceae; genus Fibrobacter. The sequence goes on along the minus strand of CACVQR010000002.1, from coordinate 234,518 downwards.
CGGTCACGGCTCACAGCCATGATGTTCAGGGTGGTTTCGTAACCCATGTCGTGGAAGGCGTTCACCATTTCGATACCCTTGTCGATGTTTTTCACATAGCTTGCCACGCGGAACATCTGGTACGGGCTTTCGCTCGCGGGCTTCACGGCGTCCATGTTCACGCGGCCCACGTCAGCCATCACGGCCATCTTGATCTTGGAATCGATACCGTCTTTCACCTTCCAGAGCAGGTCATCGTCGCAGAACTTCCACGGACCGTATTCCTTGGGGTCAAAAAGTTCCGGAGAGTTCTTGTAACCCATTTCCATATAGTCCACACCGGCGGCAGACAGGAGGGTGTAAAGGCGACGCACAAATTCAAGGGAGAAGTCGTGCTTGTTCACCAGGCCGCCATCGCGGATGGTGCAATCCAAAACTTTGATGCTTTCGTAGTACATAGTGGTTATGAGGTCGCTTCGCTTTGAGGTATGAGCGTCGCCGCGAGCGGCTAGTGGTTAAGGTTAATTGTTTCGCAGGCAAAGATAGGTTCTGCGAAAGAGCCGGTCAAGAGTCTTAAAACATTTCGTCCAAAAAAGAACATTTTCAACGCATATTTTGCGTTATTTTTAACAAAAAGTTTGTAATTCTATCAAAATCAATGGGTTAGAAATTTCCCAAAACCGAAAAACAGACCTCCAGAAACGAAAAACGCCCGACATTTGAATAAGAATCTTCATAACCAAGCAGGCGAAGGCTGCTCGCGCAATTTTCATTTTACGCATATTTTGCGTATATAAAATCAAAGAAAATCCAAGCCATTCCCGCAATTTAAAGTTATTTTATACACTATGAAAAAGAAAATTTTTTGGGGATTAGTTTCATTCTTTCTGTGCGCCTGCGGAAACGATTCCGGCAGTAACGCCAACTCACCCGAAAACGAACCACTGGTTTCAGAGATTTCATCATCCGAAATCTCATATTCCAGCGAAAGCAACGCAACTCCAGACAAGGAATCGTCATCGTCCAACAAAAGCGTCTTGTCGTCGAGCTCCGCAGCCGAGACACAATCTAGCGACACCGCTTCGGACGCTCCGCTGTCAAGCGGCACAGTTACAGGCACACAGTCTTCTTCAAGCGCCACCGCGTCAACCACATCATCTTCAAGCGCCGCGCAATCAGGTTCCGGCCCAGCAGGCGGAATCAGTTTTCCGCAAGAAAGAGGCTGTAGGCCCACCGCCCCCGTAGAAAGCGAAACCTTCGGCGTGGTCGACGCCTTTATCCAGAAACGAGTCGAGACCCTCGTACAGCAAGGTTTAAGCAACGACTCCGCGAGAGACCTCGCCACCGAAGAACTCCAGCGCGAACTCGGCCTAGACACCCTATTCCAGGAGAACCCCTACATCGCGGAATATCAACTGGAATACACGCTATTCTTCCTTTACGGAAACAAAAGCGAGAATACGCTGAATCAAGATTTGGTCGACGACTTTGCCGACGGCACGCTAGAAGCGGACAACTACTGCATCAACCAAGTCCCATACGCCGCCTTGGACGGTTACCCAATGTTGTTTATGCCCTTGGGTTGCTTCATCAGCACGCCCGAAATCAACAACCCATTGGCCATCATGCGCAACATCTGGCGAAAGTGCAACGGCATGCCCTACTGCAACGCAAGCGTCGGCGACACCATGATCACCTTGGGCAAAGACCATTTTGTATGCGAGGAAGGTTCGTGGGTCACGCTCGAAATGCTCGGCAAAGAAAAGAACGGCGTGATTTGCACCAACAACGGAGACCGAGTCGTCGTCAGGGGAAACGACAACAACGACATGACCTACATCTGCCTCGACAGTTTCTGGCGCGCCATATCGAACACGGCATCGTTACCCGCAGAATATTTCTTGAACCCGGACTTTGAATACGGCACCTTCGAAGACCCTCGCGACGGGCATGTGTACAAGACAACCGTGTACGAAGGCAAAACCTGGCTTGCGCAAGACATCGACTACTACGACAGAGACGATCCTCTTTTCGTGAACCAGAGCAAATGCGCCAAGGTCGCAGAACACAAAAAGCACGACCCCAGCGAAAACGCCTATTGCGACGGAGCCAGCCGATTCTACACCGTCAACGTGATCAAGAAAGTTTGCCCCACCGGCTGGCGCTTACCCACCAAAGAAGACTGGAACCACATCACAGAAATGTCTTACTCCGAAGCGGATAAATACTACCCCAAGCTGTACGCGATAGGAACCCACATTGCCGGTAACACCAGAGTCGTAACAGACGAATTCGGCCTGTCGCTCAGAAAAAACGGCGGCGTAGACCCCTACGGCATGGACATGACTCTATCTGGCTACAACCTGTTCTGGGTCGAAGAAGGCGAATACGCAATGAACAGCGACTTCTTCGCTTATTACGAAAAAGTCGACCCCCGCGAAAACGGCGAATACGTCCCCGTCAGATGCATTAAGGAATAACGGGAAAGCTTCATGTCGGCGACTTCACGCCGGGCACCTTTGGCAAGATTTATCATTTTGCCGACGTCGGCAAAATGATCCCCGACAATTAACCCATTGGCCTCGCAAGCTATTTTAGCCCTTTCAATTGATTCCTGAAAGCGCCGCCATTGAGCATATTCCAAAGCCGTCTGCAACACCCTCGCATACCAGAACTCGGCTCCATTTTCATCAATGTGTTTGATATTCTCGAACGTCTGCTGAAATGGCAAAGCCAAATAAAACAAAAGCGCATCATTCCTTTCTATGGAATGACGCGTCGGGCATGAATGCACCTAATATTCAAAAAGCTGGCAAGGGGCGTAATGAAATTTTAGATAGCCAAACAAAAAATTTATTTCCTTCGTTTGGATTTTTTCGCGCGGGCATCATCTATAGCGTTGCGCAAAACACTTTCCAAATATTCGTTCGTCGTTTTGCCTGCGTCGGCCGACATTTTCCGCACAGATTCCTGCAAGTCATATGGGACCAGGACGGTCATATTTTTCATCGGCGTCACAAACAAATCGCCACCGACAGCTTCCGCCATCTTCAGCAGTTGCTTGTAAGAAGGATTCGTCTTCTCTTTCAAGCGAACCCATGAAATCCAGGACTTGATCTTTTTTTCATCGCATGACTCCTTGTTTAACAAGTTCTTTATATTGTTTCATTTTCGCACACAACAGAATGAGCGTATTCAACTCGTTCAGGGCCATGCAGAAATAAATTCTGAAAACACCACCACGAGCCTGCTTAGGGTATAATATCATCTTCGGAAAGCGGTAGCTAGAAGCTTCAAAAAATCAGATGCAGTCGTTATTGCACTAATAAAAAACGCTTCTACGCAACTAGAAAAAGGAGATGCCGGGTCAAGCCCGGCAAGACAATTAGAAGCAACTTTTTACATATCCAGATTTTGCGTTAGCAAAATCGATAAATGCGTAAGGCGAGTGAAGCAGGATTGCTTGCAAGCCTATTTTCGAGCCAAGCATTTAGTACATAGTACAATCCGTGTGGCTCATTGGGGTTTTAGGGGTTGCGCCCCTAGGCGAGGGGGTAGGCAAAGACTACAGGCTTTGCCGAGGGGGAATCCTCCCCCCCCCATCACAAAAACAGCTTGTCCGCAAGCCATGGGTACAGTCACGTAAAAATATCTTTTCGCGCAAGGCGTTCCTAGGGGGCGTTGTTTTGACTGAAAACACACTTTTACGCCGGGTTGTTGATATTCGGGGGGCAATAAATTATATTCAAGCCTATGAATACAGTTTGCAAACTTCTCCCCTTTGCGATTGCGGCTTCCGCATTCGCGGACAACACGTTTTTCCTTAACGAGGCGGGCTACGACTTGGGCATGCCATTTTCGGCCGTAGTACAAAGTACCGAAGAACTCGAAGGAACCAAGTGGAGCCTTTACTTTAATCGCGACAACATGCCCCAAACTCAAGGTTTACCCGCGCAAGTTTTAGCAGAGGGCGTATTTGGCAAAGGCGAAAATCCCGACAATTGGTCTAAAAGCGGAAAATACTATCGCATCGAAATTCCCTACAGTTTTATGTACGCAGGAACGTACTATATCGGCGATGTCACAGGCAGCCCCTCCACATCAGCGGAATTCTCTGTAGGCGGAAACCAGCTTGCCAAGAGCACCCTCGGCATGGTGCTGGACTACTTCTACAACGACCGCGCCGACAAGGCTCCCATTACCGAATGGGACCAGAAGGTTTCCGTTTACGGGAGTTCGGGCGTTACGCGCGATGTTCGCGGCGGCTGGTACGATGCTAGCGGCGACGTGAGCAAGTACCTGAGTCATCTATCTTACGCCAACTATTTGAATCCGCAACAGATTCCCCTAACGGTGTGGGCACTCGCTTTTACAGCGGAGCGCATTCCGGAGCTACTCGCGTCTACAAGCACCAAGGCAAAAACCGCAGACGAAGCCGCCTACGGCGCAGACTTCTTGGTACGCATGCTTGACGAACAGGGATTCTTCTACATGACTGTGTTCGACAACTGGGGCATGGGAAGTCGCTACCTTTGCGCCTTTAGCGGTTCCGACGGCGTCAAGAGCAATAATTACCAGACGGCATTCCGCGAAGGCGGCGGCATGGCCATTGCCGGCCTTGCCCGCGTGGCAAAACTTGGAGTCAAAGGCGATTACACCAGCGAACAGTACCTCGCTGCAGCCGAGAAAGCTTATGCACACCTCTCTGACAAGCAAAGCATCGGTAGCAATTGCGCCTACTGCGACGACGGCAAGGAAAACATCATTGATGACTACACCGCACTCCTTGCGGCAACGGAACTGTTCCTCGCTACGGGAAAAGCCTCCTACATGGACGATATGGAACGCCGCGCTGGACACCTCGCCGCCCGCATTAGCGAAGACGGATATTTCTGGAGCGACGACGCGAAGACTCGTCCGTTCTGGCACGCAAGCGACGCAGGACTCCCGCTGATTGCCTTGATGCGATTCCTGGAAGCGGAAATGCAAATCGCACGCGAACCTTGCCCCCCTGAATTTGACTGTTCCGCCACCAACGGTGAAATTATCTACAAGACCGCACTATCTGCCGTTCGCAAGCACTTGAGCTGGCTCATCTCCATTACAAACAAGGTCGAAAACCCGTTCGGTTACGCCCGTCAGACTTACAAAACTGGCGGAAACATCAAGGATGGTTTCTTTATCCCGCACGACAACGAAAGCAAGTACTGGTGGCAAGGCGAAGACGCCCGTATCGCAAGCCTTGCAGCAGCGGCATCGCTTGTCGCAAGTGATTTAAGCCTCCTCGACACTAACATCAACAAGTACGCAACCGACCAGCTCGACTGGATTTTGGGCAAGAACCCTTACGGCACCTGCATGATGTACGGCATCGGTAAAAAGAACCCCGCCAAGTACGACGGCACCTCCGACTATGACGCAACCCTCAAGGGAGGCATCGCAAACGGCATTACCGGCAAGAGTACGGACGGTTCGGGAATCGCCTGGGATGACGATGGCGTTGCCTACGTAGGCTTTGACCCCAAAGAACCGTGGAACAACTGGCGTTGGGTGGAACAGTGGCTACCGCATAGCACCTGGTACCTAATGGCACTTGCCACCCGTTACGATGAAAACCCGATTAAGCTATACAACCCTGATGCAATCAAGCCTAAGACCATCGCAAGTGCAAAGTTCTCGGTGCTGACTCAGGGTCGCACGCTTACGATAAACGCCCGCGGTACCGCAAAGGTGCACGTCTTGGGAATCAATGGCGCAGAAATTGCGACCGCAAAGCTTACCGCCGGACACGCAACGCTGAACCTCGACAACGTGCAGAGCGGAATCTACATGGTCAAGGTTGACGGCTTTGGAGCAAAGAAGATTGTGATAAAATAAAAGAGGGCAAACGCCCCGGCTAGCCCTTCGACAGGGTCAGCAAAACAGCGCCCGCGAGAATGATGAAGGTCGCCAAAAGCAACTTGATTCGTTCGCGGGCCGTTTTGTATTCACCGAAAACGAACACGCCCCAGCCGAGGTTTACAAGCAAGTTCAGCTGCGTGAGCGGATAACCGATGGCATAACCGAGCGCGCCGTTCACATCGATAGCCCAGAAGCAGCCGTGCATGCCAATCGTCCAGAGCACACCCATCAAAACGGTAACAACGCTCGGCACAAGCTTGTATTCGAACATCTTTTTACGGCGGATTTCAAGCACGGCAATCAGCGCCTGGCTGCCGACAAAAATGCCGATGGTAAACGGGCAAAGGAATTCAACATCGGTCATCGAGAGGCCCGACTGAACTGCAAGCTTATAGGGAATCAAGTATGTACCGAAGGCAAAACCGCCCAAGAGCGAACGCCAGTTCTTGAATACGGAACCACCATGCGACGGCGACAAGCGCGAAAGCCCGATCAAAAAGCATGCAATCGCCGGAATCGAGAGGAAGAACTTGGACTGTTCACCGAACAGGAGCACGCCCGAAAGGAACGAAGCCAAAATGCTCACCCCCATGGAGCGCACGCCGGCACCCGCAAGATCAGCCTCGGCTTGCACCGCCCAAAAACAGAAGGCTCCGCCCACGACCCACAAGAGACCGCAAAACACGCCCACCGGGTGCACGTTGAACGTGCCCGTATAGAACGCCACGACAAGCGCACTCAAAAGCGCGCCCAAGGTCATCATCGAAAGGTATGCCCAGCTGGAATAATTCGGCCATTTTTTAAGGGGCACCATGTAGGAGCCGAACATGAAAATGGCAAGCAAAGCTCCGATATAACTACTTTCCAATGCAGAACCCCGCGAAAATAGATTGTAAAATGTCTTCGGACGAAATTTCGCCTGTTATACTTTGTAATGCGCGACGCACCAGTTGCATTTCAAAGGCGAGCAGTTCCACCGCCGGATTTCTATGCAGCAAATCGAGCACTCGGTTCACGCCGGCATAAGCGTCTTCGAGGCATGCCTTTTCGCGTTCGCTTGTAATCCAGAGGTCTTCTTCGTTTTCACATTTTTTGAACAAGGCGGAATTCATGACGCTCTTGAGTTCGGCAAGGCCCGCACCTGTCTTGGATGAAATACGGAGTCCCGTTTCGGGAAGGGTTCCGCGCACATCGCACTTGGAGTGGACTATAAAATCTGGCTGGACAACCGGCTCGGTCGAATCCGTACCGTCGAGGACTAAAATCTTGAGGTCGGCTTCTTCCAAAATCTCGCGGGACTTTTTCATGCTGAGCGCATCGAGTTCGTCGGTGGCATGCTCTGCAATGCCTGCGGTATCGACCAGACGGATTTCACCGCCTTCCAAGAAGAGTCGGACTTCGACAAAGTCGCGCGTGGTGCCCGGCACATTGCTCACGAGCACGCGGTCTTCGCCGAGGAGTGCATTCACCAGGCTCGACTTGCCCGCATTGGGGGCACCATAAAGTACAGCCAGCGGCAAGCGGCTCAGGTTCGCCTTTCCGCGGAAGCTGTTCAAAATCTGCTGGATCGATTCTCGGATAGAGACAAAGCGCGTCTCCCAGCCTGCAAAATCGGGGTCGGTTTCTTCTTCGGCAAAGTCCACATCGAGTTCCAGGCGGGCCGAAATGTCTTTCACCTGCGCCGTGAGCGTTGCAATCTTTTTCGATAGTGCGCCGCCCAGCAAGCGGTGGGCGTTCTCCAGTTCCGCGCGGTTTGCGCTGTGAATCACGTCGGCCACCGATTCGGCCTGGGTCAAGTCCATCTTGCCGTTCAAGAAGGCACGGCGCGTGTATTCGCCCGGTTCGGCCAGGCGCACGCCTTCGATGCGGCGAATCGCCTGCAGCAAGTCGCGCACGATCAGCGGGTTTCCGTGCGGGTAAAGTTCCAGCACGTCTTCGCCGGTGTAAGAATTGGGCGATTCAAAATAAATGAACAAGAGGCTATCAAGCACCTTGCCCGATTCCGGGTCGCGGGCCGTGCCGAGGTTTGCCATGCGGGGCTTTAACCCCTTGGCAGCCTTTGTTCCAAACAGGCGTTCCACCACCAAACGCACCTGCGAGCCACTCACTCGGAGGGCCGCCACGGCACTCACGCCCGCAGGCGTCATCGGGGCTACAATCGTCTGGGAATCCATGGCGGCAAAGATAGCAAAAGCACCCGAGGCCTTCATTTATGTACGAAAATTGACACATTGTATTTTAATATTTTCTTATTTGATTATTGCAACAAGGCATTTTCCCCTTATTTATTGTACATTTATCTACATATGAGCCAATTCAAACTAATTTTCCGCCCCTTGGGCACCATCCCCTGTTTTGTGCTTCAACGCGACGACGGAGCCGAATTTGAAATTCTGAACGGTTTTGGCTGCGGACTCAACGGTTGGCGAGTCCCCGTAGAAAATCAGCAAAACTCCCACAGCTCGACTTCGCTCGATTTGCTCTACGGCTACAAGGACGAACCTACCCTTAGAAAAATTTCTCCTGACACAAATGCCGGTTGCAGGCTCACGCCCTTCCCCGGCCGCACTGCCTACGCCAAATTCACCTGGCAGGGCAAGACTTACGAACTTGTGAACAACGTAAGCTGGGCTCCGCATGCCCTGCACGGATTCTTGCAGAACAAGGAATGGGAATTCGAATCTTTTGAAAGCGAAGCAGACAGTTGCACCGCCGTATTCACTTGTGACTGGCCGGGTGCATTTGCAGGTTTCCCGTTCCCCTTCCGTGCCACAAACGCTATCACCTTTACTGGCGAAAGCGTTTCGATTACCTCGACCGTCAAAAACATCGGCAACACCGATATGCCCTATTCCGAAGGCTGGCACCCGTACTTTACTTTGGGCGAAAAGATTGACAACTTGACCATGAAATTGCCCAGCTGCTCGCTTGCCCTGTTGGACAAGGCGGACATTCCGACCGGCGAATTCAAGGAAGACTCCCGTTTCGAAAGCGGCCGCAAGATTAACGACGAATTTATTAACGACTGTTTCTGCCTTGAAAAAGATGTCACGGAATTGCAGGCCAACGGTTCTGACTTTATCAACAACGCTCACGTATCGCTCGAAAGCGACAACTATTCGCTTGATATTTGGCAGAAGGCCGGTGTCGAGCAATATAATGCAATCCAGATCTACACTCCGCCTGACCGCATGAGCATCGCAATCGAGCCCATGACTGCAGAGCCCGATGCATTGAACCATCACCGCGGCCTCATCGTAATTCCGCCTGGTGAAGAACGCACGTTTACATTCGGGTTCCGATTCCACGAAAAAACGGGCATCGAGTTATAAAAACGCAAGTTTTTTGTAAACTGCATGCTACGAAATCCGCCAAAATGGCGGATTTTTTTGTTGAGAATCACCCAACGATTTATTCAACACAATTCAAAATATTCTTTGATTTGCGTTTTTTAAAACCTATTTTCGAAGACGACAATATAGGAGTCTGTTATGGAATTTACTAAAACCCTTCTCGCATTCGGCCTTGCCGCTGCAGCATCTGCAAGTGCGGCGCAGTACGAAGCCGAAGACGGAACACTCACCAAAGACGCAGCTGTCGCCTCCAATACCGAAGCATCGGGCGGCAAGTACGTCAAGATGAACGGCGGCGACATCACGTTCCCCGCTGTTACCGTCGAGAAAGCCGGCCAATACAGCGTAGTGGTCCACTACATGAACAACTACGGTGGCGACAAGATCAACTATGTCGGTGTCGGCAGTACAACCTCTCAGGTTTCCTTCCCGGTTACAGACAAAGGCAAGTTTGTCGATGTCGAAACCGTCCTTACACTTGCAGCAGGCGCAAACACGATCGCCATTACCAATAGCTGGGGCTGGATCGATGTAGACTACATCGAAGTCAAGGAATTCGAAGCCAAGGCATTCACCCTTTGCAACGCTCCCGTTACCAAGAACGCCACCCCTTCTGCAATCAAGCTTTACAACTTCTTGGTCAACAACTTTGGCAAGAAGACTATTTCTGGCGTCATGACCGGTAACATGGATGCCTACACCATTGGCGATGCCACCCAGCACGAAGACGTGCAAGCAGTTTACAAGGCCGGCGGCAAGTACCCGGCACTCATCGGTGCAGACCTCATGAACGCAACCGGTGCCAACAAGGACGAAGGCTGGTTCCAGCAGTACACCGAAAAGGCTATCGATATCGCAAAAACCACCTGGAAGAAGGGCGGCATTCCGGCCTTCACGTGGCACTGGCGCCCGGGTGACGAAGTTGAATTCTACGTGAAGGGTGCTCATGACACCTACACCGAATTCGACTTCTCCGAAGCATTCATCAAGGGTTCCACCACTTGGGACACGACTTCTGCCGCTTACAAGGCAATTGTCGGAGATATCGACCACGTTTCCCAGATTTTCTTGGACCTCCAGAAAGAAGGCGTTGCTGCCATCTTCCGCCCGTTGCATGAATCCGGCGGAAACTGGTTCTGGTGGAGCATCAATACGGGCAAGCAGTTTATCGCCCTCTACCAGTTGCTCTACGAACGCATGGTGTTCAAGAACGGCGTGAACAACTTGATTTGGGACTTTAACCCGCAAGATGCCTCCAAGCTTTCCTGGACTCCGGGCGAAACCTACTACGATGTTCTTAGCGTTGACATTTACAACAAGGCAAACGATCACCAGAGCAACAGCGCTGCATTCATCGACTTTGCCAACAAGGGCGGCACCAACAAGATTATCGCCCTCAGCGAAAACGGCCCGATTCCCGATGTCGACAACATGTACGCAGAAAACGCCCCCTGGAGCTGGTGGATGCCGTGGTACGAATCCTGGTCTGCAGGCTTCGTGAGCCAAACCGCCGAAAGCGTATGGAAGAAGAACCTCGCCGACGAACGAATCATCACGCTCGACGAAATGCCGGGTTGGGACAACTATAATGAAGCAGCCTCTGCAACAAAGGCATGCCCGACCTCGACCGAAAACGCCAAGTACGGTGCCGGCGAAGCAACTCCCGAAGACTACAAGAACCTGATGATGGCCGTGACCTACACTGCCTTGAACGACAGCGGTGCAAACATCGAACTCAAAAAGGTTCCGAACCTCACTGGTGCAACGACAGTTTCGTTGAAGATTACAAATAACGGTTCCGGCGGTGCAGACAATGGCATCTGGGTTGGTCTCGCCTTTGTAAGAAACGGCATGAAGGACGACGCCTGGACATGGGAAATGTCTACCTCCACCGGCTGCTGGATTAACGACGGAGCCTCTGCTACTTGCGAATTCGACATCACCAAGTACGAAGATGACGACAAGGTAGAACATCCGATCGATCTCGACAACCTCTTCTCTGTAACGCTCATGGTTGCAGCAGTAGGCTTCGAAGGAACCGTGATTTTCGACGAACTCGTCGCCGACAACGGCAAGGTGATTTCCGCATTCGACAAGAAGACCGAACTCTTCACCGCCGCCGACCAGAGCAAGGGTCATATCGCAAAGATCGAACTCGTCGACGAAACGGGCGCACCTGCCGCCATCAAGCCGGTGGTCGCCAAGGCAAGCGCCTCCGCCAAGCTCGGCGTCTCGGGCAAGACCGTCTCGCTCACTACCGCCAAGGCTGGCATGGTTGCCGTCGAAGTGTTCGGTATGAACGGCAAGCGCGTGGCAACGCTCTACAAGGGCAACCTCGCCGCAGGCACCAGCGCATTCAGCCTCGCCGACATGCCCAAGGGCCGCTACATCGTGCGCGTCAAGGGCGCAGGCATTGCCGCTACCCAGCCAGTATTAATCAAGTAAGTTTCTCTTCATGACTCCTAGAATCCCCGTGGCCGACGCAAGTTTGCCGCGGGGATTCTTCTATTTGAACAATGAATTTTCAATTTCGGGGAAAATAATGTATTTTAAAATGGAACCGGAGGTTGTATGAACACCTACAAGTTTTTGACCGCGACAGCGCTCGCTTTTTCGACCTACTCCATGGCAGCGGCCATCCGCGTCGAAGCCGAAGACGCCGTACCTGCCGACGACCACAAAATCGAGACATTGACCGACGCAAAAGCCTCGGGCGGCAAATATGTCGAAATGGGCGAAGGCGACCTTTCGTTTACCGTAGACATGCCAAGCGACGGCTACTACACGCTGTACGTAAGCTACAAGCTCCCCACCGATCGCGGCAGCAAAACCCAGAATCTGACTTTGAACGGAAGCTCCGCCGGTCAGGTGACCTTCGGAGTTTCCGATGATTTTAAGGTCCTCAAGGCGGCGGGTAAAATCAAGCTAAAAAAAGGTGAAAACGCAATCGGGATTGTCCATTCCTGGGGATGGGTGGCCGTTGACTACATTGAAGTTTCGGAATACGAGGCGACCCCCTGGAACATCAGCCCGACTCCTGTAACGCCTGAACCCACCGAAAGCGCCCAGAAACTCTACAACTTCTTGCTCAGCAATTTCGGCAAGCGCACCATCAGCGGCGTGATGACCGAACGCCCCTTCGAAAACAACGGGCAGTACACCCCGCAAGATTTTGACACTCAGACCGAACTCAGCTACATCAACAAAGCGAGCGGCAAGAACGTGGTGCTCGTCGGTTTCGACTTCTTGCATTCTTCCGGCAAGAGTTCTGACCAGCAATGGTATCAAGGCTATACGCATGCCTCCTTGGAAATGGCAAAGACCGTATGGAAAAAGGGCGGCATTCCGCAATTCAACTGGCACTGGAAAGACCCGATGCACGACGTGGAAGCGTTTTATACCGAATCTAGCGGCAACACGCCTTTTACCGAATTCAGCATCGGACTTGCTTACGACACCACCACCGGCAAGTGGAAAACCGACAGCGACGAATACAAGGCCCTTATGCGCGACATGGAAATGATTGCCGATTCGCTTTTGACGCTCCAGAAAGAAGGCGTTGCCGTGCTGTGGCGCCCGCTGCATGAAGCGAGCGGAAAGTGGTTCTGGTGGGGGACCGACGGTGCTAAAGCCTGTGTTGCCTTGTACAAGCTCATGTTTGACACCTTCGTGAACAAGAAAGGCCTGCATAACCTGATTTGGGTCTGGACCACCGACGAAGCCCCCGATGCGCTGGACTGGTACCCGGGCGACGAATACGTAGACGTTGTGGGTCGCGACTATTACTACTACCCCCGCGAAGCAAACCACGCCTCTCTCGTGAGTTCCTTCGAAAAAGTCAAGGAAATGTACGGCGCCAAAAAAATCGTCACCTTGTCTGAAAACGGTTCCGTGCCCTACCCCGACGAAATGAAGGCCGATGGCGCGAACTGGAGCTGGTTCATGCCGTGGTACGGCGACTACGCCATGGAAGGCTGGGCAAACGACAACAACGCCGAAAGCTGGAATACCGTGATGAACAACGATTACATCATCACGCTCGAAGACATGCCCGGCTGGGACAAGTACGAAATGCAGCCGACCGCAATCGCCACCTCCAAGAAAGCCTCCCCCGCAGTCCGGCTTGTCGGTCGCGATTTGCAGGTGAACCTGAACGCCAGCGTGGCCCAAATTTCGATTTACGATTTGCAAGGAATCCGCGTACTCGTAAGAAAAATGAGCCAGAACGGCACGATTGCGCTTTCACGCCTCGCCCGCGGACCGTACCTAGTAAAAATTCAGGCGAACGGATTGACTCAGAGCCTCAAAATCACGCTAAAATAGCCAAATTTCGCTAAAAAGCGCCTTTTAGGCTATTGCGGAAAAGACAACATCTTTTCCGCTTTTTTGCTTTCAAAATGAAAATCGCGGCCATTCGAAGGTATATTTAAGGCATAAATTAAGGAGTGTTGTATGGGATGTAAATTACTCGCGGCGCTGTCCGCATTCTCCGTGGTGTCTGCTTTTGCAGCCCCCACCATGTACGAAGCCGAAGATTTGCCTGGCGCAAGCGTTGCCGAAGGCGCCGAATTTTCGGGCGGAAAGTACGCAAAAACCGCAGACCCTAGCGGCATCACGTTCACCGTCAAGGTCGAAGAAACCGCCGTCTACGATATTACCACCAAGGTTTTAATCAAGCAATACGACTGGACCACCTCTAAAATCGCGGTCAACGGAGTGGATGTGGGTTCCATGCTCACCACCCCGCGCAACTGCGATTCGAGTTACGTGGTTTCGGCTTCGGCCAAAATGAAGGCCGGCGAAAACAAGATTACCGTAGGGAACCAGGCTCTCGGCGTGGACTACATTACCGTGGAACGCCACCCCGATCCGGAATTCAACATCGGAACTGCACCAGTCACGCCGAATGCAAGCGAAAGCGCCAAGAAACTCTACTCCTTCCTGCGCGAAAACTTCGGCAAAAAGACCGTTAGCGGCATGATGATTAGCGACCAAAATTTCAACTACAATTATGGCGACATGAAACTCTTGGGTCCCGGCGAATGCACGCCCGCAGACTCTTGCAAGTTCAGCGACGAAGAAGTTTCGTGGAAGGGCCAGACCGACATCGCCGAATTCTACAAGCGTAGCGGACACTACCCCGCTATCGGCGGCTTCGACATGCTGTTTGCCGCAGGCGGCCACCACGAAGAAGGTTGGTTCAAGGGCTACACCGAAAACAACTTGCTCATGACCGAAGACCTGTGGGAAATGGGAGGCATTCCGACTTATACCTGGCACTGGAAGGTTGGCGAAGACACCGTATTCTACACGCAGGGCTCTCCCGCAGGCTTTAACAACCCAGGCTGCACCGAAGGCGTCATGGGCACTTCGAACACAAATACCTGCTTTAACTACACCAAGGCTTTCAAGGGCGAACAATGCCAGGAACTTGACGAGACCTCGCAGGAATACAAGGACATTGTCGCCGACGTAGACATTGTTTCGGGCTACTTCAAGCAGCTGCAAGACAAGGGAATCGCCGTCATATGGCGTCCCTTGCACGAAGCGAGCGGTGGCTGGTTCTGGTGGGGAGTCGCAAGCCCCGAATGCTATGTGCAGCTGTACCGCCTGGTATTCGATCGCATGGTCAAGACCAACAAGCTCACCAACCTAATCTGGGTCTGGAACATCAATACCGACCCGAAATTCGGTTACGACTACAGCGCTCTGAATGCGGCCTGGTACCCGGGCGATGCATACGTAGACATTGTCGCAGTCGATATTTACGACCCGCTGAATGACCACAATTCTGCAGCCAATTACTACAACAAGATTGTGAGCGACGTGGGCACAAGCAAGATGATTGCCTTGAGCGAAAACGGTGCTATTCCGGACATCGACAGCATTGCCGAAGACAAGGCCTATTGGAGCTACTGGATGACTTGGAGCCAGACCTGGAGCGGAAACTTCTTGGAAAAGACGACCACCGAAATGTGGAAAAAGAACTTGGATGACGAACGCATTATCGCCCTCGACGACATGCCCGGCTGGGACAAGGTGAGCGCCATCGGTTCCGAAGGAACCTCCAGAGCATTCAGCCAGATTTCAAACAAATTAAACATTACGCTACAAGGCAATAACTTGAGCATTACCGTTCCGCAAGCAGGCCACACAAACATTGCCCTATTTGACATGCTCGGCCACAAGGTTGCAAGCCTCGCCAAGGGCAACCTGCCCGCAGGCACCCTGCAGTTCAGCCTCGACGGAATCGCAAACGGCAACTACATTGTACGCGCCAAGAACGGCACCATGAACTACGCACAGAGAATTCAGGTGAAATAAAGCCTACAAAAAAATGACTTTAGCAAACAGGGACTCGCTCAGGCGAGTCCTTCTGTTTACTCGTCACTGCCTTTCGCCCACTATTTTTTATATTTGTTAACATGGAAAAGAAGCACCCCCTTTATTTTACGATCCACGGTCACTTTTACCAGCCGCCTCGTGAAAATCCTTGGACGGGCGTTATCGAGAATCAGCCGAGCGCACGCCCCTTCCACGACTGGAACGACCGTATTGCGAGTGAATGTTATAGTCCGAACTCTGCAAGCCGTATTTTGAGCCCCAAAGGACGTATCGTTGACATCGTCAACAACTACGATTACATGAGCTTTAACATGGGTCCGACTCTCATGGGTTGGATTCGCACGAACGCGCCCGACACCTACAAGCGCATTCAAGAAGCCGACAAGCGAAGCGCCGAACGACTGAACGGCCACGGCAACGCGATTGCGCAGGTGTATAACCACATCATTATGCCGCTCGCAAGCGCCGAAGACAAAAAGACGCAAATCCGCTGGGGCATCGAAGATTTCAAGTTCCACTTTGGTCGCATGCCCGAAGCCATGTGGCTCGCCGAAACCGCAATCAACTTCGAGACAGTGGTGGAACTCATCAAGGCAGGCATCAAGTTCACGATTCTTTCGCCCACGCAGGCCGACAAGTTCCGCAAGCTTGGAGATTCCAACTGGACTGACTGCAGCAACACGAGCATTGATACGACTCGCCCGTACCGCATTTACCCGCGCAACAAAGACGGCGTACTCGTTTGCGACGGCTACCTGGATGTATTCTTCTACAATCCGGAACTTTCTTCTGCTGTTGGTTTTGAACACTTGCTGCGCGACGCTAAAACTTTCGGCAACCGTATCAAAAGTGCCTGGAACGAAAACCGCACGGACCCGCAACTGGTAAGCATCGGTACCGACGGCGAAAGCTACGGTCACCACGAACCGTTTGGCGACATGTGCGCCGCCTGGCTCTACAACCACTACGCTCCCGACCACAACATGGTGCCGGTAAACTACGGCTGGTTCCTGGAAAAGTTCCCGCCACAGCACGAAGTGTTGCTCAAGAATTTCTACAGCGAAGGGTGCGCCTGGAGCTGTGCCCACGGCGTTGGCCGCTGGTACCGCGATTGCGGATGCTCGACAGGCGGCGGCCCGGGCTGGAACCAGAAATGGCGTGGTCCCCTGCGCGACGCGTTCAACCATCTGAAAAAACTCGCCGACGACATTTTCTACCGCGAATTCGAAAAAATTTCGGATGTGAACCCGTGGGATGCCCGCAACAACTTTGTGGAAGTCCTGGTCGCTCCCGAAGACGAATCCCGCATCAAGGCTTTCCTCGACAAAACGGTCAAGGACCCGAATGACGCCGAAATGTGCGCCAAGGCAATCCGACTCTTGGAAATCCAGAAGTTCTGCCTGTTCAGCTTCACGAGCTGCGGCTGGTTCTTCAACGATATCGAAGGTCTGGAACCGGTACAGAACATGCGCTACGCCCTCCGTGCCATGGAACTCCTGGAACCGTTCCTGCCGTATGGCCACCATATCAAGAACGAAGTCATCAGTATTCTTGCCCGTGCCACGAGTAACGAGCATAAGTGGAACGGCGCAGAAGTCTTCACGAAATACGCAGAAGAAACCGTTCCTTCTATCGTGAAGGAAATGGCCGAACAAGCCGCCATTTTCCACCTGAACCTGGAAGACGACAACGAACAGAACAAAAAAATAGTCGCCACCAAGATTGCATCGCGTAAACGCCAGACGCTTGTGCGTACGGAATATTACGACAAGTACATTAACGAACGCCGCATTTCGACGATACTTGCCATTACCGACACGCTCGGCCGAATCAACCTGGTCGTTGCCGATGGCGAAAACGAACAGAACGGGCTCAAGATTGTCAGGGACCCGAACATGAGTACGCAGGAATTGCAGGATACCTACCCCACTGCATACGTGGTGCGCATGCGTAACCTCATGAGCGACTCCATCAAGCGCATCAACCAGATTTCGACTAAGAAGTACCTGAACGAAATTACGGAATCGTTCTCGAACTTCGCTCTTTCTCACGGGCTTTCAATCGACAGTCTGGCCGACCTCGACCATACCCTGCCGGACACCATGCGCAAGATTCTTTCGCTCGAAATCAACTCCAAGATTCACCATCTGGCGCTCGCCTACATGGAAACCGACGACCAGAAGGTCTTCGACGAAATCAAGGACTTGATCGAAGAGGCAAAGGCATTGCACACCCACTTCTCGTTCGGCGGTACAGGTCGCATGTTCCATGCCAAGCTCGTAAAGCTGATCGACTCCGTTTTCGAAAAATTTGACCCGGCCGCAGTCAAGCACATTACCGGCCTCATTACGGTGGCCGACTGGCTTGGCCTCGGCATCGACAAGACCAGCCTCGAAAACAAGGTATTCCCCGCATACCAGGAATACGTAAAGTACCCGACCAGCAAGATTGCGGGCCTCAAGCCCATGTTCAGCTGGCTGAACTTCGAGGTATAGCATGTACAGGATGTTCGAAAAACCGCTGATTAGTGCAAACGAAATTCGCGAACGGGTAGCAACACTCGCCCGCGAAATTGTCGCCGTCTACGATTACGACATCCTGATTTCGGCGCTCACCGGCGCCTACATGTTCACCGCCGACCTAAGCCGAGAACTCGCCAAGGCCGAAGGCGCCAAAGCCCCCCAGAAAAAGATAGCCTTCATCAAGGCATCAAGCTACGGCGACTCCACGGAATCCAGCGGCAAGCTCCAGGTGCACGGGCTTGAAAAAATCGACCTGCGCGGAAAAAGGATTCTGATGGTCGACGACATCGCCGACACGGGAACCACATTGCTCGGAATTTGCAAAATGCTCAAGGAAGGGGGCGCCCAAGAGGTCCGCACCTGCGTTTTACTGAACAAACAGGAGCGTCGCGAAGTAAACATCACGGCAGATTTTGTAGGTTTTGAAATAGCAAACGAATTCGTGGTAGGTTACGGGCTCGACTACGCAAACGATTACCGATTCCTACCGGACATTTGGACACTACAGGAGACCAACTAAATGGCAAACAACGATTTAGATGACGTCCGACTCCATGCCACCCAAGCCTTCGAAGCTGTAGAACGCAGCTACAACAAGATTGGCCGCGGCAAACGACTACTGATCAACCTTGGCGTGTGCTTACTGTTCTTTATTGCAGGTATCATTACCTGTAGCGTATTTACGAGCATTCCGAACGAAGGCATTATCGAACGCGTGGCAGCCCAGCCCGATATGCCGAACAAGTGCAAGTACCGCTATGATCGCGCCATGGAATACGCCATCATGCACGAATGCGTTTTCGGCAAGGGAACTCCTGGCAGCGAAAAGTCGCTCATCCAGCGAATCAACTACTGCACTTGCGCCCTCGAAAGCGTGCAAAAGAAAAAGCCCTACCAGAAAATGTTTGAAAACAACCTCGTAGACTTTACCTTCAAAATCCGCGAAGAAAATCTATGCCGCGAAAACAAGGTTATTCCGACTCTGGACGAAGATGAAGGCGAAGCTAAGGACAAAGCAAAGAAATGACCGTCGAAGAAATTGAACAGAAAATCCGCTGCGAAGCCGAGAAACTGGTTCACGACGAACCGCTTTCGGTACTGATGATCACAGAGCAAATTCTTAACAGCAAGAACTTTGCCGCAATGCTTTCGGTCACTCTTTCTTGTCAGCTTGCAGGCGAGGTGATTGACCGCGCTGAACTTGAAAAAGTTTTCGGAATTCTTTACCTCAAGTATCCGGAACTGATCACTTGCGCAGGCAAGGACTTGTACGCAACGGTTCTTCGCGATCCGGCTTGTACAAGTTTTCTGGAACCGCTTCTGTTCTTCAAGGGATTTCAAGGCCTGCAGGCATACCGCGCCGCCCATGCCCTGTGGCAAGAAGGCAGATCGTTCCCCGCCAAAATGCTCCAGAGCATCATTAGCCGCAAGTTCGGCATGGACATTCACCCGGCCGCCAAAATCGGTTACGGCCTTTTGATTGACCACGCCACAAACATTGTCATCGGCGAAACCGCTGTCGTTGGCAACAATGTCAGCTTCCTGCACGGCGTGACCCTCGGCGGTACCGGCAACGAAGTCGGCGACCGACACCCGAAAATCGGAAACGGAGTGATGCTCGGCGCCCATGCGCAGCTGCTCGGCAACATTCACATCGGCGATGGCGCAAAGATTGGTGCAGGCGCTGTGGTGGTAAGCGATGTTCCGGCGCATACGACTTATGCAGGCGTGCCCGCCGTACAAGTCGGTAAGCCGCACGACGAAATGCCCAGCTTCAACATGCAGCAAGACTTCACCCGCGACTGTGAATAGGCAGTAGGAAGTAGACAGTCGGCAGTGGTCAGGAGAGCCTCAAAGAAATGAAAAAAGCTGATAAAATAAAATTCATCAGCGAAACTCTCGACGAGTTGCTTCCGGACCCGCCGATTCCACTGGATTACTCTGACCCATACACGCTCCTGGTCGCGGTCGTGTTGAGTGCGCAATGCACCGATCTCCGCGTAAACCAGGTGACCAAGGAACTTTACAAGAAGGCGAAAACGCCTAAGGACATGGTCAAGCTCGGCGTCGAAAAAATCACCGAGATTATCAAGCCTTGCGGGCTTTCGACCACCAAGGGCAAAAACATTTTCAACTTGTCCAAGATTCTTGTCGAAAAGTACAACAGCGTTGTTCCGCAAACGTTCGAAGAACTCGAGGCGCTCCCCGGTGTCGGCCACAAGACAGCAAGCGTCATGATGATTCACGCTTTCAAGATTCCCGCCTTCCCGGTGGACACGCACATTCACCGCCTCGCAAAACGTTGGGGACTTTCCGACGGCTCTTCTGTAGAACAGACTGAAAAAGACCTTAAGAAAATATTCCCCGAAAGCGAATGGGAAAAACGCCACCTACAAATCATCTTGTTCGGTCGCACTTACTGCAAAGCGTTAGGCCACAAGCCCGAGCAATGTCCCATTTGCAGCGTTATCGGCTGCAAGCAGTAACCAACATACCCCAAAACCTAGATTGCGGAACAATACACCCCTTAAATCAGGATGTTCACAACCGCACCCTATATTCCTTTTTCTTTTTTACAATTCTAGGGTAAACAGAACTACAAAATAAAGCTATCTTGACACAAAATTTGGAGTTGTGTCTATGATGAAAAAAATGACTACTGCAGCCCTCGCTGCAGCCACAATCGCTTCTGCAGCAAACATCACCGTCGACCCGACCGCAACCAAGCAAGAAATTGTCGGTTTCGGCGGCGCTTCCGTTTATTACCAGAGCTGGATTACGGCACTTGCCGACAAAAACAAGGAAGCCCTTTTTGACACCGCCTTCACGGGCCTCAACCTTTCTCTTTTGCGCGTGGGCAACTGGCTCCAGGCCGATACCGCCAAGGTAAGCCAAGACGACATCGCCATCGTGCAGGCAGCCAAGCAGCGCCTTGGCAACCACGTGAAGATCGAAATGTCCAGCTGGTCTGCACCGGGCAACCTCAAGCCGAGCGGCAGCGTGAACGGTAAGGACGGTTCAAGTTCGGCCGACAACTCCCTGAAAAAAGTCAGTGGCGATGCCTACGGTGCTTACGCCTACAGTGACTTTGCCGCCTGGTGGAAAAAGAGCCTCGAAACCTACAAGGCCGCGGGTATCACACCGGACTACATCAGCCTTCAGAACGAACCGGACATGAATGCCGACTACGAAGAAACCCTGTTCAACCCCACCGAAACAGACACAGCGGCCGGCTACAAAGAAGCTTTGAATGCAGTCTATGACGCCGTGAAGGGCACTACCAAAATTTTGGGCCCCGAGCCGCTCGGTATTGGCTACAGCAACTTCGAAAAGTACGCCAAGGAACTCGACGACAACAAGCTGGACGGCTACGCCTACCACCTGTATCACGCCGGTGACGGCAACGACAACTCCGGCAACAACTACCTCGCTCCCGAAAACTACCGCAAGGCCATGAAGGCTATCGGTTCCACTTACGGCGGCAAAGGCAAGCCGATTATTATGACCGAGTTCTGCAACATGCTCGACAAGACTCGCGAAGAAGACATGGTGGGTCTCGCCCACATTATGCAGGTCGGCTTTACCGACGGTCAGCTCGGTGGCTACATCGCCTGGCAGCTCTTCTGGGGCGAAGGCCGCGGCCAGCTTATCGGCGTTTGCACCGAAGGCTGGGGCAGCTGCAAAAAAGACGAAATCGTGATTGGCCCTGAATACCACGCCATGCGTCATTACTCCAAGTTCGTGAATCCGGGCTGGAAGGCAATTTCTGCCACCACCACCGAAAACGACCTCAAGACGGTCGCCTTCGCAAGCGCCTCCGGCGACTCCATCTCCGTAATTGTCATCAACACTGGCAAGACCGCCATTCAGCTTGACGCTCCGGCAATCAGCAACATGAACGTCGCAACCGCAGTACAGTCCAAGGAAAACGGCTTCAAGAGCAAGAACATCACCATCGCCAGCTGCTATATGCTCCCGGCCCGCTCGGTGACAACGCTTGTTCTCACCAAGACCGCTGCCGCCCCGACCGTCGCCGCCTGCCAAGACGAAACGACCGACCCGAACTACTCTGAACCGGTCATCACCCCGTCTGCAGACGTTGTGATTCTCGACTACTCCAAGACCACCGACGTTTCCACCTGGCAGGCCATGAGCGACGACCTCGGCGCCGTCACCTACGAAGCCGGCGAACTCGACGGCATTACCGGTTACGTAAACATTCCGCTCGCCGGTTGCGAACAGGCCGAATGCGGTTACAAGAGCCAGCTCGTGAACATCAGCGAAGAAAGTGCCGCCGCACTGGCAAACTGCTCCGAACTGGTGATTACCATGCGTAGCCAGGACAAATCCAACGCCTACGTGAACGTGGGTGCCGCAAACGGTGGCAGCTGGGTCGACTACCAGTACGGCCGCACCGCCGCCGCAGGCAAGTGGAGCGAAACCACTGTGGATCTCGAAAAGGAAGGCGATAACGGCTCTACCGCCCTCACCTTCAACAGTGACGCAACAGGAATCTACATCGCAAAGATCGTGGCCACGGGATGTTCTTCTAGCGGCATCATCAAGGCCCCCAAGTTCGTGTTCAACGACCGCAACATGCCTGCACAAGTCTTCGACCTGAACGGCAATCTCGTGTGGAGCGGCCTCAAGGGAGCGGCCCTCAACGCCGACGGCACACTCCGTCTCGAGCTGCGCCAGGGCATGTACCTCGTGAAGACGAAAAACGCTACGGTGAAAGCGATAAAAAAGTAGGAAGTTAGAAGTAGGAAGTAGACAGTATTTTTCTTTCTACTGTCGGCCGTCTACTTCCTACTCAACAAAAAAAGCGGGCTTAAAGCCCGCTTTTTTTTCGTTACGCAAGCAACGTCCATTACCCTTCTTCGAGAGCTTCCTTGTATTCGTCGACCGTCGCGATGTATTCGTCGATCATGTCGTCCTTGGAATCAAGGTAAGAAAGAATCTGTTCCAGATGTTCCTTCTTGAACACAGCCTTGAGCTGACGGCTGGCATGTCCGCGGTAGCCCCATTCCTTGAGGATTTCATCGGTCACCACGAAGGCATCGTTCATCGAGACAAAGCGCATCGGGCCATAGACAGCCCAGTTGTGTTCCATCTGCATGCATTCCGGTTCTTCAAGTTCCGGGTTGGCCATGTAGCGCTGGATGTGGCGGGTACGCACGTCCTTGATCTTGTCGATACGCATGTAACCCATAATCAGGTACTTGTTGCGGAGTTCGGAATCGCTCAGGCCTTCGTAACGGGTGCCGAACAGAATGTAACGGCTCTTTGCCTTGAGGATTGCATTAATCGCCTTCACGTTATAGCAGCTCATCAGACCATAGGTGCTGGTTTCGTAGTTGGGTTCATAAAGGAAACCCTTACCGTTTTCGTTCAGCTGGTCACGGACCGGCATTTCGGACTGGTGGCTGGTTTCGACGTAGAGCAAGCTACCGGCAGCGTTGCCGCGGTAATCCTGCCAACCTTCGAGATTGATCTGTGTTTTAGGCATTTGTCATCCACTCTAGTTAGGTTAAACTTTGGGAACCCCGAATTTTTGGTCCGGAGTCCCCTTTTTATATAAATCTTACAATCGGACTACTTATGGCAGTCCGCTGCTTATTTTCAATATGCAAGATACAAATTTATAAGCTAAAAGGTAACTGACTCCGCCGAAAATCCGGCCATTCCAAAGAGCGACGCCCCTTTTTCGAAGAATTTCGCGGTGTCGGTGGTCAAAAACCTTGTTTTTCCATTTTTTGTAAGGCGAGCATCCATCTCCGGATGGCGCTTCAGGTAGTCCACCGTCTTCTCGGACACGATATCCCCCTGGAATACCAGTTTCACCTTCTCGGGGAGCGCTGCACGGATCGCCCCCTCCAGGAGCGGGTAATGGGTGCAGGCGAGCAAGACGGTGTCGATATCCGGGTCTTGGGCGAGCAGGGCGTCTACATCCTTCTTCACGAAGAACCGGGCCCCTTCGGATTCCCTTTCGCCGTATTCGACCAGAGGTACCCACATGGGGCAGGCATGTTGCGTCACGTGCAGCTCGGGGTAAAAATGCTTGATCTCAATCAGGTAACTGCCCGAAGACACTGTCCCTGCTGTCCCGAAAATCCCTATATGGCCCGACTGACTGAACTTGCCGATTTCCTCGGCAGTGGGTCGCACAATGCCTAGCACGCGCTTGTCGGGGAATTCATACGGCAGCACATCTTGCTGAATACTCCTGAGCGCCTTGGCCGACGCCGTATTGCAAGCAAGAATCACCAAGGGGCAACCGCGGCTGAACAGTTCGCGCACGGCCTGTAGCGTGTAGCGGAAAATCGTTTCGAACGTGCGCGAGCCATACGGGGCGCGGGCATTATCGCCCAAGTAAAGGTAGTCGTACTGCGGCAAAGCCTTCTGCAGGTTTCTCAGAATCGTAAGCCCGCCAAAGCCCGAATCGAACACGCCTATCACAGGGCTTCCTCCATCATCTTGTGGACCATGGGGAGCATGTGAACCTTGGGGTCGAACTTTTCGCCTTCCTTGCGGCACTCCAGCACATCAATCGGAGCAAGCACCTTCACGCTCACCTTGCAGCGCTTCGTGTCTTTGCGGCGTTCCCACACCGGGCCCGAGCCTTTGATCACTAGCGGAAGCATAATGGCATCGTTTTCGCAAGCGAAGCGGAATACGCCACTCTTGAACGTTCCAAGAGCACCCGTCTTGCTGCGCGTGCCTTCGGGGAAAATAAAGATGCGAACAGAGTTGCCTCTTTCGGCAACAGCCTTGCGCACGGCCTTGGCGGCACCGCCCTTTTCGCGGTTCACCAAGACGCAGCCAATCTTGTGCATCCAGAAATTCAAGAACGGAATTCGGTCAAGCGACTTTTTCGCGACAAAACCTACCGTCTTCTGGAGTGCCAAAAATACAATCGGAATGTCGGCAAACGAATTGTGGTTGCCTACGACGAACACCGGGCGGCTCCAATCGACTTTGCCAAGCTCAGCCTGGTTTTCAATAGTCAAATCCACACGAAGCACCTTCATGCAGAATCTTGAAAAATCCTGGATTTTGTGTTCAAGCCAAGCTTCAAAATTTTTTTTGTAGCGCAGTTTTAAATACGGCAGCGCAAGAATATACATCAGCATATACCCCAACACAGCGACAGCGACATAGACTTTAAACAAGAATACAGGCATACTCAAATCCATACTTCGATTCTGGTGAGTTACAGAAGGCAAGAACCTTGAACGTCTAAACCTTCGCAATTTGCCTTTCCAGAATCTACGCTTGCAATATAACAAAAACAGGCACGCCTCGGCACGGGTCACCCCCACATAATAAAGCCTCCGTTCCTCATCCAGTTGGCGTTTTCGCGCTTGTCGGTCGCCGGTACATTCCCCGGGCGTAAGTTTCTCACATAATCCGGCATAATACACCACCGCATACTGGAGGCCCTTGGACGCATGCACCGTCTCGACATGCACGCCGTCTTCAACAGTCACCTCGGGCGCAGCGGCTCCATTTTTCATTTCGCCCGCCTCAGTCACCACATCGCCTGCAATCGGAATGTTATAGTCGCGGAGCGCCTGTTCGTAATAAAGGCGCTGGCGGTTGTAGCGGACCAGGATGGCGAAATTTTTCCAGGCAAGGTCATAACCGATGCGCATTTCCTTTATCGAAAGAATAATCTTCTGGATTTCTTCGACAGGGTTATCAGACACCCAGATTTCAGGTTTGCGATTTTCCTTATACAGCGGGTTTCCACCGGAGCCATTCAGGTTGCCAGCCCTAAGCATCTTGCGCAAGTGAATCGGTTTGTTCTTGAAGATGTCATTGGCGAGGTACAGCACGTTCGGAACCGAACGGTAATTCCATTCCAGGCGAATCTGAGTGGATTCCTTGAAGTCTTCGCAAAAGCGTTCGATGTTTCCGATGTCGGCACCGCGGAACCCATAAATGGCCTGGTCGTCGTCGCCTACCACGAATAGTTGCTTGCGGTCGCCGAGCAGTCCTTTCACCAAGCGGTACTGCGAAGGATTGATGTCTTGGTACTCGTCGACCAGAATTTCTTGCCACTGTTCGCGAAAGTAATTCCGCGCCATCTCGTTGGTTTCGAGCAACTGAATCGCCGAATAAATCAGGTCTTCAAATACGACTTGTCCCGATTCCAGCACCGCATCGCGAAGCGGCTGCAGTTTTGCCGACACTGTCGCGCCATAGCAGTCTGAAAACAAATTTTCCCGAGACACCTTGACTTTCAACTTGAGTTTCGAAAGCGCCTGCGAGAATTCACGTTCCGAAGACTCCGTCGGCGAAGGAATTTTCTTGAAGCCAAGCAGTTCATAAGCCGGGCACCCGCCGCCCGCTCCCGCCTTACCGCACGGAATCTTGCACTTGAGCATGTACAGCGCAAGCGAATGGAACGTACACAGTCGCACGCCCGCATTCGGGAATAGTTTCTGCACGCGTTCCCGCATCTCGGCGGCGGCCTTTGCGGTGAAGGTCAACGCCAGGATTTTTTCAGGTTCTACACCACAAAGAATCCTGTACTGGATTCGCCTGGTCAAGACGGACGTCTTGCCCGAGCCGGCCCCCGCCAAAATCAGAAGTTGCGCATTTTTCTCATGATCGTGCAACACCGCTGCACGCTGGTCAGAATTTAAACCCTTGAGGATTTCTTCGGCGTCCATAACGCCTCGTAGGGAATGGGGCGAAGTACATGTAAATCGCCACCGCTATCTAAAAACCGTCGCACGCCCCAGGGTATTCCAAGGCCTGCGCCGTTGAATTATTTCGGCTCGCCTTCAGTCTTAGCCGGCACTTTTGCCGCAGGCGTTCCGCCAAGCAAGAACACGAATGCACCGAACAAACTCAGTACCAGACTCACAAAGTAAGCAAGCAACTGAATCACTACCGATTCAAGCCCCGGCACTCCGGCACGCGCAAACAGCGACTGCGCCAATAGTTCACGCGGGCCAAAACCGCCAATCGAAATCGGAAGCGCACTCACGATTGCAACGAGCGGGATGTAATAAAAGTACCACGAAATCGAGAGGTCTACGCCGACCGCGATTCCGCAAAAATAATGCACCAGAATTCGAAGGCCCTGCGTCAGTGCCGAAAGCAAGTTAATAGACGCCAAAAGCTTTACCGAACGGAATTGCTGGAATCGTTCGAACATGTGGATCAGGCGTTCGTTAATCTTCTTCGGGAAAATCTTCGTAAGCACCTTGCACAAGAGGCGCCCGAGCCTACGGCTGCAGAGAGCTGCAAATAGGGCACAGAATCCCAGGAAAATCCAGACCGAGGGCCACATGAACGAACGCTGCGCTTCGTCATGCATAAAGAACAGAAGTCCCATCGCAAGAGCAAACAGCGTAATAAAGAACAGCCCATAAAGGCGGTCAAAGAATGTCGCCGTCAGCCCAGCGCCAACGGAATCTTGCCCGCCCTGCATACGGATGTCGTAAACCTTTTTGGCGTCTCCACCCACATTGCCCGGCATAAAGTTGTTAAAGAACAAGCCCACGTAATAAAGCTTGAGCAAATGACCATAGCCCATTTTCACGTTCTGCTTTTCGAGCAAGAGCTTCCACTGCAGACACGCCGTAAAGTTCGAAAGGCCAAGGCACAAAAGCGCAACAAACAAGGGCCAAATACTATGCGCACTGAACAGGCGATACAAATCGTCAACGCTCCAGTCAGGAGCCATCACGATGTTTCTGTACACAAAGTAAGCGGGGACAGCCGTCACCACCAACTTCAAACAAAAAATCAACGCCGATTTGAGTCGGCCATTCATTTTACTCATTTCCTCCCCCCACTTGTCGCTCTATAACGGCATCCTGCAAAAGATCGAGAGTCTTCTCGGCAGCAATGTCCCAGCGGAACTCGCCCGCATAGCTTTTTGCCGCCGCCGAAAGTCTCGTGCGCAAATCGTCGTCGCTATAAAGCCTGTCCATTTCGGACGCACAAGTATGAAAATCCCCCACCGGGAACAAGAGTCCCGTTTCACCGTTTCTTACGCTGTCGCGGAGCCCCGGCACATCGCTTGCAATCGTCGTCGTCCCAAGCCTTGCAGCTTCCACTACCGTGAGGCCCCAACCTTCCTTGTAGCTCGTCTGCAACAGCGCCACCGCATTCTGCAGCAAAGCGCGTTTCTTCGACGGCGTCACAAATCCCAAAAGTTCAACACGCTCCGTAAGCCCGCGTTCCTTGATCCACGCCGGAATCTTTTTCAGGAGCGGGCCGTCACCTGCCACCACGAGCTTTACATCCGGATGGTTCTCGGCAAATTCTTCGAACGCCTCGAGCGCCGTCCAAATTCCCTTGTAGCGGTGCACGCGCGAAAGCCACAAAAAATACGGCGTACTCGGCACTTCTTCAGACTTCTCGACCTGCGACGGATCCACATCAGCAGCCTCATGGGCTTCGTCAGAACCATTATAGATTACTGAAATGCGGTCTTCGTCAATTCCAATTTCTTCCAGTTCGTACTTGGTACTCGGGCTTACCACCACAAACGGCTGCTTGCGGTAGAACCACGGAATAACGCGTTCGAACGCCCACACCATAAAGGCAATCGGGAACGACGCCTCATGGAAAATGGAGCTACGCCACAAGTGGTGCATCTGCACCACCACAGGCTTCTTGGTCAAGAACGGCGTAAACAGCGGAAGCTTGTTCAAGTCCTCGACCACCACATCGAAATTGAATTCACGATCCAACTTGCGGATATTCATCGCCACCGTCAGCTGGAACAGCAGATCGCCCCCCTTGCGAATCACCTCGATACCGTCGACCGTCTCGCGGGCCTTGCAGCCGGCAAACGCCGTCGTCAGGAGCACAACCTTGTGCCCCGATTCTACAATCTGAGAAAAAATGCGGTGAAGGTGCTTTTCGGCGCCCCCTGCGGCAGGGTGCATCCGGTCGCGGTAATTGACTACAAGGATGTTCATCGGCTAGGGCTTTCTGCCCAGGACTCCAATGCACAACTGCGTGTAGTGCATAAGCGAATTGTTTTCAAGAGAATCCAGAATCTTGTCCTTAATTTTCTGGTAAGCGGTTCCCTGCAATGGGTACTTCGGCAGTTCCACGCCCACCTTGAAGC
Source organism: Fibrobacter succinogenes (assembly GCA_902756345.1). Taxonomy (GTDB): domain Bacteria; phylum Fibrobacterota; class Fibrobacteria; order Fibrobacterales; family Fibrobacteraceae; genus Fibrobacter. Next base: position 205,320 of record CACVQR010000002.1, on the reverse strand, counting down.
CCACTTCGCGCACAATGCGGTAGAACAGGTTCGGGCGCATCCAGTCGCCATAATCGTAAACACATTCAAAGCCCGCATCGGTCATGAGCTTTTTCAGTTGCGGCATGGTGAACTGCTTTTCCCAACCGGCAAACCACTTGTCCATCGCAATCAGAATATGCTTGATTACGGTGTAAGGGTGAACGGTCTGTGGCACGTCGCACAGGCAATGGCCGCCATGCTTCAAGATGCGGTAGTTTTCCTTGATCAGCGGGAGCGAATCCTTAAAATGCTCGGCCAGGCCCTGATGGAACACCAGGTCAAAAGTGCAATCCGGGAACGGTGCCTTGAAGGCATCGCCACGCACCAGTTTCAAATTGTCATAAAGATTGTCTTTTGCGCGAATGCCATCCACAATTTTCAAACTGTTTTCGGCGTAATCGAGCACATAGACGTCGGCACCCAAGCGAGCCAGCTCTGCGCTGTCGCGACCGGTACCGGCACCCACTTCCAAAACCTTGAGGCCTTCGAGCTTAAAATTCTTCTTAATCGTATTCAACACAGACGGGGACGAAGGATAAACCTTGTCCATATCGTTCTTCTGTTGCCAAAATCTGTTCCAGACAGACTGATCAGGTTCTTTAATAGACATAGCGTGTAAAATATACTAATTCAGAATTCAAAATTTGGAATTCAATTTTTGCCGTGAGCCGAAAGCGACTCGTATAAACGAGTCGTGACGGCGAGAGTGAGGCTATATCACATTTTTTTGTTAGAAATAGAGCCGAACGGTCTGTAAAGGGGGAAGTTTCCCGCACCACCTAAAGGTGGCCATGTACACTAAGGCCTAAAGGCCAAGTGTCCAAAGGTCGCTTCAGCCACGCCCCGTCAATACCGTGTCTTACGCTACCCCCTCGCCTAAGGGCTCCGCCCCTAAAACCCCACATTAGTCACAAATTTACGACAATAGTTGATTTTTTGAAACAATTTTTCTAAATTTAAAGACAAAATTCATCAAAATGTGACAATATACGGGAAATTTGATACACTTTGCTAATTTTTTACACTTTTGGCACGCATCTTGCTTAAAAAAATACGATATTAAGGATGTAAGGTTATAAAATGCATATTGATTCTACTGATACCACTCTAAAACGTTACCTCGAAGATATTAGACGCACCGCTCCCCTCTCTCGTGAAGAAGAGCAGATTCTGTTCCAGAAAGCCAAAGAAGGCGACAAGATCGCCCGTAAGAAGCTTATTTCTGCCAACATGCGTTTCGTTTTGAAAGTCGCTATTCAATACCGTGGTTGCCCGATTCCGCTGCCGGACTTGGTGAGCGAAGGCGCCATGGGTCTCGTGCGTGCTATCGAATCCTTTGAACACACTCGTGGTCTTAAGTTCATTAGTTACGGCGTGTGGTGGATTAAGGCTTACATTACCCGCGCCATTAACGAACAAGGCAACCTGATTCGCTTGCCGGCCAACCAGCACTTGCGCGTGCGTAAGGCTTTGCACGAACAGAGCCGCGGTAAGGAAATCAACGAAGAAATCCGCGAACTTATCCAGATCGGTCAGCGCGGCGTTTCGTTCGACAGCCCGCTCAAGGCAGACTCCAAGGCGACCTACGCCGAAGTGTTGCCTGACGGCACCGCCACGAACCCGGAAAACGAATCCGAAATCCAGAGCGTCGAAGCTTTGGCCCGCGACCTCATGGAACAGCTTCCGGAACGCGAAGCCAAGGTGATTACCGGCATCTTCGGTATCAACCAGGAAGCTCCGCAGACACTTCGCGAAGTGGGCGAATCCATGAACATCTCCCACGAACGTGTCCGTCAACTGCGCGACCAGGCGCTGCGCCGTATCCGCAAGTACAACAGCAAGGAATTCTTGCAAGACAAGAAGGACGCATTCCTCGCAGCGATTAATAAATAATTAATCGCTGCCTATGACGCATGGGGCTCCGCCCCCTGGACCCCTTTCCCACAAGCTGACTAAAATCAACAAGTAGGGGTCACTTCGTTTCGTCATGCAAACAACCAACAATTAAAAAGCCCGGTTGAAAACCGGACTTCTTTTTATATCAAACTTTTCGGAAAGCACGCACAGACTCAAAACTCTTTCGTCTCTCGTCTGTAGCGAGCTCGCGAGCGTTCTTTCGCCTACTTCTTGTGTTTCTTGCGGCGAACGCCCCACTTGTCCTTGATTTCTTCGACAATCTTCTTGTCTTCGTAGCGGACAACCATCTTGAACTGCACGGTGTACACGCCCGTCCCAACGAAGCGTCCCTTGTGATCCTTGAAGTTCCAGTTCACAAAGACCTTCTTGTCGGTTTCAAGGCAGTTACCACCGAACTTCGGGCTTTCGCAAGGCACCGTAATAATGGTGTCGTTCACGTACTGGCCCAAGTGATCGAAGTAGTTCACGATGAACGAGATGTACACATCTTCAGGCTTCAAGGAATCAAGCACGGACGGGTCGTACGTACCGTCAGAAGAAACCTGGGCGCGGTCAAGAAGCTGCGGCACAAAGCGTTCGCCCAACTGCACCAACTGTCCAAGCGCCCCTTCTTTTTCCATGTCTTCCTTGGTGGTCGAGCCCGGCACGTAGCGCAGGTTCACCGAGCTTACGGTCTGCAACGTGTAGCTCTTGCCGTCAGAATCTTCCCTCGGAGTGTCGTCATTGACATCGAAGGTACCCATCTGAGTGGCTTCGACCAAGTGGTTCAGGAGACCTCCGATAATGACCGCCTGCGGGTTTTCGCCAGCGATATTGCCGTAGTTATCCTTGATTGCATCCTTAAGACCCTTGTGAACCACAATGGAGTCACCCGGCATGATCGTTCCGTCGCTTCCGTTAAAGACAAGCTTTGCAGTAAGGCCATCCGGAGACCAGTCTATTCTCGTCGGGTTCAGTTCGATTGTTTCTTCGCCATGAATGTAAGAGAAGAAATCCTTACCCTTCAGGTTCTTCGTGCGAATCGGTTCCGAGAATCTGATTTCAAGCGTATCGGCCTTCTTGCCATAACTGAGCGTTGCGCTTGCCACGACCGGCGCCATCTTGTCAACCAGCGGAGCGACGTCTTCGTTCACGAAGGTTTCGCCAAAGATCCTGTAGTAGGTATAGATAGTTGCCTGCGGCAGGTTCTCAGAGATGCTCGTGACGCCGGAAGCAAGTTTCGTCGTCGAGAACACGTCCCAAATAACACGGGTCGGATCCTTCGGATCGATTTTCATGTTTTCAGGCTGAGCCTGCAGCTGGATCATCATTCCGCGATAGCTATACCACGGGAACGACATGTACAAGGATTCGTCCACGTCATCCTTTGTCAACTTCTTGTCGAACACGGCCACAACCTGGTCGAGAACGCCATCGCCATCGGTATCCCAGTATTCCACATTCTGGATCATCGGGAATCTGTCAACCACCTGGACAGGAACTTCGCGTTCGTATTCGTCAGAGGTGATGTACGGCAAATTCGTGAAGGTTGCCCCCGGATAGAGCGACACGCTATCCTTGTCACTACCCTTCAGCTTGAAGTTCTTGCCAACCAGAATCACGATATCCTTGGCAGGCATGTAGACCTTCTTGATCTGGTCCACATCGAAGCCGTAGCGTTCAGCGCTCTGCTTGATCATGACCAGCATTTCGGGCATACCGATGTCCACCGGGAACAGGTCAATGTTATACTGCAAGAACAGCGAGTCAAGACCGTTTACGTTGCGAATAGCGTAGGCGTCCTTAATGACATTGCTACCCACTTCCACAATCGAGGCCTCGCGCACATAGGTTGCGCCATCGCTAGCCTTGTCGCCATAGGTCACCAAGGCCTTGGCATCCTTCGGGAATTCTCCGACAGACGGAAGCACGAGGCTAGAGACATCCACCAGAATGCGGTCGCGGGCAGAATTGAGCTTCGGATCCACGCAATCAAGCGTATCCTTACCAAGCACAAGCTTCACTCCATCTAAGTAGTAAGTCTGCGACAAGGTGTCATCCAACAAGATTTCCACATAGTCCAAAGCCATATCGCCATCAGTATCCTTGATGTAGCCGACACGGGTATCTGGAATCGGGTCGTAGAAGTTGATATTGTCAATGATGATCATTTCATTGCCACCATACACCTTGATCGAACCGCCCTGAACCACTTCGTCTGCCGTCACGAAAATCGTCACGGAGCCGTCAGCGTTAACCACCAGGGATTCGTTCTTGGAGCCGTCCGTCGGGTCAACCAGCTTCACGCCCGTCTTCGAAACGAAGCGGAGCGAATCCGGAGAGTCAAAATATTCCTTGACCTTGTCCTTATCCAAAGTAATGGCAACGACATCGCCCACCTTGGCAGAATCCAGGCCGGAATTATAGTGCAAATCCATCGGAATTCCCTTGGGGTCATTCGTCAGCAGGTAATGGTTGCCATTGATCGCCACCACCTTCGGGTTGCTCGGATCGGGATCCGTGGGAACAAGGACCACCGTCTTCGAGACAAGAGAATCACCCTTTTCAAAGTCATCGGCAGACGGGTATTCGTCAAAGCCCGTACCCGGATCCTCATCGTAGTCTTCAGCACCGAAATACACTCTCGAAGAACTGGAACCGTCGCCTTCGTCTTCTCCACTTCCGATTGTACGACTCGAAGAGGACTTATCGCCAACATCTTCACCGTTACCCTGTTCGCTACTGCTAGAACCGTTACCATTGCTGTTGCTGCTGGAATGTCCGCCGTTTCCACCAGAGCTCAAGTTCGAATCGCCGGCGCTGCTGGTACCGTCGTTGCCACTGCTACCGTTGTCATTACCGGAGCTGCTTCCATTGCTATTGGAACTACCGCCATTGCTATTGGAACTGCCTCCATTACTATTGGAGCTACCGCCGTTACTATTGGAACTTCCGTCGTTGCTGCCAGAGCTAGAAGCGTCGCCACCGGAGCTATTGCCATTGCCTGCAGAGCTCAAGTTGGTGCCGCTACTAGAATTGCCATTGTTGCCGGAGCTAGAGCCGTTATTGGAGCTGCTAGACTTTGCACTGCTAGACGATTCATGGTATTCCACCAGCGAAGAACTACTCTGGGAGTCGCTAGAAACTTCTTCATCGCTACCCGTATGACCGCCTTCACGAATCACGCCCACACCCGAAAGCGGAGCCAAATCATCAAGGTAGTTGTCGATCCACTGCACATGAATCAACACGTTGTCGTTAATCATCTTCTTCGGGTTTGCCGCATAGTCCACAAAGATCATATGACCCGTATTAGACGCCACAAAAAGGTGACCATAGCCATCGGTGGTTCCCTGGTCCAAACGCCAGCCCACACCCGGAGTTCTCGGGCCCGTCAAGTTTTCATTTCTTTCTTCGAAGAAATATGTACGCAAATCAATTTCAGCAATCTTCTTCGCCGTGACTTTACCGTTTTCATAAGACGGCTTGATCTGCACAATCTTGGAACCACCGAACACGAAAATGGTCTTGGAATACGTATCGTAGGCGCCGCCATGTGCACCTTCCAAGGAGTCAATCAAAGATTTCGTTCCGACTTTAGTAATGACCTTTTCGCCAATTTTACCACCAATCTGGGACTGGTTTTCTCTAGTCACCGTCGTCCAAGTCGTATCGGTAAATACACCGAAATAGGCCTTTTTATTTTCTTGGCCTCGTCTTTCTGCAGAACACGCCCTGGTACCACCGCTCGATTCGCAACCACCACCCAAATAATCAGAATACGTAAAGAAGGCCGTACCTTCGCCATCCCAAATCACAGTAGCTAATTTCTTGTCATTATGGCGATCCGGTTCCTTAGGCACAAGTTCAACCTGGTGACCAATGTCAGCAAAGTTCTTGGTAGCCGAATCCATTGCCGTAGAGAATCGGTACAAGTAGCCCGGAATACCGGCGGCCCACAACCATTTTTGATTGGGATCCATCATCAAATGCCAGAAACCGCCCTTCTGCGTTGCAGGAGTCGAAGTTTTCACAAGGCATTTTCCAGAGCCTGTGGCCTTGGCGGTCTTGTTCACTTTATAAATCTTTTCGCCCTGACCAGCCACCAACAGGTCGCCATCAGGATGGTGCACGATACCATCGGCACCCTTCACGTTATCGCCTTCTGTACAAAGCGTCTTCTTGTCAGAAGGTTTCATCAGCAAGTAACCCGCACCATTATACTGGTAGCTGATGCTCTTGACGCGGTCGTTCTGTTCGTACTTGGTATAGTACAGCGTAGCCTTGGTAGCAGCATGCGGCACGATATCGCCGATCTGCTGAATCCAAATACCCGTCGCCGGATTTTCCGGGGTAGGATAATCTACATCTGCAGCATAGCTTACCGCCGCAGACAACAAAAGCATTGAAATGTATTTTGCCGTATTTCTCATGTTCTTACCCTCGAAAAAAATCCTTATTTAGCCCTCTTAGAAGAGATACCCCATCTAAAGATTCTTTCAACTTTAAAGTCATCCTTTGCTCCGTAAACCTTTACTCTGAACTTTGCAAGATAAATACCGGCGCCCACCTTACGGCCATTGTCGGCACGCATGTTCCAACGAACATAGAGTTTGTCCGGATTTTCAAGGCAGTTGCCATCGAAGAACGGGTCATCGCAAGCAATACTGCCCGAAGCGCCTCCAACGTAGTTGCCAATATTCGTATACACGTAGAGTTCCCAATGGAGTCCGATATCTTCCATATTCGGCACAGTCAGGCCCTTGTCATCTTTACCCATAATGGTCGAATAGCCGATATCCATGAGCACGCCCAGCGAAGACTGGTCAGAGGCTTCCTTGGCATCCTTCACATGTTCAATCGTAAACGGCTTCACGCGGTCACTGAGTTCTTCAGCCTTGTTCAAGTCCGCAAACGAATTCGTCTTCATAATCACGCGCGGATCGCCTTCCACCATGACAGTCGGAGCAAGTTCAGAAACCTTGTTGCCGCTCTTGTCGACAAGACCGCTCGTGAAGTTATCGAAACGCACTGAGTCTGCAGGATTCATGCGGCTTGCGAGGTCTTCGCCGGCTTCCATGTACAGCATCAATTCGCGACCGTCTTCGCTCCATTCCGAAGACCTCAGGCTGTAATGCACCCAGGCGCCATCGACATAGAAAGCGAGGCAGTCATCGGAAAGATCCACGCCTTTCTTGTCCATCGCTTCGGAGAAGCTGATCTTGAATTTATCCGGTTCCATCATCTGGAAGGATTCCGGATACAGGAACGTCGACGAAATGACCGGAGCCATGTAGTCGTTCATTCCATACATCATTTCTTCTTCGGATTCCTTGCCTTCGACAGAAACCTTGTTTGTAATCGAGGCATAGCCGTATTCTGTCTTGCCGTCCTTTGAATAGGACTTGTCAATTCCCGTCAGCAATTTCTTGATGTCGTATTCTTCGGGATCAAGAGCAAAGCCAAGCAGCGTACCGCCTTCCGAAATCTCGAGGTCGGCAATGTTCGGCTTGATGGCCACCAATTCGCCGTCGTTGTCGAGCCAGTAGAAGGTAATGTCCATCTTCTTGAGGTCTTCCTCGGTGATCGGGGTTTCAAAGCCCAGCGAGGTAGAGTCCATGCGGCCATCGCCATCGCGGTCATAGAATCCGTTCTTGTCGTTGTCCACATAAATGCGGCCAGCATTCTGCACAGGGACTTCCTGGTTGTTCTTGCTTGTCGGTACACCGTCGGCGGCAGTCAGGATTCCATCGGGGCATTCCTTGCTGCTGCAGATGGTTTCAATCTTGAGCATGTCACCCACAGACACAACGCCTGATTCCACGGTGAATGCCCACTGGGTTCCCTTCTTGGAGATTGCATCCACGTCGATTGATTCGCCATTGAGTTTCAATCCGCGACCGCTTGTCCAAGACGGATCCATATCCTTGTTGAAGCGAACGATCAAGGTATCCGTCCCGTCATTGCCCTTGACCAAGGTGGCCGTCTGAATGGCTGCGCCAATGCTATCGGCAAGAGCCGTCGTGAGCGTGTCACAGCGGTTACCCACCGAGCACACAAAAGCCTTTACGACACCCTTCGCATCGTCACCCTGAATTTCAACCTTGACATCGGGCAATCCATAGACATCACCATCTTGCTTGACATCGCCACTGTACTTTTCAAAGGACTTGTCGCTCGGCCAGCTGTAGAAGAAATCCTTCACATCCATGGAATCGGTCTTGCCGCCGAACCAGGTCGCAATGCTGTCGCCAATACCATCGCCGTCGGTATCGTAAATGGCGGCGTTATCGAGAGTCGGCATGTCGGGATTCACGAACTGGTATTCACCCGGGAACGGATCGCTCAGAATGAATTCATTGTTACGCAGGCTATCCGGGAACGCATTCATGCTGAACGTCGAACCGTCGGTAATGGCCTTGGTCGCAACCACCAGGAACCGGCCCTTGCCGTTTTCAATATTTAAGCGAATGGTGTTGTCACTTAGCTTCAGGTTTACTCCACCATCGCTCAAGAACTCCAGGTTTTCGCTTTCGCCGAAAGCCTTGAAATAGAAAGTTTTCGTCAGAGTCGAATCGACTCGTCCCTTTGCCGGGCCAATCGGAACAATCGCTTCGACATCGACATGCATGGTATCGCCCACTTCGTACTGGAGCTTGGATGCATCGGTCACTTCCTTGCCCTTCACAATGTACTTGAGGTACGGCACGTAGAAGTTGTAGACCAGGCTTACGATCGGATCCGTTGCCGATTCGTCTTCGGCAGTACCGAGCATGAGGTTGTAAAGCTTATAGCGACTTCCGACGCGCAGTTTCACGAGACCGGAGTCCTCATCGGCTTTTACGGGCTCCATGTTGTGAACGACAGAGGAATCTTTCGAAAGTTCAAGAGTCAAGGTGTCGCGACCATAGTCCTTTTCTTGCGGAGCGTAGATAAAGAACGAAGCACCCTTGATGGCGTTTTTCTTGACAAGGTCGGCTTCGGGCGGAACCACGTAAAGAATGGCGCCTCGGATTTCCGAGATACGGTAATACTTGCAACGCACGTCGGGCTTGCCACTGTAGTCAATGCAATCAATAGATTCAAGCGCAAAAGCCCCCGCTGCAAGACAAAGCAACGCGAACAACATCAGCGAAAGAATATGATTTTTTACAGACTGCATTATGACCTCTACAATTGGCTCCACTTACGCAAAGAAAACTTTGCATAACATATACTCCAAAGATATGATTTTTTTTTAGAAAACGGACAACAAAAATTTACGTTGTGATACGAATCGCAAGATATTTTCAAATTTGTTTATTCCAAGTTGGAATAAGTATTTGCAAGGTCTGTAACGATATCGTCCATAAAAATCCAGCCGCGTCCTTCAAGGCGCAAGCAAGATTTACTTTGTAACAAATTTGACAGATTTCCATGCTTTAAGAAGCCCTTCGAAATCCAGCGTTCGCACACTGATTCATCCAGGGCAATTCCCATTTTTTCGAGATCTTCAGTCGAAATTCCCCTAGATTGCCGAAGAGAGAGCCACAAAAGCTCCATAATTTCGTCTTCACGCCTCAGCCGGTCAACCGAAAGCATCGATTCCGGGCAGCCCGACTTGACATAGTCGCGCCACCGGGGGTAAATTTCGGGAGCATAATAGCGCACCGCATGCAAATAACTGTGGGCACCAGGGCCAAAGCCCGCATATTCGCCCCGATTCCAGTAATTCTGGTTATGGGCGCTTTCAAAACCGGGCCGTGCAAAGTTCGATACCTCGTAGCGTTCAAAGCCCTTGCGTTTCAGGATTTCGACACCGCTCATGTACATGGGCTCGTAAAGGTCTTCGTTTACGGCAAGTTCCCCGCGATCCACGCGATGCCCGAGCCTCGAGCGGGGCGAGACATTCAACCCGTAAAAGCTCACATGGTTCAGCGGGAAATCCGAAAGGCGGTCCACATCGGCCAAGAAGCCCTCGACCGTCTGCCCCGGCAAATCAAACATCAAGTCCGCATTCACTTGCAAGTTCGACGTGCATGTCAGCAAATTCAAGGCCTCGAGCCCAGCCTCTACCGAATGGGAGCGCCCGACCAATTTCAACAAATTAGCGTCGAACGTCTGAATCCCAAGACTGATGCGGTTTACGCCCAGTTCCACGGCATTTTGTACGGACTGGCGACTAGTCGATTCCGGATTGAACTCCATGGAAACTTCGTTCAATTTGGATATATCGAGCCCTACCGAAGCAAGGCATTCAAAAATCCGGTGCAAAAATTCTGCCGGCAGTTCCGACGGGGTTCCCCCACCCAAATAGAGCGTTCGGGCCGAAGCAAGCAGCCCCGGGTTCGCCCTCTCGAAACTTACAATTTGCTTACATAATAATTCCGTGTACTCGGCAAAAATTTTCGATTGCGACGGCATTACGCGAAAATCGCAATAATCGCAAACTTTTTTGCAGAAAGGCACGTGAATATAAACACAAAACATCTTTTACAAACGAATAAAATTATTACAAAAAACCTTTTTTATAAAATTTAGATTATATAAATGTATATGGACAACAAGCAACTAAATAAAATCAAGAAAAAATTGAAGAAGCGGCTCCCGCTCCTGATTTTCTTGACGTTGTCCACCGCTATCTTCTTTTTGGCATCGACCCTCCTTTTAGACGAATCGTACAAAGATATCATCATTATTGCCATGATTTGGGCGTTGCCTCTATTTATCCACTGAAGGTGCTATGGCCATTACCCGATTAACGCAGCGTAAGTGCAAAGCGATCGCTTTCTATATCTTGAGTTGGGTGATTTTCACCTTAAGTGCCTCGGCCCTTTTGACGTACGGCGCCGGAAACGGTTTCGACCCGACACGCATGCTGTTCATGCTGCAGCTGTCTCTTTTGACAGGACTTTCGCACGCTATTTACGACGTAATTATTTTGCAAGACGAAATGGACAAACGCCCTGTTGCGGCAGCCCTGATTATTCGTTCCTGTTTTTTCTTGGCAAGCATTTGCGCGAACCTGACGCTATGCATTCTGATTTGGGATATCGACCGCAGCGAAGGCCTTATTAACGAAGCCGCCCTGCAACACATGCTGAACTTTTTCAAGCAGCCGAAAAACCACATTCTGATTTTCGAACTGTTCATGCTCGGGCACCTGATTACCTTTATCCGTTCCGTGCACAAGAAGTTCGGGACCCGCGTCTTTATGAACACCTTGCTCGGGAAGAACCAGGACCCCAAAGAAGAAGACTTGATATTCATGTTTATCGACATGAAGCATTCCACCGAGATTGCCGAAGAACTCGGACACGTGAAGTACAGCAACTTTATTCGCGACTACTACCGCCTGCTTTCGAACTGCTGCGAAGAAAACCATGGCGAGATTTACCAAATTGCAGGCGACGGCGTTTTCTTGACTTGGAAAACCAGCGACTGCAAACGCGCCGCGCGCCCGCTGGATTGCTTTTACGATTTTGCCGAATGCCTGGAACGCACCGCATACAAATTCAAAAAACGCTACGGGATTGTTCCCGCATTCAAGGCAGCCGCCCACTGCGGAAAAGTCATCTCTACCGAAGTCGGGAACTTCGGAAGCGAAATGGCCTACCACGGCGACGTGCTGAACACCACTTCAAGAATCCAGACTCTTTGCTCCAAGCTCGGGCAGGACTTTTTGATTTCGGAAGACTTATATATGAGACTTCCCCTGCCGCTCCCCCACGGTTTTTTGAGCGTAAAGGCCGGATTTTTCGAATTACGCGGAAAAAAGAACGGAATTTTGATTTTTTCTCTGCATAAGCCCTTGACATAGTGAATTTATTATTCTATAATTGGGCTACCCCGCGGGAATAGCTCAGTTGGTAGAGCACGACCTTGCCAAGGTCGGGGTCGAGGGTCCGAGTCCCTTTTCCCGCTCTAAAAAAAGAAAAGCCACCTATCAGGTGGCTTTCTTTTTTTTATAACACGGGAAGGGACCCGGCACCCTTGAAGAGGGTGCGACCAAATTCTTTTGTGGGCGCAAGCCCGTGAAAAGAATTTGGAGCTTAACGCGAACGAAGTGAGTGTTGAGCCCGAAGGGTTAGGCCGCAACCTTGCGCAAGCAAGGATTATTGCGGGATAACAATCCCTTTTCCCTATACGCCAAATCACATAATTTGGCTCATGCACGAAGTGCGAAGAGGCAAATTATGAGCTTGAGGCAAGCGCAGCTTGCATCGAGCCCGTAGGGTTAGACCGCAGCCTTGCGCAAGCAAGGAGACTGCGAGTGAGCAGTCCCTTTCTCAAGCGAAAATCCCTTTTGACGCCTACGGCGTCCGCAGCGTCACTCGGTCAAGACAAAATGCGAGCATTTTGTCGCGACACTCGTTTAGCACGCTTTTCCCGCTCTAAAAAAAGAAAAGCTTTAAAACAAACCTCAAATTACGAACAAATTCCTAAAAACGAAAAGCGCCTCACTCTCACCTTCGTCGCCAGCTTGCGCTTGGCGACTACGGTTCATTTAGGCAGCCTTCACAGTTTCCACGACCTTGGCAAAGGATGCCGGATCGGCGACGGCGGTTACAAGACCGCATGCGAAGTTCTGCAAGAAATCATGGTCAGCGGTTCTTCGCATGCTCCCACCTAAAGGTGGCCATGTACACTAAGGCCTAAAGGCCAAGTGTCCAAAGGTCGCCTACATCGCCAGCTTACGCCTGGCGACTCCGGCTCACCATGGCCGACGCCCAACTGCAAAAAAGCACCCCGCCCGATTAGGAGCAGGGTGCAATTTCTCGCGTGAAGATGAAGCTATTAGGCAGCCTTCACAGTTTCCACGACCTTGGCAAAGGATGCCGGATCGGCGACGGCCATGTCAGCGAGAACCTTGCGGTTCAGCTTGATGCCCGACTTGGAAAGCTTGTAAATGAACTGGCTGTAGCTGATGCCGAGTTCACGGACAGCGGCATTGAGGCGGACAATCCACAGAGAGCGGAAGTCACCCTTCTTGTCGCGGCGGTGAGCGTAGGCATACTGACCGGCGTGGGCTACGGCGTCGATAGCAAGGCGAAGGTTCGACTTGCGACGGCCATAGAAGCCCTTGGCGGCCTTAAGGATTTTTTTGCGGCGTTCGCGGGAAGGAACTCTGGTTTTAGCGCGTGGCATTCTTACACTCCTTATGCAACGACAAGCAGACGCTTGACATGGTAAACATCGACTTTCTTAACGAGAGCGCCCTTACGCAGGTTACGCTTACGCTTCGTGGACATCTTGGCAAGAATGTGGCGCATGCCAGCACGCTTGAACTTGACGTGGCCGGAACCAGTCAGGCGGAAGCGCTTCTTAGCACCGCTGTGTGTTTTCATCTTAGGCATTTTTACCTCTTTAGGTTATTAAGTTGAAGCCTCACCTGCTGCCATGGGCTCGGTTACGGGCTTTGGTGCCGGGGCCTGCTTTTTGGCAGTGCCTGCACCGCGTTTAGGACCGTAAATCGAAAGCATTGTGTTGCCTTCGACTCGCGAATCCATTTCCAAGTCGCCGTACTGGAGCAAGTCTTCTTTAGCGCGCTCCATTAGGCGTTTGCCGTAGTCCATGTGCGCCATTTCGCGCCCACGGAACTGCATAATAAGCTTGACCTTCATGCCATCCTGCAAGAACTCGGCTGCCTGCTTGATCCTGTACTGGTAGTCGTTCTCGGCAGTCTTCGGGTGCATCTTGATTTCTTTAAGCTTCACCACGTGCTGCTTGGCCTTTGCGGCCTTGGCCTTCTTGATCTGTTCAAACTTGTACTTGCCGTAGTTGATGATACGGCATACAGGCGGCTTAGCATTGGGAGACACTTCCACCAGGTCCAGTCCGGCGTCCTTGGCCATCTGGAGAGCCTGTTTGGTATCCATGATGACGGCCTCGCCATCTTCCTTTACAAGACGGATCGGGGAAATGCGAATGTCTTCGTTAATGCGGGTTCCGTCACTCTGTCTGTTCGGCATGCGACGGTCGCGGGGATTTTGTAACGCCAAGTTAAGCTACCTCTAGGTAAAATTGTTATTGTGGCGCTAAATATAGTTTTTTTAATAAAAAATGCAAGAACTTTTTAACGAACCCCTTTGAAAATAGGCGGATTTTTGTATAATTGGACTTGCTCGCGGCGGTAGCTCAATGGTAGAGCCTTAGCCTTCCAAGCTAATGGTTGCCGGTTCGATCCCGGTCCGCCGCTCTTAGACCCCTCACTGAGGGGTCTTCTTTTTATTTGTGAGCCATAAACGACTCGTATTAACGAGTCGTGTTGGCGAGAGCGAGGCGATATCATAAGTTCCAAGATGATTATGAGCCGAGCGGTCTCCATGGGGTCTTTTTTTATTCCCTATTCCCCGAGCAAGTGCATGATCACAGGGCGGTTCTTGCCGGCCTCTGTCTTATGGATCGTGAGTTTTCCGGTGCTGTCGTAGCTGAACTGTTCGCCCACGCGCTCGCCATTTACAAAAGTAAGGCTGTCGCGGAGTACACCGCTCCGGTACCAGTTCCGCATGATTCCGTTTCTCTTGCCGTCCTTCCAGAAGGTTTCACTTGCAAGTCTGCCGCCCATGCTGTCCGGGAAAAAGCTACGGCTTTCCGCAATTTGGCCATCTTTCCAAAGTTCTTCGTAAAGCAACAAACGTCCCGGCTTAACATAACGCACCGTGGCAGGGAATTTTCCGATACTTTGTACAAAATCAACGCTTTGGGCAAGATTACTACTGTCAAGAATTCCATTGACTCCGCCCACGTACGAGGTCTCGGCGCAGAACTTGGCCATATGGCCTTCGCAGGCACCATAAATCACGCCGTCCATGCTCAAATCCACCTCGCGCACCAGTTCACCGCGTTCATCGAACCAGCGCCATACGGAATCACGTTTGCCTTCCCTATTCCAATGTTCCTGTTTCATGCGCGTGCCGTCGGCCCTAAAATAAGTGACTGTCCCGATTAGGGCGCTGTCTTTGCCGGTCGCCCCTTTACCGAGCACCCCCTGTACACGCACGCGGCCCACACCACAATTGGCAGTGTCAACCGATTCACCAAAGCTTTCGTAATACAGCGAAAACGGTCCGTCAAGAATCCCGTTTCTGCAGGTGAATTCTTCAAGCAGGTGACAATCCTTCGAAAAACGTTTCAGGTAAGCCGAATCGCCCGAAGCCGAAACAATTTCGCGTTTGGGATCCCACATGGCGTGACAATTGCCTTCTTGTTGCAAGGCGCCGTTGTCAAACCATTTTTTCCAGATTCCAACCGCCAAGCCATCGTCATTGTAATGCTCCTCAAAAGAACGTTCGCGGTTGTAATGCCAGCCTTCCCAGTCGCCCACCGGGTGATCGTTTTCGTAATAGAGGTAAGCTTCGACTTTCTTGTCGCTAAACAGCGCAGTCCACTTGCCGTCTTTGAGGCCTTTCTTGTAATGCCCGAGCAGGGCCACATCGCCAAAGCCAGTCCAACGCTTGAAGTCGCCATGCGGAACGCCGTCTTTGTACGGAATCTCAAGTTCCTTGATTCCGTCGGTGTACCATTCGTTCCTTTTCAGGATTTCGCCGTCGGGGTAAACCCAGATAGAGGTCTTTTTCGCCCCATTTGCGTGTTCGGCAAGCACTTTTTCTTCGGCACGTTCCACCGTACAGCCCGAAACGAGCATCAAAATTGGCGCAACGAGGCCGAAAAAGGGTATAAAACGAATCGCACACATACCAGTTAAAGTAGAAAAAAGGTAATTTCTAGTTGTGCCAGAGTTAAAGAATAAATCGATTGCCGATACCTTTAACGCAAGAATCCGCTCCCCTTGGGCGTGGGTGGTTTTGGCTGTTGCTATAGGGCTCACAGTTCTGTTCTATTTTTCGCAAAAGCCGCAAATCATCATGTATTCGCGCTATATCAAGACACTTTCCGACTACCAGCTGCAGGAGTCTTACGCCATGCGCGGTATGGAACGCGTGCGAATCGGTTTTGGCATTGACACCGTTTTTGTCCAGGCACAGACCATGACCCTGCGCGAAATTGCAGTTTCGTTCACCCGCGAAATGGACGAAATCAGCCGGGTCGGAGTCAAGGCTCCCCCGCATTCGACCGTCGAACGGTTCGAGCGCGAAGTCCTGGCCAAGGTTTCGAGCATGCGCCGCTACGCGGCAAGCCGCCATGGGTGGCTCGAAAGACTGCAGACGGTCAACCAGCAAGTGGCAAACCTCCCTGCAAGCGTCCAGATACCCTTGCGCGGGACACTCGATTCCGCGCGTGCCGGCTACCTGGTCGGAATTGCAGGCCTCGGCGACTCAGTGGTGAACGCCATTCCCGATTCAACCAAGGATGCCATATTCGCCCTGCTCCAGGACAACGAAGAACAGACTCTTGCATGGAGCCGCTTCAACAGCGAACTCGCCGCCATGTACAGCGAAGACCTGATTCAGTTTTTCCAGAGCCAGAGCATGGAAGAAATGTCGCTCAAATCCAAGATTCCCATGGCATTCTACTTCTTGACTCTCGTGCTGATGCTTTCTACCTTCTTCTTTATTTTCAGATCCAAGCAATAAGGAACTCATGCGATTTTACACTTCTAGAAAACCGGCCCTTTTGAATTTTTCCTTGCTGCTGTTTTTTTTGGCAGGATGGCTTTTTTCGTACATCATGCCTGCCCTCAAAGGCTTGATGCAAGAAGAGCACTTGTTCTACGGAACGGTTTCGCATGCCGCTATCCCGAGCATTTTTGGCGGGAGCAACATTCCCTTTTTCGACAAAACTATCTTCCAGATTAACGGCGACGACCAGGCGAATTTTATTCTGTATGCCTCGGAAGACATGCTGAACAACATGGCCGAATGGTACAGTTTCGCCAGCCGCGACGCAGGCGATATTCCGCTTGAAATTTCGGCAAGCCGCATCGATAACAAGACCTTCATTGTCCATAGTCTTGCATCCACCGATGGCGAGATGGACTTTGACACCTTGGTCATAGATTATCAAGTCTACAATGCCTTCATCGGCTGCGCAATTGTACTTGCCTTGGCTCTTGTCTCAGTTATACTGTTTATCCTTTGGATCGTAAAAAAGAGAAAATAGCAAGCAGTTGGCAGAGCTTAGTTGGCAGCAAGCAAACCGTCATTGCGAGGAACGAACGTGACGAAGCAATCCATCCTCATTTTATTGTTAGTTGCATTCTGCTTTGTACAGGCAACCCCGCAATTAGACACCTTGTTTGTCAAATACAGGAACCCTCTCGAAAACGCGTCGTTCATGTTTTCGGCCGGGAACAAATCACCCAACATGCCCGTGGGAGTTTGGCGAGCCAAAGGCAACAAGCCAACAGCCGGAACTATAGTTTGGTTTCACGGCGGCATGACAAGCAACAACTGCCAAAAAGGACTTGTTGCCGGCGGAGCACTTTCTAAAATGATGCCAAACTACACCGTAGTCAGCGCATCGGCCTGCAAACAAAACCATTGGGTCGATCCCTCCACTATCAATTCTTTAGACGATGCCCTGGACAGCCTTGCCAAGCGCCAAAAGAAAGATATTGCCGAAGTCTCGCTCATCGGAGTTTCGGACGGCTCCCTGGGAGTTATCGCCTACTCCATGTGGGGCAAGCGCAAAATCAAAAACCGCATTCTCATGAGTTCGTACGGAGAATCGCTCGGACCGGCAGCACAAGTCGCCGCTCAGGCTCCGTTCAAAAACGGGCATTGGAGATTCATTCAGGGCGGCTCCGACCGGCTCTACCCCGCCGACAAGACCGTCCCCTGGATTCAGGAATTCTGCAAAAACGTAGGCACCGGATGTGACCTCAAATTCGACCCGCAAGGCGAGCATGACTGGAGCTATTGGGAAAACAAGCACAAAGACTGGATTTTAGAGATTTTTTCTAAATAACCCTTGACAAATAGGGCAAAATTTTCAAAATTTGGCTTACCCCACGCGGATGTGGTGGAACTGGTAGACACGCTAGATTCAGGTTCTAGTGCCTGCAAGGGCATGAAGGTTCAAGTCCTTTCATCCGCACTGAAAAACCGTCGAAGCGATTCGGCGGTTTTTTATTTTCTCCCACCGCCCACTTTCTACTGTCTACTGCCTACTTCCTACTGTCTACCGCCTACTTCCTACTGTCTACTGCCTACTTCCTACTGTCTACTGCCTACTTCCTACTGTCTACCGCCTACTTCCTACTGCCCACTTCCAACTATTTACTACATTCCCCCTCATGGATAACTTCGAAGATTTTTTTACGGCGACATTCGAAACGGCGACACTTGCCAATAGCGTAGTGACGCTCAAGGGCCTGCGAGAAAATTCCGAGGGTCCGATTTCCGCAGAATCGATCATGCAGGCAATCGAAAAATCCCGCGAACATCTTTCGGAGTACCTCCCCTGGGTTCGCGATACCGATATTTTCGACATCAAAAAACGCATCCGTTCCTGGATCCTGAACGAACGCTTCGGACAAGGCGGTTGCTGGCTGATTTTCAAGAACGCGGACGAAGAAATCACGGCCGGAGATTCAGCCCCGTTAGCAGGCGCCATCATGATGGACGTCAAACTATCGAATCGTTCTGCGACCCTGAGCTACTGGCTTTGCAAGGAATTTACGGGTCAGGGGCTTATGACGGAGGCCGTAAAGTTGCTCTCGGCGTTCGCATTTGCAACCCTCAAGCTCAACCGTCTGGAACTTTTAGTCTCTGTATACAACGGGAAAAGCGCCGCCGTTGCCGCACGATGCGGGTTCATGGAAGAGGGCATAAACCGCGATTACGAGCTCATAAACGGCAAATTCGTTGACCACAGGCGATTTTCGCTTCTGGCCCGGGACGTATATTAATAGTTACAATGGTTACTCGGGTAAACGGGAAACTTAAATTAGATATGGCTTTCAGGGGTTAATTCTTCTATTTTTTTGAGTATGGAAAATGGAGAAAAGCAGAAACTCGTAGAACCGGATATCCTGCAGTACACGAACTACAGGGTATTTCTCCGTGATTATTACGAGTATAAAAAGAAAACCTCGACCGCGTTCAGCTTGCGGTTCTTTGCCGAGAAGGCAGGGCTTTCTAGCCATGCCCATTTAAAGCTCGCAATCGACGGCAAGCGCAACATCACCAAAAACACGGTCACCAAGCTCATTCATGGCTTGGGCCTTGAAAACCAGCGCGCCGCATACTTCGAAAGCCTCGTATTCTTTAACCAGGCACAAACCGACGCCGACAAGCAAATCTACTACGCCCAGCTCATCAAGGCAAGCCCCCGTTCAAAGCTGCACAAGATGGACAAGGCGCAGTTACGTATTTTCCAGGAATGGCACCATTCTGTGATTCTTGAGATGGTAGGGCTCAAGGATTTCCGCCCCATTCCCGACTTGATTTCCAAAAAACTGCGCGGGCTCGTGACTCCCGCACAGGTGACCGAATCGCTCCAGTTGCTCTTGGAACTGGGCCTCCTGGTCAAGACCGCCAACGGCTATCGCCAACGCGACCCCCTGATTACGACCGATGACGAAGTCCAGGACATGATGGTCAAGATGTACCATTTCCAGATGCTCAAGCTGTCTGCAACCATGCTTGCAGACCTTCCGGGCCACGAAAGGGATGTTTCTGCGCTTACTTTTGGAATAAAGCGTTCAGATTTCCCCAATTTGAAAAAACATTTACAACTAATGCGAAAAGAACTACTAGATTTCTCTGCAAAAGCCGGAGAAGCAGAAGATGTTGTGCAAGTCAACATTCAGCTCTTCCCCTTGACCCGAGGAGTGTGATGAAATTCTTTTTGTCCATAGCATCGATCGCCTTTTGCGCAGTCTTCTATTTGTCGCTGGCAGCCTGTTCCAACGACAAGTCTTTGACTGGAATCGAAATTGGCAACCCGAGCATTGCGGACAGCGATACAACCGCAAGAGATACCGCGGCAAAGGACTCCTCAGTCAAGGACACGACTATCAAGGATACTACATCCAAGGACACCGCCGACAAGAAACAGCCTGCCCTTCCGCTGGTCGCCGACTTCTCTATCGACTATTCCGAAGTGAATCCCAAGGCTCTCGCCAAGGAAGCGGACAAGGACGAACCGATTCTGCTGGATTCATTCTCCCTGATTCTTACTGAAGTACGTTCCTACTCTAGCTATTATTACACGACCTTGATTGTCGACCCCGTTGTCGGACTCCAGCTCTGGCCTTACGAAGACGCCCCCAACGAATCCCTTGCGATTTCGTTTACCAAGGGTTCCCTCATCGAAGACCCCTTCAAGGATATCGACTTGAACGAAGAAGGCTACCTCAAGGAAATGGGCGTCGGATTCAAGCCCGACGAAACCATGGCCATATTCGGTCGCATTCTCATCGACAAGAAGTACCATCCCTTCGTCTACAGTCTTTCGAACTTCCAGACGCTCATGCTGCGCTACCACTACTCGCAGATTGATACCGCAAACGGCAAGGCCAATTTGTCTGTAGTGTTCCGAGTCAAGCAGTTTACAGACGGGATTGATTTCTCGGGCGCCGAAGTCGGCGAAGACAGCGTAATTCATATTGATTCCAAGTACAATTCGGAATTGTGGAACGCAATGAACAAGCGCTTTGTGACAAGTTTCCAGCCGTTGCGTTATGACTACACCACAGTTGCTGGCGATGCACATTTCGAATATGTCGCTGACATATGGAAGGGTATTGCAGCCAAGAAGGGCGAAAACACGATTATCAACGGAAACTTCTCTTCGCCCTTTACCACCGACTGGATTTTGATGAACCAGTTTGGCGGACATTCCGACACGACGGTGCTGCTCGAAAAGGGGTCCAAGGAACGCATTATGCAGGTGAACGTTACGGATGGCGGCAAGCATTCCTATAGCGTGCAACTAATTCAAGAAAATGTGGCCCTGATTGCGGGCGTGCAGTACCAGTGCGTATTCACCATTTGGTCCGATGTGGAAGGTCAAATTACGGCCCGTATCGGTTCGTACAACACCTACGAAACAATCGGGTTCCAGGAACATGTGCAAGTGCAGACCACTGGCCAATCCGTCGGAATCACGTTCACGCCCGAAGTCAGCGACCCGTTCGCCCGCTTTGAACTGAACCTCGGCGGCTCCGAACGCACCTTCTGGATTAAGGAAGTCAAAGTCTTAAGGCTTTCAGAATAGGTTTAAGAACTTAGAGCTTAGAACTTAGATAATCATTCTCTCTAAGCTCTACCAACTAAGTTCTAAGTTCGGCCTCTTGTAACCTTCTAGTTACTTTTCTACATTTAGGCCACTATGGCTACTATTCCTACCCGTAAAGACAATCTCGTTATCGAAAACATTCGTCCCCAGATCGAAGGCGGACGATTCATGCTCAAGCGTGAACCGGGCGACACCGTCACGCTTACCGCGGACATTTTCCGCCACAGCCACGAAAAGTATGACGCGGCGATTTTCTACCGCCACGATTCCAAGAAAAAATGGGAAAAGGCTCCCATGCACTTTGTCGATAACGACCAGTGGGAAGGTACCTTCACGGTCAACAACATCGGCTACTATGAATACAAGATTTGCGCCTGGACCGTGGAGCCCAAGGACACCCCGACCGAAAGCCCGGTAATGAAACTCCGCGTGGACCCCTCTTACGCCCGCATCGGTACTTGGTACGAAATGTGGCCGAAGAGCCAGGGCACTGACCCCACCAAGAGTGCCACCTGGAAGGATTGCGAAAAACAGCTCGACTACATTGCCGGCCTCGGCTTCGATACCGTTTACCTGGTACCGATTCACCCGATCGGCGTTACCAACCGCAAGGGCGCGAACAACGCCCTGCATGCCAAGGTGGACAAGAAGGGCAAGCCACTCGAACCGGGTTGCCCGTACGCCGTAGGCAACAAGAACGGCGGCCACTACGACGTGGACCCCGAACTTGGAAGCATGAAGGATTTCGAACACTTCGCCAAGGCCGCCCGCAAGAAGGGACTCCGCCTTGCACTCGACATCGCACTCAACTGCAGCCCCGACCACCCGTATGTGAAATCGCACCCGGAATGGTTCTATCACGAACCGGATGGCAGCATCAAGTTCGCCGAAAACCCGCCCAAGAAGTACGAAGACATTTACCCGTTCGACTACTACAACAAGAATTACAAGGCCCTGTGGAAAGAAATCGAAAACATTATCTTGTTCTGGGCCGACAAGGGCATTGAAATTTTCCGTATCGACAACCCGCACACCAAGCCCTTCCCGTTCTGGGAATGGCTGATTGCTGACGTCAAGGAAAAGCGTCCGGAACTGGTGTTCCTCGCCGAAGCGTTCACGCGCCCGAAGATGATGCATCGCCTCGCAAAGTCCGGTTTCGACATGAGCTATACGTATTTCGCATGGCGCTCTGCCAAGTGGGAATTCGAGCAATACCTCAAGGAACTTACCCAGAGCGATGCCAAGGAATACATGCGCGGCATCTTCTTCCCGACGACTCCGGACATTTTCCCGAAGTACCTCGCCTACAAGGGCCCGAACGCCTTCAAGCAGCGCTACTTCTTGGCCGGTACGCTTTCTAGCCTTACGGGCATGTACAACGGCTACGAGCTCTGCGAAAACATCCCGAGCCCCATCAAGGAAGAACTGCAGGACAGCGAAAAGTACCAGTACAAGGTGCACAACTGGTATGGTCCGGGCATCCAGGACTTCGTTCGCCGCGTGAACACCGCCCGTCAGGAACACGTCGCCCTTCAGGAATACGACAACCTCGACTTCCACTATTGCGCCAACGACCAGCTAATGGTTTATTCCAAGAAATCTGGCGAAGACGTGATTCTCTGCGTGTGCAACATGGACATGGACAATGCGCAGGAAGGCATCGTGGAACTTGACATGAGGAAGCTCGGCCTGAATGACGATTCCTTCTTCTTCTTGAAGGACCTGATTACCGACGAAAGCTTTGTCTGGCGCGGCAACAAGAACTTTGTGCGTCTCGATCCTGCCAAGGCTCCTGGCCACCTGCTGGTGCTGAAGAAAATCTAATAGTAATCAGTTGTGAGTTATCAGTTCTGAGTACTTACCGCTAGACATCAAATATGGGGAGTTGTGCAAACAACTTCCCTTTTTTTATTTATATTCAAAGTATGATCGACATTTATTCGCTTGCTAAAAATCCGCTGGTTTTCCAGAAACAACGCACCATTACCTCGGCCTACATCGATGTTTCGGGCAAGATGGGCCTTGCGCAGACGGTACTCATGGTGCAGGACAACTTCACCGAGAATTTCGGCACGCTCAAGATGGACAACTTCTGCGTCAACGAAAAAGGCGGCTATTGGGCCATCACCAAAGCGAAGTTTAAATTTTTCCAACGCCCCTATTGGCGCGACAAGGTGGTGACCACATCGTTCCCCGCCGACAGCGCTCCCATCCGCACTTACGAAAATACTGCCGTCACGACAGTCGAAGGGGAACCCATCATTCTCGCCGTACAAGAAGCCTGCTGCCTCAACTTGGAAACACATCGCCCCATGAAGCTTTCTGCGGTGGACTTTCCTGCAGAAGGTTCCCCTGAACCCTTTATGGACAACAAGTTTTCGAAGTTCCCCGTAGAGCCCGAGGAATATCAGGAAGTGTACCGCCAGAAGGTGCTGCCGCAGCATATCGACATGTCGCACCACATGAACAACATCGAATACGTAAAGCTTGGTCTGAATGTGTTCAGCGCCGCCGACCTGGAACTATGCATCCCCGCGATGCTCGAGCTGCATTTTTTGGGAGAAACCCGCGAAGGCCAGGAAGTCACGATTTTCCGCGCCGACAAGATGGGTGCGACCTATATGAAAATCGAAGACGATTCAGGACGCCAGGTCTTTGAGATGAAAGTCAAGATGAAGTAACCGCCGAATTAAAATTCTTGGAAGAATTCAGGCCGGTGAAAATCCGGCTTTTCTGTTTCTATTGGGAATGCGCTCAGATAATGGGGCGTCTTTGACTTATCGGCGCACTTGTAAAGATTCCCGCGAAGAGTCACGCCTTCAAAGGTCCGCAAACCAAAGAGTGAAGGCGGAATCTGGACAGTCATTCCCCAACATACAAGATTGCCTGCGACACTTGCCAATTGCTTGGTACGCACGACAGAATTAATTTGTTCTTGGGAAAGTTTGACTCGCGAATTACGATCGGGTCCGTGGGCCGCAAGCAAGTAGCCGCGGCAAGTCGTTTCGAAGTTGAAATATTCGGCAGGGTTCGCCGGGTTCTGCAAGAAGACTTCGACGCAGGAATCTTCCCAGCTGGAGCCATTGTCTTCTTTTACTTCGGCACGGAAACAGTCCGAAGGTTCCTCAACGGTAAAATTCACCGTGAAATAATCCGGCGAAATTTCGACTTCGGCAAGCACCGTCGGGAGCGTTTTCCCTTGGTTTGCCGCCCAATTCATATTCGGTTTCAAGAGCATGGTTAAAAAGTAGTAAAGTGATTAATCAATGATTAAGCAGTGATTAATCACTTGAATTGCCATAGGTACTTTTAAGGAATTGGGGATTTTCCGCCGAATTCGCCACCTCAAATAATTGGCACGCAATTTGCATTTAGCGGTTTGCTTACAAAAGCAACAACTCTAATAAAACAGGAGACCTTTATGGCAACAAAAAATAAAATGCCCGAAAAAGAATCCGAGGCAAGTTCCGCATTCGACTGTCTCGCCGTCACCAATGTACAAGTCTACCCCTTCCAGGAAGGCCCTTCCATGGGACACACTAAGGGCATTGCGTCGATCGTGCTGAACGACCAGTTCATGATCCGCGGGCTGCGCGTGATGGATGGCGAAAACGGACTCTTCGTGGGCTACCCCGTCGATCCGTTCTTCAAGGGCGAATCGTTCCGTTCCATTTGCAATCCGGTGACTCGCCAGCTTCGCGAGCACATCGAAAACTGCATCCTTGAAAAGTACCAGGCCGCCATCGTATAGGAGCCAGCATGTTCCGCAGAATCCGCTCTTATTGCTTGCTTGGAATTAAAGCAGTCCCTGTCAATGTCGAAGTCGACTCTTCGCAGGGGCTGCCTGGATTCACCTTGGTAGGTTTGCCAGACAATGCCGTAAGAGAGTCTAGGGAACGAGTTGTTTCTGCAATTCGTTCCGCAGGCAAAGTGGTAACCGGTTTTCGCACGACGGTAAACCTGTCGCCCGCGGATTTGCGAAAAGAAGGGAGCGCCCTGGACTTGCCCCTTGCTTTTGGGCTTTTGACTGCAGCCGAAGAGATTGAAGCACCCGACTTGGAACACCTCGTTTTTGTCGGAGAACTTTCACTCGATGGCCTGTTGAAGCCTGTCCGGGGCGTTCTTTCCATTGCAATGAGTTTGTCCGAAAAGTCTAAAGACATTCTGGTAATCCCGAAAGGCAACGAGCAAGAAGCCTCGCTTGTCGAGGGAATCCGCTATGTTTGCGCAGACACGCTCATGGAATGCATTGAAAAAATTGAAGCCGGAGCCGAGAATTACGCACAGCGTGCATCCGGATTGAAAGAGCAAATGAATTTAACGCATGCCGACCGGGACATTCCCGACTTCAAGAACGTGGTCGGCATGGAAGGCGTAAAGCGGGCGCTTGAAGTCGCTGCCGCTGGCGCCCACAACTTCCTTATGGTTGGCTCGCCCGGAGCGGGCAAGACTTTGTGTGCAAAATGCCTGCCGGGCGTTCTGCCCGAAATGACGGAACTTGAAATTCTCGAAACGACCCGAATCCATTCGTGTGCAAGATCTGCGGGCGACTCCGAAGAATTCAAGCCCGTGATGATTCGCCCGTTCCGTACCCCCCACCACAGCGCTTCCATGGTGTCGCTGGTGGGGGGTGGCACCCGGCTAAAGCCGGGTGAGGCGAGCCTAGCCCATAACGGAGTCCTGTTTCTCGACGAACTGCCGGAATTCAACCGCAGCGTTCTGGAAGCTTTACGCGAGCCCATGGAAGAGGGTGAAATTTCGATTAGTCGCGCTAGCGGGACCGTCACTTGGCCCGCGAGGTTCATGATGGGAGCGGCCATGAACCCTTGCCCCTGCGGGTACGCCATGGACCCGAAACGCGCCTGCACGTGCCTCCCCGAGGCTCGCAAGCGCTATCAAGAAAAAATATCCGGCCCGCTCCTCGACCGCATAGACATCCAAGTGAGCGTCCCGCCCGTCGAAGCCTCGCAATTTGGCCGCAAGAGCACCGCCGAGTCTTCGGCCGAGATTCGCAAGCGAATCTGTAGCGCCCGGGAAATCCAGCGCAAGCGATTCGAGGGAACGCCGTTCAAGACGAACGCCGAAATGACTTCGGACTTTGCCAAGAAGAGCTGCAAGCTTTCGGCAGAAACCGAACAGTTCGCCATCAACGCTGCCGACAGAATGGGGCTCAGCGCCCGCGGCTTTTACAGACTATTAAAGGTCGGCAGAACGATTGCCGACCTTCGAAAATCCGATTCCGTTGAAATTGTAGACCTTTCTGAAGCCCTGCGCTACCGCGCCTTCAGAAGCTAACGAATCACCTTGATACTCGATTCGGCTCCTGCGCTTTGCGGGATTGCCAACGGCTTACGGACAGAGACTTCTGCGGCAAGCGTCTTCGGGTAGTGGTTCAAGATATACTTGGCCGTTTCAAGCACCAAGGTTTCTTCTAGCTGGAAAGACGACCTGCAGACAAAATCCTGCACGTCGTCAGCTAGTTGCACATAATCGATAGAATGGGCAAGATCTTCATTTCGGGCGGCAAGAGTAAAATCAAGCCACACCGAAATATTCAGGACAACCGGCTGCATATTTTCGCGCTCGTAAGGGAGCGTTCCAATAATGCAGTTGAATTCCAAATCACGAATCGTGATTTTTCCGGTTTCGACTACCATACGAAGAGTACGACAGCACCTGCGATTGCGGCTGCAGAAACGCCGAACCAGATGTTACGGGCAGACGTATAAGAATCCTGCGTCTTCTTGTCTTCTTCCATTCTTCTCTGGAGATCGCGCAGGGTCCAGGCTTCTTGCCTTACCTGCGACGCCATGATTTCTTCGCACTTGGCCGGGTTGGCTTCACCCGGATCATGGCAAGCGCTCAGGATCTGGCTGTTCAAGCCGCTCAAGTTGTCGTAGGCATCCTTGGCTTCGTTAGCCTTGCTGTGCTGCATGATTCCAACCACGGCGGCAGTGACTGCCAAGGCAGAGAGGCCGACGGCCGTCCAGAAACGGACTTCGTCAGCAATACCGAAACGGTCACCCACGTCACTTGCAGCAGCGCTTGCAGCGTAGTCACGATCGTCTTCAACCGGAGCGGAAGTCTTGTATTTGCTGTAGTCTTCATCATCGTCGTCTTCGCAATCCGGATCGTATTCGTCACATTCTTCAGCCTGGTTGCTCGGAACGGCAGGAGCGGCTGCAACAGATTCTTCTTCCTCTTCTTCTTCAGCGGCAGCAGGAGCTTCGCCCTTCAATTCAACAGCCTTGCCATCGATATACACCACTGCGGTCGAAAGGCCGGGAGCATAGACAGCCTTACCGTCGAAGTAAACCTTTTCGACATCCTTATCGGCAGCGGCACCGCGGCGAGTATAGAGCTTAGCGTTAACGAGCTTGGAGTAGTCAACGCCTTCGGCGGTCATCGGAGTCATGGAAGAAAGGTCGCCTTTACCACCCTGGTAGAGCTGGTAAGAGGTTTCAGATTCACCAAACGGGTCTTCAAATTTCTGACGCACAACCAAGCGGCCACTCTGCAAAGAGGAGACCTCGTCAGCCGGAGCGACCTTGAGTTCGCCACCGAATTCGGCTACGATGTAGTCATCGGGTACACCAGCATCCTTGGCGGTAAATTCATCGATATCGTAAATGCTTGCGAAAGCGGATACGACAGACAGGCAAAGGACCATCAAAAGTGAACGTTTCATTTGTACTCCAAAATGTCTAATTTTTGATGGAAATATATAAAAAAATGCGTATAATGGTACTGAAAATAATTGTTTTGTAATATACAGCCGTGCACATAATGTTCTCTCCAGCCCAATGTTTAACAATATTTACATAGTCCGTGCAACAAAGCGGCACCAATTCAAAGGGGTTTCTTTTTTACTATATTTAAGCCCGTAAAATTTTAACCCTAACAGAGGATTGCTACAATGGCAAAGCTTTCTATCGAAGATCTCGAACTCGCCGGCAAGCGCGTGTTCATCCGTGTTGACTTCAACGTTCCGCAGGACAAGGTGACTGGCGAAATCACCAACACCAAGCGTATCGAAGCCGCCCTCCCGACCATCCAGTACGCTCTCGATCACGGTGCAGCCGTCGTGCTCGCTTCCCACCTGGGTCGTCCGAATGGCGAAAAGAACATGAAGTACACGCTCGCTCCGGTTGCAAAGAAGCTCGAAGAACTCATCAAGAAGCCGGTGAAGTTCCTCTCCGACTGCGTGGGTCCCGAAGTCGAAGCTGCCTGCGCCGCTATCAAGCCGGGTGAAATCATCCTCCTCGAAAACCTCCGCTTCCACATCGAAGAAGAAGGCAAGCGCAAGATCAAGAACGCCGATGGCACCGAAACTAAGGAAAAGGCCGACAAGGAAGCCGTGAAGGCCTTCCGCGCAAGCCTCACCAAGCTCGCTGACGTCTACGTGAACGACGCTTTCGGTACCGCTCACCGCGACCACTCTTCCATGACTGGTGTTGAACTCCCGCAGCGTGCCGCTGGTTTCCTCATGAACAAGGAACTCAAGGCATTCGACCAGGTGCTCAACAATCCTCCGCGTCCGTTCCTCGCCATCCTCGGCGGTGCAAAGGTCGCTGACAAGATCCAGCTCATCAACAACCTCCTCGACAAGGCCGACAAGATCATCATCGGCGGTGGCATGGCTTTCACCTTCAAGAAGGTTCTGAACAACATCGAAATCGGTTCTTCTCTGTTTGACGAAGAAGGCGCCAAGCTCGTTCCGGATCTGATGGCCAAGGCCAAGGCTGCCGGCAAGGAAATCATCCTCCCGGTCGACTACATCGCTGCCGACAAGTTCGCTGCCGACGCTGCTACTAAGGCTGTCTCTGACGCCGAAGGCATTCCGGCTGGCTGGATGGGCCTCGATGTGGGTGCCGAGTCCACCAAGCTCTTCGTGAACGCTATCAAGTCTGCCAAGACCATCGTCTGGAACGGCCCTGCAGGCGTGTTCGAATTCGAAGCCTTCGAAAAGGCCACCAAGGCTATGGCCGACGCTATCGTCGAAGCTACCGCTGCTGGCGCAATCACCGTGATCGGTGGTGGCGATACCGCTACGGCTGCCAAGAAGTACGGCGCCGACAAGAAGGTGACCCACACCTCTACGGGTGGTGGCGCTTCCCTCGAATTGCTCGAAGGGAAGGTTTTGCCGGGCGTCGCATTCCTCACGGATAAGTAATTCGTCGATAAACTTCGCAATACTGCGTCACGCGAGCTCTCGCTGTATGTCTTATACAGCTTCGGGTCTGCGGCCTTGCTCTGCTCGCAACTGAACAAAAATTCGTAAGGCGAGTGAAGCGCGAACGCTTGCGTTCGCATTTCCGAGCCTAGAATTTTGCGATTGCGCAAATTTCTGGATTTGTAAACTCCGCATATTGTTTGCGGAGTTTTTTATTTTATCTATGAATAAACATTTTATATTATAGGCATGGCAAAGTTTTTGAGCAAGCATCTTGGAAATAACAAGCCTCAATGATGGGCCCATTCAAGAGGATTCAGCAAAATTGGACTCCGTTCTAGATCTACCTCAAATATCTAAATAAACGAGAGCGCAATAATAAGCCGAGTTTCAAGGGAACGATTGTCCTAAAACTTGAAATCGGTGATCTGGGCACCGTAAGCGATGTTCTAGTCAAATCTACAACTACGGACTATCCAGAATTCGACGAACAAATCGCAAAAGCGGTGAGCCGGTGGAAATTTCCGCAAGCCAAACATGTCGGATCAATCACGATTCCTTTGACATTCCAAGAAAGCAATTAGCTTTCTAATTTCGCAACCAGGTGTTTGCACGCTTTGATTTTAAGTTTTATATATTAAACTTAAGAAGTCTTTAACAAAGGAACATCTTATGTCGATTGCAGAAATTTCTAAAAAATTCCATGCGGATAAACGCGGTAATTGCGCGATGTCGGTTGCATATGGTTATGCCCGAGCCACAGGCAAGTCCGAGATTGATGCAACGGCCACAGCGCAGATGTTCCGTGATTTTGGCGGCGGCAAGGCTCCTAACGGGGCCTGCGGAGCGCTCTATGCGGCAAAAATGATGCAGCCCGATCACGCCGATGCCATCGAGGATTTTTTCAGGCGTGGGGCACAGAATTTTACCAAGTGCAGCGAAATCCGCCCGAACAAGATTATCCCCTGCAATCGCTGCGTGGAACTGGCCGGCGAGGCCCTTGACTTTTTAGAGAAATAGAAGCCTCTTTATTTTTTCGAAAACGGTTTAGTTCGATTCCACGACCAAGGACTTTTCGTATATAAAGTCGATATCGGCAGCTGTGATTGCTCCGGGAACGAGATCCAGTTTAGAGCGGTTCTTCTTCATGGCCGCGGCAAACTGGTCGCGCAGAGCTCTCGGGATGGTACAAGTCCCGATTAGTTTGCGAAGCATCGCCGCAAATTCCTCAATATTCTTAAGCCCTAAAATAGAAAGTATTTTCTGAACGTCCTCGGGCACAAATTTTGCACAGATCTCAGTGTAAGCGGCAAGGAAGTAGCCGACCGCGGGTCCGTGAGGAACACCCGCATGGAGTGTGAGATCATAGCTCATGCCATGCGGCACCGAAGTACTTGTATGGGCAATGGACATACCTGCAATAGTCGAGGTGAGCATGAGCTTTTCATAGAGGCCCGAATCGATAGCGGCATCGGAGAGCAACGCGCTTTTGCATTCGCCCCAAAGCTTGAGGCCGTATTCCGGGAACATGCGGTTGAACGCATTCGACTTGATATTAAGAATGCTTTCGACCATGTGAGAAAGCGCATCGACAGCGGTATTCACAATCAACTGTTTCTTTGCCGAGGCAAGATACTTTCCGTCAACAAGCGCAAGCGCCGGGAAAATCACATGCGGAATGCTTTTCTTGAGTTGAATCCCGTGATTCGTGATGATCGAAACAGGCGTCGCCTCGGAACCAGTTCCACACGTTGTCGGGACAGCCACGACAGGCGCATGATCCAGAGGGCTGCTTGACGCTTTGTGAAGGTCATCGGCATCGACGGCAGGATTCAACAGGAGCAACGACACCGCCTTGGCAGCATCGATAGCGGAGCCTCCCCCAATACCAATGACAAAATCAGCCTTGAAATTCCGCGCCATCTGTACGGCCTTGCGCACCGTATCCGTGGACGGATTTTCTTCGACTTCGTCAAAAACCTGGAACGGGATATTGCCGGAATTCAAGACGCTTTCAACATCGTTCAAGGAGCCATTCGCCACTGCAGAATGGCGGCCCGTCATAATGAGCGCGCGAGTCCCGACAACAAGCAATTGATTCGCGTGTTTTTTCACGCAGTCCTTTTCAACATAAATATCTGTCGGAACAAAGAAACGCATATAATTACCGAATGTCCAGCTTGCTGAATGTCTTGTAATGGTCAGCGGTATAGTAAATCACGCAATCCGACGCATAGACCAAGCGTTTGGTTCCGCGGCTGTCGTCATGGTAATCCACGTCGGCTTCGTGGTAAGAGCCCTTGGGCAAAAGGCCTTCGCTGTTGCTGTAGACGTCACCACCCACCATAAAGTCAAAGGCGGTCCACGGATTAAAATTCCACTTCGTAAATTCTCTACCCGTTTCTTCTTCGACAAGGGCAATCGCTTCGTCCTTGGTAATATAATTGCTCGGCAACTTGTCGAACTTGCACAAGTACGCGGCCACGGAATCCTTGGTGGTATACACGCCAGACTTCACCACGGCATCATATACAGACTGCTTCGTTTCGCTAGAAGATGATGTCGCTTCTTCGCTAGAAGATGATTTTCCTTTCTTCGATGCCGAAGACCTTCTATAAAGGTCTTCATCGTCGTCGCTGGAAACGGTCGGAGTCGAGCAGGCCGCAAAGAAAGCGGTCACTGCGCAGGCAAAGCTAATTTTGAAAAAATATTTTTTCAGCATATCTTAAATATATCAAATAAAACCCTATTTAGGAATACTGACCGGAATTAAATTTTGAAGTCGTCAATCAAAATCCACGTAATGGATTCTAGTCAGAGTCCTTCAGGCAACGAACAGACATCCCGACATCCCTCGGAGATCCTTCCAGCACCACTTTTCCCATACTATGCATCAGGAACACATCATTCGATCTCGTATCGGTTTCTTCCGTCGAAGTCCATAAATGGGCTGCAAGCCTGGCCGTGGAACCGAAAGAACCTTGTTCAGACATAAAGCTTCCCGGAAGAATTGAGAATCCGTAATCATCGGTACCTGCATACTGAGCAAACTCTTCTTGAATATACCAGTAAGCCTTTGACTTTAACTTGACACCAGCCATTTCTTGTCCGCCGACATAATTAATCAAGTCAATCCATTCCAAAAGACCCGGCAAATGCCAACCTTCGGGGCACGCTTTCATCGCATCGTTCCAACGATATAGCTTGCCGTATATTTCACATTTTTCAGGATCGTTCTCATGGCAATAGCCAACCGCATCTTCACCGGAATAATTCAAATTTTCGCCAAACCAGACTTGCTTTCCCAACTTGAGAATTCGGTATGTCTGACCATCGCGCGAATCCGTGAATGTAGAATCCGTCAATTCCGACAAACTCTCTGCACTAGAAGACGATTTTTCCTCTTGTATAGACGAGCTGCTCGAAGATTCATCAGGTTCCTCTTTGCTAGAGGAAGACTCTATTCCACTTGAAGATGATTCCTCTAACAAGGTTTCGCTCGAAGAGGACTTTTCGTTTTCAGAGATACTGTTCTCACTAGACGAGGATTCCTCTTTTTTGCTACTAGAAGATTTTTCGTCGTCAACGATTGCATCTTCGCTTGACGATGAAATTTCATCCGATTTGTCAATCTCATCAGAAGGAATCCACTTGTTCGAGTAACAAATGTATTCCTTATCGTCATCGGTTACGAATACGACTTCGCCTTTGCGCTTGTTGGTACAAGCCCCCAAGTCATAAATAGATTCAACCTCTTTTGTATCTGAAGTTGAGAGGCCACTTGAATCAATAGTATTTGATTCATCGCCACAAGCGAGTAATAGTACCAACGGGCAAAACGCGACAAGAGGGAAACGCATCGGGTAATTTATTCCTTATCCTTCACACAGCGCAGAGAGAATCCGCGATCCTTCTCGTTATAGCTGCTATAATAATAGCTGATATAGTTGTATCGATAGTCAAGGAACCAGTAAATAGCACCAGTGCTTTTGGAGGCCTCATTTGCGCTCCAGAAATTGGCAAAGTAGCCCGCATCGTCAAAAAGGTAACGGCTATAGTTGTCCGTCGGGTCAGCATGAATACCATAATAAGCTCCTGTCGGAATGGCAGAGAAACCATATTCATTGGTAGACTGGCTGATTGTACTGTAGCCCACCCAACCTCTAGAAGATTTCAACTTTCCAGTATGATCATTTGTCATAGTAGAAGCCGTTTCCATTTTCGCAACGTAAGTCTTAAGCTGTCTCCATTCCGCAGTGTCAGGCACATGCCACTTTTCAGGGCAAAGGCCTCTATGCGGACTTTCAATAAGTGCAGCAGCCGAAGTCTTCAAGTATTTCGAATCAAGATTCATAGCGGCAGTCCAACTATAAAGTCTTCCACCAACCTCACAATTGTCCTTGACATTTTTGTAGCACCAAGCGTTTTCAACAAGGTTTGCATTATCTTCATCGTAATAGTTCAAGTTTTCTGCCATCCAAGTCTGAAGTCCAATGGTTATCGTCTTATAGGTCTTTCCATCACGACTGTCCTTGATTTCTCCATATTCCATTTCACTGTTCAAGTAAGCGCTCTTACTAAAATCGTAAACACCCATCTTGCGCCAATTTCCATTACCACCATCGCATACATAGGTAATAGGAGAACTGCTAGAATTCATATCGGTGAAAGTCTTCTTGTTATTACCCTTGGTGCAAGCGGTTTTGAAACTATTTTCAATAGACGTGGGCAAACGCCAACGGTCACCATCGCAAACATAAGTTTTGCCCAAGTTATCGCTGTAAGCGTTTGTCATCTTAATCATCATGCCGTCTTGCTTTGTATCGCACACTCCAATTCCATAAATTTCGCCAACAAACATGCTGATATATTTTTCGAAATTCGGAACAGAGCTATTCATCGCAGTCAGTTTTGTACGAATAACAGTAAGGTTGGAATCATTTTTCATAGCCCAGTCAGCCATGGCAACCTTTGCCGCAGAATCACTCCAACGGCCGTCATCTTCGAAATCGGTTGCAAGAGTCGTCAATCGGCTGGTAAGGTCAGCGTCGCTCAAGCCCCCCTGCAAAAGAATGGATGCAGCAAGAAGCTTCGCATCATCTTCGTAGCTTCCAAAGATGCTCAAGTCTTCAAAAGCATGGTTGTTGCCAGACCAACCGAAAGCAGCGAGAACTTCTTTTTCGGCAGCAGCCTTTGCCGCAGGCACATTTTTGTATTTGCCACTTTCTGCAAACAGGTTAATGATTCGCTTGTGAGCCAGGTGTCCCAAAACGTTGATATTTGCAGAATTACGATCACTCAAATCAACAAGAGACTTAAGGGTCAACTGGCCTGCGCTCTTTTTATAGGTGTTTTCATTGTAATAATAGCCATTTGCTTGCATCAATGCATATTGGCTCTTGAGCGTCACCTTAGCCGATGTGTATTCGCCCAATTCACTTGTAACTTCCCATTCAAAAGTGGTTCCAGTCGGGTCCAGAACATCGTCTAATTCAGAAAGTTTAATCGCTGTTCCGCTTGCAAAGGGACCTTTTTCGGCAACACCCGTAAAGATTTTCTTTGATATAGCAACATTTTCTACAGTCTCATTTGCACCCTGTACGCTGGAACTCGATTCGGGAACACTGCTCGAGCTTGGCGCCGTTGAAGAACTAGAGTCATCCTTTTTAGATTCAGAAGAACTGTCCTTGGAATCAGACGACTTGTCCTTAGAAGACGAAGATTCATCATCCTTGGAATCGGATGATTTATCTTTTGAAGAAGAGGAATCATCATCTTTAGATTCTGAAGACTTTACCTTTGAAGAGGAAGATTTATCCTCTTTCGATGCAGAGGATTCCGGTTCTCCGATATCCTTCCAATCTTTCTTGGTGCATTCGTAATTGACGCCTTCCTCTTCGACAAAAATGACGTCGCCAATACGATCAGATGTACATTTGCCCAAGTCGTAAATCGTCTCTACGCTAGATCCGTCCGCTAGAGTATCTTTTGCTTCGGGCTTGGTAGAAGTGGAATCTCCGCCGCAAGCGATCAAGAGTGCGCTTGAGGCAACCATTGCCTGTAGAGAGAACTTCATTTTCATTCGGACCTCGTTTGAGAGATTGATGGGACTATTCAATGTAAATATAATTTTATCACGATAATATTTCAAATAGAAGGATAACCCTTGAGAACCTATGTGAAATCGGTCACAAAAAAGGCCCAAACTGCCTTAAAAACGCAAAAAAAAGCGAACCGAAGCCGTACAAAAGTACGGCGAGAAAGTTCGCATGACGCCGTATGGCGAAGTTTATAGGTGAATTTTAGCCGGACAGTTTCTTGTTGCGATGAGCTTCTACCACGTTCACCACGTAGTCGCCGAGCTTTTCGCAGTCGTTCACCACATCCATGTAGTGAACACCCATCTGGTAGCTGTACTTCTGCGATTCGATGTCGGTAATATTTTTCTCCTTGAGGAGCTTGCGGTAATCGTTGATTTCGTTTTCGAGATTCAACGTACGGTTCGCGTCGGCCGTCACTGCATCGCTAATGACATCGATCATGTTCGTTAACGCCTTGTCGCAAAGCTGCATCATGTGCTTGATGCGGTTGTACTGCTCTTCGGTAAAGTCGTCGGTGCTCCTAAACTTGCGGTTAATGGCACGCGCCATATTGTAGCAGGAGTCGCCGATACTTTCAATTTCAGAAATTTCGCGGAGCATCGACTGGATATTCGTCTTACTTTCGGGGCTCAAGCGGCCTTCGGACACCTGGTTCAGGTATTTGGCAATTTCAATTTCCATGTTATCACTAATGCCTTCGTACTTCTCGATGCGGGCAAAGAGCTTCACGAAGTCGTTTTCGTCCTTCATCTCGAGCAGTTCAGGCACCATGCGGAACATTTTCTGCGTGCGCGCTGCAAACAAGTTAATTTCCTTGCGGGCTTCGAAAAGCGAAAGTTCTGCAGTGCTCATGAGGCCCGCGCTGATAAACTTGACCTTGAAATCCTCGCCGTCTTCCTTTTCGCGGATAATCTTGCAGATAATTTTTTCCATCGGCTTGATGAACCAGATGAGGATAAGCACGTTGCAGAGGTTGAATGCCGTATGGAAGGCAGATAGCGCGTAGGTCACACGGACGCTCGCCTGTGCAACTTCTTCTTCGGTATGCGGCACGAACGTCGGGTCGAACCCTACGATGCTGCACACCATGTTCACGAACGGACGGAACACTATCAATACCCACACCACGCCGAACACGTTGAACAGCATGTGGGCCAAGGCCGCGCGCCTTGCCTGCGTACTTGCCGAAAGGGCCGCAAGGTTCGACGTCACCGTGGTACCGATGTTTTCGCCCATCACGAGCGCAATGCCCTGGTAAATCGGGAGCACGCCGCTACTGCAGAGCAAGAGCGTAATCGCCATGATGGCGGCAGACGACTGCACGCACATGGTAAGGATGCTACCCAGCAACAGGAAGAGGAGCGTGCTGAAGATGCCCCAACCGCCGGTCGTCGCAAAGAAGTTGATGACCGTCTGGTTATGGGCCAGGTCCATCGCCACCGCATTTTCGCGAAGCGTGGTAAGGCCCAGGAACATGAACGCGAAACCGAAGACAAATTCGCCCAGGCTCTTGGTCGAATTCTTCTTGGTGTAAGAAAGGATGATCCCGAGGGCGAAGAAGGGCCACACCACCGAGCTCATGTTGAACTGGAACCCGAATATGGACATGATCCAGGCCGTGGCCGTTGTACCGATGTTTGCGCCCATGATAACAGGAATGGCCTGACTCAATGTGAGCAGGCCAGCGTTAACGAAGCTTAC
Organism: Fibrobacter succinogenes; assembly: GCA_902756345.1. Taxonomy (GTDB): domain Bacteria; phylum Fibrobacterota; class Fibrobacteria; order Fibrobacterales; family Fibrobacteraceae; genus Fibrobacter. The sequence goes on along the minus strand of CACVQR010000002.1, from coordinate 168,303 downwards.
GGTAAGTACGGTCGTAGCGGTAGAAGACTGCACCGAGGCCGTCACAAAGGTACCTGTGAGAAGGCCTCCAATGCGGTGCTTGGTCATAGTGCCAAGGACAGCACGCAGGTGACCGCCCGTGAGTTTCTGCAAGCCTTCGCTCATGGTCTTCATGCCGAACATGAGGAGCGCAAGGCAACCGATCATTTTAAGAATCATAAGTGTCATAGGACATTCCTACGGAACGCCACTACCGGATCATCGTCGCTGCCTTTCAGCTAGTTCGGGCTCATGGCGGTGAATTGTTTATCTGATTTGTTGCCGTAAATATAGAAATAAGTCAAAAGCCTTACGAGTGGCGCAAGGCTACGAAAACAGAAAAAATTTATTACAGCCAAAATGACCGCAGTATGGCGGAACAATCCGTTTCAACTTTAACGGATTGTCACTCTGCGGGATTCATTTCCATTACGCACAATGTAAACCCCAGCCTTCGGAACAGCGAGAGTAGCGACAGCCCCTACAGGTCTAGCCGACGCCACCATGCGACCGCGCAAATCGAACACCATGACCGGATGGTTTTCAAGCAAGCCCATCACAGTAACGTTACGACCAGAGACTTCCACCTGCAACAACGAAACCACCGGCTTCGGCAACACAGGAGTCAATCCACCCCCCGGATTCGAAGTAGAATCCGCATAGAAGACGTCTACAATATAGCCGACCTTATACGGCTCGTCGGCATCGCCAAAGAAATCCTTGACCACATTCACGGCACAGACCGAGGTCGTGTCATAACGGAATACCGGCAGGCATCCTTTATCGACCCAGTTATCCGCTCTAAACGTATTCGTCAATTCCGTAATGGACGAATACTTCAATTCTTCGAAGGTGTAAGACTCCACAGCCGTATCCCTCGAACCTGAATCCGGCGACAAGACGGCGCGATCCGGGATTCCATCCAGATTTGAACCATAAATGACTCCATCAAAAATGTAGCGACCCTTTGCCTCGTAAGCCACGACGCCCACATTCTTGCCCACCAGGGAATCATTATAAGTATACACAGAAGACATCGTCAAAGTATCCATCACGGCAACAATACCGCCCGCCGCTGCCGTAGCAGACTTGGCTTCATTTTTCACGTTGCCTCTATTATAATCCGTCGTCATGATAACACCCTTGCCCCAACCGATAATGCCTCCGGCATAAGATTCTTCAAGGGAGTTTTTCACCGTCACGGGACCATAATTAAAGCTATAGGCTACCGGAGTAATCACAGCGAAAATCTGCTGCCCTGGCATGGTGTAAATGTAACCCGAAGCGCGCCCCACGACACCGCCGGCATAAACCTTCTTGCCATTCAAAGCATGCACACGTCCCCAGTTACCCGTTTCCGACACAGTCGTATTTGAATCGATTACGCCGACAACGCCGCCAACCATAAGTGTCGCCGAATTAGCGGAGCCTTCAACCAAGCCCGTATTGAACACGCTGCTTATCGTTGACAACTGGCAATAACCCACAATGCCGCCGCCGGCAACAGAACCTTCGCCACTAGCAACAACCGTTCCCGAATTGTAGGCGTCAGAGACCAATTTCGAACCACTGGAGAACGTGTAATAGGGAGCCGCTTTACCCACAATGCCGCCGGCAAGACGTCCATACACCCTGCCAGAGTTACGTACATTCTTCAACACGCCCTCGGATTCTCCAGCGATACCGCCCGCAATATTCGACGAAATCACAGTCGTATTTTCATTCTTGGAATCCAGCACCAGTCCCGATTTTGAATAGTAGTTGCTAGCGACAATGCCGCCCGCAGAATACCCACCGCGCACCAAACTATTGCGCACCGTCACGTTTCTAACGACGCCACCATTGTTAACAACCACGGCGGCAGCAGACCAACCCCAATCATTTTCGAAGCGGCTATTTGCAATGGTAAGGTTTTGCACGACCACGCCAGAATCCATGCAGAAGAACATCGCTCTCGACATGTTGAGGCCATAAATAGTATGATTTTTCCCGTCAAAATCGGCCTTTAGGCAGCTGGTATAGCCCGTGTCCGCAGACATCTGACGAGCCGCCAAAAGCGTGGTGTCGCGACCCATCACGATATCGTTTGCAAGATTCACCCTAATTTTCTTGTAGACATACTTTTCGAAATAACGAGGCATTTCCAAGAAGGCCGCCAATTCTTCGGCCTTAGAAATGGTATAGACCAAGGTATCGCCATCTGCTTGAGAAGGCGGCATCGCATACTGTTGCATATCGAAATAAGCAGAATCATTCTTATACAGGCTATCGAACTTGAGAACCGGATAACCGTCAGGACGACGCGTCCACAAATTTCGGTTAGGTACGGTTCCACCAGTCGTATTCAGCAATACAAGCATTTTTTCGCTCTGGAGTTCTGCAGTCGTCTTTTTGCATTCTGCGCTATTGGTAGCGTCATAGTAGAATCTGCCCGCTGTAGCAATATCCACAAGAGAGCCGTCATAATATGTGTTAATCGGCGAATAACTCAAGCCCGAATATCCATAAATGCCACCAACAGTATCGCCTTTGACAACGGGAGCGGCGCTATAGGAATTCGAAATCGGGCGATCGGAATAATCGAAAAAGCCGACAAGGCCGCCCACCTCGCTGCTACCCTTATTCAGTTTTCCCTTTGCAATTACTTTACCACGATTGTAGACATCGGAAACGGAGAGCCCATAGGCATAACCAAGAATACCGCCCACATTCAGAACGCCGTACTCACTCGGGTCTTCTGCGACAGATCCGGTGACATCACCGTAATTGTAGGACAAGGACAACGCAGGGAACTGAGAATTACTGCGTTCCATATAACCGACAACGCCGCCCGTCCAGACGCGGTACGGGCCTTCGGCATAGACGCTGCCGCGGTTTCCCAACTTTTCATAGCCACGAACATTCGAATAAATCGAAGTATAACCGACAACACCACCGGCGTAAACCTTTCTGTATTTACCAGCACCATTGCCTTTGACAGAGCCCTTATTCAAAGCATTGCGGAAGGCGTTATTCTTATTTTCGCCGAAAATTCCCCCTACCGCCAAGATACCTTCGTCAAGGGCTGTTTCGACAACAGCCGTTACATCGCCCTCGTTCACGAAATCACGGGTTTCGCTTTCTTCATAATTACGATAATGTTTGCTGCCGGCAATACCACCAACATAAAGCGAAATTTTCCAGTCCGAACTCACCGTATCGCATGTAAAGGCCGTTTTAGCAGAGACCTTTCCGTAGTTCTGAAGGTTCGTTACAGAGCCAAGTACATAACCGACAATGCCCCCCGCATAAGACAGCGACGCACCCGATACCATTTCAACATCACCGCGATTCACGCAGCTTTCAATGGCGATACCATCTCGAGCTTCGGCATCACCGGCAATGCCGCCAACAAAAATATTGTATTCTGGCCCAACTTTTTCATTCTTTACAAAAGTGACCTTTGCCGAATTGCTACAACCGGCAACGCGCCCATAAGCCGTACCTACGACACCGCCCACATAGGTGCCGCCTTTAACAGAGCCGCCAATCATGTTGCAATTCAATATATAAGCCAAGCGATTATCCGCAGAACTCAGCATTCGGGCTGCAACACCACCCGCAATAAATCCACCACGAACATCGGTATTGATAACATTCACGTTCGCAAGCCCCGCCTGCAACTCGCTCACGACCGCAGCCGAGGTGTAAACCGTATCGCTGCCAAAGGAACCGTTCGCCACGTTAAAGTCGTGAACGAGACCTCCCCCCTGGCCAACAATCTGGAACAACGACCGTTCCGCATTCAAGCCGTAAATCGTGTGGCCCCTGCCATCAAAATCGCCTTCGAAGAACTCGTTACGTTCGCTACGCACCCAACGCTTGGAACAAAGCTTAGAGGTGTCGGATCCGAAAACGATATCGTTCTTCAAATAAGCCCTGAGGCTTGCGTCGCCCACATTCTTCGTCGTCACGGAATCCAGGAAACCGATCAATTCCTCGGGAGAGGTAATCTCGTAGTATTCTACACCGTCGGTCTTGACTGTTTTAGGGATTTTAACGGAACCGTCCCAGGCTGCATATGAGACCTGGGCGAATACAAGCAGCAATACAACTGCATAGATTCGTTTAAGCATCTTTGTTCTCCTAACTATGTATTTATCTAAAAAATATTAAAGGCTACGCACCATCGCGATAGCCTGGCTGGCAATGCCCTCGCCCCTGCCCGTAAACCCGAGCTTTTCGGTCGTGGTGCCCTTGATGCCAATCTGTTTGATATCCAGGCCCAGCACGCGGGCGATGTTTGCCTTCATGGCGTCCTTGTACGGGTTCACCTTCGGGCGTTCGCACATCACGATGCTGTCGATATTGATAATCTCGTAACCGGCCTTACGTACCTCTTCGCCCACCTTGCGCAACAGTTCCAGACTGTCGGCTCCCTTGAATGCAGGGTCCGTATCCGGAAAGTACGTGCCGATATCGCCGAGACCCGCGGCACCCAGCAGTGCATCGCTAATCGCATGCAGCAAAACGTCGGCATCGCTGTGACCGAGGAGCCCCTTTTCGTAAGGAATATCCACGCCACCAATAATGCACTTGCGACCTTCTACCAACTTGTGAACATCAAAACCGATGCCCGAACGATAAATCTTGTCCATAATTTGTTCCTTTTTTATTCGGTAGGAAAGATAATAAAAATCCCGGAACATCAGTCCGGGAATCTCTCTAATCCATTACGCAGCGTACTGAATAGAATCGGGAATAGAATACCATCTGAAAACTATAGTAATCGCTATCGTAGGGAATATCCATGCCATAGAACAAAGAAATCTTATCATTTATGACTCGCACTTCAGAAACGGCGTAATACACATCGTCCTTGTTCCGTACGTCGACACCGTAATCCCTGCCAGCTTTGTTTTTCGCTGCATTGTCAAAAAGTTCCTGCCATTCCATCATCGAAGGAATATGCCACCCCACGGGGCACACGCCTTGCACAGGAGTACAAAGTTGTGGTCTCAAATCACCAAGAGCGCTTGTGTGAGTCACGTTGACTGCGCCATACCACGAATACCGACGGGCGCCTGCCGCACAAACGCTAGAATCCGCGCATGCGGTCTCGTTCACCAAGTTAGGCATGGCCAAAGTATCGTAGTATTCCAAGTTTTCCGCCATCCAGGTCTGTTTTCCGACTGTCACGACGCGGTACTTGTGTCCATCTCGCGGATCCGTAACCATTCCGTTCTTTACTTCGGCCGCAGGGCCTCGCGCCGCAAGTTCTTCTGCCAAGCAAGCCTCCAAGTTCATTTTCGCTTCTTCCATCATGCCATAGAGGTCGTAACGAACCCCAGTCACTCTTTTCCATGAAAAGACATTGTATTCATCGTAGTCACATACAAAATAATATCGTTTACCGTATGACAAATCATATTTCGCCGAACGCCATCTGTGCAAGGTTTCGTCACACGGTTCCAGTCCTGCAACGAACTGTTTCACAAGCATTTTTTCCAGGGAATCTCTCTCAATCCTTTCATGCGTAAGCGTTCCACCCTTATCGGCACAGTAATACCAGAAACCGTATTGGTCCTTTTCATACTGCAAGGTATCCGACGGCACACAGGGCAGGAGCGAATCCATGGCCGCATAGCTTGCATAGGAATCTGCCAGCATTTTATCAATTCGGACAAAGGTGTACTTACCATTCTGTTTTTCACAATGGAAATAATTCCGGAATGCGCTATCGCGAACCACAGAGAGCGTATCCGTTTTTGCATCGCATGTGTATCTCGCATTTACATCGGCAATCCCTGCCAAGGTCACAGCATGGTCGTAATCAAGTGCCTCATATTGATATTTTCCTCCGACATTTGCACAATGATAATACTTAGCCATGTCACTTCCCTGGGTCTTCTCGAAATACGGGTAAGTAATCAATTCTAGCGTATCGGAATTCGCCGTACAATTCGGAAGTGTCTTGACGTACTGTTTGTTCAAGTAATCCCTGGCGTGACTAAAATCAGATTCGTAGAACTTGAAACCGGCCGTTCCATTTTGGCAATGGTAATACTTGCCTGCAAGCGTATCCACAATATACTTTACCGTATCGGATATATTTGCACATTCCGTCGCAAGATAATTCTCGTGGGCAATTGAATCCGCAAATGCGCGCGTCGTATCCTTGAAGGTGTAGACACGCTTTTTGTCCCTAAGGATTTCGGCACACACATAATAAGTGGAATCAAACGAGAAGGAACGCAGCGAATCCCGGCCTCTTTCGCATGGGCGCTGTTCCGAAAGGAATCTGAGCGTATCGTTTGCTGGTACCCACGAATCAAACGTACATACAAACTCGGAAGAATCCTGCAACTTTTTCAATTTCCATAACGAATCTTCATTGCATTCGCCAAAGAAAAAGCTCAACGTATCGTTTCCGTCGTAAAGCCATTGGTTTGCATGGTGTCCACAAACATAAATTTTCCCTCCAAATTTCACTCTTACCTCTTGAGTCACTTTCCTGGCCGAAGTCTCTTCAACCAACCGTAAATCTTCGTTGCATGGTCCTATATATTTTTCGACCACCAAATACATAGGAGCCTTGGACCAAGAGCCATATTCAAAAGAGTTGTGAAGACAGTAATAGTACGCGGTATCTCCATCGGAGACAATGTCATTTGTCGAGGAATCAATGGCCGTGCACGGGCCAAACTGACGATCCAACGGAGTCAAAGGACGCAAGACATATTCACCATTTTGGCGTTTGTCGCAAGCGAGGGAATCTCCCTTGTATTTAGAGTCCTTGACATTGACATGCACAACTCCTATCGATAAATCATCGCAAGCATCCAGTCCGTAGGCATGTTCAACGAGTGCCTCTACAAAGTTCCAACTCAGTTTTACGGAGTCCGGCCTTTTTAGGAGCGAATCCGTACGGGACCAATCATCTATGATGTAATCAGCAAATTCAACTAGGTCGGAATTATCATAAACACCGTCTGCCATATCCTGGCGGAAATCTTCTATACGTTCTACAAAGGCGCTATCCGAACCTTCGAACAAGAAGAACTTGTACCAAGGAGCCATTTCGCTGAATTCGCGACGAGAGGTTTCCGCAGGCAGTTTCAAGAATTCAAAGCCGAAATTTTCGGTAAACCTTTGCATAGCCAACTGCTTCGCCGCATCAAACGGGTATTCGTAGGCAACAAGCGATTCCACCAGCGGGACTTCCAAGTGCGTCATCAGGTTGACGTTTGGGCTCCACACATTCGAAATATCGCATATTGTCTCAAATGTCAGCGGAACCGCCTTTGAGCCCAAGTATTTCCACCTTCCCTTGACCTGGATTTTCACATACGGATACTTATATGTTCGGCTAGGGATTCTGTAATCGACAGAATCTCCTTTGAGGATGTCACCTTGGATTTTTTCTACTTCGGCAAGGGAACTGTCCAACTGGATCAGCACCACCTTTTCAGGAGCAAACACACTGTCCTTGTCAAACGGGAACAAAACGACATTGCCTTCCAATATTCGGTCATTGACTGGATAACGTCCATGAAGGTTGTGTTCTTTATTTTTCGAGTAATCGGTATCGGCCAGTTCATAATACCAATCGGAACAACCCACAAGGGCCACTGCAAGCACTAGCAGTAAATACACCATGGGTTACTCCTCTCATAGCAGGATTCAGAACCTTTCTGCGCATCCAAATCAAGCTTGACATCGTCCAGTCTGATTTTCAAATGGAAAAAATAATCCTTGACCACATCGCAGTCATACCCGAATTCAATCGTGTGAAATTTTCCTTTAGGCTTGGATATTTCAAAATCGTCTTTTTTCAAGAGTTTCGTAAAGCTATAATCTGCATTATGGACAACCATTTTTTCGGCCCTTGTACAGCCATAATCGGAGCAGCCGTATATGTCTACGAACAGTGTATCGGGAAACCTGTAGACGCTATACTCGTCCTGATTTTTTACGACAGACAATCCTAGCCCTATCGAAAAGACATCCGTTTGACGACTCACATCGCTATAGACGGAGATTGCATAAACAGTCTTACCTTCCGATTTGTCCTTCAATTCCTTTGCACGAGTTTCATACTTGTAAAAAATATACTTGCCGGCATGATTTGTATCGGCAGCGAATTCGAGCAGCAAGGAATCAGCGGGTTGCCAATAAGCAGAATATACATTGGCTTCGTTTAGCGATATAGTATATTCGTTGTAGTCATACAGCGAACACCCCTCTATCACGAGGAATGTCGAAAAAAGAAAAAATACAACCCACCCTTTCAATTTCATGCTTATAAATATAAGTCCTTTGTGCGTGTACAGAACAATTTATACGCAAAATCCCGCTATAACGACAAAAAACCGCCCCGAAAGGCGGTTCCTTGAAATATTTTCCAGTCTTTCAATTACACAATCAGCGCATACTTCGGGAAAATTCCGATGAAGATAAGCGCGATTGCGGCAAGGGTCACTGCAAAGCGAAGCAGGTAGGCGAAAGCCTTGTTCTTGCCGCAGCAGCACTTGCATTCGCACTCAGCCTTGAGCGGCATGAAGAGCACGAAGGCAATGCGCAGGTAGAACACAGCAGCCACCAGCGAAAGACCAAAGGCAATCGCAGCGATTATGCCGAGTCCACCCGAAAGGGCATCGGTAAAGAGCGTGAACTTGGCAAGGAATCCAGCCACAGGCGGCATGCCCGCAAGGCTAGCCAAGCAAACGGTCGTAGCGACAGCCACGTAGGGGCGCTTACGGCCACGGCCCTGAATGTCTTCCAGAGTTTCGTTCTTGTCGTCCTTACCAGCAAGGTAAGCGATACCGGCGAGGGCACCCGCGCTACCGACAGCGTAAGTAATCAAGAAGTAGTACATGGCGCCCATCTGCACCGTACCTTCGGTTGCATAGTCCGGCAGCAAGAGGCCAATCACGATAAAGCCCGCGTTCATCACGGCAGAGTATGCCATAATGCGGCGGATAGACTTTTGAGCGAGACCGCCAAACGCACCGATAGCCATAGAAAGCAGCGATACCACCACGATCACGTAGAACAAGCTCTTGTTTTCGCTATGGATGGTCACCTGTTCGGCAAGGTTCCAAGCCGGAGCAGAACCGATGCGGGTCACCAGCGAGCCCAGCCAAAGCGTACCGAGAGCGGCAAGCGCACCGACTTTGACGACGGAGGCCATAAAGCCGGTCACTGCCACAGAGGCGCCCGTATAGACATCGGCCACCCAGAAGTGAACCGGAGCGGCACCCGCCTTGAACAGGAGGGCAAACAAGGCCAACAGAACGCCCAAGCCGTATAGCAGGCCGCGACCCGCGATAACGGAGGCAAAGATATGCGTAGTACCCGTGGCACCGTAAATGAGAGCGACACCGTAAAGGAAGATGACGCTAAAGATGGCTCCGGAAACAAAGTACTTGAAGGCGCCCTCGTTCGCATTCACGTCTTTGCGGCGGAGTCCCACCAGGGCATAAATCGGGAAACTGGAAAGTTCCATACCCAGGTAGAGAGCCAAGAAGTCGATGGACTGGGTCATTAGAAGCGCACCGGCAGTGGCAAGCATCAACAAACCGTAGGCTTCGCCACCCTTGAACTTTTCATGGCCGAGAGTCCACTGGAGGCTCGAAATGCCAAGGAAAGCGCACAGGATAACAGATACACCGAGCACGCGGCGAATCGGGTCCATGGCATACAAGTCCATGAACGTGTCGTTCGTCGTCAGGTAGTACGCCCCGGCTGCGAGAGCGATAAAGAAGCTAGCCACCCAAGGCAACACCTTGTGCTTGTTTTCGTCTTTGATGAACGGTTCAGCGGCAAGCGACACTAGGGCGCCTGCGGCAACCAAAATCACGGGCAAAAGATTAACGATATTACTCATGTTTAGAAGCCTCCTCGTTTACTGTGGCCTCGTTAAATTCAGTTGCGTTCTCCGCATCGGCGACTTCGGATTCGCTCATGGACTTGAGCTGAGCGATCAGCGAAGCGCGTTCTTCGTCGGTAAAGCCGTTTGCCTTCAAGTTGGAATCCAGCTGACGCAAATCGTCTTCGGTCATGGGCTGAGCCACGGCAGCGATGTTTTCGTCAACCACGGCATCCCCAAGAGAATCGGCAGAAGCTTCGACGGTTGCATCGGTGGCAACATCGGACTGGTGCGTCACCTTGTTCATTTCTTGCACGGCAGTTTCATCGAAGAGCTGCAGAGCGTTGGTGATAAATGCCGGATGCATACCGAACACCAACAGGAGAACGCCCATGATACCGATCGAAGAGCCTTCGAGAGCGGTCATACGCTTGCCATCTTCGTAGTCGCGGGCCGGCTTACCGAAGATAACCTTCTGCACAAAGCGGAGCACGTAGGCGGCCGAGAGAATCAGGCAAAGACCTGCGGCAAGGGCCGGAAGCGGACCCATATCCCATAGGGACATGAGCACCGTGAATTCACCCACGAATCCGGCAGTACCAGGCACTGCAAGCGAAAGCACAGCCACAAAACCGAACAGGGAACTGAACACCGTATTGCGGGCAGAAAGACCGCCGAGCTGTTCAATATTGCGGGTACCGGCAAAGCGTTCTGCAATACCCATCAGGTAGAACTGGGCGCCAGCGCTAAGACCGTGAGCGACCAAGAGCACGAGCACAGCCGGAAGCATCGATTCAGACAAGCTGAACACGCCCGCCACGGCAAGGCCCAAGTGGCCCATGGAACTGTAAGCCAAAAGTTTCTTGCCGTCGGTAGCGCGGAGAGCCATGAGCGATCCGTAAATCGCCGTGAACAGGCCGAGCCACAACATGCTATCGACAATTTCCATCGAAAGCGGGAAAATCGGAAGAATCCAGGCGATGAATCCGAACACGCCAGCCTTACTCATGGCACCCGTAAGGATAGCCGAAAGCGGAGCCGGAGCTTCGGCGTAAGTAATCGCCTGCCAGCCGTGGAACGGGAACAACGGAGTCTTCACCAAGAAGGCGAGCAAGAAGCAAACCAGGAGCGTCACCTGCATCGAGGGTTCCAGATTCTGGATTGCCACCGCCAAAGAAAGCACCAAGGAGTTGTCCGCTACCGTGAGCAAGTACCAAAGGGCAACCATCATCGGGGCAGAACCCACCAGAGTATAAATCGCAAACGTCATGGCAGCCTTCTTACGGTCAGCGCCACCGAAGCCCGCGATAAGCACGGCTGCGGGGAACACCATCGCTTCAAAGAAGAAGAAGAACAGCACCGCATCGGCAGCGAGGAAGGTTCCGTTCATGGCACCCATCAACGCAAAGATGGCTATTGCAAAGTTGCGGTAGTTGTTTTCGAAGGTGTTGCGGCCCGTAATCAAGGCGACCAGGGAAAGTCCCGTAGAAAGGAACACCATCCAGGCGCCAAGACCATGGCTATACAGGTAGTAGTAAACGGGGCCCTTCGCACCCGGAATACGGAACCATTCGATGGCTTCGGTCGCCTGGTTGCCCGCGGCAATCAGGGAAATCGACAAAGCGACGAAGGTAAAGCCGAACAAGAAGGCCAGTCTAGAAGAAGACTTGGGATCTTCCTTAGAGGTTGCCATCATCAGAATGGCAGCGGCAAAAGGAGCTAAGACGAGGAGATGTAAAAGCATTAGAACAAACCTCCGGTCAAAAGAACAACAGCGACCAGTGCGACGACACCTACCAAGCTAAGCGTAAGCTGCACACGCACCTTGCGCACCTGGAAGGAACTTACTCCGTCGCCCACGATTTCGACAATGGAACCGACGGTCCATTGGATTCCCTGCAGAATCTTATCGACGATCATGTCAACGACAAAAGCGGCAACCTTCGTCATGATAATGAAAATTTCGTGGATATAGTCAAAGAAGAAAGTCCAATCGGCCTTGAAACCTTCGGGAGCGCTCCCCCACTTGGCATGCAAGCGCGGCTGGCGCTTAAGACCGTAAACGACGTAAGCGATAATCATACCGAGCACTGCGGCAGCCGTACCGAAGCAGGCAAAGGTCATCGGGTTCACGTGGACAACATCAAGCTTGCCGAGCAGGTAATTCTGGGCATCGCCCACCACCGGCGCAAGCGTATGTTCAAAGAACTTGATTCCCATGGAGTCGGCCCACAGGTAACCGGCAAACACGGCACCGAAAGCAAGCACCACCATCGGAATAAGCATGCTGGCCGGAGCTTCGTGAATGTGTTCTTCGCTTTCCTTGGAACCGCGGTATTCGCCAAAGAACGTCATGATGATCAGGCGTCCCATGTAGACAGCCGTAATCACGGCCGTGAGGAGACCCGCACCATAGAAGAATTCGCCATACGGGGCGTTCGTGTAAATGCGTTCAAGAATCAGGTCCTTGGACCAGAAACCTGCAAAGCCCGGGAAACCGATAATGGCGAGGAACGAGAAGATCATCACGCAAGCGGTAATCGGAGTCTTCTTGATAAGGCCACCCATGCGACGCATATCCTGTTCACCCGCAAGGGAGTGAATCACGGCACCGGCCCCCAGGAAGAGGGCGGCCTTGAAGAAGGCGTGGGTGAACACGTGGAAGATAGAAGCGTCGAAAGCGAAAGCGCCTGCGGCCATGAACATGTAACCGAGCTGAGAAATCGTCGAGTAGGCAAGCACCTTCTTGATGTCGTTCTGGAAAAGTCCTGCGACAGCAGCCCAGAAGGCAGTCAGCATACCCACAATCAAGATAATCACGAGAGCTTCGGGAATCACCGAGAACATGCGACTGAGGCGTGCAAGCAGGTAAACGCCCGAGGTCACCATGGTAGCAGCATGGATAAGGGCCGACACAGGAGTCGGACCGGCCATGGCATCGGGCAACCAGGTGAGGAGCGGAATCTGGGCAGACTTACCCGTGCAACCCACGAAGAACAAGAGGCCCGCAATCATCAAGATCGGAGCGGCAAGATCCACATGGCCACCGGCAATCAGCATTTCGATGAACTTGTTCAATGCATCGTAATTGAGGATAGCGGAGCCGCCCAAAGTGGCAAGGCAAAGCATTCCGAGCAGGAATCCGATATCGCCCACGCGGTTCACAATGAAGGCCTTGTTCGCAGCCTTGCAGTTGTTCAAGTCGTGGTTCCAGAAACCGATAAGCAAGTAAGAGCAGAGACCCACGCCTTCCCAACCGAGGAAGGTCAGGAGCAAGCTGTCGGAAAGCACGAGCACGACCATGCTGAACAGGAACAGGTTGATGTAGGCAAAGAAGCGGGTAAAGCCGCGGTCGCCGTGCATGTAACCGATCGAGTAGAGAGCGATGAGCGAACCGATTCCTGTCACAAACAGGAGCATCACACGGGAAAGGCCGTCGAACAGGAATCCGATATCGACCTTGAGCATCGGGATGTCGATCCAGTTGCAAAGCGTCTGGCGGACACCTTCCTCAGGCATGCCGAAAGCGAGCAAGACAACGCTCAAGAACGAAAGCACCGGGAACAGCACCGAGAGGGCGCCCACGAAGCCTTCGGAAGGGCCTTTCTTGCTACCCGAAGAGACAACGGCAATCGTTGCAAGCAGGATTGTTCCCAGGAGCGGGAAAAGAGGTATAAACCAAAGCGGTAAATTTGTCATTGCTTACCCCTTCATGTTAGAATAGTTGTCGGAATCGACACTTTCGCTGTTGCGGAAAATGAGGATCACGAGTGCAAGGCCCACGCAAGCTTCGGCAGCGGCAACCGCAATCGAGAACAGCGGCACAATCTGGCCGGCCACGCTCAATTCGGCAGGAAGCGTCTTTGCAAAGCCCACGAAAGAAAGATTCACCGCGTTCAGGGCAAGTTCGACACCCATGAGCACGAAGAACACGTTACGGCGAGCAAGAGCCGTAATGAGGCCAATGGTAAAGAGCACCAAGGCGAGAATCTGAATGTAAATCGGTTGGAGTTCCATTACTTTTCCTCCTTATCTTCGGCGACAGCTTCGTCAGTACCCAGGCGCTTCTTGGCCATAAGCACCGCAGCGCCCATCGAAGAAAGCAGCAACAGACCGAGCACTTCGAACAAGACGAAGTAACCGGGGCCGTCCTGGGCCGTATTGAACAGGTTCGAAGAAGTCATTTCGACAGAGCCGCGGAGTGTGGTGACATCGAAACCCATGGGCGAAAGCACCAGGGCAAAGCCGACGAGACCGGCAAGCGCGAGCACGCCGAGAATCACAAATATCGAAACACCGTCAAACATGGGAGTTTTATTGTCCTTCGCCGCATTCAAGACCGAAATCACGAACACGAGGAGCATCATAATGGCACCCGCATAGACCATGATCTGCACCACCCCAATGAAAGGGCTACCCAGCAGGCCGTAAATGCCCGCGAGCGAAAGCATGGTCAAAACGAGAGAAAGACCACCGTAAAGCGGATGCTTCGAAAGGAACACGCAGAGGGCGGCTCCCACGGCAACCACGGCAAGAATGATAAAGTAAATCAAGGCTAGCATCAGTTTTTAACCTCCATTCCCCAGACCTTGCGGGCCTCGGCATTCTTGGTACCACCCGGAGCCACTTGGCTCTGAGCGTCATCGGGGTAATCCTTCGGATTCCAACTCGTAAGAGTTTCGAGGGTTGCCACGAATTCGTCACGGGTGCGGTGTTCAAAGATGATTTCCTTGGTATCCATACGGAGCGCATCGACCGGACAGGCTTCAACGCAAAGGCCGCAGAACACGCAAGTCAAATGGTCGATATCGAAGCGCTTGACCTTCTTTTCGATGCGCGGATCGTCACTGGCGGTCGCTTCGATATAAATACAATGGGCAGGGCAGGCCGCAGCGCACATGCCACAGGCAACACAGCGGGGAGTGCCGTCGGCACGGAGCATCAGACGATGCTTGGCGCGGTAGGTTCTACGAACTTCGGGCTGACCTTCCGGGTAAGAAATCGTCGGAAGTTCTTCGTAGCGGAACAGACCGCGGGCCGCATGCTTGAGCGTTGTCCACAAGCCGCGAATCGCCTCGAAGATGTAAAGGCGTTCCACCCAGTTCATGGGTCTCTGTCTAATAACGCGGGCCATTAGTTACCTCCCACCAACTTCGCGACTACGGCGGTCACGACGAGGTTCAAAATAGCGATGTTCAAGATAATCTTCCAGCCAAGATGCATCACGTGGTCGTAGCGGAAGCGCGGCAGCGTCCAGCGGACCCAAATCCACACCCAGCAGAAGAACACGCTCTTGGCGAGGAGCACCAGCAGGTGAATTGCAGCAGTACCGAGAGCGGCACCCAGGCTATTCACGACAACGCCGTTAACCATGGAGTATTCCGGGTTGTAATAGAGCCAGGAGCAAACGCCGGCGGCAATGAAGGCTGCGGTAACAACCCATGCAATCGTCTTGTAGAGCTTGTATTCCTGCAGGATTTCCATCTTGTTGCTCTGCTTGGAAGCGGCAAGCTTACGGGAGTAGCGGTAAATCATGTGGAGGAATGCAAGACCGAGGAATGCAAGCACCCAGCAGAGAATGGCCAAGGAGCCACCCATGTGGGTTTGAATGGTTGCAGTCGATACAAACGGAACCGAGTAGCCCCCCAAGAAGAGGGTTGCCACCAGAAGGCTGCTAATGCAGATGTGAGAGTATTCACCCATGTAGAACAGGCCGAACTGCATGGCGCCATATTCGGTGTGGTAACCGGCAACGAGTTCCGGTTCACCTTCGGCAACGTCGAACGGGGCGCGGCCCGTTTCGGCAATCGTCGCAATCAAGAAGCAGAAGAAAGCCACCGGCTGGGCGACAATGCCCCACACATGGTTTTCTTGCCAAGTCACGATATCGGTAAGGCTGAAGGAACCTGCGAGCACCAAGAGGCCCATCATGGAAAGGCCCTGGCAGACTTCGTAGCTGATCGTCATCGCCGTCGTACGCAGAGAGCCGAGGTAGCTGTACTTGGAACGGGAGCTAAGGCCTGCGAGAACGGCACCGTAAGCAGAAAGCGAACTGAAACCGAAAAGCAACAGGATGCCCACTTCGGAATCCACGATCGGCCCCGCAATGCGGATCACCTTGCCACCCCATTCAAAGACCATCGGGCCAAACCACGGAATCACGCACGGAGAAAGGAACACGATAGCAAACGGGATAGCCGGGGCTACGTAATAGAGGAACTTTTTGGAACCGGTCGGAGCAAACATTTCCTTGAAGAAAAGCTTGGTACCGTCGCACATGTTCTGCACATAGCCAAACAGGCGAACCTTACCGAAGAACGGAACCTTGATATAGGAGCGGTTCGGGCCCTGACGGTCCTGCATAAAGCCCGCACCACGGCGTTCCATAGGAATCAACAACAGGATGTAAAGGACAGGAACAAAGCAGAAGCCGAACTTCGCAATGGTAATGATCCATTCCACCCAAGTTTTGGATTCAATAATATCCATTAGGCGTTACCTCCTTCGAGCAACTTACCAGTGCTCTTGATGGTATCGTAAGAGAGTCCTGCCAAGACGCTTGCGTATTCGCCAGCCTTCTTGAAGGCGTCGAATGCGCTTTCGAACTTGCAGCCGGCGAGTTCAGAGAGAACGTCGTAAGCCGGGCGAAGTTTTTCATCGGGGCAAACCGGGCAGGCAGAAAGCTTCTGAAGAATATTCAGGCTGTTCACCATAGTGCCCTGAACTTCGCTCCAGTGACGAATACCGAAAGCAAGCGTCGCCTTGTTGGCGGTAGCGTCGTTGAAAGCAGACAAGACGATACGGGTCGCAATCTTTTCGAGAGAAGAAACGGCAGAGCCACCTTCGCCAAAGAGATCTGCATTCACCGTCAAGAGCACCTTGAATTCAGAAGCGCGCTTCGTAAGGTCTTCGAGGTTGCTGTCAGGAATGCCGAGCAGCTTGAAGCCAGCGCGGTTAGCGAGCGGATCGCCACTCATGGCAATTCCGTCGGGGGCACCCACCTTCTTGAAGGTGCCGCCGAAAAGTTCGGCGGAGTCGCCCAGGCTTTCCTTGAGCATGCGGAGTGCGGCGAGATCTTCGATGGTGCATGAGCCTCCGGCAACGAGGGCGACCTTGCCCCCGACCTTCTTGACTTCGGCAAGCGCTTCCTGAATCACGTGGAAGCCCATCGCCGGCAAGCGGTTCTTGTCGAAGTTCTGGAACGCGAGGCGGCTCGTGTTAGAAAGCCAGCTGCGGTTCACTTCGGGGTTGCAACGCGGCATCACGCGGTAAATGTGACCGTCGGCGTGATCCAGCCAAATGTTTGCACCGAGAGAGTCATCCATCGAAACCGTCGGCGTGTGACTCAGGAGCCATACGCGCTTCTGGAAGCGGAAGTACTTCGCGGTCATGGCGCCCACCGGGCAAACATCAGTGACGCACAAGTCGTATTCGTGGTCAAGCTTTTCGCCCGGGAAGGTCGTAATGTAAGTGTGGTCGGCGCGGCCGGCGAGCTGCAGCTGTTCGGAACCGGCAATGGTACGCATAAAGCGCACGCAACGGTCGCACTGCACGCAGCGTTCTTCGTCAAGCAAAACGCGGGGGCCTAAATCCACATGCTTACCACCACGGAGCTGACCCTTCGCATCAATGAACTGGTGCGCGGGATTGCCGTGGTAGTTCTTGCCGTATTCAGGGCGCATGCGGGATTCGTTCTGGCCCGCTTCCATGTAGTTTTCCTGCAGGGTGCATTCACCGGCCTTGTCGCAAATCGGGCAATCAAGCGGGTGGTTCACCAGCATGAATTCCTGCGTTGCCTTGCGGGCGTTCTTCACGCGGGCACTAGATGCGGGCGTGTAAATCTTCATGCCCGGAGCGACCGGTGTGTAGCATGCAATCACGAGCATGCGACCGCGGGGGCCTTCTTGCTCCACCAGGCACTGGCGGCAGTTACCGGACACCGGCAAATACGGGTGGTAACATACGTGAGGAGTTTCAATCCCGACAGCCTTCAAGGCTTCGAGGAGGTTCGTGTCGCCCGGAACCATCACCGGCTTGTCGTCCACGAAGATTTCCACCTTCGGGCTGTTCTCAGTCGGGAGTTTCGGCATGTTGTAGTAGTTACTCATATTATTACCAGAAAATTCCAGGACGATAGTTTTCCTGAACACGCGGCTTGGCATGTTCGGGGTTCTTTGCGATTAATTCATCGAAGTCTGCGCGGAACTTCGCCGTGTAGGAGCCCACCGGGCCGCCGAGCGAAATAGACAGCGGACAAATCGTCACGCCGCCAAAGCCGCCAGAAAGACTCTGCATGAGTTCCACGTCGCCATCGTGACCCCTGCCTTCCACAATCTGGTTCAGAATGCGGTGCAAGAGTCCCGTACCTTCGCGGCACGGAGTGCACTGGCCGCAAGATTCGTGGCTGTAGAAGTTGCCGAGCACGTTCAGGAGTTCAGCCATGTTGTGCGTATCGTTGATCACGATCATGGCGCCCGAACCGAACATCGTCTTCATGGAGGCGAGACATTCGTAGTCCATGGTCGCCACGGCACATTCGCCTGCGTTCAGCGGAGCACAAGAGGAACCACCCGGAAGTACCGCCTTCAGGTTTCCGCCCACGACGCCACCGGCGTATTCGTTAATCATCGTCATCATCGGAGTGCCGAGCGGAGCTTCGTACACACCCGGATTCTTCACGTCGCCCGAGATGCAGAACACCTTGGTACCGCCTGCACGGGGAGTACCCATCTTGGCGTATTCTTCGGGTTCATGGCTAAAAATCCAGGGGAGAGCCATAATGGTTTCGACGTTGTTCACGCAAGTCGGGCTCTTCCATGCGCCGCTCACCGCCGGGAAAGGCGGTTTGAGGCGGGGTTGACCCTTCTGGCCTTCGAGCGAGTTAATAAGAGCAGTTTCTTCACCGCAAATGTAGGCGCCTGCGCCACGGTGAACAAAGATATCGAAACTGAACTTGGTCCCGCAAATGTTTTCGCCGAGGTAACCGGCGGCGTATGCCTGGTTCAAAGCCTTGTTTAGGCTTTCGATGCAGGGCAGGAATTCGCCACGGCAGTAGATGTAGGCAGCGCGGCTACCGAGAGCCCAGGCTGCAATAATCAAGCCTTCGATCAAGCGGTGCGGATCTTCCATCATCAGGAAGTGATCCTTAAAGGTACCGCCTTCGCCTTCGTCAGCGTTCACCACGATATACACAGGCTTGCCGGAATTGCGCGGAACAAAGCTCCACTTCATGCCCGTCGGGAAGCCTGCACCGCCACGGCCGCGAAGACCGGAACGCTGCACGTAGTCGATCACTTCGAACTGGCTCATGTTGAAGAGCTTATCCGAAATGTTTGCGTAGCCGCCCAGCTTCTTGTAGACTTCGATGTCCTGAGCACCCTTGCCAAAGTTTTGCGTACAAACTTTTACTACTTCAGCCATAATTACTTAGCCTCCTCAACCGGAGCCGGTTTCTGGGTGGTAACGGCTTCCTTGGAAGGCTTTGCCGTACGTTCACCGGAAGTTGCTATCATGCGATACACATCGCCCGCCTTGCCGTTTGCATCTACAAAGGCCTTGTCCTTCACGCCGGGCTCGCCCACGGCGACCCAGTCATTGCCGTTCTTCTTTTCGACGACAATCTTCGTGAATTCGGGAGCGCCCTTCCAAGTGAGGGTCGCACCGTTTTCGTCGGCTTCGGCCTTCACGTTAAGCACCGGAGAAGGCGGAGCGTAGTCAGCGACCTGCGGCTTGGCCGTAGCACCCGGAGCACCGGGGTGGCCGCCGTGGCCCTTCACGATTCCGCCGAGAACATCGTGCTTCGGAACATTGTTCGCGTGAGCCTTGCACCAGTCGATAATGCGATCGATGCTTGCTTCGGTAAGAGTCGTACCGCGCTTCATCTTGAGTTCACCGTCGACCACGTCGGTGGCGAAGTCATCGTTCACCAGCATCATCGGGCCATTGCCGCAGCTACCCAGGCATTCCACCTGAAGCACGGTAAACATGCCATCGGGAGTGGTTTCGCCGGACTTAACGCCAAGCTTGTTTTCGACATACTTGATGAGCGGCTGGGCACCCTTGATGGCGCAGCTGATGTTGCGGCAGAACTGCAACAGGAACTTGCCCTTCGGGGCGTGGTTGTACATGGTATAGAAAGTGGCAACGCCGAGAGCGTGAGCCGGAGCGCAACCGCAAACGTTTGCTGCCCAGCGGATACCTTCGGTCGGAACCCAGCCGAACACGCCCTGCACCAGCCAAAGGACTTCGAGGAGAGCGCCCTGGCCCACCGGGTAGCGGCTGAGCAAGTCGGCGCAACGTTCCTTGATTTCGGGAGTGTCGAGCTTGGCGAGCACTTCCTTCGGAGCGGGCTGCGGAACAGGCTTGTTCACGTAGCCAAAAGTCTGACCCGGATCCGGGAGCGCGGGAATCGCTTCGCTCGGGCCGTCGAACTTCAAATGGTTATTCGATACAAACTGAACTGCACCTTGAATATGTTGTGTCATCGGTCAAGTTCTCCAGCAATCATGTTGAGGCCAGGCAGAGTTGCCATCGAGTCGGCAAGGGTCAGGCCTTCGACCAGTTCGTTAAATGCAGACACATGGGCAAACGACGGGGAACGCACCTTGATGCGGTACGGGTGGCCGCTGCCATCGCTCACGATGGTGAAGCCGAGTTCGCCGTTCGCGCATTCGCTTGCGCAGTAGTATTCGCCTTCAGGCACGCGCACACCTTCGTACACGCTCTTGAAACGGCCGATAAGGGCTTCCATGTCCTGGTAGGCAAGCTTGTGCGCGGGCACGCGGATGCGTGGGTCGACAATGTCGACCGGGCCCGGAGCGAGGCGCTTCAGGGCCTGGCGCACAATCTTCACAGATTCTTCGATTTCGGCAAGGCGCACCTGCAGGCGGTCGTTGGCGTCACCCTGGGTTCCCACCACGACTTCCCAGTCGTAGGTTTCGTAATCGTAGTAAGGTTCGTCCTTGCGGAGGTCGCTTTCGACACCCGTCGCACGGAGACACGGACCAGTCCAGCCGTAGCTGATGGCGCGTTCGGCAGAAATCTTGCCGACGCCCACGGTACGGTCAAGGAAGATACGGTTACGGTCCAAGCAGGCGTGCAGGTCCTTGAGGGCCTTTTCCACCGACTTGCAAGCAGCGAGCACATCGTCTTCGAAACCGTCGTAGCTGTCGCGGTAGAGGCCGCCAATGCGGGCAAAGCTGTTCGTGAGGCGCGCGCCCGTGAGCTTTTCCCAAATCAGCATGATCTCTTCACGCGGGTTGAAGGCGTACATGAACGGTGTGGTACCGCCCAAGTCCTGGAATGCTGCAGCCACACAAATAAAGTGGTCGTTGATACGGGAGAGTTCGTTCACAATCACGCGGAGCACCTTGGTGCGTTCCGGGATTTCGATACCGTACATGTTTTCAACAGCGCGGCAGAATGCAATGTTGTTCATCATTGCAGAGCAGTAGTTCAAGCGGTCGGTGTACGGAATCACTTGCTGCCAGGTGCCGCGTTCGACCATCTTTTCGAAGCCGCGGTGCATAAAGCCGATTTCATGGACACCGGCCACGATGGTTTCGCCATCGAGGGCAGCCAGCAGGCGCACGCAGTGGTGAGTCGCCGGATGCGTCGGGCCCACGTTCAGGGCCATCAGGTTCATCTTTTCGCCATTCGGGTCAAGTACGATCATTCTCTGATACTCCCTTCAAGATATTCTTCTTCGACAGGCATGATTTCCTTGGAGCGCTGGATCACCTTGTAGCCCTTGTCTTCCAGGCGCTTTTCCAGTTCCGGAATCAGGAAGTCGGTCGTCGAGAGCCACTGGCGCTTCTGGGCAGGGTAATCCTTGCGGAGCGGATGGCCCACAAATTCAACATGGTTCAAAATGCGGCGCAGGTCCGGGTGGCCTTCGAACACGATACCGAACTGGTCGTAGACTTCACGTTCGAGCCAGTTGGCACTTGCGTACAAATCTGTAAGGGTCGGCACCTTCAGGTCGGCTTCGCTGACCAGCACCTTAAGACGAACGCGGCGGCCCGGATTCTTCATGCTCTTAAAAGCGTAGCTCACGGCAAAACGCGGACCTTCATGGTTCGGATAAGTCAGGTAGTCGATACCGGCGAGGTCGAGGAGCATGTCGAACTGCATCGACGGATCGTTCTTCAAAAATTCGACCGCATTGTGCAGGTATTCCTTCGGGACCACCACGCAGGCATCCCACTTGGCACTCGCATCACGCTTGGCGCCAAACTTGGATTCTAGAATGTCTATCACGGATTCCATCATTACTCCTTCCAGAACTGGGCTTTCTTGACAAGTTCCTGCTCTTTTTCAGTCACGAATTCCTTGAGCTCAGCAGTCTTTTCGCGGGCAAATTCACGGGCTTCCGCCTTCGCCTGTTCGGTCTTCGCCTTGATCATTTCGAGCTGGTCTTTGACGCGTTCGGCACGCTGCTTCATGTAAGATTCATCCTTGATCTTCTTCTGGAGGTCAAACATCGCCTCGAAGAACGCTTCCGGACGGGAGGGGCAACCACCGATATACACATCCACCGGAATGATATGGTCAATGCCCGGCACAGTGCAGTAGCAGTCATAGAAACCACCGGAGCTGGCGCAGGCACCCATGGCGATCACCCAACGGGGTTCGGCCATCTGTTCGTACATGCGCTTGAGTATTGGCGCTTGCTTATAGGAAATGGTTCCGGCCACAAGCAGCACATCGGACTGACGCGGCGTAAAACGCACGTATTCAGACCCGATACGGGACAAGTCGTAACGGCCCACTTCGGTACTCATGAATTCGATTGCACAGCAGGCAGTTCCGTAAGGGAACGGCCACAGGGAGTTCGTACGGCCCCAGTTGACCAGAAAGTCAAGAGAAGTCGTAATGAAATTCGGCTTTTCTGCCTCATTACTCATAGGAGGTTACCTCTTTAAATGCGTGCGTAAAGATAGAAAAGTGAGAGAGATGAATATCCAAATGGGCCATTTTGAAATGTTTTTTATTCATTACCGCCCCATCGGCCAGTAGTTAGATTAGTCTAACATATTTTTGCATTTTTGCAAGTGATATAGAACACTTTTCTTTGGAAAAAAAGATATATTGAATAGCAAACAACAGAATTTGACGGTTCTCCGCCAGAATAAACTTGCAACCATTGTAATTTTTTTATAGTTTTGGCGCGGTTTTGGTATGTTGAGGATTTAATGGATATTCCGCTGTACAATAGTATGTATCTTGATTTTAGGTCCAAACTCTTGGGCCCCGTCTTTAGTACAGAGGAAATTCTCGCCATTTTAGCCCGGAACCTGCCCCCTCTCGCCAAAATCACAAATATCGGCTTTGTAAATTGCCTTTTTTACGCACCGGTTAGCCAGTTTGCCCCCAACGGTCTTTCTGGAGAATTTACCGCCTACCACGACAAGAAGGCACTGCCCGAAAAACCCACCTCCCCGGATTTTTCCGAAACCATGACCACCGGCGAACAGGGGTCGTTCACCTTCCAGGCCCACCCCATCCAGGGCCACTCCTTTACCGACGAGGAAAGGCAAATCATCCAACTCCTGAGCTGGGACTTCTTTATCCTTTCGGGCCGCGCACGACTCATGGGCAACACTCGCAAGGCGGCCATTTCGGACCCCATGACCGGGGCTTACAACCTGGCAGGCATCTTCGCGTTTACCCAGCAGTTCATTGGCGACAACCTCAAGGACTACACCGCCCACTTTATCAACCTCAAGAATTTCAAGTACATCAATAAGGCCATGGGCAACAATGTAGGCGACCTCGCCCTCAAGATGTACGTCAAACAGATTCTCCAGTTCCTCGACAACACAGAACTGATCGCTCGCCTCGGCGGAGACAACTTCTTTGTTCTGACCAAAAAAAAACATCACAAAGAATTCATTGACAAGTTTACCGTTTGCGAACTGACCGCAAGCCAGGGGCCAAAGCCCATGAATATTCGCCTGCAGGCGCGCATAGGTATCTACCCCATCGAAGAAAACGTCATTGTAGGTGACGCCCTGAACAACTGCGCGACTGCCATGCAGGCCGCAAGATTCATCAGGACTCGCGACGTGGTGTACTTTACAAAGGAAATGCAAATCCAGTCAATCCACCAGAGGGAAATCTCGACTGAATTTCACAACGCCATGCGCAACCGCGAACTGGTCGTATTCTACCAGCCCAAGGTCAGCCTTGACGACAAGCGGATCAACGGCGCCGAAGCACTGGCACGCTGGGTCCGCCACAAGACCATTGTCCCGCCCATGGACTTCATTCCCATTCTGGAACGCGAAGGCACCATCTGCGAACTGGACTTCTACGTTTTCGAGACCGCCTGTAGCGACATCAGTGATTGGCTCAAGGCCGGTATTACCCCTGTGCGCATTTCTTCGAACTTCTCGAAGCTGCATCTGCGCAACGAAGACTTTGCCGACCGCATTCTCAACACCCTGAACAAGTACGAAATCGACGGCAAGTACATAGAAATCGAACTGACCGAAGTTTCCGATTTCGACGATACGATCGCCATGCAGAAATTCATCAACATCATGCGCAAGAACGGCATCGGTGTTGCCATCGATGACTTCGGCACCGGCTATTCGACCCTGAACGTGCTCAAAGATTACAACATAAACGTCGTGAAAATTGACAAGTCCCTATTGAACAATATCGGAAAGGCCAACTCCAACGACGAAATCGTTCTGAGGAATGTGGTCAAGATGGCCCAGGAACTCAACAAGGACGTGATTGCCGAAGGTGTGGAAACCCAGGAGCAGGCAGACTATCTCAAGGGCATCAACTGCAAAAACGCCCAAGGATTCCTGTTCGACAAGCCCCTTGTCCGCGACGATTTCCTGAAGCGACTGACAAACGACCGTATGTATTAATTCCGAGAAAGCCTTCTTTTGCTATATTCTCATATAATGAAGACTCTCGTTCACGACAGAAAAGTTTGCCTTGCCTGTGCAGGCTGCGTGGGAACATGCCCCAAGATGGCGCTCGACATGTTCGGCCTCGATTTGCAGATTGATTACGAAAAATGCATCAAGTGCGGCATTTGCTCCAAGACATGCCCTGTTGGTGCATTGAAAATCGTGGAGGCGGACGATGCTTGATTCCCATTACGATGTCGTTGTCATTGGCGCCGGTCCGGGCGGCTCTGTCGCTGCCCGCAACTTGGCTCGCGCCGGCCGCAAGGTTCTGTTGCTCGAGAAACGAGAAAAAATCGGTTACCCCGTACGTTGTGGCGAAGCTAGCACCAACCTGGCCGACCTGCAGACTTACGGTCCGATTGACGAGAGCTGTATCGAAAGCATTATCAACGGGCTCTACATTTATGGCCCCGCCGGCGTGAACATCGAAGTTCCCAAGCCCGCCACCGGCATCATGCTCAACCGCGAAATCTTTGACCCCTGGCTTGCAAAGCTTGCTGCCGACGATGGCGCCCAGGTAGAGACTTGCGCCCGTGCAAAATTCGTGGGCGGTGTCGAAGGCGACGAGCGCATGGTTCGAGTCGTACTCGGAAAAGGCGATGGAAACGGATCTGTCTCCGAAACGGGCTCCCAGGAAATTTTTGCAAAGATGGTGATTGCAGCCGACGGCGTCGAAAGCCATATTGGTCGCATGGTTGGGCTCGACTGCGGACAGAAAATGATGCAGACCTGCACCGGTGTCGACATCGAGGTGCAAGGGCTCTTGACCAAGCCCGACTACCTGACCTTCTGGCAAGGCCACGATTACATTAACGACGGTTACATCTGGAGTTTCCCGAAGCAGAAATCGAACGTCACGAATTTCGGCGCAGGATTCTTGATTAGCAACAAGAGCAGGCCGAATATTCTGGAAGTCACGATGGAATGGCTCGAAAAGCTTTTCCCGGGAGCAAAGATCAATCATACCGTCGGAGGCGTGATTCCAGTTTCGAGCACGCTCAAGGACTACACGCTCGACCGATTCGCCCTCGTGGGCGATGCCGCCCACCACACCAACCCGCTCACGGGTGGTGGTATCGCTGCCGCGATGAGGGCGGGAAGATTCTGCGCCGAATACGTAGACCAAGGTCTTAAAGCCGGCAACCTCTCGAAGGAATTCTTGAAGCAATACGAAAAACGCTGCTACGATTACTTCGGCAAGATGCACGACTTCGAATACAAGTTCCGCAGGTTCCTGCTCGCGATCAACCGCGAAGACCAAATCGGGCTTTACAAGGTACTGCAAGGATTCGCACTCAGCGGATACAAGAAGAGCGCCTTCCTCAAGACGCCGCTTCAGACCACGAAGTTCCTGTACAAGTTCTGGAAGTTTAAATAGTTAGCAGTTCGCAGAACGCGGTTGGCCGTATTTCACACTGTTTTGAGCTTTGCTCAAAAAAAGTCGTCTACTTTCGTTTGCGCAAGCACGCGGTTATAAATAATCCGCTTGCCTATTTTTCCGTCTGTCGCGCATACGTGATCCGTAGGCGGTTTCAAAATAGATGTCACCAAATGGGCGGCAACTGTTTCTGCATGCACCGGGCGTATGAACGCAGGAATCCATTCCGGATGCGCGCCGATTGTCTTTTGCAAAAGTTCTTCGCCAAAGCGCCTGTCCTTATGCTTTCCGAGTAAAAGAGACGGACGCACTAGCGTCAGCGTTTCAAAGCCAATCATATCGAGGCCTTCTTCGAGCTGGCCCTTTAAGCGATTGTAAAAATACGGCGACTGGCTGTCGGCGCCCATCGCGCTTACGCACAAGAAGTTCTTTACGCCCGCCTTTTTGGCAATCGCTGCAAGCATGAGCGGAAGCCTCAGATCGACCTTTTCTTGAGCGGCCTTACTCCCTGCCAGCTTCCGAGTCGTCCCCAAGCAACACACCACCGCATCGCAACCGGTAAAACCCGCATAGAAAAACAGGCGCAAGGCTTCATTATCTTGTTCAAAATCCACTTGTTTGAAGTCAAGCTTGAACGCCCCTTCCAGAATTCCAAGATCCTTTAAATCCGGGATATTCCGTACAGGGCAAAAAACCCGCACAACCTGCGGAAGGCGTGCGAGTAATTTCAAAACGTTTTTGCCGATAAGTCCGGTTGAACCGAGAACAGCAACCTTCATAGAACCGTTACTTAACCATATCTCTGGTATTCAAGAAGCCGCGTTCTACACCGCGAGTGGGAAGTACGGCAACCTTGCCGTCTGCGGTGACAACAACCGTAATACCCGCTACGTAGTTGATCCAGCGATAAGATTCATACGTCTTGAGGTCAACCGTACGGTTAGAAGCATAGACAGCCAACGGTTCCGTGAGCAAGTCGTGGGTAATCA
Source organism: Fibrobacter succinogenes (assembly GCA_902756345.1). Lineage (GTDB taxonomy): Bacteria > Fibrobacterota > Fibrobacteria > Fibrobacterales > Fibrobacteraceae > Fibrobacter. Next base: position 141,141 of record CACVQR010000002.1, on the reverse strand, counting down.
ACACGTTCACGCGCTTCCAGTAAGGCAGGTTGGCAAGAACCACTTCGTTCACGAACTGGTCGCCACGTTCCATGAGGTCATAGAAATAACCCGGAAGGCCCAAGTTCACCAGAAGAGTCGGGAACGGCTGTTCGTATGCCCACATGGCCACATACTTGAAAGAGCCACCGCGCTTGGACACCATGGCATCCAAGGAATCCGAAGGCACCGTCAAGAAATACCCACCATTAATTTCTTCCATCGTCACCACTTCAGTGGTTTCGCCACGGCCCTCTGCAATCTTTGCAGCGGTCGTTTGGGTGCGCAAGAAATCGGTAGCGCCGTAATAGAACGATTCATCGCTCTTGAGCTTTGCGCCCACATCAAGTGCCTGCTGAAGGCCGACTTCGGTCAGAGGAGATTCTTTGCCCAAACCCGATTCACGTTCGGCATGACGCAACACAAAGACAATCTTTGCGTCGGCAGGGGCCGCCTTGTAGATTTCACCCACATCGTAAAAACCATTGGTATCAGGAGAAACAGCCAGTCCGATAGCGGCGGGGTTACGATAGAAACCGGCGGCCGTCATGGTGGGGTCCGTCGGGGTAGACGGATTAGTCGTAGTGGTATCTGCCGGAGGGTTCGTAACAGGATCAGTCGGAGTCGTCGCCGTATCCGTCGGAGTTTCCGGATTCGTTACCGGATCGGTCGGATTGGTAGCCGGGTCAGTAGTCGGGTTTGTTGCCGGATCCGTCGTAGGATTAGTTGTAGAATCAGTCGGAGTCGAAGGATCTGTCGGGGTTACTTGTTCCGGAACAGTGGTAGATGTCGGCGAAGAGTTAGAAGAATCGTCACCACAGCCTGCAATAACAACTGAAATAAATGCAGCACAAATCATAGGAAAAGCTTTGCCGGCAATAAATTTTTTCATATTCATCGTTTTTCCTCTAGTTTATTATCTATTCCCCTAATTTAACTATTTGCTCCACACAAAACCCGTAAATATTTCTAAACTTAATGGTGTAAAATTTTAACCCTAACCCATAGGACCGTCTTATGGCAAAAACATTCAAAAAAGCAGAAGAAGTGACCGTGCTCGGCAACGACGCGGAATCCTTCCGTAAGGCCTTTACCGACCACATCCACCACACGCTCGCCCGTAACAGCGCGACCGTGACCGACCACGAAAAGTTCCTCGCCGTTGCATACGCTGTACGCGACCGCTTGGTTGACCGCTGGATCAAGACCCAGGAAACCTACTACCAGAAAGACGTGAAGCGCGTCTACTACCTGTCCCTCGAATTTTTGATTGGCCGTACCCTCGGCAACTCCATTCTGAACCTCGACGTCGAAAGCGCCGTCACCGAAGCTCTTGACGAACTCGGCATGACTCTCGAAGAACTCCGCGAACAGGAAGTGGACGCAGGTCTCGGTAACGGTGGTCTCGGCCGCCTGGCCGCTTGCTTCCTCGATTCCATGGCCACGCTCGAACTCCCGGCTACCGGTATGGGCATCCGCTATGAATACGGTATGTTCAGCCAGAAGATCGTGAACGGCGAACAGGAAGAACAGCCGGATAACTGGCTGCGCCTTACCAACCCGTGGGAAATCGCCCGTCCGTCGAACGAAGTCAAGGTGCCCATGTACGGCTACGTCGTGAGCTGGATGGACGAAAAGGGCAAGCTCCGCAATCGTTGGGAAACCAAGGACTACGTGCTCGCACTCCCCTACGACACTCCGATTCCGGGTTACAAGAACAACACCGTGAACAACCTGCGCCTCTGGAGCGCGAAGTCCACCGACGACTTCGGCCTCAGCTACTTCAACAACGGTGACTACATCGCCGCCGTGCAGGACATGGAACTTTCCGAAACCATTTCCAAGGTGCTCTACCCGAACGACGCTTCCATGAACGGTAAGGAACTGCGCCTCAAGCAGCAGTACTTCCTCTGCTCTGCATCGCTGCAGGACATCATCCGCCGCTTCAAGAAGCTCCACGAAGGCGAATGGAAGGTGTTCCCCGAAAAGGTCGCTATCCAGCTGAACGACACGCACCCGGCAATCTCTATCGCCGAAATGATGCGCATCTTGCTTGACGAAGAAAACCTGGAATGGGATGAAGCCTGGGAAATCGTGACGCACACGTTTGCCTACACGAACCACACCTTGATGCCCGAAGCTCTCGAAAAGTGGCCGGTCAGCCTCTTCGAAAAGCTGTTGCCGCGTCACCTCCAGATCATTTACGAAATCAACGCCCGCTTCCTCCGTCAGGTGTCCCTCAAGTGGCCCGGCGACAACGCTCGCCTTGCCCGCATGAGCCTCATCGAAGAAGGCGGCTGCAAGATGGTCCGCATGGCTTACCTCTCCATCGTGGGTTCGTTCGCCGTGAACGGTGTGGCAGCACTCCACTCCGACCTTTTGAAGACCACGCTCTTCAAGGACTTCTACGAACTGTGGCCTGAAAAGTTCAACAACAAGACGAACGGCGTGACGCCGCGTCGCTGGGTCCGCAAGGCTAACCCGGCTATGTCCGAACTCATTTCTTCCAAGATCGGCGAAGGCTGGGTCAAGGACCTCGACGAACTGAAGAAGCTCGAAAAATTTGCGAAGGACGCCAAGTTCCAGAAGGAATTCATGGCCGTCAAGAAGCAGAACAAGGAACGCCTCGCCAAGTACCTCAAGGCAACGCAGGGCGTCGATGTCGACGTGAACACGTTCTTCGACGTGCAGGTCAAGCGTATCCACGAATACAAGCGCCAGCTCCTGAACATTCTGCATGCCATTCACCTGTACATCCAGCTGAAGGACGGCAAGGAAATCATGCCGCGTACCATCATGATCGGTGGTAAGGCCGCTCCGGGTTACTGGATGGCCAAGCAGATCATCCGTCTTGCCAACGCCGTTGCCGCCATCATCGATGCCGACCCGGTTTGCAAGGGCAAGCTCAAGATGGTGTTCCTCGAAAACTACCGCGTGTCTTTCGCCGAAAAGATCATTCCGGCCGCAGACCTCTCCGAACAGATTTCCACCGCAGGTACCGAAGCTTCCGGTACCGGTAACATGAAGTTCGCCTTGAACGGCGCACTCACCATCGGCACGCTCGATGGCGCCAACGTCGAAATGAAGGAAGAAGTCGGCGACGACAACATCTTTATCTTCGGCCTCACCGTGGAAGAAGTCACCGACCTCCTTGCCAAGGGCTACCGTCCGCGCGACTTCTACGAACACGACGACGATCTGCGCCGCGTGATCGACCTGATTGCCTCTGGCTTCTTCAGCCCCGACCGTCCGGACCTGTTCAAGCACATTGCAGACAAGCTCCTCACCAACGACAACTACCTGCTCTGCGCAGACTTCCGCAGCTACGTGGACATGCAGAAGAGAGTCGCCGAGGAATACCAGGACAAGAAGACCTGGGCCGAAAAGGCTATCCTCAACGTCGCTCGCATGGGCAAGTTCAGTTCTGACCGTACCATCAAGCAGTACGCCGAAGAAATCTGGAACGCCAAGAGCTGCAGCATCAAGCTGTAGTTAGTAAGCAGTAGGAAGTAGACAGTAGGAAGTAGACAGTAGGAAGTTTTCTACTGTCATCCTGAGCGAAGAACCGCAAGGTTCGAAGTCGAAGGATCCAAGCTTGAATATTGAAAAGTTCGCGACCTTAACGGTCGCGGGCTTTTTATATTTGAGTCAAAGGACATTTTTATGGAAATCAAGAAGACGAATGCGGCGAGAATTCTAGATCGCCAAAAAATTTCTTACGAACTCATCCCCTACAAGGTCGACGAAAACGACCTGGGTGCACAACACGTGGCTGACAGTCTCGGCGAAGACATCAACCAAGTTTTCAAGACCATTCTCGTTCACGGCGACAAGATCGGCTACCTCGTATGCGTGGTGCCGGGCAACCTCGAAGTGGACTTGAAGGGCGCCGCCAAGGTGAGCGGCAACAAGAAAATTGACACCGTACCGCTCAAGGATTTGACGCCGCTGACCGGCTACATTCGCGGCGGTTGCAGTCCGCTTGGTCTCAAGAAGAACTTTCCGATTTTCATTCACGAAACCGCAATGAACTTCCCGTACATTTACGTGAGTGCAGGAGAACGCGGCCTGCAACTGAAAGTTGCACCCGCCGACCTCGTGAAGGCGACACGCGCCACCGTGGGCGTGATCGCGCGAGTTCCGCCCGAAGCCCCGCAAGATTAAGCGAGCATTTCAAGCATAAAAAAGCCTCTCCCGAGGGAGAGGCTTTTTCAAATTCGCAGTAAAGGATTACTTCACCGAAATACTACGGAAAGCGCGGCCCTGTTTCACCATGTAAACGCCGGAATTGTACTTGGCCTTGATTGCCGCATTCAAGGTTTCTGCGTCAGCCGTTTCAAAGGAGCCGAGGTACTTGCCCTGAGCGTCAAACACGAGCGACGTGTTGTTACCGACAGTCATAGAACGAATACCCTTGATAGCCTCCGTCGAGCTGCTGGATTCAGGTTCAGCAGAAGAGCTGGACTGTTCCGCACCTTCGATATAAACCTTGGCATAGGGGAAGTCATATTCACCCTTGGCATTTGCTCCGCTATTGCTTCCGGCTTCGCCGAGAATCTTGGCTTCGTGCATCTTGCCCATTTTCATGCCAAGTTCTTCCCACTTCTTGAAGTGAGCGGTAATGTCAATAGTACCGCAATCGCGCTTTGACTTACGGACGCTGAAATACTGCTTAAAGTATTTATTGTCGCCATCGATGGAATAAGAGGTGCGGTCACCTTCATAAACCGTATACTGAGCACCATCGATTTCAAACACGCCATGATTCTTTGCAGAAGCTCCCTGGGCAACCCAGTCGCCCGGCATGTACTGGCTACCGGTGTTATCCACAATGTACCATTCCACCAGAGGTTCACGGGTCCAGCCGTAAATGCCGATATAGGAATAATCGATTCCAGAGAGCCCGCTCTTGACCAGCTTGAAGTCCGCCTTCATGTGACCGATTTCTTCGTGAGTCTTGTCGCTATTGAATGCAAGACCCGTACGGCACAGGTAGTCCTTGGCACCTGTCATCTTGCAGTTGAAGGAACCGTCGTCGTAGAACGTCGCAGAACCACCATTGCCGCCTTCATTCCAGAGTTCGTAACCAACGTCGCCGATAGTACCGACCTTGTTCGAAGACACTTCCACGGATTCACCGCTATGGGTTGTCGTATTACAGAAATCCTGAGCAAATGCATTTGCAGTCAGAACACAAGTGGCAATTAAGCCAAATTTAAGAATAGTTCTCATATACACCTTCCTGTTGTAAGACGAAATTTAATTCAACAAAGTCGTCTTTGCAAGTTCGCAAACCGTATTCGTTAATCCAAATTGAGGCTGCCCGACTGAAATCCACGAACAAGCGACTTATATTCTTCCATGAACGCTTCATGATTCTGTTTTACGAAATCCAGGTTGCCTTCTTTGCAGGCCATTTCCAGCGCCTTGGCATCTTCATAAACTTTAATCGCACCGATTGTAAGAGAGGTACTTTTTACGGCGTGAACCGTAATGCGGTAATACTCCAAGTCGCCATTTTCAAAGTATTCCTTTAGTTCTGCAGTCTTTTCACTTTTTACATATTCGTCAAGCATTTCTTTATAGAACTTCTTGTCATTCATACAATAGGCAAGACCTGTAGCCATATCCAACATATCGGTCAACGCTACCTGTGGCATTGCTGAAACGGTTTCTGCAGGGTTACAAGTTTTCTCTTCTCTTTCGTGCACAACCTTGACCAGGTCTTTCGACAAGAATTTTTTTAGTGTCGACAGCAAGACTTCTTCGCGAATCGGTTTTGCCATGTAATCCGAGAAACCTTCATCCATATAACCATTTCGTGCATCCGAAACGGCATTAGCAGTAAGCATCACCACCGGAGTAATGGCGTTTGGATTTTTCTCCAACAGTTTCATGCGGCGGAACGCTTCCACGCCATCCATGACCGGCATCATGTGATCCAGGAAGATGACATCGTAATGTTTGCCTTGAATGAGTTCCAAAGCCTCGGCGCCATTCATTGCCGTATCGATTTGGATCTTGGTGTCTTTTAACAGGCCTGCGAACACCTTCAGGTTCATTTGCACATCGTCAACCACCAGGATTTTCGCCTCGGGCGCTTCAAACCTTTCGTGCGCGGCATCCACCACATTCACGTGTTGCTTATAGAGCTTTTCAAAATCACCCAGAGGTTTTTCATCGCTGACTTGCTGCAACAGGCATACTGTAAAGACAGACCCCTCGCCGTACGTACTTTCAACCTCGATGGTACCACCCATCATATCCAACAGTTGCTTAGTCAAATTCAGTCCGAGGCCTGTCCCTTCAATGTTACGGTTGCGTTTTTCATCGAGTCGCACAAAGTCGGCAAATAATTTTTCGCGATCTTTTTCGCGGATACCGATACCCGTGTCCTTCACTTGAATAAAGAGCTTTACCTGTTTCGAATTACCCCCCTGAATCGGGTCGACGCTTAGTTTTTCGGAGCGCACCGATAAGGTAATTGAACCTTCGTTCGTATACTTGACCGCATTCGAAAGCAAGTTGTTCACCACCTGTCTAATACGAACTTCGTCACCGAACAACGCCGTCGGGATTTCGGGTGAAATATCCATTACCAGTTCCAGGTTCTTATCCTTGGCACGAACGGCCACCATGTTGTAGCAGTCATTCAAGACCGTAAATACGCTATACGTAACAGGCAAAATTTCCATTTTTCCTGATTCGATTTTGGAGATATCCAAAATGTCGTTAATCAGAGAAAGCAACGTCTGGCCTGCACTCTGAATATTCAAGGCATAATCCCGCAGGGTTTCATCTTTGCATTCCTTCAAGAGCATGGAATCCATACCTAGAATTCCGTTAATCGGCGTGCGGATTTCATGACTCATGTTGGCAAGAAAAGCACTCTTCGCCTTGCTTGCGCTTTCGGCATTTTCTTTTTCGCGAAGCAGCTCCTTGTTTTCGCGGGCTTTCTTTTCAGAAAGCACCACATAGAGCATGGCAATTGTAAACATGAATATCAAAAGGCCAAAGACCCAGATAATCAAGAATGAAATATCATCTTTTTCAGCTGCCACCTCTCTTTCGGGCACTACGCCCGTCAAGGCAACTCCCGGCAACTTGAGTTCAGCGATAAAGTAATAGTATTCCACACCACGAACATCCAAATGCGTCGCTGCAGAAATGGAGACATTCAAGCCAGCTCTCAGCTTATCGCGAACCGCCAAGAACCCTTCTTCTCCCCACAGTAAATCTGTTCCAAGCGAATCATTCGAAGACTTGATGATAATAGAATCTCTCGCATCTCTTAAAGTTGCGTAGCCTCGGCCACCATAGCTTTGTACGCCAAAAATTCTAACAACCGCATCTTCTTTGTACATGCGGAACAGCACATACTTGATGTTTTTCCCACTGTACACAGGAGCCGAAAACGTAAGGCCAATTCCCTTGGAATAGCTTATGGATTTTACTCCATGGAACGATTCCGAAATACCCTTAAAATGCGAAGCATCGATATGAGTCGTATCGCCACTATAGACAATTTTACCGTTCAAGGCTATCACGCCATAGTAATAATTGCCATTCGGGTCTTCAAGCGTTGCAAGCATCGGCTCAAAATGACTCATATTCGCAGAAATCCCCGAAGAAATTCCTGCCAGAGATTTCAATTCAAGATCAAGCCTTTCACCTGCCGCGGCGGCATAGCTTTCGGCTTGGTAAGCCACTTGCTTTTCGACATAGTTATCAAACAGGTTCGAAAACTTGACACGCAGCAAAACTCCTACCAAAAGGAGTATCAAAACAAAAAATAGAATACCAACTAAGGGACGCACCCCAATCTTTTTTATCATGGTTCTATCGCACCCTTTATAAGCCAATTCATTTCATTGTGCAGAACTTCGTCACTAATCGTTTCGCCCTCTTCGGAACGGATCTTTCCTTCGACATCCTCAATCCTTCCCGAGAAAACATTGTAGCCTGCCTTGATTTTTTCGGCAGCCGCATTTACCAGAATCTTCACGCTATCAGGAACTTCGCTAGAATAGAATGCAAGCCCTACGGCATCTTTTTCTAGTCCGACCCAGTAATCCATATTTTCGTTATCCTTTTTCTGGATATAGTCCTGAATAAAGTCCTTGTAAATAATGCCCCAGTTGATAGCGATGGAGGTAAGCATTCTAGGTGAGAACCGGTTATTTTCCACATGGTTTCCAATGCAATATAGCCCACGCTTTTCGGCCACTTCAATAATAAAGGCCCTGTCTTGATGGAACGCGATAACATCGATACCCGAACTATCAATCAACTTGTTTGCGTTTTCGGTTTCCATATTGCCTTCGTTCCAGGAATTCGTCCAACGCACAAACACCTTAGCACGCGGATTAACACTTTGCACGCCCAAGATGAACGCATTCAAGCCCCTATAAACCTGGATATTCTTCATCGCAGCGACAAAGCCCACGTGGTTCGTCTTGGTCATGGCCCCCGCAACAATTCCTGCAAGATATCGAGCCTGGTAAATACGGGCAAAATAGGCTTTATAGTTGGGAGCATCGTATTCCCAGTTGATTCCATAGAATGTCACTTCCGGGTGCGATTCAATAATATCCTTGATTAAAATCGGATAATTGTAGCTCGTAAGCACAATGACTTTCAAGCTATCGGCAATCATTCCGGTCACCGCATTCGCAAGGGGAATACGTTCCTCGGGAATATCAATCACCAAGTTCCTTTGCACGCCAAGGGAATCGCAAGCATTCCTGATTCCCTTATAAATGGTTTCATTCCAGCCATTGTCAGCCGTATCGCTTAAAAGGACAAATCCGACACGGAGTTTTTGCGATTCGGTCTTCTTGACCGATTCCACATTGTCGACTTTTGCAAAAACCACATATAACAACACAAAAAAGATGACTACCGCCGTCAACGTTCCAATGGTCACTCTACTCTTCATCGATGATTACCCCCTTTACGAACCAGTTGAAATTATTCAGCATATCGCTGTCAGACATGCTTTCCCCTTCATTAATGCGAATTGTTCCGGTATCATCTTCGATGGGTCCGTAAAAAACATCAAAAGAACCGTTCTGAATTTTTTTGCGTTCACTGTTTACAAGATCAATCGTTTCCGGCGCCACATGGTTTGTTAGCGGAGCCAGATCAACAACTCCCGAATTAGCACCACTCCAATAATTCCTACCCACAAATTTTTTCTTGAGTACGTTGAGGATGTGCGGCGTATAGAAATTTTCCCAGCGCCAAATAGGTGCCGTCAAGAAATGTTCCGGATACATTTCTGCATTGTCCAAGTTGTAACCCACAAGCCAAAGTCCAAGAGAATCCGCAATGCGCAAGGGTTCCTGGCTATCCGTATGCAAAGTGAGCACGTCAATCGAATCATGGTGAGCCCAAAGGGCGCGCGTCGCCCTCGCGCACGCTTTGTCTTCGTTCCAGGATTTTGTCCAGCGAACAATCACATTCGCATTCGGGTTTACCTTTTTCACGCCCAAGGTAAAAGCGTTTATTCCTCGAATCACCTCGGGAATATCGAAGGCCGCCACATAACCGATGTTGCCGGATTTCGTCTGCATGCCGGCGACAATGCCCGAAAGATAGCGCATTTGGTAAATCCGGCCAAAATACGTCGACATGTTCTTGGAATAGCCCAAGCCAGATGCATGGAAGAATTTTACGTCTGGGTGCTTGACAGCCACATTCTGGACATAAGGCCCAAGCTGAAACGAATTGGCCACAATGATTTTTGCACCTGCGGCAATGAGGCCTTCCATCACTTCTTCAGAAGTTCTATCTGCCGGAATCCTTTCGCGGAACATGACGTCCAGATTCAACTCCTTAGCGGTCTTTCGCATTCCCTCATAATGCGACTGTCCCCAGCTATGGTCTTCGATAGAGCCGTTCATAATCATCGCAACCTTTGTCTTTTCGCGAGTAATGTCGGTATTTTTCTTTTTAACATTGAACGTGAGCAATCCTGCTATAATCACAGCAAGGATTAGCGAGGGAACAATATAAACCAGTTTCATGTTACGATTCCCCTGCAGCAAGATAACTGGACAACTTTTCTAGAATCAACTTATAATCAGTCATGCACTTTTCGTGCTGTGCGCGCACATAATCCACGTTGCCTTCTTTACAAGCCGTTTCTAGCGCCTTGGCCGATTCCGACAAGGCGACCGCCCCGATTGTCAACGATGTACTTTTCAGGGAATGGATTGTAATCCGGTAACATTCAAGGTCATTACTTGCCAAGGATTTTTCCAATTCATCGCGACGATCGTTCTTCACGTATTCGGCAAGCATTTCGCGATAAAAGGATTCGTCGTTCATGCAGTAACCAAGCCCCGTTTCCGTATTCAGGAATTCCGATAGCGCACCCATCGAAGACGAGGCCTGTTTCGCCAGGTTCTTTTCGACAGTGAGAACATCTTCGATAAGCTCAGGCGACAAAAGTTTTTTCACCACCGAAAGCAATGTTTTTTCACGAATCGGTTTGGTAATGTAGTCGGTAAAGCCCGCCTGCATGTAAGCATCTTTCGCTCCCACCACCGCATTTGCCGTAAGCATGACGACAGGCGTTTTCTGGATATCAAAGCCCTTAATGTCTTTCATGCATTGCAAGGTTTCGATTCCATCCATGACAGGCATCATGTGGTCCAAAAGGACCAAGTCATAATGATTTTTTTCTACAAGCGAAAGCGCATCTTCCCCATTTGTCGCTGTATCAATCTTTATTTCCGTTTCCTTGAGAAGTCCGCAAACCACCTTCAGGTTCATGACGACATCGTCAACCACAAGCAACCTAGCGTTTCTCGCCTTGAACTTTTTATCTGCAGAGTCAAACGAAATAAATTCCTTATGACGCTCAATAAAGTTACCAATAGCTTCATCACTCTTGACGGGCTGCGGAATATGGACTTCGAATACCGAGCCGGAACCGTAGACGCTCTTGACCAGCACGCGGCCCTTCATCATCTCGACCAACTTTTTAGTAAGGTTCAGCCCAAGGCCCGTGCCCTCGATACTCCTGTTGCGTTCCAAATCGATTCGTTCAAAGCTCTGGAACAGTTTATCGCGATCATCCGAGCGAATGCCAATACCCGTATCGGCCACGATAATCACAAGTTCAATACGTTTAACCGCATTCTCCTCTGGCAGCGTCTTGAAATCCACCAGCAAGTCCACTGTTCCCTTCGGCGTGTACTTGATTGCGTTCGAAAGCAAGTTATTTACAATCTGGCGGAGACGCACATCGTCGCCTTCCAAGAGCGCCGGTGTTTTCGGATTCACGTTGATATTGAATTCCAGGCCCTTACTTTGCGCACGCGGGTTGGCAACGCAGTAGCAATCATTCAACACCGCGAACAAGTCGTACTCTTCGACGAACAGTTCCATTTTACCCGATTCAATCTTGGTAATGTCCAAGACGTCGTTCACCAACGACAAAAGCGTGTGGCCCGCATTCTGAATGTTCTGGGCATATTCCAGCAGCGAGTTGTCCTTGCATTCCTTCAGGAGCATGGCATTCATCCCTAAAATGCCGTTGATCGGCGTGCGGATTTCGTGGCTCATATTGGCAAGGAAAAAGCTCTTGGCCATGTTCGCCGATTCCGCATTCTTGCGGGCTTCTTCGGCTTCGGCCCAAGCCTTTCGAAGTTCATCGGAATGTTGGGCTTCTTTGCGGGCATTATCCAAGTTTTCAAGCAAACGGTGCGTGAGTTTTGCAATGGTTATGCACAAAAGCGTCATGGTAATCGATTCAATCAAAAAGCCTGCCGAACGAGAAATCCACCAGAACGTATCCGAAGAAAATTCGCCATGGTTGGCACCGGGAGCCCTAAAGTAAAGGGATACAACAATCAAGATGTAACTGAATATCGAAATTTTAAGGGTAAAGGCCGCATTGAAAAATAAAAGGCTTGTGACCATGGCAAGAGAATAAGTCATGTAAATGCCGATGTTTTCATTAGTCGCAAGCGTCGCGATGATGCTCCCCATACCCAACACACAAAAATACCGACGCACCACGAGCGGAGCTCCCATGCGTTCAATAAAAGTCGGGAGCCACAGAATCACGAAAGCGATTGCAGTCAAAATCGTCAGTTCGCAATAGTCGATTTTAAACAAATGAATAATATTTCCGAAATAGATTAACGGAAACATCGCCCATAGCCAGCGCATCACGCGTGTCAGGGTTTGCAAAACGCGACGATCATTTTCATCAAAGATGTCGTTAGGCACAATAGTCCGCATCGGTCCACCCCGCTCATCAGACAAGTCTATCGTCGCGCATGGTGTAATTCACATCATCGTCAATCATCTGGAGCATGATATCGGCGAAATCCGGATCGAACTGCTGACCGCGACCGCGCACAATTTCACTGCGTACCGTTTCTTGCGGCAAGCCCGAACGGTAACTACGGCGGCTCGTCATGGCATCGTAAGCGTCGGCCACGGCGATAATGCGGCCTATTTCAGGAATGCCATAACCGGCAAGCCCTTCCGGGTAACCCTTGCCGTCGAAACGTTCATGGTGGTAATGCGCACCGATCTCGATTTTGGGCATCTCGGTGATATTCTTCAGAATTTCAACCCCGATACTCGGGTGCTGTTTAATCGTTTCGTATTCTTCGTCCGTGAGCTTGGAATTCTTGTTCAAGATATAATCCGGAATACCAATTTTCCCGATATCGTGCAGCAGGGCAATGAAATAGATTTCGTCCTGGAATTCCACGGGCTTGCCCGCGCGGCGAGCAATTTCCTTGCTGTACTTAGCCACGCGGCTCGAATGACCGTTCGTGTAGCGGTCCTTGGCATCAATCGCCGAAGCAAGCGTCTTGACCACCTGCAAAGAAAGAACTTGAAGTTTGCGACGGCTTTCTTCGAGTTCTTCGGTACGGCGTTCCACTTCGCTTTCAAGGTTGACCTGCAATTCGCGAAGCGAGAGAATTCGCTTGATTCGCTCAAGCACCACTTCGGGCACCAGGGGCTTTTGGATATAGTCGAGGCCACCTTCCTGAAACACCCGGACCTCGGTCTCCCGGTCGCTGTCCGCGGTCAAGAACACCACCGGTAACTCGTTGCAATGCTTGATCTTACGAATCTCGGCCAGCAATTCGAAACCGTTCTTGCCCGGCATGTGAACATCCAAAAGGGCTAGTGCCGGCAACTCCTTTGACAGGTAGTCCAACGCTTCCTCGTAAGAGTTCGCCATCACGACGTCATACGTCGAACTGAGCATGTGCTCGGCGAACTTTAAATTCATACGGTCATCGTCTACGATCAAGACCGTCTTTTTTTGCGAAACCAACATGTTAAATCCTCTTTACACTTCGTAAATATATATTAGAATACGGCCTTTTTAACGATTTCTTAAAAAATTATTCCACAAATATGACGAAATACTCACGTTTTGGTGTAAAATGGCGATTTTTTATATAATTAAGACATGAAACTCCCCTTTTTCAGCCTTTTTTCCCTCTGCGCAGGAGTCGCCCTTTTCACGGCAGCCTGCTCCTCGGATTCCTCTTCCAATGCCGAAAACGCCGAAATAAGCGAGCAGACCACCCCCTCCGGAGAATACCCGGTTGCTGAACCGACCTCATCTTCCGCAGATGTCCCGGCAATCTCCAGCGAGGCTGAAAATCCATCCACAGCAAATTCTTCCGCTACCGACATGAGCGGTTCTCGCGATGCCGAGAGCAGTGCAAATGACATTGCCAGCAGCTCGAGCGGAATCACTTCCAGCGGAAACATTTCGAGTGAAAGCAACCCCGGCGAATCTCCGTATCTCTGGCACGACGAATTTGACGGCGACATCGACTCCGAAAAATGGACTTTTGAAATCGGCACCGGTGCCAGCGGCTGGGGCAACAACGAATTGGAATACTACACCGACCGCAAAGAAAACGCCTACATTAAAGACGGCATCTTGCACATTCGTGCCAACAAGGAAGATTACGAAGGTTCCAAGTACACCTCGGCCCGCATGATTACCAAGGGAAAGTTCAGCTTTACCTACGGCACCGTTGAAGCGAGAATCGCGCTCCCCGTGGGCAAGGGCATTTGGCCCGCCTTCTGGCTACTCGGCCAAAACATCGACGCCGTAAGCTGGCCAGCCTGCGGCGAAATCGACATCATCGAAACAGTGAACAGCGAAAACATCGTCTACGGCACCAACCATTGGGCTAACGGCAGCGAGTACGCCACCTACGGCAACAACACCGGCAGCTACCGCGACCAAAAATTTGAACTCGATGTCACGCAATTCCACAATTACAAATTCACATGGGACGAAAAGTACATCCGCATGTTTGTGGATGACTTCATGTACCACGAGATTTTAATCGAAAATAACACCGGCGACACCGAAGAATTCCACAAGCCATTCTTCTTTATCTTGAATGTCGCCGTTGCAGGCAACTGGCCCGGATTCGAAGTAGACGACTCGCAATTCCCGAACGAAATGCTCGTCGACTACATCCGAGTGACGCAATAAATCTCTTAGCGAAGATTTATCTTGAACGTCTTCGACATTCCCGGGTAAGCGACTCGGACAATGGCGATGCCGTTTGCGGGCATACCCTGCAAGGCAATACTTTGGGCGCCACGCACTATCTTTACCGAGATTCTCTTGCCGTCAACACCAACTACAGAGACACGGGCTTTTGCAGGAACATTCTGCGTAAATTCAAGTGTCCAAGTTCCTGTGCCGTGGCGCACCAGACTCACGCTGTTCGGGGCGGTAATTGCAGCAACCAACTTCGTGGGGCCGGCAAGAATCTTCCAGACGAGCACGGAATCCTTGTAATCCTTACCCACATACAGCGAGGTATCGTAACGGAGTACGGCCATTGCATGGTATTCCCCCGGCTTTGTCTGCGAAGCATCGGCATAGTCGACCGCAACCTGTTCCGGAACGTTTTCAAGCTTTACGGAATGTTCCGTAGAATCAAAATCAAATTCTACAGTCTTACTCCACACGATCTTCGAAAGATCCAGCGTGTCCTTATTGATGACCCACCTTAGGCTATCCATGAAGACAGGCGCATTGTACAGGGCAGTATCGTATTGCAATGTCACGCGGGCAACATACGTTCCAGGAACCGTTGCACTGTCATTGCAGTAAGTTGCCTTTACCTGTTCCGGAAGGCCACTCAAAGAAACAGCCTTAGCCTTTCCATCGTAAGTGAAGGGCGCCGTATAGTCCCATTTCACCTTCGAGAAATCCAGGTTCTTTTTGAAGAGGGACATCAAAGAAACCCAAACTGACTTTTTGTAGCCATCTGCAGCAACGGTCAACACCGTAACCGTGTCACGATCCAGGGCCTTGAAAGAAACGGTATCGGCATTCAACACTACCTGCGACACGTTCGATGTCCAAACCGCCGTTTCGCCAAGGGCATTCTTCGTAGCAACTGCAAACGGACTCCAGACTAAATCGGCATGTTCGTAGTCTTCTTTTCCGGTTTTTAAATAGGCAGGCGTTGCACCAAGTGCGCTAATCTTGCGAATCGCTTCTACCGGAGACTCTGCAAGTGCCTTCAGCTGCGGATAATAACCTTCCACCTGAATCCAGTTTTCGGCATTCAACACCAAGGGTAAAGAATCTGCAGTAAGTTCTGCAGTCAAGCGCCTTGTATACGCTTCATTGGTATCAAGGCGAGCCCACTGCAAATCGACAACGGTACTATCCCATTTTTCGGCATGGTAGCGCTCCGGATTTTCAAGATGCTCGTAACCATGGAGGAATGCAGAACTTACCGAATAAGGAGTCGAGCTGGCGTTCCATCCAACAAGGCTTCCGCTAGAAGAATTCTTTACATCGGCATCAAAAGAAAGGGCGCCTCCATTCACGATATTTTTCATCGTCAAGGTATAAAGCGAATAACCGACAACGCCGCCCATCCAAAGCAATGTCTCCGACTTATTCGAAGAAACAGAGCCATAGTTTGCCACGTTTTTTATAGTCATCTCCTGAGGTTGAGAGCTTCCCACAATGCCGCCAATTCCGGCAGCGAATACAACATCAGCACTCGATTCGTAATACACATCACCAATATTTATCGATCTTTCAATTTCAAAGAAAGAATTCATTCCTTTCGGGACGCCATCATACGCATCACCAACAAGTCCGCCAATGAAATCTGAAGTCGCATTCTTATTTGGTGTCACCAAAGAATCCATCCTATACCCAGCACTGACATTACCCGAATTATAGGAATCGCTTATATGCAAGGACCAGCCATCTCCAATAAGGCCACCCACATCCATTTCACTTGTTTTTTTGGCAGTCTTGACAGCATGAAGATTACCCTCGTTACCGCATTTCTGCATCACCGCAATGGTATCCGAAGAGGCATAATAGCCCGCAATGCCACCCACTTTCAAATTGTTGCCGCCACGGACATCTACATCTCCGTAATTAAAGCTGGTTTCGACACGAGCATTCTTGTGACTCAAAAGACCCGCAACACCGCCGACAATTGTTAAAGAAGAGCTTTTCCTTTCGACAGTAACACTTCCCTTGTTTAAGGCATCCCGAATTTCTACATACTTGGAATTGGAATAACCTAGAACGCCACCCACATAGGCGCCAACCTCAGATGTATCGATATTTACTTCAACGGCGCCTTCATTCACAATCGACGCGAGCGAAACGGAATCCGTATAGTCTGCACTTCCGATGACGCCGCCCACTTTGACTGTACTTGCAGTTAAAACCAGTGCAGAGACATGACCTTTATTCACAAGGTCAGATGCTTTCGTATGTATATATCTGCCGAACACACCTCCTACATATTTGTCATACAAGGACGCATACAAGCTAACATCAATATTACCAGTATTGGAATTATTTTCTACCACACCATCATTTGAATAGATTTCAGCCAAGAAACCAACTGTACCACCTATACAAACATACTCTGCGTAACTATCGACCTTGATATCGCCCTTATTATGGTTATCTACTAATCTGACAGACGAAGTGATTTCGCCAGCGATGCCACCAAGATACGACCCTGCGACACCCGTTAGAGATCCCTCGTTTATATTATTTTCAATAGTGGACTGCGCATACACAACACCCAGAATACCGCTCATTGCATCAACATATGTTCCCTTGATATTAGCCCGGTTCACATTACCTGTAACAGATGCTTTTAAACCGTTCGTAAACCCAATCATTCCACCGACGGCCCCTTGAGACTTGGTGCTATCCGCATGAACGACTTCGACAGAGCCCTCTACCAAATTGTTCTGCAAGAAGAAATCGTTTAATCCTGTTGATGCAACAAGACCACCAACCGTTCCATCGCTGTAAACGGTTCCATCCAACGTATTGTTGCGAATAATGCCCACGTTACCGCCCATGTAACCGGCAATCGCACCTGCAGAACGAGCTCCCGCAAGCCGAATATGGACATTTTCAAGCACCAGATTTTCAACAATGGCCGTATCGGCAGCGATAATCGTTTCGAAAAGACCTCCATTCACTTGAGAAAGGGAATCTTCGATATCAATATAGAGATTCGAAATCTTGTGATTTGCGCCATTGAGTTTACCCAAGAAATTCTTGATAGGAGTCCAGTTGCCTTTGCTGGGGCCACAGACAGAACTCAAGTCCAGATCTTTGGTAATCTTGAACGCGAGACGCGCACCCGCATCATCCATTAGAACGCCCTTGTATTTAGTCGTATCGGCAAGAGCCTTTCTGAACTGCAACAGTTCTTCCACTGAAGAAATCGTGAGCGGATTTTCAACCGTTCCCAAATTACTTGTCGCAGTAACATTCACGATGATTTTTTTCGTTGCATTTTCATTAAGCACATAAAGGGTATCTGCACCCAAGGAATAAGGCATTGCAACAGAATCGTTCACAAAAGAGATATTTCCACGAGCACTATAGACATCGACTGCATTCCCTGCGGCATCCTTAGTCGTATAGCTTATGTTTTTCGAGATGTGTGCGATGTCATCGCCAAGGCCCAAGCGCACCGGAGTAGAGGCCACCTGCTGAGCGTCGCGGATTTCTTTCATTGGGTTTTCGGCAAGGGTCTTGATTTGCGGATAGTAGCCTTCCTTATACACCCAAAGGGAATCGCCCAGAGCAACTACTGTCTTTCCCGAAATCAAGCTGTCCGTAACATAGGCATGCGCCGCATCAACTGGATACAGGCAATCCTCTTCAAAATGCGACATGACGCTATCATAGATTGCAAACGTATCGGGAGCGGCAATGCTTAAGTTTGCAGCGATATTTTCAGCAGCATCTGTTTTCACCCGGCCCGCGATTCCACCCGCATAACCAAAGCCGATTGCGCCGGCATTCATATTATGGTCTGCATAAAACGCGCCGTTATTGTTGTTTCCGACAATTCCACCGGCATAGGCGCCAGCATTGATTACACCCAAGTTAAGCGATTGGGAAATCTTCATATAACTAGGAGAAGATTCTGCGACAAACCCAACGATGCCTCCCGCATTAGTCCCCGCAAAAACGCTGCCCGAATTTACGCATGTTAAAATGGTCTGCGGGTTCATCATCGATTTCCAATGACCTACAATGCCTGCGGCCGAAGTCGATGCCTGCACGTGACCAGAATTAAAACAATTCGCAATGGAAGCCCCGCCGTCTGCAGTAACAGCAATAATTCCACCCGAAATTTTACCCGAGCTCACGTTTCCCTTGTTAATCAAATAATTCAGCTTGGCAGGTGTCATTACCGAACTGTAATCCGCGGCGACAATTCCTGCAGCCGTATCGGCAGAAGACACTCCGCCCAAATTCGTACAGCTGTCGATATGCACTCCGAATCCATTGACGGCCCCCACAATGCCACCTGCCTTGAGCATAGCATCGACATAGCCTTCATTCACGCAGTTCTTTATGTTCACACCATCGGGAAGGGGTGCATTTGCGGCAAAGCCAACAATTCCACCTACAGCAGACCTTCCGGACACATAGGCTTTATTCTTGCAATCGGAAATGCGCACGTTCTTCCTGGCGAGTCCGACAATAGCGCCCACATCGCCATCGCGCTCCGAAACAATCCTTGAGTTCTTGCCAATAGTCAAGTTAGAAATGACGGTCTTGGATTCGTTTTCTGTTGACGCGACTCCAAACAAGCCGTAATAACCGATGGCCGTATCACCACGTTCCGGCAGAGGTTCATTAATATAGAGATAATCAACCGTTTTGCCATTACCATCAAAGCTTCCCTTGAAGGGGTGTTCGTAGGTTCCAATCGGAGTCCAGTTTCCGACATTCTTTCCACAAACGGTACTCAAGTCCAAATCGCGGACAAGTTTAAAATACAGATCCGTCGCACCATCAGAAACGTCGACACCCTTGAATGTTCCACTACCGGCATTCACCGCATTACGTAGCAGCACCAGGTCGTTCTCATTATCGATGGTTAACGGTTTTTCGGCAGTCCCCAAATCTGCTGCGAAAACGGCACAAGAAAGTGCAATAAAAAGCAAACACGCCCTTTTGAGCATATTCATCCTCCTTATATTATACAAGGTAAATGTAATTAAAAAAGGCCTTATCTCAAAGGATAAAGCCTTAAAGCGAGCTACTTAAAGTTTATAATTCTTATTTCACCATCACTTTCTGGGTCAAATCGATTCCCTGGCCTGCGACCTTCACAAAGTATGTACCCGCAGCCGCATTCACCTTGAACTGGTGCGTGCCTGCAGAAAGTGTACCCTTGTGAAGCGTTACAACCTTGTGGCCCGTGACATCGAAGAGTTCCGCTGTCACGCCTTGTGTGCGGCCCATCGAAAGGCTAAGCATGTTACCACTTACTCGCAGAGCCTTGGCACCTGCAACTTGCGGGCGCATGCAAATTCCCGAAGGATCCTCGAACACGATTTTGATTTCGGGAATCATCTCTTCGGTATTCTCGAAACCGCGGCTGAAGGCGTCGTACTTGTCTTCGTTAAAGTCCCAGAGAACCTGGTCGCCCGCTTTGAAGTTGTCGTAAAGGATTGTACCGGTGTAGCCAGCAGCGTAGTTTGCAATAACGACGCTCAAAGTCTTGTTACGGTCGGCGTAGCTGGAAATATCGAACGAACAAGTCTTGGACTGGCCCGCGGCTACTTCGCAGGGGCCTTCCACTTCGGTCCATGTCCACGCATCCGTCAGCTTGAAAATCAAGTTCAGTTGTGCATCGCTTTCGCTCTTATTAGTAACCTCGAACGTAAACGTATTGGCCTTGCTCAGGTCCCAAGTCTTCTGGTATTCAATCTGGGCATTGTCGCCGCCGTAAGTCACAGACATCTTGCCGTCACCGCCTTCCTGGCTGATGGCGACATCCTTGATCTTGATGCTTGCTTCTTCGGTAGCGGCAAGGGCCTTCATGGCATCGAGAGCGGGATCAATGGTATAGGTGTAACCGCCGAAGTTCGATTCGGTCTTGTCGCCAATGTACTGCCAGGCAAGTGCGCCTGCGTAACCGCCGTCAAAGGCCTTGCGGTAGCATTCTTCGGTAGAAATCTGGGTCTTGGCCGCCATGCTTGTAGTATAAGTATCGCCCTTCCAGCCGCTTGCCGGGAATTCACCGATAATCATGGGCTTGTTGTCGTACTTGTACGTTGTTGCCATCTGGGCTGCCGTATTCACGAACGGAGACACGGCATCGTTCTGGTAGTACGGATAGTAATGCGTCTGGAAAAAGTCGAGCGTACCGTTCGCTTCGCCACCGGCTGCGATGAGTTCGGAATCGTTCCACCAGCTCTGATACTGGATATTCACGCTACCCGTAGAAACGAGCAGTTCCGGGTTTGTGGTATGGATTGCCGCCGCAATCTTGTTCGTGAACTTCTGCAGCACAGCCTTGTCGAGTTTCTTGGTGGTCCAGCCTACACTTGTCATGCCTTCGGGTTCGTTGAACACTTCCCAAGTCATAAGCGCATTGTGGTTACCGATAGCCTTTACCACTGGAACAAGCGCATTGTCGATAAAGGCTTTGGTGCCCGCGTCTTCAAAAAGTTGCGTGTTTGCGGTAATGTCCAGCTTTTCGTCGTATAGGCCCCACTGATTCGGTTCCATCAAGTTGTGGCTGAAAAGGCACATCGAAACCATCACGCCGTATTCTTCGGCAATGTCCAAGGCCTTTTTCATATTGGCGATGGTATTTGCCTTGAGGCCCGAAACCAGATGCGTGCTCTGATCGATTTCGGGACTTTGGCTCATGTTGTTGAAAAGCCACCAGCGAATGGCGTTACCGCCTGCGGCACGGGTACCTTCCACAGCCTTGCGCCAGGCGTTTTCGTTCAGTGGGGAATCGCCCACATCGGAATTGTAGTCACTCCAGGCGAGGTTCGTGCCCGAGAAGAAAATCTTCTTGCCGTTGTACATGAGATCGGTGCCGCTCACGGTAAGTCCCGGGGCAGCGAAAGCAGAAACAGCTCCGCCGAGCAATAAAGCTCCGCTTAAAGCCTTAAAACCAGTTTTTTTCATAATACTCCTCAAACACCCTTTTTAAGGGGCGCTCTTCCTAAAGATATACTAACGAGGGGCTAAATGAACATTTTTTATTTCAAGGCGTTGACATTCATCATAGAAAATGTCCACACCCGCAATGAAAATCCCTAGCGAACTATCCAGCCGCCGCCAATCACCATATCGCCGTCGTAGAATACGGCGCACTGGCCAGGAGTGACTGCAAACTGGGGCTGTTCAAAGCTGGCGAGTGCGCAGCCGTCTTCTAGAATCTTGACCATGCAACGAGTCGGACGCTGGCGGTAACGTACCATGCCCTCGCACTCGAAAGTGTCGCCAGCGGCGTAGGCCCTGCCCGTTGCGGGATTGATGCCGTGCCATTCGCAATTTTCGATGCGGACATCCGTTGCGGAGACGGCCGACTTGTCGGCGGTCACCAGAATATCGCCCGTTTCCGGATTCACGCTCTGCACGAATGCGGGGACACCCAGCGCAACGCCAAGTCCCTTGCGTTGCCCCACCGTGTAACGGTGGTAACCTTCGTGACTATTCCAAATCTTGCCGTCGGCGGTCACGAAGTTTCCTGGGCGTGTCATCGCACCGAAACGTTCCTGCAAAAAATTCGTATAATCATCGCCGTAAATGTCAAAACAAATATCCTGGCTATCGCTTGCGCTCGCGTTTTCAAAGCCATGCTTTGCCGCCATCGCGCGAACTTCGGGCTTTTCCATGCCCCCGAGCGGCGTCATCACATGCGCCATGGCGGAATCGGGCACCCCGAACAAAAAATAACTCTGGTCCTTCGCGGCATCGCGACCCTTGAAAAGCCTGCGCACGCCACCGACCTCCTTCACGTTCACATAGTGCCCTGTCGAAAGGAAGTCTGCGCCGTGCTCAAGCGCAAAGTCGAGCATCCAGCCGAACTTGATGTAGCGATTGCAATAGCAGCAAGGATTCGGGGTACGCGCCCCCGCAAAATCCCCGTGACAGCGTTTAAGCACCCGCTCCGTGAATGCGTCGTCACACACGGCCACATAATGCTCTATACCCAAGCGCTTCGCGACCGCGCGGGCGCGCAAGACGCTTTCGTCTTTTTCGGGATCATAAACTTGTCTGGCATTCGCCAGAGGCGGCAATACGCGAAGCGTTACGCCGAAAACGTCGTAACCCAGCTCCAAGAGCAGAAGCGCCGCCACCGACGAATCCACTCCCCCGCTCATGCCTACCGCTACACGTTTCTTAGCCATAATAAATTCAGATTTCAGAATTCAGAGTTCGGATTTTTTTTGTCAGGCGCCTTCGCCGCGATTACTTTCATTCATCATTCCGATATCCGAATTCCGACTTAGTCAAACCTCAGCATGAGTGCAATTTCAAATTGCAGAATCTGGCGCAAGTGCGGCGTTTCGTCATCCAGCTTTTCATGAATCTGGCGGTATTCAATGTAGCTGCTCATCGAGGCTATCTTGTTGAACTGGTAGCCAGCACTCGGGCGAATAAACCATTCATGTGTACGCGACGGCACGGTTCTGTCAGTCAGTTCCAGTTTCGGGCTATAAACCCTATCGGGCTGATCTTCATACAAGGGGTTTTCAAAGTGCCACTGTTTGAACACTCCGTCCGTGCCACTTTCCTTGTTCCATTTGTCGTAACCATCCACCGGATCGTATTCCTTACGGATAGTCTTCTTGTAGTCGTAACCGGCAGTGAACTTCAGATCAATGGAATTCTTGAACTTGAAGAACCACTTGAAGAACTTCACGGCCTTATCGAGCTTGAGCGGGTAAGTAATCGTGAAGTCATCGCCAATGTTGAACATGAAGTCGTTATACAGCGACGTGTGAATCCACGGAATATCCCAGAAGTAATCACTGGTATCGCGGCCATGCGCCGAAGAATCCGGCCAGCTGGTAATGCCAATGACTTCTTCCTTCGGACGTCTATCCGTATCTTCGATCTTCATGCGCACGCTGTTTTCAATTCGCATGTTGTTCTGCAGCAAGAACGTAATACGAATAAGCGGGTTGAAGTTAATACTATGCGACCAGGAATCTTCGGCACTCTGGAACGGGTGTACCGTAGTCGTATAAGAGTAATCGAAGCGGTGGAACGTAGACACGCTGCGGAAACTGTTCAAGAACGAAACTCGCTGAGCAAAGTTCGGAACCGTAATACCGATACCGATCTTCGGCCACACCGTCGTAGTGTCAATATACATCGGGTATTCGCGGGCCTGCGAGAAGTCTTCCTTCCATTGCAAATCGCCCGTCACGCCGATATCCCAAATCGGGAGCGTCACGCCGGTACCAATCTGGAACTGGCGGGACACGGAATGTCTAAAGTTACCCTGATACACCAACGTATCGACATGGCGGTTTCTGTACTGGGCGAAACGCTGGAAATCGTCGCGGTGGTCAAGACCCATATCACCCGTGACAATGTTATAGAATCCGCGGTTGCGATAACCGTTTCCGAGACCGAGTCCATACAGGTAATACTGCAGTGGAGTCACACCCTGGTCTTCGTACAACTGGGCCAAGGTAAAGTTTTCACCCACCGTGTTGGTGCTTGCCGTCCAGTTAAAGCGCACTTCACGCCACTTGATCTTGTCAAAGGCGGTTGCCACCGGGTTTTCTTTACCGAAAGCACGCGCTAATTCAAGCACCTTCAAAGACGGAGCAAATTCAAAGCGATTCGTCTGAGAAATCGTCCAGTAGTTTTTCTCGACCGACGTTTCATCCATAAAGTCAAAGTCGTCGGGAATCGTCTTTTGCTGGTTAAAGTCAGAACTGAAGTTCGTGCTGAACGGCAAGAACGGAATCAGCCTCGGGTTAAAGCCAATCTTGAACTGCTGAGAACGAGAACGTTCGTTACGCAGAATACCGTAAGACTTGCCATAAGTCTTGCTGCCCACGCTATCGACCTTGTAGAAGGTGGTCGAATCGTAGCGGATTTCGTAAGAATCCGGATTCTGCATGTCAATAGCGAGCGTATCGCCATTTTCAGAAACTTTCGGAATCGTGTCGTAAGGAATAGCGACCACGCTATCGCCCGAAATATACACGCGCTTGTCGGTATGGTCGTAATCAAAGATGTATTCGTTAGCAAACAGGCCACCGTCGCGCGATGTAAAGAAGTTCTTCTTCACGAATGCTTCGCGGTCACCGCCACCGTACATGTCACGCTTGATGTTCAAGGAATAGCTTGTGGTAAGGAACGAGAAAATGTTCCAGCGCATGTTCAACTTGTGGTTCAGTTCCGTCGTGTAAGTCACAATCTTGTCGACTTGCGGTTCCACGAAGTCCGGATCGCGACTCTGGTTCACATAGCGGATGTAGCTCAAGTCAAACACGGTAAGGTCAAACGTCTGCGGCCACGGTTCAAATTCGGCCTTAGACAACGGCTTCAGCCATTCATACTTCGACAAGCCTTCGAGCGGTCTGAACTTGAACATGCTGAACGTTCCCAGCTTATATTCAAGCACCGTGTGGTAAGAATAGCTGGAGTCCGCCGAGGTCGTCGACTTGCCTTCGGATTCGTTGTAGGAATAGCTGATTGCCGGACGATCCAAGAAGATCTGCGACATCACTTCGCCAAGCTTGGTATCGTGAGCGTGATAATCCTTGCGGTAGCTAATGCCAAACGACTTTTCGCGAACATAAGACTGGTAGCCCTTCGATTCCGCTTCGTCACGCAGTTTCTGTTCTTCCTTGTTCGAGCCGACTTCCAGCTTGTTCTGGAACATGTCACCCGTCAAGTCCACAAAGCTGCTGCGTTCAAGAATCATGTCGTCTGTCGGCTTCATGTAGGGGCGCTTGGTAGAGCTGTGGTAGCCCAAAGAAAGCGGAATGTGGAAGCCGGAACTGTCATTCAGGAACTTGTTCAAGTTCATGGTGAAGTCACCCGCTACGTCAAGCTGGGAGGCCGCGACAGAAGCCTTCGGCTTGGGAGAACCGTTCGAAGTCGATAGCGTTGCAAAGTTACCGTCCTGGTAACGGATAGCACCAGAAAGCGAAATAAAGTCGGCAAAGTTGACCTGACCGCTCGTACGGGCGGCATAGCCCCATTCGGTATCCATGTCCGAAAGGCGCAGGTCATCAATCCAGAACGTTCCCTTAATGTCTTCTGCCGAGGCGTTAGAATCGGCAATAATCACAAAGCGCATCCAGTCGACGCTGGTAATCGAGGGGTTACCCACCAAGCGCAACTTTTCTTCGCGTTCACCACCCAGATCTTTTTCGACCGCATTCATGTAAGGCGGACGGCGGCCGCGCTTCAAGTTCGTAAAGTCAACCAAGTCCATGGCAAAGGCGTTGTCAAGCCAGTTGCGTTCATGGCAATCCTGTTCGCGTTCCTTGCCCTTGTTGCAGTTATAGTTGACCGGGCGGAAACTCCATTCATAGTAATCGTTCGAGCCTTCCAGCGAGCCTTCACCGAACTGGATAGCAAAGCGAATCGGCACTTTTTCAGATCCCGAACTATCCGCATAATGGATTTCCATTTTGAGAGAACGGTAGCTGGAAAGGTCCTTCACGTCCGTTTCAAAAATACGGGTCACGCCCACTTCCTGGCCCGGGCTCATGTCGTGGTAATCCAGCACGAGGGCCGTTTCCTTGAGCGGAGCGTTAGAATCGGAATCGCGTTCGGTGCGCGTATTGGGCGACTTGTGATATTTGTTCGAATCTTCGCGGTTGTTGATTGTAGAAACGCTGATGTAGGTGTTGTCCCTAGAGGCGACATTTTCTGTCACCTTCATTTCAAGGCCGTTCACTTCGGCAATCTGAGAATGTTCCGACGAGGTCGTCTTGTAGAAGTCGGCAACCGTGCGTTCTTCCCAGGCATTACCGACCACGGCAAGTTGCACAATCTGCACCTTGGCTTCGGCAACGCCATTATTCAACTTGCCGAGCCAAAGCCTGCTGTACTGGGCTTCCGAAAGAATCGTCCGGTAATCGCTACCCGTCTGCGAAACAATGGTATCGTACTGGTCCAGGTAAATGCGCCACTTGCGCCAGCCGTTTTTCAGCTTTTCAAGTTGAGCCGTCGTGTCGGACAAGTCGATGCGGTAACGGACAAAGCTAATGTCCCTGTCCAAAGAACCGTTCTTGTTGATATCTTCGGTATCGTAGGTGCGTTCGCCCGAGTTCTTTTCGGTACCGTTAATATTTACCGGCGGATCGCTTTCATCGTCCAAATCATCGTCATAGTTATCGCGGGAGATATCGGTTGTAGAGGCATCCGTATTCGTCGTATTGTGCCTCTGCTTAATCTTACATTCATCGCCTTGGCAAATCCATTCTATTCGTTCTTCTTCAGAGCCGGTCTTGTTATCTAAGCCTCTGTCATGCAAGGCGGTCGTTGTACCCAAGTCGTTTTCGCCGTCGTAGAATCCGTTCGGCGCATCACCGCTAATCGAAAGGTCTTCGCTGATCAAACCAAGATCAAGGTAAATGGAGCCCACATTACCGCGAGCCACGACTTCAATGTATTTCATGTCGCTCAGGTCTTGGTAATAGCTGCTGTTCGGGCGCATGATACCGCCCCAGGAATTACCTGACAGGTTATCATTCGCCCTGAGGGTCATCTTGAGCACAGTCAAGTGCTGGTTGTCAACATCGGAATTACCCACCGCCGGATAAATATTCTTGTACAGTTCCGTATTGTTGCTGTGCCAAATGAATTCACCCTGGTGACGGTAGTCCTGACTCTTGATATAGGTAGAAGCATTCGATTCAACGCCACCAGGAGGCGACGCATGGTACCAAGAAAGTCTAGACAGCGGATACGTAAGTCCCGATGCAGTCGCTTCGAAATCTTCGACCAACGCGGCCTGGTCATCGCTCGTGTTCGCATTGTGGCGACTAGCGGCAAATTCCGCTTCATAGCGCCAGCTGGACTGGGCAGTCGTGTTAATGCCCGGAATCAAGTTCACCAGTTCCGTGAGAGCAGGCACGGTATCCTGCAGGCGGAGGTTCATGCCCCACAGCACACTGGAATACGGTTCGTTTCCAAGCGTCGGAGTCTGGGCTGTCGTACTCTGGCTCTTGTACAAAGCAGTAATGCCGAATACGGAACCTGCGCCCATGCCGTACAAGTCCAGCGGGAGTTCCGCGCGGGCACCAAGTAACAGCTTGTTGTCGATTTCGAACAGGGGTTCGCATTCGTAGCTGACCTTGATTTCCTTGTTCGGGTCAAGGGCGCGTTCGCTCAAAAGTTCAATCTGGCCGAGTTCGTAGTTGACTTCGTAGTCGGTACCGCGAATAAGGGTCGTAGAGCCCGCCGTCACCTTTTCAGTTCCCGGCGAAATATCCATACAGGAACTGCCGCTCACAGAATAGCTGGAACTGGGATCGCGGACGCTCAAAGTAGAACTGCGGCGCTTACCCACCGATTCAAAGTAGAAGCGATTCGTATAGCGAGAAAGATTGTAGACCGGGAGTGTATAGAGCTGAGCCATGGCCGCAGACGAGTCCAGGTTACGCAGCGGTTCCAAGCAGTTCTGGCGAGCCAGATCATCCTTGTTCGGCTTACCCGCATAGATCGGGTCGTCTCTCGATTTACAAGGCAGCCACATTTCGCCCGTGTAATTACCGGCAGCGTCTTTCTTAAAGATCGTAGCGTCGTTTACCAAAGGCGTTCCCGTCGTGGTATCCACCAGGCCGAGTTTCTTGAGGAAGTCTCCCGAAATGCCCGCCTTGTTTTTCATGCGCAGCACAAAGCTCGAAGAACTTGCATCCGAAATACCGATGGAATACACGTTACGCAACATCAACTTGTCGATGTCCACGAGTTCCGAAAGGGTGGCGTCCCACTGGACAAGCGCAATCGTATCGCCTTCTTTCACGGCAGTCTTGCCATCGCGGTCTTCAGCCCAGCTAGCGGCAAGCAAGGTATTGCGGTTCACTCCGTTAATCTTGAGTACGCCCGTTTTTTCATCGTAAGAGAACACATCGTTGTTGGTGTTCTTGATTTCGGCCAAGCGCTCTACCTTCTTGACAATCGTCTTTCCGTTCGGCGTCACATACCTGACATAGACGTTATCAATGACTTCCTTGGAATTCGTCGCACTGCGCTTGTAAAGTTTCAGGCTGGTCGCCTTATAGGTCGAAGTCTTTCTACCTGAAACCGAATATTCCTTGATGTAAGTATTCCTAGCCTCTTGGTTCAAGAAGTAATAACGGTAAGCGACAAAGCCTTTATCAAGAATCTGGAATTCCGTCGTCGATTCGCTCGCTTTCAGGCTATATTCTTCCTGATCGCCACCGTCTTGCGAGGCAATCGTCGTAAGGCGCCAGTCACCAAGCTTCCAGTCGGCCTTGATACCGAACAGGCCCTGGTGGTTCTCGGAGTAACCCGTGAGTTCCGTACCGGTCAAAGCAAGGTTCGTGGTACCGGCTTCTACGCGCTGCAGAATGTAATCTTCGAATTCGTCCTTGTAAGATTCTTCGTAAACCACGCGCACCTGGTTGCGGGCACCGAGGCCTTCTTCCACGTTGTTGATTTCAACCGTGATATAAGGACCGATTTTACCCTTCACCATGAAGTTCGGCGTGTAGTTCAAAGTCGGGCTCGGCCACAGGCTCGTATTCGTGCTACCTTCGGCATCGTCCTTTTCACCGTAGCCCTTCAAGCGAATGTCCATGGTACCCTGGAGCATCAGCTTCGGCTTATCGAGGCCAAAGTCGCGCATCCAAGCAGGCATCGTCACCGGAATCGTAATATCGAACACCGAACCGGTCTCGGGAGTCTCGTATCCGTCGTTTGCCTTACCGACCAAATCGTTCAGCCACAGGCTCTTTTGACCAATGCTGTACATGTCCGACACGTAGTCCGCCAGTTCGGGGTAATGCGCCGTCCACAAAGTCGTCGTATCGCGCGAAACGGAGTTCACGCGCTTCTCGCTCACGTCCATTTCACGGGTCGACACATCGATATCGTGACTAAAGACCTGCCCCTTGCTCGTACTCATGAGCGTAGGCGAAGACCCTATGCCTCCAAACGGCAACAAGCCGTTCAAAGGCGTTACAGAAGGCGGAAGCGAAATGTACTGGTAAGTCGGCTGCCATTCGGTCTCTGCCGGATCAGGAGCAGATTCAGCATCGCTTGCAGACACAACCGAAACAGAGTCGCTCTGGGACCAGGCGATTCCTACGGCAAGGGCGACAGTCGCCACCGGCCACAAGCGTTTTAAACCTTCAAAAAACACAATATTCTTCTATACAGGCGCCCCATAAAATACTGAATTTGCACACCGCAAAACCACCTATAATATGGGTTTTTCCTGCAATTTGTGCGAAATTAGCAATTTTTCAACGATTTGGACGGTTTTCCTTGCGCTACATAAGCAAAAAACGGCCCGCAGAGCGAGCCGTTTTTTGAAATTAATTTGTTTAAACCGAGTGGTTACGATTGGGCGCGAGCGGTCTCCGTGAGCGAAAAAACGCCTGGTCTTAACCAGGCGTGTTCGCGAGAGCGAGGCGATATCACATTTCCATTTATGCAATAGAGCCGAGCGGTCTCATTAAAGCGGGATGTTGGCGTGCTTCTTCCAGTGACGCTTTTGTTCCTTGGTCTTCAAGGCATCAAAGGCGGCAATCAGGCGCTTGCGAACATCGGCCGGGTGAATCACTTCATCGACCACGCCCATGGAGGCGGCAACGTAGGGGTT
The DNA here is from genome assembly GCA_902756345.1 of Fibrobacter succinogenes. Taxonomy (GTDB): domain Bacteria; phylum Fibrobacterota; class Fibrobacteria; order Fibrobacterales; family Fibrobacteraceae; genus Fibrobacter. The sequence goes on along the minus strand of CACVQR010000002.1, from coordinate 111,001 downwards.
CATCAGTTCTTCTTCGTACTTGGCGATGCACTGGGCGCGAGCAGCAGCCGGATCCGGAGCCGCAGCGATTTCCTTCTTGTTGATGATTTCCACGGCACCTTCGGCACCCATCACGGCCACCTGGGCAATCGGGAGCGCGAACACGTAGTCGGCACCCACGTCCTTGCTGTTCATGGCGATGTAGGCGCCACCGAAAGCCTTACGCAGAATGAGCGTCACCTTCGGCACGGTTGCTTCGGCGAATGCGTAAAGGAGCTTTGCACCGTGGCGGATAATGCCCGAGTATTCCTGCTTGGAACCCGGCATGTAGCCCGGAACGTCAGCGAGAGCCAAAAGCGGAATGTTGAACGCGTCGCAGAAACGCACAAAGCGGCCAGCCTTGTCGGAACCGTCCACGTCCAAGGAACCGGCGAGCACCTTCGGCTGGTTAGCCACGATACCGATGGCTTCACCGTTTAAGCGGGCAAAGCCGATCACCACATTCTTGCCCCAGTCGCTCTGCACTTCAAAGAAGCTGTCTGCATCGGCAAAGGCGGCAATCACGGACTTCACGTCGTAAGCCTGCTTGTAGTTATCCGGAACGATATCCTGGATAGAGGCGCTGTTGTCGAAGGAAGCGGCCACTTCGTTCGATTCGGACTTGGAGAACAGCTTCTTGAAGAAGCCTTCGTCGTTCTTGGCGGCTTCGGCAATCTTGCAGTTGCATTCGGCAGATTCCTTGCGGTTGCTCTGCGGCAAGTAGCTGAGCAGCTTGCGGACACCTTCGAGGCACTTCTTGTCGTCTTCGTACATGAAGTGAGCCACACCGGACTTGGAGGTATGCACCTGAGCGCCACCGAGGTCAGCGGCAGTGATGTTTTCGCCCATCACCTGCTTCACCACAGCCGGACCCGTCAGGAACATCTGGCTCGTGTTCTGCGTCATGAAAATGAAGTCGCTGAGAGCCGGAGAATAGCAGGCGCCACCAGCGCAGGGGCCCATAATCACGGCAATCTGCGGAATCACGCCCGAAGCCCACACGTTACGGGCCATAATGGCGCTATAACCGGCGAGCGAGAACACGCCTTCGTCGATACGGGCTCCACCGCTATCGTTCATGGCGACAAACGGAGCACCGGCTTCCACGGCCATGTCCATCACGCGGCAAATCTTTTCGGCATGGCACTGGCCCAAGGAGCCGCCACCTACCGTAAAATCCTGAGAAGAGGCGAACACCAGACGGCCATTCACCTTGCCGTAACCGGTCACGACGCCGTCACCCAGGACGACCTTGCTTTCTTTGAGCACGCGGTTGCTCGACTTGCGGAGCGCACCGACTTCTACAAACGTACCTTCGTCGAACAGCATTTCCATGCGTTCGCGGGCGGTGCACTTTCCGGACTGGTGCTGCTTATCGACACGGGCAGCCCCACCTGCCGCCTGGGCCTGAGCCAGGTAGCTATCCAGCTTAGCGATATACTTTTCGTTCCACATAATGTAAAGAACTCCTGTACTTGTAAGATTTTCGTAGCCAAAATTAGAAAAAGCCGTTGAGCTAGTCAACGACTTTTGTATAATTTTGTTTAAATAAGTAAGATGGAAGTTGTTTGTAGGAAGTTCCCCTACCGCTAGGGAAGCACCGGCACCATTGACAACACGCTACAGTTGCCATTACGATAGGGGCCAACCGCCATGATATTGAATTTTCCCGTAGAGCCGTCCTTTTCCTGAATTTTGAACTTGAGCGAGCCGAGCGTCTTGGCAGCCTGTTCACCCGAAACTTTCTCGCCTCTTCCCCAGCCGGCCTGTTTAAAATCAGACCACTTGAATTCTTTGTAAGTTCCGGCAGTACTCTTCGGAAGCCTTGCAAGCGGGACATCATATTCAAGTTCCCGGTCTTTTGTTTCGCCAAAGCCCATTTCAACTGTAATAGGAGCATCCGAATAATACCCAACGCATATTCCCTCCATACTAGAGGCATCAGCAAGAACAAGGTTCCCGTTTGCGTCGTGACCGGCCAAGTCAAATCCTACACCCACATACGGATTATACGGCAGGTCTCCCGCATTCAACTGATAGGTTCCATAAACGCCCCCGTAAATATCAATTACAGGCAGAAAGGACTTCGCATCGTATTCATTGCCCAAAGGCTCTGGCCATATAATGGATGACTTGCCGCCATCTTCGGAATCGTTGTATTCATACCAGTAGCCTCCATCTTCCTTTTCCGCAAAAAAGCCCGTGCTGATTCGTTCCATGCCGTCGGCTCCGCTCCAGGTTTCAAAAGAGTCTATCGGCTTGATGCCAACAGCGTTTTCGCCACTACTGCTAGAACGAACAATGCTGGAACTAGAGACAGGTTTACTGCTGCTAGAATTCACGTTCTTGGAACTTGACGAAAAGACGGGAGGCACAAATGCAGCACAATCACTAGGATTATACGCTTTGATCGCCTTAATATTGAATTCACCTTTAGAGCCATCTTTGCCTTGTACTCTAAAGCGAATAGACGCGAGTTTTTTTGCAGCCTCTTCACCGGTAATCTCAACGTCTCCCCAGCCCGCCTGTTTAAACTCGGACCATTTAAACTCTTTCACAGTACCATTTGTGTTTTTGGGAAGTACAACAAACGGGTTGTCGTAGCTTATACTGCGATCCATTTCTTCGCCCAAGCCAAGTTCCAAGGTCGCCCCCATACTCGAGGAGTAAGTCACAATGATTCCGCCCATTGCCGAAGCATCTACCGTTGTAGGATAGCCATTCTCATCTACTCCTGCAATATTAAATCCCACCCCAGCATAAGGGTCGTATGTTAAAGAACCCTTGGCAAGTTCGAAGGTTCCGCAAACACCACCACAAAAGTCGATAAGCGCATCTAATACATCGGGCGATTCGGTTGCCGGAGCCGGAACAGGCCAAACAATCGTCGACATGCCTCCATCAGCGTCATCGCCAAAGGAATACCAATAACCCGACGTTTCAGAACCATTGTCATAGCCGGTTAGAATTTGGTAAACCATCTCATTGCCATGCCAAGGTTCAAAGCAATGCGCCGATTTTACAGGCGAAGGAACGTTTGAATCCGTCGAGGAACTGGACATCTGTGTTTCGCCAGCCGAAGAATTTTCACTCGGCGACGTTTCACTTGACGAAATTTCAATCAACGAAGTTCCACTCGATGAAATCCCATTTGACAAAGTGTCTCTCGGCAACGTCTCAATAACAGTTACCTTGCTCCAACGTTCATCCACACACTCGTAGATGGTATTTTCGCTTAGCACCTTAGCCATATTGCCTTCACGGCTTTCGGTACAGTTCATCAAGTCCTCAGCCGTTTCAACAGCTGCGATATTAGAACCGTCGCCAACCGGATTTTCCGGCAATACCGGATTGTCATTTCGAGATTCATTGGAATTGGAACCGGAATCGCAAGCCACCATGGCAAGCGATGCTGAAAGAACGGCAAAAGGCAAAGCCTTCATCAAAAGCATATCCCCGCGCATTTGAATTTCTCCTGTTTACACTTGACATCCATGAATATAAACAAAAAAGCTCCCGGATGCAAATTCTTTACGCAACCGGGAGCCGCTTCTGTAAGGATAATCCCTAAAAATTAACGGTCAATCTTTTTTTCATTAAGCTTAACAACATCTACGGTCGGAATAACGGTAAAATAGCGTTCTGCAGAACAACCGCCACCAAGGGCACCCACAGACATCACGTTGAAGCTACCGGTCATACCGTCCTTGCCCTGGATCTTGAAGCGAACGCTCTTCAGCATCGCAGCAGCCTCTTCACCGGTAATCTTCCCCGTGCCCCAGCCTGCCTGTTTGAAGCTGCTCCACGGAATATCCTTCACCACGACGGAAGTTGCCTTCGGGAGCGATGCAAACGGAATATCGTAACCGACTTCTGCTTCCTTTTCATCGGAGAGACCTAATTCAAGGCTTGCAGCAAAGTCAGAGGTGTAGGCGATGCACAAGCCACCCATTGCAGAGGCGTCAGCCGCGACAGCGGGACCATCCCAGTAATCTGCCGGGCCAGCAATATCGAAGGCTATACCGACAAACGGGTTGTAGTCCATTTTGCCCTGTTCAAGCTGGTAGGTACCGCAAACGCCTCCGCAGTAGTCGATAATTCCATCCATGGCCTCATCGGAATATTCGTTTCCCTTCGGAACGGGCCAAATAATCTTCGATTCGCCGCCATCAACAGCATCGTTGAATTCATACCAGTAACCCGAGATATCTCCGCCGGCATCAAGACCGGTCTCGATCTTGTAAACGCCTTCATTACCGTACCAGGTTTCAAAGCCTCCATAATACGGAATGTAGCTGCTCGAAGACATCGGCTGCGGCGGCACATAGCTCGAAGACGAGTGCGGAATCGGCGGGAAATAACCGGAGCAGGATTCATCGTAGGCACCGACAGCCATAATGTTGAAGGAGCCCTTGGAACCGCTCTTACCCTGAATCTTGAACTTAATGGTAGCAAGCGTTCTTGCAGCATCTTCGCCAGTAATAAAGTTCGTGCCCCAACCGAGCTGCTTGAAATCAGCCCAGGTTACCGCAATCGTAGCCGGTGCAATTGCCTTCGGAAGGTATACAACCGGAAGGTCGTAACCCAAGTAGGCATCATTCTTTTCGCCCAAGCCGAGTTCCAGAATAACAGGAGCTTCGGAGGTATAAGTCACGCGAATACCACCCATGCTAGAGGCATCGACAACCGTGAGCGCACCACTTTCATCGTAGCCGCCCAAATTGAAACCAACTGCTACGAACGGGTCATACTCCAGAGTTCCCGCTTCCAGAATATAGGTTCCGCAAACGCCGCCGCAGTAATCGATAATCGGATCCATCGCATCGTCGGAATATTCATTACCCTTCGGAACCGGCCAAACAATTGTCGACATGCCTCCGTCGCTGTCATCGGCGTAAGAGAACCAATAGCCTGCATTTCCGTAATCGTTATCAAAGCCCGTATCGATCCAATACTCGCCATACCCACCATACCAGGTGGTAAAGCACGTACCAAACGGCGGAGGTGGCGGAGGAGGTTCAAGCCCGCTACTCGATGTTTCCGGAACAATGTCACCGCTGCTCGAAGAAATTTCTTCCGGCGGAACGATCGGATCGACAGTCACGCTTGCCTTGGTCCAACGTTCATTGGAGCAGACATAAACGGAATTGCTGATATTCACGTAGGCCGATTTGCCTTCGCGACTTACCGTACAATTCGGCAAGTCTTCCAGCACATTTACCTGCAAGAAGGCGCCTTCCGGCAATTCTGACACCGGACCGGGTACCGGGTCGTCCGAAGCCTTGACTGTCGTATCGGCACTGAAATCGCACGCAACCATCGCCAGGGAGGTCGATACAGTTGCAAATGCAAGAGATTTTCTGATGTTCATTTTTTTAGAACTCATAGTGATATCCTCCTTAATTGTCTCACTATCTCAAATATAAAATCAAATAAAACAAATTGTTTTATATACAGACAAATGTTCAAAAACCTGTTAATCCAGTCACGACTTTTTGCACTTTTTCTTAGACCTAATTCTCACGCAAAAACAATGTCGTACATCATCTTACATTTTGCCGAGTCGAAGCAATAAGCATTAGCTTATTGTTGAGACGAAGGGCGACCAAAGACTTACTTTTCCTTTTGGAGTTCTCATATTTCTTTGGTCGCATAAAAAATAAGACCCTGCGTCACACAGGGTCTTACAAGATTGTTTTCGAAGCGGTTAAAGGAATACTTCGATGCCGCCGCGGCACTTTTCCCAAGTGCGGTTCTTCTTGCACAGAAGATCCATCATCTTGTCGTAAGTGGCGGTATTGGCAAAGCCCTTCCACAGGCGACGTTCCACAGATTCACCGCTATCCTTATCGATTGTGGTGATGGTGTCGTAGTAGGCCGGATTATCCTTGAATTCAGAAATCAGGATTCCCTTCAAGTCTTCGGTGTAAATCTTGGAAGCATACTTGAGGATGGAATCGTTGAAGTTGAGTTCGTTTTCAACCAGCCATTCGAAATCCTGAATCGGATCACCGTAAATGAGCCAATGCTTAAGGGCAAGGGCCACCACGAGGTCCTTCACGGCGCTGCGGAAGATAAACTTGTCTTCGAGGCGGCCGTTCCAGGTGATACGGGTCAGCGGGTTATCGTCGTTGGCTTCGATAGAAACACCCTTACCCGGGGTTACGCGACGGATCTTGATGGGCAAGCGGCTAAGGAGCTGCCAGGCCTTGGTGAAGGCGATGGTCTTGCGCACAAAATCGCGTTCCTTGTCCGGAGACACGCGCACGAACGCGCCGAAGCAACGCTGGTACAGGGTTTCCTTGTCGAAAATGCAGTCGCTGGAGCGGCATTCGCTGAGCTTGCCATCCATCATGAAGAGGGTCTTGGCGAGTTCGGGGCGCATGCGGACTTCGAGCTTACGGGTACGTGCCTTGAGACGCACGCCATCCTTATAAACGTAGGTAAAGCCTTCTTCCTGATAACGCTGCCAAATGAAGAACTGCAGGTCGTCAGCGGCGCGCAGGTGGTAGCTAAACACCGGGTTCTGGCGGTTGTTGGCCATGGTCACCTGGTTCAAGAAGTTGTCGGCACCGGGGTACGGAACCACCACCTTCACCAGCACCTGCGGGTTCACCGGCTTCTTGCTCTTCTTGGCGTACTGTTCGTAGGTGAACAGGGACTGGGCACCGTTAATAATCTTCGGACGTTCAATATAGAGAACCTTCTTGCCGTCGCGTTCCTTGAGGCGCAGGTCATCGCCCGTAAGGGTCATACCGTTGTGCAGGAACGGGAAGTCGTCCACATTCACGTTCTGGTCGTCGTTACGTTCCATAGTCTGGAAGGCGTCAATCAAGGCTGCGTTCGTGTGGGTGAGGTTACCGAGGTAAGTACGGATGTTGCTCGAGACGATCGCCATGTTGTGCTTCGTCTTGAGGCGCTTACCGAGGTTCACGTGATAGTCAAAAATCGTGCGAATCGGGCAGAAACCGAGGAAGAGTTCGCCGTGATCAGAGGTCAAGTGCAACGGATCGGAATCCATCACGATTTCAAGCTTGTCGTCGGCGCTGCGGAAATCGCGGGTCAAATCGTCATGTTCGGCAATAATTTCGAGCTTTGCCTTGACTTCGTTCTTCCAGATGCCGAGCTTGCGACGCATATCCTTGAGGGTACGTTCCAGTTCGGAGTCGGTAATATCGCGGGTTGCACGAGTACGGAGAACCGTAATTTCGAGCGTTTCCATGTAGGGGCGACTTGCCGGGGAATCGGAATCTTCCTCTTCTTCGTCGTCGGAAATCTTGTTCACAGCCCAAGGATCAGCCTCTTCGCGCAACGACATGAAGAACGGATTAGGAGGATCGCTGGTGCGGAAAACGGCAATCTGGAGCTGTTTCAGGTCGGAATTGAGGTGAGAAACAACCTTTTCGAGCGGAGTATCTTCATCGAGGAAGATGAAGAATTCCATAAAGCCTTGGGAGTATTGGAAACCATGGAAGCAGCCGTTTTCATCAAGGTTTAGATGCCGGAGTGCCTTAATTCGGTCAGTAGGATCGTTGGGATTGAGACTCAAGAGGCTAGCCACAAATGCTAGACGGCGTTCCTGCGATTTGGTTAATTCCATTTTTTCCTCAGTTCTGTTATTTTACAATAGCAAAAGTCGGGTGCAATTGCGGCACCTTACCCTTAATATCGTATTTTGCACCTTAAAAATAGTTTCAAAATGCCGCTTTGTGGATAAAAAACATACATTTTTTTCATTTTTTTTCAAAAGTACCCCTATTTATAGTGAACATTTGTGTAAAAACCATACTTTTTTACTTTTTTTGTAGAATGTTTCATCTTTTCGGGACAAAAATGCTATGATTTACACTATAGGAGATGTTCCCATGAACTTGTTAGACGTTATTCATAAAGCTAAAGCCGAAAAAGCCACCTCGTTAGACCTTTCCCAAAAAGAACTGAGAATTCTTCCTCAGGAACTTTTCGAACTGGAAGACCTCGAAGAGCTAATCCTCGACCGTAACATGCTCGTGGAACTTCCCGACGACATTTGCAAGCTGAAAAAGCTCAAAAAACTGTCCGTAAGCGAAAACGACCTGATGGAACTTCCTGAAACCATTGGCGAACTTACAAATCTTGAACACCTGTACCTGGGCTACAACAGCCTGTCCGAACTTCCGGATTCCGTCGGCAACCTCAAAAAGCTCGAAACGGTGAATATCGCCAAGAACCAGCTTTTGGACCTCACCCTCGAAGTCGGCAAGTGGGAAAACGTCACCAAGATTTCCCTGCACGACAACATGCTTTCCGAAGTGCCTCCTACCCTCGGCAAGCTGAAAAAACTCCGCAAGCTCTACCTCGACAACAACGACCTGACCAGCATTCCGGCCTCCCTCGGCCATCTGGAATCGCTCGAAGTCCTGATGGTGTCGGGCAACAACCTGGGCGCAATCCCCTCGGAATTATCGAACCTGAAAAAGCTCAAGGAACTGGTACTCGATGCAAACCAGCTCGCCACACTCCCCGAAAGTCTTGCCGAATGCGACAGTCTCGAAACGATTTCCGTCGTCGAAAACCCGATGGAAGGCGGAATTCCGCGCGTGCTTTTGGACAAGAAGGGACTGAGCATAGACCAGTAGGAAGTAGACAGTAGGCAGTGGTTAGGAACATGTCATCCTGAGCGGAGCACGAAGTGCGTAGTCGAAGGATCTAAACTATGAAAGACCATATTTATAGATTCTGCTCCTTCGAATCTAACGCGACTAAGGGACTAAAGTCCCTAGTCTTGTATATCGATTCCGCCCTAAAGGGCGTCACTCAGAATGACACATTCTGTATAATCAAGAAATTTATTCCTATTTCCTGCGTCCTAATTTCATTTCTCATTTCTTCTTGTTCCGATTTTTTCGAGCCGGTAGACAGCACTCCTGCCCCCACAGAATACTCGTATAATTACTGGCTACTGCAAAAGACATACCTGTTCGAAGACGAACTGCCCCTGCTAGACGAACAGGGGGATTCGGTAAACGAGCTCTACAACAAGTTGTCCGACCCCTACACCCGCTACGTTCCGCCATCAAAAAGCGAAGCGGCCATATCGCATATCAACACGAGCATCGTGCCGGGCGATGTGGGCATGGAATACTCGCTGTTCAACCAAATGGAACATCCGCTTGTCATTTACCGGGTATACGCCGAAAGCCCGGCAGGCCGGGCAGGCATCAAGCGCTACGGGAACATTCTGAATGTCAACGGAGTCGAAATTACAGGCGACCGCGCATTCGACATCTACGATTCGATCCTGACCCACAACAAGGAAATCTCGATCACGGTGACCTACTCGGGCGACACATCTACCTACGAGCTGACCAAGGAAGACGTCTATGCCCCGACCGTATTTGTCGACACGCTGAACGGAATCGAAATCATTACCATTACCGGATTCAAGCTGAACACCGTCGACAAGGAAAACGGCACGCTGGGCGAACTCACGACTTATCTGGAATCAACCAGGAACTCGAAGGCTCCCCGACTCATTGACTTGCGAGGAAATCCGGGCGGCCATGTAAACCATTGCACCGCAATGGCAGACTTGTTCATGGAGAAGGGAAATATTTCAACCCGCTCCTGGCGAAGCTTTGCAGGCGACGGGAGTCCCCTTTACAACAAGGTGACAGTGGTTGCCAAGCCCGGCGATGCCGGCGAGAAAAAGAACTTCGTGGCTCTCGTGAATGGCGGAAGCGCAAGCTGCGCCGAAATCTTTGCGGTCGCCCTCCAGGAAGGCGCAAATATTCCTATCGCAGGGACGGTCTCCTACGGAAAGGGAATCGGCCAAAGCACCTGGAAGACAATGGCCGGAGGCCTTTCGCTCATCACGAATTTGGAGTTCCTGACTCCCAAAGGAAATTCCTACCACAAAAAGGGAATCATTCCCGACTACCCTTGTTCCGAAGCATCGCTGCAATGCGGCTTCGACGCGCTCGAAAGCATATTCGGCAAAAAAGGCACAAAGAAGCAAGCCTTTAAAAAAAGCGCCACAGGTTCCGATGTTAGCGAACCACAGATTTTACGCCGTTACAAAGACTTGGGCGGCGCAATTATAGAAGGAGATGAATAATGAAACTGATAAAGACACTCGCCATTTTTGGCGCCATAGCATTTTTATTTTCGGCGTGTACGCAATCCGCAAGCAGCTCGGCGGACGAACGTGACATTATGGCAGACTTGTTTCCTGAAATGAGAGACATCAATAATGAATACGAAGCCGAACTTTATTTCAATTATGAAATGCTCGACCTGTTCTACATTTACGCCCACATGCGCAACGAGCTGGCTGACGACTATAAGGTTTACCTGAACAAGGGCACAAGCCAAGACAGCCGCACCAAGGGTTATTGCTCTGTCGATTATTACGACGTGTGCTACATGTACAACCAGATGGCAGATCCATTCACCCGCTACTTCGACCCCCTTGTCGCAGACCAGATTTATTCCAGCATTCTGGAATCCGAATCTATCGTAGGTATCGGAGCGGAAGTCGAAGAACAGCTAGATTCTACATCCCGCTATTTGCTCATAACGGATGTTTATTCGGGTTCTCCGGCAGAAAAAGCCGGCTTGAAGGCCGGAGACATTGTAGTCCAGGTGGACGGGCTAAACATTACCTCGGCAATCAATTTCGAAAACATGTGCACCGGCAACAAGGGTGACACAATCAACATCGTCGTCACCCGCAATTCGGAACCACTCAGCGTAAAAGTCTCTGTTGACGAATACAACGAACCCTCCGTCAAGCTCACTTACCAGGATTCCATTCCGGTAATCCAGATTAAGGAATTTGTCGTGACCTCAATCAGCGACAGCGGTTCCTATGGAGAATTCGTGACGGCCCTCAAAAAGACCGAAGGCGCCACCTCCACGATTATCGACTTGCGCGGAAACCCCGGTGGCGAAACCGAGCAGTGCGCCAACATGGCCGCAGAACTGCTTTCTGCAGGCGACACCGTCGTAATCGATATCGAAGCCACCATCGATTCTATTTCCAATGGTCGAGGCATGAATTATTTCCAGATATTCGACACCCTTACCGTTACCGCAGAACACGACGGCATTGGCAAGAACCGCTACTATGTCTTTATGGCCGACACAGGCTCGGCAAGCTGCGCCGAAACCATGCTCTCGGCTCTGACGGCAAACCGCAAAGTTCCGGTCGTGGGCATGCTGACCTACGGAAAGGGAATCGGACAGCTCGTGATTCAGACTGACGTCGGAAAAGGCCTCGCCCTGGTAACGGCCCTGCAAGGTTTCGACAAGAACTGGGAAAGCTACCATGACTTGGGAATTGTTCCGGACTTTGAAATTGACGATCCGGACGCACAGATGGCCAAGGCCGTGGAACTCGCCAAAGAAGCTCAGTTTGTCCGCTCTGCCGGCTACGGCTCCCAGAAGCTCAACCACTTCTCTAAAGAACACGAGCACGAAGCCTCTGGCAGAATTCCGACCGCCAAAGACCTGAAGCTGAGATATAAAATCGCGAAATAATTACAAGTTACGCATACGCACCATCACGTCGGTGGTGTCGTTTGCTTTTACGGCAGGGGCGGCGAGAGTCGCCTCAATTTGTTTGCGGATTTCGGCCACCTGTTCCTTGAGGCGAGCAAGCCGCTGCCCTTCGAGCTTGGGGGCGGCAATCATGGTCTTGGAGGCCGGATTGATCCATTTGCCCTTTTCGTTCTTGAAACCCAGATGCAGGTGCGGGCCGGTGCTTCGGCCTGTGGAGCCCACGCGGCCGATGCACTGGCGCGCAGCCACCTTGGAGCCTACCTTGACGCCGCGGACCGAGAGGTGCATGTACCAACTTTCGGAACGGTCGCGGTGGCGAATGGCAATCTTGTTGCCGCTGAAGGGATCAAAGCCCGAAACCGTCACAACACCTTCGGCGACGGCGTAAACCGGCGTGCCCGTGGGGCTACCGTAGTCAATACCCGCATGCATTTTGCGCTGGCCCGTAATGGGGTGAATGCGGCTACCGAAGGGGCTCGTAATATGCAGGCGGTCAAGCGGGTAACGCAGGCCATCAAACACGAGCGCCTCGCCCTTTTCGGTATAGTGGGCATTAAAGGAACTTTTCGGGTCCGGGTCTTCGTAACGGAAGGCCTCGTGGTGGCCCACGATACGGCCATCGAATTCGGCGTAAACGACCCGGCCGTCAATCCAGATAGAATCCTGGTAGAAGGTCTCTTCGAGCAGAATGCGGAACTTGTCGCCGGCACGCGCCAAGGGGAAAGCCACCTTGCACTGGAGAACTCCACTCACGATACCTACCATACGGCCGGGAATGCCGACCTTGAAAAGCGTGCCGTTCAAGGTGCTGCCTTCGGTAAGGGCTCCCTCGAAAACAGACTGACGGCGGGTTACCGGCTTTTGAATCAGGCTATAGACGTAACCGTTTTCGGTACGGCTAAGCATATGGATGTTTGCCGGATTCGGGGCATAACGGAATCGCTGGACGCTACCCGAAGAATCGATGGCGGCGTAAAAGACTTGGCCCACGCGGAGCTTGGAAAGTTCGGCACTGTCCTGGAGGGCAAGCACAATCTTACCACGTTCGCGTTCGTTAATCTGCATGCGGACAAGCACCTGGAAAAGGCCATCGCCAGCTCGGACGGTATCGTTATGCACAATCCAGTTGCCTGGTTGCATTTGCACCTGCTCAATTTCATTCGTGAGGGAATCGATTTGCGCGCGTAGGCGATTGCCTTCATCCTTAAGACCTTGAATTTTCTTTTCTTCGTTACAGCCAAGTAGCGAAAATGCCATAAACGCAGACAACGCAATCGACAGAATAAATTTCACGAAAACCTCAGAATGATAATGAGCCAAATATAGAATAAGAAACGCGGAATTTGAATTATCCCAGAGGCCACTGTACAGACCGAAACAGGCTTTCTACCCTGTTTAGCCTGTACATTCCGCAAATTACACACAAATTAACAGCACTTTTTGACCCATGGTACAGGCTACAGCTCTGTTTGTTAAGAAATAAGCCTGTACAATCCAAAATATATTGGCTCACATTGAACTTTTGTACAGGCTAAAAAGAGATTTATCCTTTTTTTAACCTGTACACGCATTATTTTTCACCCCGATTTGTCTTTATATAAACAAAGAGCCCCGCGAGTATCGCGGGGACCTTTCGTAAATTACGGTGACAGAACCGATTACTTTGCAGCAGGTGCGGCGGCCGGGGCAGCAGCAGGTGCGGCGGCAGGAGCAGCCGGCTTTGCAGCTTCAGCAGGCTTAGCTTCAGCCTTCGGGGCTGCGGCGGCAGGAGCGGCAGCAGCAGGCTTGGCCTCGGCCTTCGGGGCTTCAGCGGCAGGCTTGGCGGCAGGAGCGGCAGCAGGCTTGGCCTCGGCCTTCGGGGCTTCGGCAGCAGCCGGCTTTGCGGCTGCGGGCTTTGCAGCTTCGGCAGGCTTGGCGGCAGGAGCGGCAGCAGGCTTTGCAGCTTCGGCCTTCTTTTCAGCCTTCGGAGCGGCAGCCTTCTTTTCAGCCTTCGGAGCTTCGGCCTTCGGGGCTTCAGCAGCCGGAGCATCGGCAGCGTGAGTATCAATCAGTTCCATCTCGAAAACGAGGAGGCTGTTACCCGGAATCTGCGGGCCACGGCCACGCGGACCGTATGCGAGGTCGCTCGGGATCCAAGCGGTGACCTTACCACCCACCTTCATGAGCTTGAGCATTTCGGTCCAGCCCGGAATTACGGCGCCGATCGGGAATTCAAGCGGTTCGCCACGGTCGATGGAACTGTCGAACTTGGTTCCGTCGAGGAGCGTACCGGTGTAATGAACCTTAACGATGTCGCCATCAGCCGGAGTTGCGCCCGTACCTTCGGTAATCACCTTATACTGGAGGCCAGATTCGGTGATCACGACGCCTTCGGCAGTCTTGTTCTTGGCGAGGAATGCTTCGCCGGCAGCCTTGTTGGCTTCGGCAGCGAGGCTATCCTTCTTGTTCTTTTCTGCCTGACGGGCCTGGGAAAGGTCGGTGAGAGTCTGGAAGATGATGGAATCGTTCATCAAGAAATGAGCGGAGTCTTCGTTGTAGCGTTCCTTGAAAGCCTGGATAAAGAGATCGAGGTCGAGGTCGATAGAATCGCGGGTTACCAACTGGAAACGAGCCTGGTTACCGAAATGGGCACCGAGAGCGTAGCTATACTTATCCTTATCGGTCACCAAAGCAGTCTTGGTCTTGGGACCCTGGCAAAGTTGATCACAGCCAGTCAGAGCAAATGCGAGAGCACCCGCAGCAATAATGAGTTTTTTGTTCATTTTATCCTCTTTTATGTTTGACAAATGAAAAATAACAAAATCTTACGTCAAAAGACCATATGTAACCCATTTTTACCAAAAGAAATTGGTATATTGCGTTTCGTTAACAAAAGAAGGATTATTAGTATATGTGCGGAATTGTCGGATATATCGGCCAGAACGAAGCTCTACCTATCTTGGTTGGCGGTCTTAAAAAGTTGGAGTACCGCGGCTATGATAGCTCGGGCGTTGCCCTGATTGAAGACGGAAATATTGAAACGGTCCGTGCTTCCGGCAAGATTGCAGCCCTCGAAGACAAGCTCAAGACAAAGCATCTCCACGGCCATGTCGGCATTGCCCACACCCGTTGGGCCACCCATGGTGCTCCGACCGAACAGAACGCTCACCCCCACCAGAGCTTCGACGGCAAGATTTCGATTGTGCACAACGGCATTATCGAAAACTACGCCATTCTTAAGAAGAAACTCCAGGCCGAAGGCATCGAATTCAAGTCCGAAACCGACACCGAAGTCGTCGCCCACCTGATTGCCCGCTACTACAAGGGCAACCTCAAGGAAGCCGTCCTCAAGGCCATTTCCAAGATCGAAGGAACTTTTGGCCTTGCCGTCATTTGCAAGGACGAACCCGACACCATGATTGGTGCCCGCCGCGGATCTCCGCTTATTTTGGGTATCGGCCAGAACGAATTCTACTTGGCCTCTGACGTTTCCGCTATCATCATGCACACGCAGAAGGTCGTTTATCTCGACGACAATGACATCGTCGAAATCAAGGAAGACGGTTACAACCTGTTGAATACGAACAGCCAGCCGGTGCAGCACGAAGTGCAGGACGTGGAATTCGATGCCGACGCCATTGCGAAGGGCGGCTTTGCGCACTTTATGCTCAAGGAAATCTTCGAGCAGCCCGAAGTGCTCCGCAACACCATGCGCGGACGCCTGCTCTACGCCGAAGGCAACGCCAAGCTCGCAGGACTCGACACCAACATCAAGGAACTGAGGAACATCAACCGTATCATCATTACCGCCTGCGGTACCAGCTACTACGCCGGTATGGTCGGCGAATACATGATCGAAGACTTGGCCGGCGTCCCGGTCGAAGTGGAATACGCCTCGGAATTCCGCTACCGCAACCCGATTATCAAGCCGGGCACGCTGGTGCTTGCCATTAGCCAGTCCGGCGAAACCGCCGATACGCTCGCCGCCCTTAAAGAAGCCCAACAGAAGGGCGCTACCGCTCTTGCCATCTGTAACGGCGTGGGTTCAACCATCGCCCGCACCAGCGACGGCGGCGTTTACCTGCACGCAGGCCCCGAAATCGGTGTAGCCAGCACCAAGGCGTTCACCAGCCAGGTGACCGTGCTTGCGATGATTGCTCTTTTGCTTGGCCGCCAGCGCAGGCTTTCTTTTGAAGCAGGCTCCGACATCGTGAAGGCTATGCAGGAACTCCCGGAACTCGTGGAGCAGACCCTCAAGCTTTCGGACCAGATTGCAGGCATCGCGAACAAGTACGTGAAGGCAAACAACTTCTTGTACCTGGGTCGTCACTTCAACTACCCGGTGGCCATGGAAGGCGCTCTCAAGCTCAAGGAAATCAGCTACATTCACGCCGAAGGCTACCCCGCCGCTGAAATGAAGCACGGGCCCATTGCCTTGATTGACGAAAACATGCCGGTCGTGGTGATTGCCCCGAAGGACGCCCTGTTCGACAAGGTGATCAGCAACGTGCGCGAAATCAAGGCCCGCGGCGGCAAGGTGATTGCCATCTCGACCGCAGATTGTCACCCGCTCGACGAAATCGCAGACCACCTGATTACAGTCCCGAAGACCATCCCGATGCTCATGCCGATTGTGACCTGCGTGCCTTTGCAGCTACTCGCCTACCACATTGCCGTGCTGCGCGGAAACGACGTGGACCAGCCGCGCAACTTAGCGAAGAGCGTGACCGTGGAATAAGCCCCACTGGTTATTGGAATAATCGCGGCTACGCCGCAAGGTTATAAGCAAGCCTCCCTAACGGGAGGCTATTTTGTTAAATCTTAAACTGCAATATTTCTTCGGCAGTCAATTCCTCAATTTTCTTGCCGACACGCTCAGCATATTCACCAAGCTTAAAAATATTCAACTTACTTTTCGGAGTGGGCTTGTACGGATCCGGCGTCGCCATATATTCTTCCATGGAGTCCGCCAGAATTACCGCAGGCTTTCTAATTCCATTCATAGGTATAGACCTCCAAAAGTTTTTGCGCAGCGCCCTTGTCAAGCATGAAATGAAACGGATGCAACACACCTAAAAAGGATGCTCCAACAACTTTAATATAGTGATTTAGCAGATCCTTGTTAAGGGCAAATCCATAAACATACCCTTTATAACTCCATAACATTGAGCGGTCTGCTGCAATTGCAAAAAGATGACCGCCAACCCCACTAAATTTCTGTTTTCCAAACAAGTGTTTATTATTGTGTGGAGCAGTGCAAGCCCAATGCAAATACGCCGCTTGAGCATTTTCATCATTCTTTACACCAACTAACCCTTGGATTTCATTATTTTCCTTCAAGGCAAGTGCATACACCTCGACATCATTGGGAACATCAATCCAATTGATTCCCCATCCGTCCTTTTCCTTGAACTTTCTCAAAAACGAGCGGCTTTCAATCTTGAATACCACCGTTTCCTTGATTTCTCCGGTTTCGACATCCTTGAGGCAAGGGACTATTTCGTCCAACCAAATGTCAACACAACCGCTTACCAGCGAGCTCTTCATCTTTTACTCCAATCCGCCTACAAGCTAAAAAAGGCGGGGCTTTAATTATTTTGCTTCGTGCGCAAAAATCAATTTGCTACACACTTGTGCACTAAATATAAATTACTGAAATCGGATTGTCAAGAGGTTTGAAAAAAAAATCGGTTGATTACTTTATTATATTTCGCAAAAAAGTTTGGTGGGATTTTTATAACTGGAGGTCTTCTGTGAAGATTTTTAACGTATTGCGCAAGCGCATAACAGCATCAGTTCAGCCATGTCAGTCTGCAAGCAGCCTGCCGCGGCATTCGCTTCGCATGTTATTGGCTCTGTCCATTCTTCTAGCCCTGCTTGGTGCATGTGGCGATGAATCCTCTTCTTCTGTTTCGCCAGAACCTCGCCAGTGCGAGGAACAGAGCGATGACTGCGATAATGTAAGTTCTAGCAGTGAAAAAATTTCCAAAAATTCTTCGAGTTCGCAAAAGAGCGCCGATAAGGACAAGTCTTCTTCCTCGGTAGAAAAGTCGACGTCCTCTTCTAGCGAAGGTAAGCAGGTTTCCTCCTCTTCCTCTAAAATAGATGAAAAGTCCAGTTCGTCGGAAGGAAAAGCGAAGGAATCTAGTTCTTCAGTGATCTCTTCTTCTTCTGAAGCAAAGTCGAGCAGCAGCGAAGACGTAAAGCAGTCTTCTTCGAGTGTTGTGGCTTCGAGCAGTAGCGTGGTGGAAGAATCTAGCAGTTCGTTCGACAAGGCTTTTAAAGGATCGCTTTGGCGTACTGGCGCGTATAAAGCATTTGTTGACCCGCGCGACAATCGTGAATATTATTACATAGAAATAGCGGGTGAAGATACAGCCGGCAATGCCGCTACTATCAAGGTGATGGCCGAAAACTTGAATGTCGGCGAGTTTATAAGAGGTCGCAAAGACCAAGAAAACGACTCTAAAATAGAAAAGTATTGTTATGACAATGATACGACCAACTGCAACAAGTACGGTGGCCTTTACCAGTGGGCCGAGATGATGCAGTTGCCGAACCGTTGCAACACCGAAAGCTGTGCTGACATGATTAAGCCGAACCACCAGGGAATCTGCCCCAGTGGCTGGAGGTTGCTGACTTATAATGACTACTATATCGTTGTACATGCGGATAATAACGATGAAGGTGTTGAGGGTACGCGATCGGGAAGTTTTGGTGGGTATAATACTACGGGCTATAGCCTTGTTGGTGCGGGAATGCGGTTGACTCCTATAGGGGGGGGATTTAAAGAGTTGGACAAGGTTGCATATTGGTTTTATCCAATAGAAAATTCCTATGCTGAGTACGCTTCTGCTGATGATGGGTATACAAGTTATTCGGATAAAGTTATGCATACGAATGTATCGCATAAAGAGAATGGTCTTCCTGTCCGCTGCGTAATGGTTGAGTAACCGTTAATTAAACAAACAATTTTAACAAATAAACAGGGCTGTACTTAACAGCCCATTGAGGGTTATTATGTCTAAGAAGAAAGCGGCGGCGAATGCCTGGCCGCTAAGCGGACAGTAAAGGCCGAAGACTGTAATTTCCGTGAGCAATAAATGCTTGGTATTAACCAAGCATATTTGCGAGAGTGAGGCGTAAGACGAACAGTCTTTGGGCTCGTGCGGAGCAGGCTGAGACGGAGCGTTTTTTTTTCGGACATGAAAAGCTGATGCCGATTTCCATCGGCATGACGCGGGCGGGGAAAGGAGATGCCGCATCAAGTGCGGCAAGACAACCGGAAATGAATGCCCTAAGGCGGAAGAAAATGTGTCGTTGAGCGAACATTAGAGGCCGAAGGCCGAGGCCATGTGAGCTTAAAGCCCCATGCGTTAAGCTGGGGGTGTTAGGGGGAGGAGAGCAACGTAGTGCGAACCAGGGGGATACGGCCCCCTTCTTGCAATAAACATGCCCATTCTTCCCGTAAATAATGTATATTGTAAATGGAGCATCAAATGAACTTGCCGATAAACATAATACACCAGATAGAGACCTTTGCCAAGGAATGTTTCCTTGACCGCGTTATTCTATTTGGTTCTAGGGCACGAGGTACAAACCGCGAACGCAGTGATATTGACCTCGCGGTGTCCGGCGGCAATCTGGCCCGTTTTGAGGAACTGCTTGAAGAAAAAGCAGACACCTTGCTTTCGTTCGATGTAATTAACATGGACGGAGTTGCTTCAAGAAAATTGAAAGACAACATCCAGCGCGAGGGAGTCCTGCTTTATGCAAAAGTTTGACAACTTTGTTGCATGTTTTGACGTGCTGAAAAACTCCAATCGCGATATGGCAAAAAGCGATGAAATTTATCGTACTGGTGTTATCGGACAATTTAGTCTCGCTTTTGAGTTGTCATGGAAAACTTTACAAGAAGTTATGCGAGCCCACGCCATTAACGAAGCTGAGAACGGTTCTCCGCGCGAAATCCTCAAGGCTGGTTTCAAGTATAATTTCATTGATGATGAGCAAACCTGGTTGCAGATGTTAAAAGACCGAAACTCCGCAACACATGTCTATGACGAAGAAGCGTTTGAGGCTGTGCTAAATCGAGTATACGACAGCTACATCAACGCTTTCGAACACTTCTCCGAAAAGATGCTCGTCAAAATTGAAGAATTGAAAGATTAAATCGCCGAGTGGAATTCGCCTTCGCGCTCTGAAAACGCGTTCAGGCCGAATGATTTTAACTACATTTACCGTAAATGACCGAAGTCGAAGAACAGGAAGAATACGAAGTACGCATCGGGGCGTTTAACGGCCCGATGGACTTGCTGGTGTATCTTGTTCAGAAGAAGGAAGTTCCGCTTGAACAGATTTCGATTGCCGAAATTGCGGACCAGTTTTTAAAGTGGGTGAACGAGTACGAAGGCACCGACCTGTCGAAGGCGGGCGACTTCTTGTACATGGCGAGCCGCTTGATGGCTTTAAAGGTGCAGGAACTTTTGCCGGCCGAGCAGCGCGACCCCGAGATGGAAGCGGAATACAACGAAGACCGCGAACAGCTCATGAAGGAAATGCTGGAATACCAGCGCTTTAAGCAGGTGGCGAGCGGTCTCCAGGAAATGGAAAGCGAAAACTTCGGTACGTATTCCCGCGGACGCCTTGAAAAGACGCAGACCGACGAAGAGACTTTGGCTGACGCAAACATTTGGCAGCTTTTCCGCGCTTACCAGAAGAGCCTGAAGACCAAGATTTCGGAAACGATTCACCACATTGAACTCGATTACGTGACCATTCAGGACCGTCAGCAGGCGATTAACAATTATCTTGCGGTGAATGGCCGCGCCCTGTTCGAAGACTTGCTCGACAACGATTCACACCCGATTGTGGCGGCAGTGACCTTCATGGCCATGCTCGAGATGATCAAGACGGACGAAATCGTATTCCGCCAGAGCGAACTGTTTGGCCCAATTTGGATTTACCGCAAGAAGAATAACGCCGACTACGCCGAAGAAATGGCGCACGAGACCGTGTTCTTCAGCAAGGATCCGGACGTGAAGCCGGGCCTTGTGGAAGCGATTCGCAACCAGGCGATTGCACGTTCCAAGGAACAGACCGTAGGCGACTTGGCCGCAGTGATGCGCGAAGCCGTGCTGTGGACGGAACGCGGACGGAACGTGAGCGAAGACGATTTGAACGCCATGCTCGAAGGTCGCGAAGACTTGAGCGAAGTGCAAGAAAACCCGTTCGCCGAAATGATGAAGGAAGACGAGGCGACGGAAGGTGCGCAGACTCCGACTGAAGGTGCTCCGGCTGAAGGGACTCAGGCCCCGGCAGAGAACTCACCTGCAGAACCTGTTGCTGACACAGCCGCGACGACAACTGAAACGGTTGCGGAAGAAACAAGCGCGCCCGTCGAAGAAACTCCGGTGGAAGAAAATGAGGAATGGATCGCTTCGTTGTCTACGACTCCTCGCGATGACGTGAGCGAAGAACCTGTCGACGCCTCGATCGAGCCTGCAGAAGAAATCTCCTCTGAAGAGCCGCAGCCCGCTGACAACATGACGGACGAAGAATTCGAAGCGTTCATGAAAAAAGCCCAAGCGTTCTATGACTCCCAAGCTAATGAAAATTCAGACAATTCTGACGACGATGACGATTTCTCGTCTATAGAGGTTCATACTAATGACTAGGAGATCCCGGGTCAAGCCCGGGATGACAATAGAAGACTAGTCTCGCCGACCGCCAATGAGACCGGCGCGGTACGCCCAATAAAGCAACTGCATAATGGAACCGATGGCGGCTGCCACGTAGGTAAGCCCTGCGGCAAACAGCACTCCCGAAACCGTATTGTATTCGCGGCCCTGCGCCACGATGTCGAGGCGAGCAAGCACCTTTTTGGCGCGGGAAGAAGCATCGAATTCCACCGGCACGGTCACCAGCGTAAAGAGTGTCGCGATACCGAACAGCAGCACACCCGCCACGGCGAGCGAATAGCCGAGCGCACGGCCCGCACTCATCAGGATGATGCCGAGAATCACAAGCCACGGGCCGAGATTCGAGCCGAGGTTTGCGGCAGGCACAATGAACGAACGTAGCCACAGCGGGAAATATCCCTGCGCATGCTGAATGGCGTGGCCCACTTCGTGAGCGGCAACACCCGCGGCAGACGCATTGCGACCGTTATAGACTTCAGGCGACAAGTTCAGAGTCTTGTTCAGCGGATTGTAATGGTCCGACAGGAATCCGTGATGCTGCAGCACCTTCACGTCGGTAATGCCCGCATCCATAAGGATGGCCTTCGCCACATCAGCACCGGTAAGGCCGCTCGAAATGCCGACTTTTTGGCCAGCGTTAAAACGGGACTTGACCATCCAAGAAACGCTACCCGAAAGGGCAAGCGTCACCAGGAGAATCATCATGTATAAAGGATCGAACATCATAGGCGCCTCCGGTGCGGTGTTTAGTAAACAGGGTTTATTTTTCCTGTTATAATATACAAAAGTAGACGGTAGGAAGTAGGAAGCGGTTATGTCTATTCCGAAATCAGAACTCCGAATTAATTACATGTCCCCAGTCTGCAGCTTGCTACCATCGCGGAGGTTTGTCAGCACGAGCCCGAGCAACAGGTAGAATACCGC
This sequence comes from Fibrobacter succinogenes, assembly GCA_902756345.1. Taxonomy (GTDB): domain Bacteria; phylum Fibrobacterota; class Fibrobacteria; order Fibrobacterales; family Fibrobacteraceae; genus Fibrobacter. Next base: position 88,838 of record CACVQR010000002.1, on the reverse strand, counting down.
CTGCATAGCGAGCGGCAGCAACAGCGATGCCGCATCGTAAATGTCGGCGCCGCGTTGCTCAATGGCAAGCCATGCCGGAATGGCAAACGTCGAGGGCAACAAGCAAGAGAAACCCTTCATCCACGTCGGAATCAGTTCGGTGGGCCAGCTAAAGTTCGAAAGGAACAGAATCGGGATGCTCATGTACAGGAACAGTTGCATGCTCGTTTCGCGGCGCAGGAACACCTGCGAAAGCACCATCCCGAAGTTGATAACCGAAAACAGGAACACAATCGCAAACGCCACCATAGGCAAAATTTCACCACGGCGCGGAAAATCGAACACGTTGTACACCACAAAGTGGTAGAACAGGATAAAGCTGCAGTAATGCAAGAAGTACGCGAGCGAACGGCCAAAGTAACGGTAAGGCATCAGTTCGTTTTCCACGGAACTGTCGCGTTGCAACTTGCGGAACTTGCGATGAGCGCGGGCACCGCCCAGAATGCAAATGCCGATCACTAGCGTCTGTTGTAAAATCAGCACCAACACACTCGGCACCACATAGTTCGAGTAGCTCCCCGTGTTGTTGTACATGGTCTGCACGCTGATGGGAATCGGGTCGCGCATGGCAATCGCCTTGGCTGCAGGGACCTTTTTACCTAAAGCAATCCGCTTGACTTTGGTAGTTGCCCCAACAGTCAATGCGCATGTAGTAAACGCCGTTCCGATGTTGCCGTGGAGCATCACGTAGGCGCCGTGCGTAAACACGTTCACGTTCGTCTTGCCACCGTTACGGAGCGTCTTTTCCATGTCCTTGGGAATTACCATGAAACCGTAGATTTTTTCTTCGGCCATGGCCTGTTCCGCTTCGCGGATATCCGAAAACACGTAGCGCACATCAATCTGCTGGGCTGCGGCAGACATCTGCGTGAGTTCGCGCGACATGACCGTATGGTCAAGATCCACCACCGCCACAGGTACATCTGTAGCCGTCTGTTTCATGTAAGGCGTCGGGTAATAGAATGCGTAAAGCACGCCCGCCACCACCAGCAACAGCACCGCCGCAGGGTCGGTGTAAAAAAGCTTCCATTCGGCAAATGCCACCTTGAAAAGTCGCTTAAAGAGGTCAATCATTTTTGCCTCCTTTATGCAATTTTCTTTTGGCAATTTCAGATGCGACCGCCTTGCGAATACTCAAATCCGAATAGACGGCGCCGGCAATATTTTTCAGCTTATCCTTCAGGTGCAACTTTTCGCGAGCTTCCCAGTCTGCTTCTTTTTCAATGGCGACTTTCCAACGCAAGAACAACAATTTTGAGGCGAGTAGGTGCCAGAACAGCGCCATGCATAAAAGGATTGCTATCGATTCCCAGGCATGCGCCTTGCCGACCGAGCCCAAGAGCATCGCGGACTGAACCTTAAGAACATGAGTAAGCGGAAGCAGGAAAGCAAAACCGCGCACCACCAAGGGCATTGCCATCACGGGGAATGTCTGACCCGCAAAGGCAAACGCGGGGCCGGCGATAACGCCCGCCACGCTCGAAGACATACGCATGTTGCCTGTAATGCCCACAAAGGCGGCCCCCGCTCCAGAACAAGCGAGAAACATCGCCAGCTGCCCTGCAGACACCACCACGAATTCATCGAATGTCATCGGCGTGAGCGCACGGCGAGCATACGCATACACCGCCACCATCGACAGCCACTGAATCACGACCAGCGGCAAAACCGTCGCGGCACCAAGCACCACGCGCGAGCCACCCGCAGCCTGTAAGAATTCGCGGACGCGGTGATCGCGGAACGGAAAACTGAACAGGTACACCGCCGCCAAAATTCCTGCCAAATGGAAAAGCGCCGTCACAAGCCCGAGCCCTAAAAAGCCCTGGTAGTTACCGCTATTATTGCTCACGGACTTGAGTTCTACATGAATCGGGTCATCCATCTGCTTGGTAAACAAGTCGGCGCCAATCGCCGAAATCACCGAGCGGATTTCCTTGACCGCAAACGTATTCGTAAGATAATTCTGGCCGCTGGAATACACCGGAATCACGGGCGTTTCAAGCCGGAGCGCGCGGCGTTCCATGTCGTACGGGAGCACGATAAAAGCCTGCAAGTCACCGCGAATCACCGCATGTTCGCATTCGCTACGGTCGTGGCATTCCACCGCGACTTCGAGCACGGGGTCTGCACGCAATGCCATTTCGACTTTATCGGCCAGCTGCGAACGGTCCTGCTTTAAAAGGCCAATTGGCACATGCTGAATGATTTCGGCCGAAAAGAAATTCACCATAAAGACCGATGTCACCACCGGCAAAATCAGGAGCACCAGCCACAACACGATATTGTGACTGATATAGATTTTGCGAATCGCTCTAAAGAAATCGATAAACAAGGCGCACGACCTTACTGAACCTGTTCCATCGGGAAAAGCACGCTCATGCCGGGGCGCAGGTTTTCAATCTTGGTTTTCGGGCGCAGGCGCACTTCGAAACTCTTGAGGTCAAAGCCGCCGCTTTCCTTGGAGCTGCGCCAGGTGGCGTAATCGCCCACAGACGCAATGTAGCTGACTTCCATTTCTACGTTCTTGTCGAGCGCCGGAATGAACATGCTGAAAGTCTTGCCCTTGGACACATTCTTGAGCAAGTCTTCGCGCAAGTGGAATACGGCCCAGGAATCGTCGAGGTCGGTAATGGCGACTACCGGCATGCCGGAGCCTACGACTTCGCCCTCTTCGACCAGCTTCACGGAGACCTCGCCTGCGATGGGGGCGCGGATTTTCGTTTCTTCGAGGTAGGCGTCGACCTCGGCGTTGGCGCCCTTCGCCTGCATCACGAGTGCGTTTGCGGCAGCCTTGTCTTCGCTGCGGGCGCCGGCGAGCGCCTGTTCGTACTGGGCCTTGGCGGCGTCGGCAGCAGACTGCGACGCCTTCATCTGGGTTTCGGCTTCGTCGCGCTTCTGGAGCGGGAGCACGCCTTCGTTATAAAGCTTTTGCACACGGTCGTAAGTGTTCTTCGCGAGGTTCGCGGCATCTTGCGCGCGCGAGGCCATCGCCTTGAGGGCTGTAATGTCTTCGGAGCGGGCGCCGTTTTTAGCCTTGTTTGCCTGGGCGCGAGCCGCACCTAAAGCACCCTGCGCCTGCATTTTCTTGGCTTCAATTTCGGGGCTGCTGATAATAGCGACAATGGCATTCTTTTCGACCATGTCGCCTTCACGGAAGAACAGCTGTTCCACGCGACCGGGAACCTTGCCCGCCACAAGTACTCGGCGAGCTTCCATCTGACCTTGCAAATAAGCATCGCGGGGCTCCGTCGCAAACTTCTGCAACGTGATAATTCCTAGAACGATCAAGGCAATCAACGCCAAGACGACTAAAGTTTTTCCAATCACTTTCAAGACGTTCATCTTTTTTCTCCGTTTCTAAAATCAATTTGCAGGTGTAGCAGGCGTTGCCGCTTCTGGCGCCTTGGCGCTATCTGCCGGTGCAGAATCTGCTGCTGTAGATTGCTTCACCCCTTCGGGGTCCGCAATGACGTTTGTTGAGGGGCTCGCGGCAGCGTTTGTAGAGTCGCTTGCAACGGTTTCTACAGCGGGCGGAACCGTTTCGACAGCAGCGGGAGCAGGTTCAGCGGGCTTCGATTCTTCAACCTTCGTCTCTTCCACAGGCTTTACGTTCTTGAGCATCTCGCCCGCATTCACCACTTCTCCACTTGCTTCCAAAAGTCCAAGCCAGGCGACCACCGCGTCGTAATGCGCCTTCAAGTCAGCCACCTGCAAGCGCGAAAGCGCAAGTTCTGCATCCACTACATCCAAGCCCGTGGCAAGGCCCGCTTCGTAAGCCAAAGTCTGGCTGCGGTGCGCTTCTTCAGCAAGTTCACGAGTCTTCTTCAGGCTTTCCAAGCGGCTCTTGGCATGCTCCATTTCACGCCAGCGCTTTTCCACGAGGAGTCCGATGTTGTCCATGGTCTGCTCTTCCATGCTCGAAAGCGAACGATCAAGAGCCTTCGCGTTGCTCACCTTGGAGCGAGTCTCGCCGCCCTTGAACAAGTCCCACTGCATCTTGGCACCCACCGCCCAATCGGGCTCCAGGAGCGTCAGGTCGCGGGTATAAAGTTCCTTATAGGCAAAGAGTGCGACCGTCGGGAAATAATCGGCGCGGGCAGCACTCACCGCATCTTGACTGCGCTTGCGCTCGGTGCGCAGCTGGCGCAGGCCCGGGTGCCTATCCATGGCGAGCTGCTTGAATTCTTCCATGGCCAAGGTCTGCTCCGGAGCAAGCACCGGAGTGATAGCCGTAATGTTCGTGTCCGTATGCAACAGACTTGCAAGTGCGAGGCGCGCAAGAGTCTGGTCGCGGTAAGAATCTTCAAGCGCGTTTTCAGCCTCAGCTAAAGCCACTTCGGCGCGCAGACGTTCCGCCTTGCTAATCTGGCCACCTTCTTCCAGTTTCTTGGAGCGGGCCAAGTGTTCTTCCAAGTTCTTCTTGGTGCTTTCGCGAAGCACCGTCAATTCTTCGGCCAGGCGAAGCGTAAAGTACTTGGTAGCCACATCCATGAGGATTGTGTTTTGCGCCATGTCAAAGGCCGCCTTCTTGGCATTCACGTTTTCCTTGGCGGCATCGTAGGCTGAATAAATCTTGAGGCCCGTAAAAATCGGCCAAATAGCAGTCAAGCGCGCATTAAAGAACACGTCGTCCTGCACCTTCATGCGGAAATCGGCATCGTCGATTTTCGCTTTTGCAGCATCAAGCTGTTGCTTGCTGTCAGCCGCATACTTGTCTGCCGTCTGTTGAGCGATTTCTTGTGCAGAACCACCCACCTTGTCCAAGGCAAAGGCATTCGCCTCGGCTTCGCCCAGACCTTGCGCCCTTGCACCGGCATATGCCTGCTCGTAACCGGCCTGGGCCTTGTTATAGGCATCGATATAAGCTTTGGAATACACCCCTGCAGGGCCAACCGTCGCAAGACCGTCTGCAAGTCCACTTAGCCCCTGTTGGATTTGACCCAAATCAATATAGATCGGGTCGTTTATCTTTGTCACGCTGGCCGTCAGCGAAAGCTGTGGCATAAAACGGGAACGGGCCTCGGACTGACCACTTTCGGCCATTTCGACCTTGGCCTTTTCGGCCTTAATCTGCGAATTGTTCGTCTTTGCCATCGCAATCGCATCCGATAGCGAAATGGGCGCGGCAAAAACGGCAGCACTCGCTGCAATACCCAAAAACAAACTCTTTTTCATACCTTAAAAGATATATAATTTTTACAAAAAAGGCCACCATTATAGGTAGCCTTTATAACAAAACATGTCGGTTATTATCTATTTGCCAGGAGTCGGCTTGTCAACCGCCCAAGCGGCAGCTTCATAACCCATCGTGGTGAAGTCCTTGCGCTGCAAACTGTAACCGAAACCGTCCGCGCGCTTATAGTCAATGCCGTTGCCGCTCCACTTATCGCTATAGAGCGTTGCATCGGACCAATCGTAGTACCACTGGTCATTAAGCGGGTTCGAAGTATCTTTCTGATAGAAGTAAGGCTTCTTTACAGCAATCGTTTCACCGCGGTTGGAAAGCTTACCGCTATAGAAGCTAATGAGCACATTAGCGTCAATCGAGTAACGCGTACGCAATTTGTCTGCACCCAATGCAGCCTGCAGGGAATCCGGGAACAGCACTACAATGCCGCCAGCCGGAATCACGTCAGTCGAAGCAAATTCAAAATTAATACCTTCGACCTTCCAACCTCTGCTTCCTCCGTTTGAAAGTTTTTCAAACGGCGTAATGGGCGTTTCAGACAAATTCTTGAGTTCCAGGAATTCCACGTCGTTCAAGTCTTCTTCGTTCGGGTGGTAGTGAATTTCGCTAATGACCAAGCCACCAATATAAAGCTTGGAGTTTGCAGCCCCCGGAGTCGCTTCGACAAGCGCCCCCTGAGCCGTAGAGCCATCGTTCAAGTCAATGACACCGCTCGAAAGTTTGCTAGACGGCAAAAGCAAGCTGGATTCATCACCTTCGGTGGCGCCATACAGGTAGTAAGAACCACCGATATCGCTAACGATCAGTTCCTTTGCGGCACCTTCGCTATCGTTAAAATCGGTTTCAGCGTTCAAGACAAGGTAACCCTTTGCAGGAACCGTTCCGGCCTTGATGGTGAGTTTTTCCTTACGGATCTTGGATTCAAAAATCCAACCTGTCACATCAACATCGGCGCTACCCGCATTGTAGAGCTCAACCCAGGCAGCGACGCCCGTACCAGTCGGCATGATTTCGTTCAAGCGGATATTCGAAGTCGTGAGCCATTCATCGTTGCCCACACCCGGATTACCGTTCATAATCTTGCTTGCACCCCAGGAGGTTGCCTGGGCAGCGTTGCCGCCCTTGTACACAAGCGTACGGCCCTTGCCGTTGGCAAGAGACGGCCAAGGCGGTTCCATGCTGTAAGAGCAACTCACGTCGCCTTCACCCGTCAGTTTCACGTCAATCACGTCGCCTTCGTTCGAAAGCTTGGCCACAGCACCAGTCTTCGGATCATTATCCCACGGACCATAGAGACGGCCCTTGAATTCGGGATAAGTCTGCATGAACAAATCCTTGTCGTTGGTCACGACAATGTATTCGCCCTTCTTGAGTTCTTCGTTCGGGAACGTATAGGAAAGCGCACCGTCCAAACGCATGCCCGAAGCGAGCATACTGCTGATATCCGGACCACTCTGGATTGTCACTTCGACCCATTCCAATGCGGAACCATCGTCAGCATTATACATGATTTCGGTAATAGCCATCTGGGTGTACGAAGAATCAACCACTTCAGTAGCCGAAGATTTGGGAACGTCACCGTTAACGCTGCTCGAAGAACCCGTCGCAGGAGTATCGCCCGCAGACGAAGTCGGGTCAGGATTCGTACCACCTTCCGAAGACGAAGAAACGGTCGGATCAGCAGGATCCGGTTCCGTAGACGAGTCACTGGAACAAGAGGTGGCAAGAACCATTGCGGTCACTGCCGAACCAGCCAAAAGAATCTTTTTGATATCCATAGAGGTATCCTCGCAAAAACTTTCTTCTATTTTAATAATTTTCGCCAGCGCCTACGGCAAGCTTCGTCCAGTACGGAGTCTTAAAGCGACGCGGATTTTCGTATACACGTTTCCATTCTGCGGCGGCGTTGCCGAATTTGGAGAAGGCAGCGTGTTTTAAGTTCAAGAACTTGATCAAGTCGAACATCCAGTACGGCACCTGGGAGCAGGGGCACTTGAGTTCGAGCACGGCATCGCATGCAGGCTGGAAAAATCTCGGAAGCCCCGTCGAGTGCATGTAATGCGGATCGACCGTATAATCAAAACCGTTTTCTTCGCGGAAACGCATGCCGGTATCGATCGTCACGCGGGAATATTCTTCGCGAAGGCCAAACCAGGCGCGGCGCTTGTACTGGGTCAAAAGGCGCGGGTGCGCATTGTAGAGTTCCGTCTTGTACAAGAAATCCTTGATGTACATGCGGTCCTTTTCGCCCTTGCACGGCCAATCTTCAGGTTTCATGTTCCAGACTTCGCCCGGGTTAATGCCCTTGATGGTTCCGCGGCTCTTGTAGCAAATGTTCTTGATCTTGCGCTTGCATTCAAAGTGGAACGTTCCGTCTTGAGCCGGGTGTTCACCATAGGTGCGAATGCGCATATTGAAGCGATCCAGCAACTGTTTCTTTTTCCAGCCGAGGAACGTCCAAGAAGGCGAATCCAAGTAGAGGTTCGTAATCCAGTAGAATCCGCCCGGCGTAATTTTAGAGTAATAGTCTTCTTCGCAGTACGGAGCAAGGAATGCGCCGATACGGTCCGCCCATTCCACGGGAATGTGGTACTTGAGTTCGAACCTTTCGAGAAGGCTAAATCCGCGGGCTTCGGCCATACTACTTGAGCCCCCCGACTAAATGGTTCTGCACGCCTTCCTTGGAAAGCTGGCCTGCATACTGCAACAGTTCAAGATAAAGGTCGTAAATGTCGGTTTCGAGCTTGGCTGCATTCAGTTCGCTTTCGACAGCGGATTCACGGGCGCGCAGCAACAGAAGCGGATCAGATCCGGCGTCTTTCGCAAACTGCTCGAAGATGTTACCGGCCTTTACCTTGTCTGCGAAATCCTTCTGGACCTTCCACTGGGCAAGGAAACCGTTAATTTGTTCAACAAGACGATTCACCTTCACGCTCACGTCGCGAGATTTCTGCATATAGTCGCCTTCAGCATCGAGGTCGGCCACCTGGTTACGCAAATCGTTATCCTTGTTGCTGTCAAAGAACGGAAGCTTGATGGCAAGCGTGGCGTAAAACTTGTCGCGGGTGCGACGGTTGTCCCTGTCGTCCACGAGGCGCTGGATAGAATAGGTATTGTCAAAGCGGGCGGTTTCGTCGTTGTAGGCGTTGTCATTCCACTTGGAACAATCGTCTTCGCTGTAATATTCGCTATTTGTATTGCACAAATCGTCATAGCCCATGTCCTTGTACTTTTTCATCAAGGACTGGATCTTCATGGAGTAACCGATACCGATATGCGAAATATAGTCGTGACGGCTAGCCAGATCCTGCTTGGCACGAGCCTTTTCGGAATCCATCTTGCCCTTGGCCATGGCAACTTGCGGGAACTTTTCGTTCACATCGACACCGTCATTCAACCAGGCTTGAATATCTTCCATTTTCGGAAGCCAGGAAGAATCCAGTTCAACGCTGTCAAAATCAGGAATCCAGACTCTCAGCTTCCTTTCGGAATTCTTCAGAGAGTTGGAATCACTAATGAGGGCGGCACGGATCGATGCTTCTTTTTCAAGAGCGGACATCAAGTCCTGCGGGTTGAAGTTGGGGGACCCCGACTTGAGGTGCAGCACTTCGATACGGTCTGCGTTGATCTGGTAAAGTTCCTGGTTAAGAGCATTGATACGCTTGCGCATCAGGTAATGGATGCCGCGTTCGTAACGGTCGTACAGGAGGATACCGCGATCTTCGGCCAACTGGGCGTTTGCGTACGCCATCTGAGCTTCGTAATGAGCACGGTCGGCAGAGCCTTCGCCAAAAGGCTTCGGCGTCATGCGAAGTTCAAAATCGTGCTGGGCAAAACTAAAACCATCAAGCTTGTAACGGAGTTCAAGTTTTTCCCACAACTTGGTATTGCGGGAGGTCGCAATGTTTGCACGCTTTTGAGAAGCCTGATAACGCACATCCTGGTCTGCAGACTGGATAAGCGTTTCCCAAGTCAAGGGAGCGGCAAGCAACGGTGCTGCAACAAACAGAGATACAAGAGCGGATTTTTTCATAAATCAAACTATTCGGAGATGGTCACCATTTCGCCCAGCAAGAACGAATTTTCAGCAGGGATTGTGATAATAACTTCGCGGCCGTGAATCGGCATTTCGGGCATTTTCCACATGCGCATGGGGAATTCCACGATGCGGCTAGAAAGACCAACAACCTTACCCTTGATAGGCTTACCCGTTCCACTGAGGCTTTTCACCTTGACCGATTCACCAACATCCAAACGCTGGTACATTCTTTCGTGGATGTAGCCACGAACCAACGTCGGAGACTTGTGAGTGAGGGTGACAATCGGAGCGAAACTAGACACTTTTTCGCCGTCATGAACGTTCACAGAGCCCACGACCCAGCTTTCCTTGGCAATCTGGGTCAACTCTTCTTGCTGCTTCTTGAGTTCTCCGAGTTCCTTCTGCAGGTTTTCGACTTCGCTCTTGCCAGCATCCTTCTGCAAACGGTTGCTGCTGCGCAGGAGCTTGATCTGTTCGTTGGCGTTGGCGTTAGCAACGGCAAGTTCGTTCTTCAAGCTCTTGATTTGCATAGCCATAGCGTCGTTACCGTCGCTGTTGGCGTTGGAACCCTTGAGGCTCTTGAGCTTTGCAGCAATTTCTTTGTTCTTCTTGTATTCGGTTTCAAGTCTGTTGATTTCGGACTTGAGCGTAAGGGTCTTCGTGGCAAGGTCGGCCTTGACTGCAGCGACCTTCTGGTCGATGTCTGCAGCAGACAAGTTGCTACGGCCTTCGCTCGCATCGAGTTCGCGAGTCACTTCGGCAATACGGAGCGTGAGGTCCGGACGGTTGAGTTCCACGATGGTATCGCCTGCATTAATGGACTGACCAGGCATCACGTGCACCTTGACCACTTCGGTCGGGCTCGGCACGCTAATGGTTGTTTCTGCAGCTTCTGCAATACCCTGGAAGGTTGCAATCTTGCCCTGATACATGAACCCAAGAATAATGGCAATGATTACGCAAAGAACCCAGGCAATAGAAAGCTTGTGGCCATAGACATAAGCGACACCGGCATTAGACTTGTGCGTGTTCCAAAAATTTTCGAGCATATCGCTAAGCTTGTTCATACCGTCTCCCTTACATTTCCGTCGTGGCGTCCTGCATCATGAACTGTACGTCCGAGATGCCTTCGATTTTAGAGAGTTCGCTCAGGATTTCTGCAGCCGGATGAGTGGCACGCAGGCGAATCTGGTAAGCGACGTCAAGGCGAGCACCGCCGTCAACTTCACGCATCGTAATCAAGATGAACGTCTTGAGGCTAGACCTCATGATGTCTTCGATCTGACCACGGACCTTTGACTCGTTGGGAAGCGCAAAACGGAGCATACCGTCAAAGAAATGCTTGGTACCAAGACCAGTACGAGAAAGGAGGAAAGCAACCGCGCTAAAGGCAATCGTGCCACCCACGGCAGCACCCCAGGCGTACACACCGCAACCGATACCGGCGCCGAGCGATGCGAACACAAACATAATGTCGCGCGGGTCCTTAAAAGATGTTCTAAAGCGAACCACGGAAAGAGCGCCCATCATACCAAGACCGCGACCCACGTTATCACCGATAGCCTGCATCACCGTGGCAGCGACCACGGCACTAAGCACAATGGCCTGCACAAAGTTTCTCGAATACGACAAACCAAGGAAGGTTTTTTCGTAGGTCCAGGCAATCACCGAAGAAAGGATAAATGTGAGAATCAAGGTGTACGCCAACGTAATGAGAGTGGCGTTGGCGGTGCCGGATTGGACGGCTAATAGGTCGAGCATAAGGACTCCGTGGTTTACTTTTTATTTTTCAGCCAAAATTTACTTTAATCACTCGCAAAATAGCGAATTTCTGTGTAAAAATGGATGAACAAAAACCAAACGTTCCTAAAAAATGAGGCGATTCGGGACGAATTCACCCTATTTTACCACACCAGTTAGAATAATAGCAAAAAAGGGCAAAAATAACACCTAAAAAGATTTTTTCATTCTAAAACTTGTGTGCAAATAGCGTGCAAATCACAGTAATTTTTTTTTACGATTTTCAGTTGAATCGGCCCGCTCCGACACGACGCTTTCGACCCCTTTCAGACACCAAAGCTTCGATCAAGAACAAGAGGGCTGCAAGAGCCAGAAAAATCTGGTAGCGGTCCTGATAGTTTTCCATGCGGTCAGTAGCCTGATCCTTTTTTTCGAGGCTTGCAATTTCAGTCAGCACCTTCTGCAACTGGAATTCGCCCGGATTCGCATAGAAATAAAGCCCACCGGTAACGCTTGCGATTTCTTGCAGAGTTCCGTCTTCCAAACGGGTCGTCACAATGTTTCCTTGCATGTCTTTTTTGTAAGCGACTTCGCCATTCTTGGAGGGCACCGGAATAGGCACGCCCTCGCGGGAGCCGATACCGATTGTATAAATGCGGATTCCCATTTCGGCCGCTTCCTTGGCGGCGTTTACGGCAGCGGCTTCAAGCTCTTCGCCATCGCTCATCAAAATCATCACGGAATATTGCCCCGCACTTCCGGAATTGCGGTACAAATCCATGCCCTTGCGGATTGCCTTTTCGAGGTTCGTGCCCGGCATGAGCCAGCCCGGAGTCAGTTCCCTGAGCATCATCTGTACGGTGCCGTAATCAAGAGTCAGAGGCACCATCACCTGGGCTTCGCCCGAGAACGCCACAAGCCCCACACGGTCACCCGAAAGCGATTCCAAGAACGCCGAAATTTCATGACGGCTGCGGGTCAAGCGATTCGGCTTGACGTCTTCGGCAAGCATCGAAAGCGAAATGTCCTGCAACAACACAAGATCAAGGCCGCGGCGTTCGATATGTTCCATTTTACGGCCCCACTGCGGGCGCGCAAGAGCCACAAACAAGAAGGCTATCGCAAACAACAAAATGGTCACCTTCGCAAGCCTACGCCAGGGCGACACCGAAGTCGAAAGCTTAGGCAACATCGAAAGCGAAACAAAGCGTGCGGCAAGCTTTTTGCGACGGTGGTATGCATACACAAAAAGAAGCGCAAACAACGGGAGCGTTAAAAGGCCCCACAAGAACATCGGTTCAGCAAATCGCATCTAAAGCCTCCATTACGGGATGCGCACAAAGCGCGTATTCGCAAGCAACAATTCAAGTAAAATCAAGAGTGCACCCGCCAATAGCCACGGGTAGAACTTTTCGGCATAGCGGGCGTATGCAACCGTTTCGATTTCGGTCTTTTCGAGTTCGTCGATTTCGGAATAGATCTTTTCGAGTTCTTCCTTGTTTTCGGCGCGGTAGAATCGGCCACCTGTCTTTTGGGCCACAGACTTTAACACGCCTTCGTCGATACCTTCTTCGGGCGTAATATCGCGTTCACCCCAAGAGATATCGCCAGTCCACGGATTTTGCTGAAAGGCAAGAATCTTGCCGTTTCTTTTGCCCACGCCAACGGTATAGACCTTGACTCCGAGAGATTGCGCGACGTCAGCAGCACGCATGGGCGGCACCACGCTGGCGTTATCGCGGCCATCGGTCAAGAGTACCACCACCTTGGATTTCGCCTCGGACTTTTGCAAGCGCGCAAGGGAATTCATAAGGCCGTCTCCAATGGCCGTACGACTCCCCATAATGGAATCGCGGGCCAAGTCATCGGTCGCTTTCAGGATTTCAAGGAGGGATCCGTAATCGAGCGTCAGCGGGCACTGAGTAACGGAACGGGCTCCGAAAGCGGACAAACCGATTCGGTCGCTATGGCGTTTCTGGATAAAATCAGCAATCACCTGTTGGGCATAACCCAAGCGGCTATACTTCCAGTAATCGCCGGATTTCAATATGCGTTCCGCATTCATCACGCCGAGCTTCGCCTGCTCCATGCGGGTAAGCATATCGAGCGTACCCATAGAACCCGAAACATCGAGCGCAAGCATGATATCGACACCGTCGGTCGAGGTATATTCGACTTCCATGGCGTTCTGCGGGCGTGCAAGTGCAACCACAAAGCAAACGAGGGCGGCCAAGCGCAAAATCGGTACAATATGGCGGAATTTGACGCGACGGCTCGGAACCGCGCGTTTGGCAATCGAAAGGGCCGGGAATTTGATGGTACTCTTGCGGCGGTGTTCACGATAGATATACCAACCGACTAAAACAGGGACTAAAAGCAAAAGCCAGAAGGCTTCGGGATTCTGAAAATGTAACGCACCAATATCCATAAAATCTCCGAAAAATCGCAAAAATCAAATCATTTCGCAGAAGAATATACAAAAATGTACGAGAAAAGAGTAGCGCGGCTTCGCCGCAGTTGTTAGAAGATAGTTGGTAGAGCTTAGTTGGTAGAACTTAGATGAATAATCAAAGCTCTAAGTTCTAAGCTCTAAGTTCTATATCAAGTCTTTTTGTGCAGTTACATGGGGCAAGAAGCGCTTCATGAGCGGTATGATGCCCAAATACAGCAGCATGGTCACCACAAAAACAAAGGCAAGCGCCACAGGCCTCGGCCAATGCACATGGTTTTCCTGCAAAATCTTAATGATACCCCACTGCACCCATCCATGAGTCACAAGCACCATGATGGAGTATCGCCCGAAATAAGACACTAGTGGAATCTTCTTGACCGCCTTCGAAAAGAACAGCACCGCAAGCGTTCCGATAATGCCGCACAGGTAAACGCTCCAAATCGGGAACCAATAGCGGTTGCTCACGTAACTCACCGAATCAGGAGGGGCATTCCACGCAAGCGCAACAACCAGGCCAAAGCCCAAAAGCGCAAAGGGCATATTCCAGCGATCCATGCGATTGGGGGCAAGAATCTTGGTATAGCGAAACGCCACATGCCCAGCGCAAAAATACGGAATAGCCGTCATCGAAGACGCCCAGAACAGAGGAAGCTTGATATTGTAGCGGCCCAAGAAAAAACCGATCAGGCCAAGCACAACCGAAAGCACCACTAAAGATACCGTCGCATACTGCGGGAAGTTTCTGGCTACAACTTTTTTAGCGGCCAAGTACAGCCCGTAAAACATCAGGTTCGTCCAGAATAGGCTCAGCAAAAACCAAATCGGGATATTCGGGAAAGACTGTTTCCAGACAAAAGAAAACCATACAGCGGCACCGGGATTCCCTCGTAAATGCAGGTAATGCAACACATACGGAAATACGCACGAAAGAGTCACAAAAAAGAAAGCAAACGGAATCAGCAACTTGTTGATTTTGCGCTTGCAGAAATCAAAAAATCCCGCATATTCCTTAAAGAAGAGCCCCGACAAAAAGAAGTACAATGGCATTCTGAACGAAGACACGGCCTCTTTTAGCGGGTATGTTTCAAGCCCCCACGTGCTCACCACGTGATGCCACACCACCAGCATAATGCAAATGCCCTTCGCCAAGTCGACAAAAGCGTAGCGCGGCTTTGCAGCAGTGGTGGGCGTCACAGGTTCCATGAATACTGTTATTCCTTTTCCAGGAAATCGAAAATGCGCTGTTTGTAATCGGGCCGTTCATCGAAGACGGCGTGGCCGCAATCTTCGTACATGTAGAATTCGCAAGGAACGCCTTCGGCCTTTAGCTTTTCGGCCAATTTGACAGACGCTTCAGGCGTAGTCACAAGGTCTTTGCCGGCCCCCAGCACAAGCACCGGACACTTGATTTTGCCGAGGTCATCGTAAGTATCCACGTAATCGCAGGCGTCTGCAAAAACGGCAAAGCGGTCCAGTTCTTCGTCCGAGATTTCCTTGTACAAGGCAAGCAAAGCCCTGCGATAACGGGCAGCAAATTTTTCGCTAAAGCATTCGTCAATAAAGCTATTTACAAGCGTCGTCGTTTCGCGGGCACGAGCGAGACGGGCCCAATTCTGGATCGTCGTAATCTGTCGCGGTTCCGCCTTCGATGTCGAGGAACCGAGCACCAGCTTGTTCACGACTTCGGGATTGCGGACCGCCATATACTGCGCAATCATGCCGCCCTGGGACACGCCATAGATATCGGTCTTTTCAATGCCTAAAGTCTTGAGGGCCGCCACCTGGTCGTCGGCCATTTCGGGCAAAGAGTAACCGGGCTTGGCGTCTTTTTTGCGATCAAAAAAGTAGAGCGTGTACTTTTCCTTAAAAATCTTGAACGGTCCCTCTAACGAGGCCGCCGATTTCATGACGCTCTTGATCGAAAGCCCTGGGATTACAATCAGGGGTTTGGGGCCCGAACCAATACGGGCATATTCCATTTCAATGGTTCCCGCACGAACCGTATGTACAAGATTTTCGCTCATGCTAGAAATATAGTAAGTAGTAGGAAGTAAGACAAATGCGTAAGTCGAGTGTCGCGATCAAGCTTGCTTGGACATGACCGAGGCTAGCATTTAACGCCGTTGGCGTTCGTGGCTGCGGTTATGCCATATCTGAATACAAGTATTCAGCTGCGTCATAACCTTGCACACTTTTGGTACTTGAGCGAAGCGAAAGTACAAGTAGACAGCAGGTAGTTAGAAGTTGACAGTGGGCGGTGACGGTTAAAAAAAATGCCGGAACTTTGTCCGGCATGTAATTATTGCTCAACTCCGAAATCCGAATTCTGAATTCCGAATCTGGTTTAGTTTCTGTGGAAGTCGTCTTCCATGCGGATGATGTCGTCTTCGCCGGTGTATTCGCCCACCTGGACTTCAACGATAACCAGCGGGAGCTTGCCTTCGTTCTGCAGGCGGTGAACTTCACCCACTGGGATATAGGTGGATTCGTTCGAACGCACGTAGAACACGTTCTTGCCTACGGTCACAGTAGCAGTCCCGCTTACGACCACCCAGTGTTCCGAGCGGTGCAGGTGCTTCTGCAGGCTGAGGCGCTTGCCCGGTTTTACCACGATACGCTTCATCTTGTAGCGCTCGGTAGATTCCAGCACGGAATACGTACCCCACGGGCGGCTCACAGTCTGCGGCACGTTAATGAGATCGGAACCGCGTTCCTTGAGTTCTTCCACCACCTTCTTGACCTTCTGGCTGCTGCTGAGCGGAGCGACCAGGAGGGCGTCCGGGGTGTCCACGATGAGCATCTTGTCGAGGTCAATAGTGGCAATGGTTCGTTGACCGCCCATCACAAGGGAATTCTTGGAGTCCACGGCAATGTGGCGCGGGTTCACGTTGTTGCCGTTTCCATCATGCTGGTATTCGCCATAAAGGCTATCGAAGCTGCCAAGGTCGCTCCAGCCGATATCGCTGGGAACCACCTTCACCTTGTTGGACTTTTCCATGACGGCATAGTCGATGGAATTCGACGGAATAGCCATCATGTCGTCGCGGTCAATGCGGATGGGTTCACCGTCTTCGACTGTCGCATTGGCAAGGGCCTTTTTCGCAGCGGTGAGCATTTCCGGGGAATATTTGCCCAGTTCGGCGAGGAATGTCTTTGCCGTAAAGCAGAAGATACCGCTGTTCCAGTAGAAATTCCCTGCCAGCAGGTACTTTTCGGCAGTAGCGCGGTCGGGCTTTTCCACAAAGCGCTTTACGTCTTCTCCATCGGCTTCGATATAGCCGTAGCCTGTCTCGGGGCTGGTGGGCGTAATGCCGAACGTCACCAAGTTACCGGCCTTCGCCAGTTCTTCGGCGCGGAGAAGCACCTTCTTGTATTCGTCCTTCTTGCGGATCACGTGGTCAGACGGAGACACGAGAACGACCGTTTCGGGATTCATGGTAAGGCAGGCAAGGGCGATTGCCGGGGCGGTGTTACGGCCCACGGGTTCCAACAGGAACTTGCTACCCGTCATGCCTTCCGTTTCGAGTTGGTCCTTGGCCAAGAAGAACTGGTCGGCGTTAGAAACAATAAACTGGGATTCGCAAACGGCGGAGTTCGTGACCACGGTCTTGCGGAACAGGGACTGTCCGTCAAAAAGCGGGGCGAACTGCTTGGGCATCAGGGAACGGCTCACGGGCCAAAGGCGCGTGCCCGAACCACCACAAAGAATCAAGTTAATCATAGTCTATCGAACCTTATTTCTTGTTATCAGGAGTATAGTCATCCTTGACCACATGAACTTCATGAGCAGCCAAAGCGCCATAGTAAACCATGTTAACAGACGGGAAGATCAAGCTGACGAGACGGTTCCAAGTTGCGAGTTCGGAAGCGTCGACGTAGACGACATCGCGGGCATTCAACTGGAAGCGATCGGCCATAGCCAAGGCCATTGCGTTCTTTGCATTCAGCTGGAACACATCGATCTGCTTGTCAGAGGTATTACGGATAACGTAAATTCCGCGGGCGGTAGCGTTCAGAGCCTGCAGGCCACCGGCGGTAGCCAAGGCTTCGGCCAGAGTCAGTTTGCCGTTATAGATATTCACGATACCGGGTCTGCCGACTTCACCCATCACGTAGGCCTTCTGGTCTTTCTGGGTTTCAGAAAGCGACGGCACAAAGATCTGGTCATCGGGCTGCACCACAATGCGTTCAAGCGGCAGGTTGGCCTTGAAGGCATCGAGATAGTTAATGGTATAGACCTTGTCGCCGCGACGGAGCTGCATCACGGACGGGTCAGCTTCCTTGGAGAAACCGCCAACGCCGGCAATTGCATCGGGGAGAGTCATCGGATGTTCATCGAACGAAACATAGCCCGGCTTGGAAACGGCGCCAGACACGGACATCTTGCGGCTATGGTAGCCCGTCACGCGGACATCCACCTGCGGATCGTTCAAAATCTTGTCAGAAAGGCGCTTGGTAATTTCGGCGCGGAGTTCCTGGGCGGTAAGACCTGCAGCCTGGAGTTCACCGGCATAGGGGTAGAAAAGCTTACCATCGGTAGTCACCTTCTGGCCGGCCGGCTGGTACTGACCCATCGGGGAAGTCAGTTCCGGGTGTTCCCACACCACGACCTGAACCATGTCCAGAGGTCCAATGCGGTATTCCAGTTCCGGCAGGGAATCCACCATCAATTCCTTCAAGTCACCAAAATCACTAGCACTGGCACTGTCAGAGCCGGAGGCAGCCACAGCGGTGCCGAAATCGCCGGCGCCAATGTCGTGAATATGTACCATCATGCCATTGTATTCGGCAGAATCTCCTGGTACAGACATTTGCATCTGAGGTCCGAGAGCGCAACCACTCAAGAAGGCGGCGACAATAAGGCCAAGACCCAAACTCATTTTCTTCATAAATTAACCCTTTTGGCCAGCTTAAGCCTGGCCTTCGCTTTGTTTGATTTTTTCTACCCAGTACGGGGTCAGTTTAGAGATAAAATTCCACGCCAGCACGAAAGCGTTTTCGGGACGGCGGTACGGGTCGGGGACATCCACCCGCTGCGGTTCGCCGTAACGGAAAACCTTGCCTTCAAGCCACGGATAACGGTGCAACAAATCCATCTTGTGGCCGTTTTCCATCACCAGGATGAGATCGGCCCACTTCAAAATATCCAGATTAATCTGGCGAGCGCGGTGTGCGCTCATATCGATACCATGTTCAAGAGCAATTTTTTGGCTGAGTTCGTGCGCCGGATGGTCCACCAAGGCGCCAAGCCCAGCACTCATCACTTCAAAATCAGGCCCCAATTCTTTCTTTAGGCAATATTCACCCGTGGGGCTACGGCAAATATTACCGGTACATACAACGAGAATGTGTTTCATCATCTAAAAATTAAAAAATTATTACAACCGGGACAAGAATAATATAAAAAGAGCCGTCCAAAGACGACTCTTTAAGCACAAAATATCGTTTGCAGAGCGGGACTACAATTCGAAAGCGAATCCCAGATTCTTGAGCGCCGGATTCTTGGTATCCTTTTCGGAAAGCAGCGGCTCGAAACCATTGCCTACCGGCCACTTAATGCCGATTTCGGGATCATTCCACATCAGGCCACCTTCGTCCTTCGGATCGTAAAGGCGGGTGCACTTGTACACGAACGTCGCCGTTTCGCTAAGAACCACGAAACCGTGTGCAAAGCCTTCGGGAATGTAGAACTGCTTCTTGTTTTCGGCAGAAAGCACGACACCTTCCCACTTGCCGAACGTGGGGCTTCCCTTGCGCAGGTCTACAGCGACGTCAAAGACTTCACCTTCGATCACGCGGACAAGTTTGCCCTGCGGATTCTTTTTCTGGAAGTGGAGCCCGCGAAGCACGCCCTTCTTGCTTCTGGATTCGTTATCTTGTACGAAAACCATGTTTAAGCCGGCTGCGTCAAATTCAGCCTTGTTGTAGGTTTCCATAAAGTAGCCGCGATGGTCGCCAAAGACCGTCGGCTCTACAATCGTCACGCCCTCGATAGAGGTTTTGATAAAGTTGA
The DNA here is from genome assembly GCA_902756345.1 of Fibrobacter succinogenes. GTDB lineage: Bacteria > Fibrobacterota > Fibrobacteria > Fibrobacterales > Fibrobacteraceae > Fibrobacter. Next base: position 69,367 of record CACVQR010000002.1, on the reverse strand, counting down.
ATTTGGACATATTTAGTTGGTAGTTGGCAGAACTTAGACCGCTTCGCTCTTAGACGAACAAATAAATCTAAGTTCTAAGTTCTAAATTCTAAGTTCTACTTTCCCTTGTACATACTTTCGTAATACTTTTCGTAGTCGCCGCTGGTGATGTTGTCGAGCCATTCCTGGTTGTCGAGGTACCAGCGTACCGTCTTTTCGATGCCTTCCTCGAACTGGAGGCTTGGTTCCCAGCCGAGTTCCTTCTGGAGCTTGGTGGAATCGATCGCGTAGCGCGCGTCGTGGCCCAGGCGGTCGGTGACGTAGGTGATGAGGTTCATGTCCTCGCCTTCTGCGCGGCCGAGCAGCCTATCGACGGTCTTGATGACGACCTTGATAATGTCGATGTTCTTCCATTCGTTGAAGCCACCGATGTTGTAGGTTTCGGCAATCTTTCCGTTATGGAAAATCACGTCAATAGCGCGGGCATGGTCTTCCACAAAGAGCCAGTCGCGAACGTTTTCGCCCTTACCGTAAACCGGGAGCGGTTTCTTGTGGCGGATGTTGTTGATGAACAGCGGAATCAGCTTTTCGGGGAACTGGTACGGACCGTAGTTGTTGGAGCAGTTCGTCACGATCGTCGGCATACCGTAGGTATCGTGGAACGCGCGAACAAAATGGTCGGAACCCGCCTTGGATGCAGAATACGGAGAGTGCGGCGTGTACTTCGTGGTTTCGTAGAAGAAGTCATCGCCATAGGCCAGGTGGTGTTCCGAACTGGACGCCGTAGTCGTGAACGGTGGCGTAATGCCTTCGGGGTGGTTCATCTTGAGGGCGCCATAAACTTCGTCGGTCGAAATATGATAGAAGCGCTTGCCTTCGTACTTTTCGGGCAAGGATTCCCAGTAGAGCTTGGCAGCCTGGAGAAGCGCGAGAGTCCCCATCACGTTTGTCTTGGCAAAAGTGAACGGATCCTTGATGGAGCGGTCCACGTGGCTTTCTGCAGCCAAATGAATGATGCCGTCGACATGCTCGTCCTGCATGAGCTTGTAGAAAGCGTCAAAGTCGCAAATGTCCATCTTCACGAACTTGTAGTTCGGTTTGTCTTCGACGTCCTTGAGGTTTGCAAGGTTGCCAGCGTAGGTCAGCTTGTCAAGATTGATAATCTTGTAGTCCGGGTACTTGTTCACGAACAGGCGAACCACGTGGCTACCAATAAAGCCTGCGCCGCCGGTGATAACGATGGATCTTTTCATATTTTTCTCCAATTACGGGGACAATATAGTAATACTAGACTTTCCAATCGCAGAAATTCTTGAGCATGGCAAGGCCCACGTCTCCGCTCTTTTCCTGGTGGAACTGGGTTGCAATCAAGTTGTCCTTGCCCACCATTCCCTGGAATGTCTGCGAACCGTAAGTCGTTTCAGCAAAAGCGTATTCGGCACTCACCACCGGATGGTACGAATGCACGTAATAGAAATCGCTTCCGCTCTTGATACCCTTCATAATCGGGTGTTCACGCGTAAAGTCCACCTGGTTCCAGCCCATGTGCGGAATCTTGAGGCCCGGTTCATCCTTGAATCGCACTGCCTTGCCGGGAATAAGGCCCAAAGTCTTGACTCCACCGTCTTCTTCACTTTCTTCGAGAATAATCTGACAGCCAATGCATATACCGAGTACCGGATTTCCGGCCTTGACGACAGCCTTGATGGCCTCCCCGATACCCGTGCGGGTCAGAGTTTCCATGGCAGAAGCAGCAGCTCCTACGCCCGGGAAAATCAGGCGGGTCGCCTTCGCAATTTCTTCGGCATCGTGGCTAGACTTCGCCTCTGCGCCAATGTGGGCAAGAGCATTCATCACCGAAGTCAGGTTGCCGGCATTGTAATCTACTACAATAATCGGATTCGCGGACATAAAACCTCTTTTTCGCACGCAAAGATAGAAATTACCAGTCGCGGCGAATGGTCGGGACGCTCGCCAGCAGTTTTTTCGTGTATTCATGTTGTGGATCAGTGAGCACAGAATCGGCCGCACCACGTTCCACCACGTGCCCAAAGTACATGACCAAGACCTCGTCGCTCAGAGCGCGGACAACCTGCATGTCGTGACTGATAAACACAATCGAAAGCCCGAATTCGCCCCGCAAGTCGTCGAGCAAATGCAGAATCTGCGCCTGCACCGATACATCCAGGGCGCTGGTGACTTCGTCGCACAAAAGAATCTTGGGCTTGACCATCAGACTGCGGGCAATGCAGAGGCGCTGCCGCTGGCCCCCCGAGAATTCGTGGGGGAACTTTTGGAGAGCCTCTTTCGGTAACGACACGCGCTCCAAAAGTTCTCTTGCACGCGCCTCGGCGTCAAGTACCTTCACTCCGCGTGCAACCAGCGGCGCCGTCAGAATTTCAGACACCGTCTGGCGCGGATTCAGGCTGCTGAACGGATCCTGGAAAATCATCTGTACCAAGTCCGAGACCCGCTTTCCGGAAGCAGTCCGGCCCTTTACCACTTTTTCGCCAAAAAGCTTGAATTCGCCACTGTCCATGGGAACAAGCCCCACCAGCGACTTCACCAGAGTCGACTTTCCGCAGCCCGACTCCCCCACAATCGAAAGAATTTGCCCGGCCTGCACCGAAAACGACACGTTTTCGACCGCCGTAAAGTACTTCTGGACCTTGCCGAGCACTCCGCCGCGAATCGGGAACTTTACTGTAAGCCCCGAAACTTCCATTGCAGGAACATCTGCCATCCTTACGCCCCGGTTTCAGTCTCGCCGTCGAGCCCCGAAAGGGCTTCTTGCACGTTCTTTTCGGTCGCGAGCAAAATCTGGCGGCATTTGCGCAACAAATCCGTCGCTTCCTGTACCGCTCCGGCCAATTCGTCGATTTCCATCTCGGAGTTGTCTATTCGCTCCAGGATATTCTCCAAACGCTCCATTGCGGTTTTATATTCAAAGTTTTCGGTACTCATGTTTACGAATATAGTTATCTTTAACAAGGTGAGTTTATTGAGTAAGAACAATCAGTGTCTTTTGGCCATCAGCCTTGCACTTGCGGCTGGAGCCCTTTTTTCTGCATGCCTGGATGTTCCTCACGCTCCAAACGACACCCAAAAAATTTCGGAAGTGAGCGTCTTCGCAAGGCAATTCGACGAAGCAATCGAAGAGCCCATCAAAATCAACTCCAACGAGCAAGCCGAACTGATTGCCGAAGTCACCCCCGGCAAGTACAAGAATAGAATCAAGTATTACTGGTACAACGGCGACGAAATCCTGGACAGCGGCGCGACCTACACCATCAGCACCACTTACATGGCATCCAGTTTCTTGTCGCGTAATTTCATTCCCGACCGGCTTCTCATTAAAGACAACGAGGGCAACACGCTCGAAACCACCTTCTCCGTAAACGTCAACAACCCGCCGCAGATTCTAGCCGAAACGATTCCGGCCAATGGCGACACGCTTTACGGCAACAGCCACACACCGTTCCTGTTTTCTTGGCAATCCTTTGACCGCGACGGCAGTAAAGGGCTAGAAAACGTCCTGGAAATTGATGGCGTCCAATACAAGGTGGGAGAACTGCAACAAGTCATGCAGTCCGGTTTTAGCGAAGGCCGCCACACCTTCCGCATTCTGGTCACAGATTCCTTGGGCGACAAGGATTCTACCGACAAGCAGGAATTTTTCGTCTTTGGCACCCCGGAGGCAAAATGAAACGTCTTGCCGCCCTGGGTTTACTGATTCTCTCGTTTGTTGCCTGTACCGACTCTGACGACTACCTGTTCAACGGGCAGCCCGTTCAGGACATAAAAGTATCCGCAACCATTTCCAAGTCTTTCGACGTCGATGCCGTAAAGGCAAAATCCGACACGGTCCAGCCGGGCGACTCGCTCATCTTCTTGACGACGGTTTACCCGTCTAAGTCCATTCGCAACAAGCAGTACTACTGGACCATCGATGGCAATTCCTTTGCAAGCGAATACAGTTTCAAGAAAAGCATCGAAACGCCCGGCGAACACAAGGTAGCCTTCGTCTTTGTCGACTTTTTCGGCGACACCTTGAGCGACACGCTTTCTATAACCGTCGCCTCGCCCCCGTCCATAGACACAGAGCATTTCATTCCGGCAAACAAGACCCAGAACATCGCCGCCGACACCGCAGTCAATTTCGCCTGGAACCTTTACGACCCGGATTCCCTTTGGGATATCTATTCGCATTTTATCTTGATGGACAACGAAAAGAACGTCCTTGTAGACACTATCCTGAATCAGGCTTACTTTACGTATCTCAAGGGACTTTCGCCCTTGCAGAAATACACCTGGACCGTGACCGCCTACAACGAATTCAACCAAAAATCCAACGAAGTCCTTTTGTCGTCGTTCTACACCAACGGGCTTAACGGCGAAAACGCAATTTCTGGGACAATCACCACAAGCACCGAGTTCGGGACCTTCGAATTCAAGGTTAGCCTTCTCAATCAAGCCCATGACACGATCAAGACCCTGACTACCTCCAAGCTGCACGACGTCGATTTTGCCATCAAGCCCTTATCGGAGGGCGACTACCGCATCGTCGTCTCGGTCAACCAGGAAAGCGACTTTACGGCACAATCCATTCCGTTCCACTTGGGCGCAAACCAGATTCTGGAACTCGACACCATTGTCCTGAACGACGATATTCCGCCGCGAATTTCAACCTTCAGGAACCGCGACACAATCAACATTATCGACACGCTGCGATTCTTCATCGAAGACCTCGGCGGCGACATTCCGACATCGAAAATCCACATCTTCTACGAAAACGACTACCTCTACGATTTCAAGCTTTCTAACGACACGCTCTATGTCCCGTTTACCAAGGAAGCCGCGATGCAGAGCTGGTCTTACAAGCCGATAACAGTCGTCGTCTTTGACGCCAGCTACAACAGGAGTAAAAGGACATTCTACCTCCGCCCCAATGCGACATTCCCGGAGGTATTCAGTGAATAAGCTCTTGAGCATTTGGCTTTTGGCCGCAGTCTTTGCGTTGGTCGCTTGCGGAGACGAGCACCTCGTCGACAAGGATTCCAACGTCCTCAGGCAATTCGCCTTTGCCGGCCCCGACGGATACAACACGGAAATTGCCAACCGTTTCGCCCCCCTGGAAGATGTTTTCGTGGAGCAGGGGCAAACGCTCCGGTTCTACGCCGGCTATTCCATAGGCGGGCTCATTTACACCGACGAAACATTGCAACCCTATTACAACGGGATCCTCTGGAAAATCGGCGAAAGCACCTTCAACCTGAATTCCTTCCGTTACACCTTCAATGAGCCCGGAGTCATAGACGGTTCACTCGAAACCACCGACACCTACGGCGACACCTTGCGTTCCACCTTCAAGATTTACGTGAACACGCCCAACTCCATTTCCCTGGATTTCCCGTACAATGGCTACAACCAGGCCGAACCTACCGACGACCAATCCTTACCACTCCGCTGGACGGTTTCGGGAATCGACCCGTGGGAAACTTCCCGCTGCGAAGTTTACCTGTCTTACGATCCGGATTCCGTTTGGATTTCTCCGCTCGGAGCCATCGACTGCAATTCCGAAGGGACCTTGATGGGTTCTCTCGTCGAAGATTTCGACTCCGTCGCCCAGAAAGCTATTGACCTGAACGACAGTTCCTTCACGCTGTATTGGGGCACCAAGATGCTGGTTACCAGCGTAAGCGGACGCCAGTACCGCGACTCCACCGAGATTTTCCATTTCTCGACAAAGATTCTGAACGAGACTTCGACCATCAAGATTCCGCTGGTTTACGACCGCTACCGCGACAATTCCATTTTGCAGACGGTCGCCTACTTGATCGCCAACAACGGCGACACGCTCGAAACACTCACGGGCGACCGGATTTCGAACACGCTGGTCGCCAAGGTCAAGCCGCAGCTTGGGCTCAAGGTTCTAGTGAAAGAAACTTACCGCAGGGAATATGCGAGCGAAAGCCTTATCGTAGACGTGCCCGCCTACACCGTACTCACGACTGACACCATTGTGCTCAAGGACAACGTCGCGCCGCAAATTTCCTCTTACCACGACACCATCGGCGCCGCCGAAGATGTCGAATTCCTGCTTTTTGACGACGGCTCCGGCATCAACGAATCTAGGCTTTCGGTCATTGTGGATTTCGACACGATTCAGCCCACCTATTCCAATCCGGTGCTGTCGTTCCACACCCGCTGTTTCGGCAGGTGCAAAATTGAATTCCTGGGCGAAGACAACGCCCGCAACAAGGTCTCCGATGTCCACTGGTACATCGAGAACATGTCCAGCTACCGGGTGATTACGGGACCGTTCCCGAACAGGGAGTACTAAATGAACAAGATACTCATGATACTTCTCTGTTCCCTGATGGGCTACGCCTTTGCAGAATCCAAGGTTCTGCATGTTTCGACCATTCCGAGCAACGCCGACATTTACATCGACGAAGTGAGCCCCGACCATTCCAGGGAGCCGGCTTACGTGTCGCCGGCATTCATCGACGTGAACGATTCGCTCGCCTCCGACGTTCTGATATCCCTGTTCAACCCGGGATTTACGGACACCACGATTCGAGTGAGACTTTCTGCCAAGGACACCTCGTTCATTATCGTTTCACAGCAGCCGATTCTCGACGAAGGATTTCTGCAAGCCCAGCAGTCCGACATATCCAAGCGCAAGCGCAGAGTGCTAGGCAAGGACCTCATGAAGCTTTCGCTCGTTCCCTTTGCCTTGGGCCTTTTGTCTGGTGCCATTACCTATTACGAAATCAGCAAGGCCGACGACAGCAAAAAGGCTATCAAGAACTCTTCTATCGAATCAGACCGCAACCAAGACGCCCGCGACGAATTCAGGAGTTACCAGCGCAAGGCAAGGACCGCGAAGGGCTTTACCTACGCCTCGTTTATCACAGGTGTCTCATTACTTTCTATTGGATTCATTTTTTCATTCTAGGGCTTTATGAAAAAGATTCTACTGACATTTGCACTCTTTTGGGTGAGCGTCATTTGGGCCGAAGAAGGAATCCCTAGCCACGTAGAACTCGTGACCGGCGCCAAGCAGGACGCCCAATTCCTGGGTGTCAAGAACGACACCGTGAGCCTCGGCGGAACCATCCAGGGCAAGTTCACTGTCATCCGCATTCACAAGGACCGCTTCAAGAGCATTGTCGACGACCAAGGCAACGACCTCTTGAATCAGCCCCAGGCCGCCCCCGCGGAGGCAAGTGCCCCAGATTCCGCCGCACAGGAGCCCGCCATCCAGGATTCCTCCATTCAAGATACGGTCGCCCTGGATTCAACCCTTCAAGATTCCACGCAAGCAGATTCTCTCACTGTCGAGCATTCTATCGAGACTCCGGTCGAAGGCCTGCATATCTTTGTTTCGTTCGAACGCCGCAATTCCGAATCGGCACTTGCCGAACAACTGGAGAACTTGATCATCCGCTTGCTCAGGGAATCCGGAACGCCAGCCACCTTTGTCAACCGCCAGGAATTCGACTTCTGCAATGACGCTGTCTGCATCAAGGATTTCTTGAAAAAGCACGGAGCGGCGTCGGCCTATATCGGACGGATTACCTCGGCGAGAACCCCGGACTCGGTCATGGTCCAGATGTCGCATTTCCAGTTTAGCGATTCGGCCAAGACCGACTACGTCGCCCAAATAAGCTTGTCTGCAATCAAGTCCCTGAGCGATGCCCTTTCTAAAGACAAGCTCCGCGGATTCGTGCTCCAGCTCCAAGGCGAAAAGGTCCCTATTCAAAACGTCCCCGTGCAGCATGCGGCAAACAACAAGAGCTACCTGCATGTCGAAACCAACCCCGAAGGTGCAAACATCATGACTCGCGGGAACGACGACATTTGCAAGAGCCCCTGCACATTCATTATTGACGATTCCAGCAAAACCGAAGTCTACGCCTACTGGAGTGTAGACCGCCAGATGTGGGGCGCAAAGGCCGCCATCAAGCCGATTCCGGGCGACACCGCAAAGATTTCGCTGAAGCTCAAGCGCGTAAAGCCCGAGCTTCTGATCCACACCATTCCCGAAGGCGCATCGATCTTTGGCGGCACAACACCTGTAACCAAGAAAACGAAACCTATCGGTTCTACGCCGAACAAGTACTCCATTTACGACCCCGGACTTTCGACCTTCCAGATCCGCAAAGTCGGCTACCGCGATACCGTACTGACCGTGTTCACCCCGCCCACCGAACTGACCAATGTCGAAATCAACCTCACACCGATTTCTGACAAGCAGGAACTCGTGGCACAGCAGGAATGGCAGCATGAACGCAAGAAGGACTTTATCGGACGCACGCTGATGGGTTCGTCCGTTGCCCCGATCCTTTTGGGCACGCTCTTTATTTACCTTGCAAACATCGATTACGAAGATGCTGACAAGATAAAGCAGGAACTGGACCGCCCCGCCGCCGGTGGCGAAAACTTCCAGGCCAGGGCCGCCGAAAACAAGGATTTGGTCGACAAGGGCGACAAGAAAATGACTGTCGGAGGCGCCTTGCTAGGTACCGGAATCGTCCTATTGGGCGTCGGATTCGTTTTAACCTTCTAAAAAGAGCGAAAAATCATTAAAAAAAGCTTAATATTTATTTTTTCTGTCACTCAATCCCAAAGTAAAAATTAAATTTAGACTGATGCGTAAACTGTTACTTGCACTGACTTTATTAGCTGCGGCTTCTCAGGCCGCCGATTTTGAAAGAATCAACTGGCGTCACCAGCTGTACCTGCAGGGTGAACCTGCATTCCTGAACTTCAAGGCCGACAAAAACAAGACCTTGCTCGACGATGGTATCGACACCAAGCTACTCACGATTCCGGCCTCGGTCGGTTTCCTGTGGTCGCCGCTGATTACTCCATTTTGGAAAGCGGACATTCCGTTCACCCTTTGGCTCGGTGCCGAAGTCAATTCCATTCAGCTTGGAACGATTGAAGACAGCCCGAAGTACACCTTCAAGGACGAAGAAACCGGTAAAGTAAACAAGAAGAGCCCGCACAACGACGAAGAACTCTGGTTCCTCGCTTACGCTCCGTCCGTGCTTGCCGGTTTCACCTTTAACCTGGGTGGTGACTTCGACCTGCGCGTGCTCGGCGGCTTTGGCTTCCAGTTCTTCTCTTTCTACGACGACTATGCCGGCAACACCAAGTCCCATACCGAAATGCTCAAGACGGGCTTTGTGTCCAGCGCCTTGGAATACCGCATTGGCGAACTCTTCCAGGATGTCGACTTCAAGATCGGCATCAATGTCCGCAAGGAATTCCTCCCGTACGAAAATGTCAAGGCTCGCGACAAGGACAACAACCCGAGCCCCTCGCCGTACTCCGACCTCAAGTTCGACAAGATCGAATACAAGTGGCCCGTTCGCGTAGGCTTGGAAATTTCGCTTGACTTCGGTCGTGAAAGCCGCCGTGACCGCCGTATGCGCTACAACCTGCATGACCGCGACGACGTGCTGCGCAAGTACAGCGAAGTCAAGGACACGCTTAGCGATTGGGACTGCATGGCCATTGAACGCGACTACCGCTTCTACCTCGACGAAAACGGTGAACTCCCCGACATGAGCGAAGCCTACACCCGTACGCAGTTCGCCGACGTGCTTGAAAGCTTCCTCGCCTTCTGCCACCCGGCAGACCTCGCCACCAAGGAAAAACTCTACTCCACGCTCGACAGCGGCAAGGTGCAGATCAAGGAATACCAGGCCAAGCAGGAAGATTCTCGTTTCGACCAGGTCATGGCAAGCAACGATCCCGAAATGCTCGAAATGTTCTTGCTGTACTACCCCGACTCTCCGCGTAGAGCCGAAGTCGAAGCCAAGCTCCGCTCTCTCAGCGAATACGACAAGTTCCGCGCCATCCAGGCCCAGAACACCTTCAAGGCTTACCTCACTTACCTGAACGACAATCCGAACGGTGCATTCCGCGACGAAGCCGAAGCAGGAATCTTTGAACTGGTGAAGGCCGGCAACCGTCTCAAGGACTACGAAATCTACCTGAAGCGTTTCCCGAACGGCAAGTACGTCGAAGAAGCCAAGGCAGCATTGCAGCAGGCCAAGAACGGTGGCGCCGCTCCGGCAGCCGAAGAACAGTCTATCATTGAATACCAGACTGGCGAAAGCTACAGCGAACCGGAACAGCCGGCCGAAGAACCGGACGCCGAAGAAGCTGTCGAAGAAGAACAGCCTGCCGTTCAGCACAACAACAGCGCAGCCGCAAGCAAGAGAGCCGCCAAGATGGAAGCCAAGAAGAAGGCTAGACAGAAGCAGCTCGAAGCCAAGAAGGCTCGCGCCGCCAAGAAGAAAAAGAGATAATCTCTTTTGACTGATTTTTAAAAGTCCAGACGTTGTCTGGACTTTTTTGTTTATCGACATTCCCCTCCTATGTCACCCCGGCCCCTTTCCCAAATTCTATATTTGCCCCTATGAATAAAAAACTCCTAGCCCTCGCAATTATTACTTTGTTTGCAACTGTGGCATTTGCCGCCCCCGACGCAGCCGCAGATTCTGTCGCGCAGGCGGCCCCAGCCGCCAAGTCCGCCGGACTCTACACGCAAATTATCGATTGGTACAACGCACACCTGAATTACTGGTCCATCGCGCTCCTGATGGCCATCGAAAGTTCCTTCATTCCGTTCCCGTCGGAACTGGTAGTGCCGCCGGCCGCCTACAAGGCCTTGCAGCCCGAGTCCGGCCTGAACATAGCCCTGATCGTAGTTGCCGCAAGCATCGGCGCACTCATGGGCGCCTACATCAACTATTTCTTGGCCAAGTTCCTGGGCCGTCCGATTATCTACAAGTTTGCCGACAGCCGCCTGGGGCATTTCTTGCTGCTCGACACGCAGAAACTTGAAAAGGCCGAGAACTATTTCCGCGAACACGGCGCCATCTCTACCTTCGTGGGCCGCCTGATTACCGTGATCCGCCAGCTGATTTCGATCCCGGCGGGCATTGCCAACATGAAGCTGTTGCCCTTTACGCTCTACACCTTCTTGGGTGCCACCATTTGGAACTGCGTGCTGGCCGGCCTCGGCTACCTCGCCCACGGCCAGAAGGATATCATCGAGAAGTACAATTCCGAGCTTGCGATTGCACTCCTCGCCTTTGGCGCCCTGTTCATCGGCTACATGGTTTGGAACGCGGTCAAGAAGAAGTAGGAAGTTGGAAGTTGGAAGTAGGAAGTAGGAAGTTGGAAGTTGGAAGTAGGAAGTAGGAAGTAGGAAGTAGGAAGTTGGAAGTAGGAAGTTGGAAGTAGGAAGTTGGAAGTAGGAAGTTGGAAGCAGGAAGTTGGAAGCAGGAAGTTGGCTATGGGCTGAGACAGGATCTAACCGGAAAGAAAATGAGGCGTCCTTTTAGGACGTCTCTTTTCTCGTAAGCATAAAACGTAGGCAACAAAAAAAAGCTCCCCGAAGGGAGCTTTTTCTAAAACGATTGAATCTATATTACTGAGCACCGCAAGTGGCAGGACCAGTCACAGTCAGAGACACCGTAGCATTACCGGAGCAATCAGCCGCAGTCAAATTTGCAGTCGTGTACCAACTTTCCGCCATCGGCACTTCATTTACAGAACCGCCAACCGGGCCACCGACTCCGTTACAGAAGAATACCTTGTTCTGGCATGCGAATCCGATAACCACGTTATAGGTTCCAGCCGCCGTAAGTGTAATCTTTCCTTCGTCATTAGCACTCTTGATCGTGTATTCGGCCCCTTCAGTCACCTTTACGGCGTCGCATGTCACATCGACAACGGTATTGTCGTTATTGCCAACCTTAAGCTTGGGAGCATAGGACGCAACAGCAGCATCAAAGGTCTTGGTAAAGGTGTCAGCACCTTCAACACCCTCCCATGTATAGGACGTAATGTCGGAAGCAGAGGTACAACCGGACACGGCCCAATTGACATCAGGCGTTTCTAGGTAATTGACAGAACCAGTCACACCGACTGGGGCGCACTTACAACCCGTAATCGGGTCGCCGTTCACCTGGAGCTTAGAGCACTGAATCGTTTCAGAAGCGCCATCACCCATGGTCACGGTCAAAGAAGCACCTACAGCACCGGATGCGCTATATGTAATGTCGCCAGTCGTAGCACCAGTACCCGTAGCCGGAGTACCGCCCTCGAAAGTCCAGGCAAACTGTGCCTTGGCAAAATCAGCAGGTCTGTAAGTCGCATTGGCCGTGTTTGCAGTGAACTTCCACTTGACCTTGCCGCTCTTGCTGATAGGCGTAGAGGCCGGAGCGCAAGAACCGAGGCCAGTTACCGGGACAACGATTTCTCCACCAGCAGAGGACGTCGGCTCCGGGTTATCGATAATCTGCATGGAAGAAGAAGACGGCTTGGTCACGATGTTGAAATCGCCACGAGAAGAGGACGACATCGTGGGGTTCGTGATTGGGCCCTGATTTTCTTCGGAGGAAGAGGATTCGGGAACATCTACCGGTTCCGTACCTTCGAGGTAACCCTGATACTGGGTGTAGCAACCCATGTCTTCTTTACAAGTGTTCTTGGCGTTGTCCCTCAGGTTCTGAAGTTCCGGGCTAGCGGCGCCAGTCACCGGATCCAAGGGATACTGCATCGAAATAACGTTATCCATTTCGGTCATTTCATTGATGGTGCCTTCACCACAGGCCCAAAAGCCTGCACTGACCGCAGTCACCATAGAAATACCTACGAATAGTTTCTTATTCATAATAAAACCTCTTTGTCGGAAAAATACATTTTTAAAAATCAAAACGCTATAGGCGTGCTAAATTTCGTGCAGAAAAGCACATATTTTTTGCATACATTCGCCATGACCACTTGACAAACGTAAAGTCAAGTTTACAATAAAATCGAGTTCAACTTAAAGTGGTTATTCTTCGTCCACCGAAATCCTGCGCTGGCCCGTAATAAACTGGTGTACGTAAGGATTACTGGTGTTCTTGATTTCGTCAACTGTGCCCACTTCGATAATACGACCATTATACAGCATGGCAATTCGGTCGGCCACCTTGAAAGCACTCACCATGTCGTGAGTCACCACCACGGACGTCACGCCAAGCTTGCTCTGCATATCGAGAATCAAGTCGTTGATCACGTCGCTGGTAATGGGGTCCAAACCCGTAGTGGGTTCGTCGTACAAAAGGATTTCCGGGTTCAAGGCGATGGCGCGGGCAAGGGCCACACGCTTGCGCATACCGCCCGAAAGTTCAGACGGCATCTTGGTTCTAAATTCCGGCACCAAGTTGATCATCTTGAGCTTTTCGGTCACCACGTCCTGGATTTCGGCTTCGCTCATTTCAGGGTGATGTTCGCGCAAGGCAAACGCAATATTTTCGCCCGTGTCCATGGAGTCAAAAAGGGCGCCCATCTGGAACAGCATACCCATCTTGCGGCGAATCGTGTGCGTGTCGAAGAACTTGGGCGTACTGATAGTCACGCCGTCCACAGTCACTTCGCCGCCATCGGGCTGCAAAAGCCCAATCATGTGTTTTAGAATCACGGACTTTCCGCCACCGGACTTTCCGATAATCACCATCGTCTCGCCACGGCGAATATCCAGGTTCACGTCGCAAAGAACGTCCTGCGGACCAAAGGACTTCTTTAATCCCTTAAGACGGATAGCGATATCGTTCGGGTCTATTTTTACGTTTGGCATAGTGACACCTTAGAAGAATAGGATAGCGTCCAAAACAAAGTCTGCAATCAAAATCATGAGGCAGCTTGAAACCACCACGCTCATGGTCGCAATTCCGACACCGCGGGCACCCGGCTTGGCATTAATGCCATGGTAGTAACCCAGCAAGAAAATCAAGGTTCCAAAGACAAAGGACTTGAGCGTACCCGACCACAAATCCATGGGGTCAAACAAGTACTGCATACCAGTCACGTAAGTATAGGTGGTAATGTCGAGGCCGAGCACGCAAACAATCCAGCCACCGATAATACCCAGCGCATTCGAAATAACGGTAAGGCAAGGCACCATGGTAAAGAAGGCCACAAAGCGCGGCATCGCCAAATAGCGGTACGGGTCAAGGCCCAGCACCGTGTAGGCGGCCAGTTCCTCTTTTTCTTTCATGGAGCCCAGTTCTGCAGCGACGGCAGAACCCACGCGGCCCGAAAGCACAATCGCCGTCAGCAGGGGGCCAAGCTCGATCAGGATCATTTTACAGGCAGCCGTACCCACGAACTTGTCGGCCACCAGGTTATGGAATTCGAATTCTGCCTGCACCGTGGCCACCATGCCCGTAAAAATAGACGTCACGAACAAAAGCGGAAGCGACGACACGCCAATCGAAATCATCTGCTTTACGATGAGCACCGGATTCTTGTGGATAAAACGCAACTGCTTGAGCGTGTTCAAAAAAATGCAGACCACTTCGCCAATAGCCGAAATACCGGTTACGATAACCTCGCCAATCCAGACAAATGGAGCTATCAGAATCTGCATCTAGAACCCCTTAGTAACTTCCGAAATCCGTCGGGCCCATGTCGCTTGCGTCGTCGTAGGCATAGGCTTCGCCACCGCCTTCGCCTTCGGGGGCGGCATCGTAGAACGTGGTGTATTCCGGAATGAAGGTCATGGGAATATCCTTGACCGAACCGTTACGGTGCTTGGCCACAATCAGTTCTGCGGTATGCTTGTCTTCTTCGCGGTGGGTCTGCACGAACTTGCGTTCCACGAACCACACCATGTCGGCATCCTGTTCGATAGAACCCGATTCTCGAAGGTCAGAGAGCTGCGGGCGTTCGCGGCCCTTTTCTTCGACTTTACGGCTGAGCTGTGCGAGCGCGATAACCGGAATCTGCATCTCCTTTGCAAGAATCTTGAGGCCGCGGGAAATGGCACCGATAGCGACGGCACGGTTTTCTTCTTTACCCGTCTTCATGAGCTGCAGGTAGTCGATAATCAAAAGATCGAGCTTGCCTTTGCGTTTGAGCTGACGGGCCTTGCTCATGAGTTCCATGATGCCGAGGTCTGCGTTATCGTCCACATAGAGCGGTGCCTTTTGAATCGGCGTCACGGCGGCAATCAACTTCTTCTTTTCGTCGCTGTTGAGGTAGCCGTTACGGAGCTTGCTCTGGTCGATTTGTGCCTGCGAGCAAAGCAGACGCTGGGCCAACTGCACGCCATCCATTTCGAGGCTGAAAAACGCCACATTCTGCTGGAAGTTGATGGCCGCATTCGCCGCAATCGTCAAAGCGAAAGACGTCTTACCTACACCCGGGCGTGCCGCGAGAATAATCAAGTCGGACTTTTGCAGGCCGTTGGTGAGTTCGTCGAGTTCGGTAATGCCCGTGCGAATGCCTGTAATGCCGTCCTTGCGGTTGTTCAGGCGTTCCAAAAGAGGCGTCACAAAATTCTGGATTGGCTTCAAGGAATCGCGAATCTGGTCGTCGGCAATGGCGAAGATATCGCGTTCGGCATCTTGCAAGACCTCGTCGGGCACCGCCGCCGGGTCCATGGCATTCTTGATAACCGCAGACGAAGATTTGATCAGCTTGCGGAGCGTCGCCTTCTTGCGCAAGAGTTCAATATGCCAGCTGGCGTTGGCCGAAGAGGCCACCGATTCCATGAGTTCGAACAGGTATTCGCGACCGCCCACCAGCGTAAGCTTGTTCATGGTCTCGAGCTCGGCTGCAAGCGTCACCAAGTCAATCGGCGTCACGTTGCGGTTGAGCGTACACAGGGCAGTCCAAATCAACTGATGCTTTTCCAGGTAGAAAAAGCTTTCGTCCTTGATAATCATGATGGCTTCGCCCATCACGTCAGGATCGCGCAAAATACTTCCAAGCAGGCAACGTTCAGCATCCAGGTCCATCGGGACCTGGCGGCCTTCGTAAGAATTCTGTTGATTTTCAAAATCAGGCATCGTCGCCATCCATCATAATCTTAAGTTCTTTCAATTTACGCCACAGGGTCGCGCGGCTAATGCCCAAGCGCTTGCAGACTTCGGTGCGATTGCCGCCACACACGCTCAGGGCGCGCAGAATATGCCTGCGTTCCATTTCTTCCAGCGACAAGAGTTCGCCGTCGTCTTCGGTTTCGGTAGCAGGCTTCTTTTCTGCTTTCGCGCTGCTTTCAAAAGAGATTCCCGGCAAGTCGATCGGTTCGGCTTCGATCACCTGGGGGTCGGCGTTGTGGTCGCCCTTGATGTGCGGAATCGCCATCGTCTGTTCGCGGGCGCAGGCCTGCACCTCTTCGGGCAAGTCTTCCAGGCGAATCACGCCGCCTTCGGCAAGTACGGTCGCATGCTCGATAATGTTTTCGAGTTCGCGAATGTTGCCCGGGTACGAATACTTAGTCAGCGCATACAGGGCCGCCGGTTCAAGGTCCACAATGTCCTTGCCCTGGGCGTCCTTGTTCTTCAAGATGAAATACTTGATCAGGTTCGGGAGCGCGGGCTTGCGTTCGCGGAGCGGGGGCAAAAGCAAATGGAATGTATTCAGGCGGTAGTAAAGGTCTTCGCGGAAGCGGCCTTCTTGCATGGCCTCTTGCAGGTCGCGGTTCGTTGCAGCAAGCACGCGCACGTCCAGGTACTGCGGCTGGGTATCGCCCACACGCCTGATTTCGTGGCTCTGTAAAAAACGTAAAAGCTTGACCTGGGTCGCCGCCGAGAGTTCGCCGACTTCGTCCAGAAAGAGCGTTCCGCCGTTTGCGGATTCGAACAGGCCCTTCTTGTCGGCGGTAGACCCCGTGTACGCACCCTTCTTACTTCCGAAGAGTTCGCTTTCGACCAGGTTTTCGGGAATGGCGCCACAGTTTACCGCCACAAACGGTTCACCCGCACGTTTGCTGTAGCGGTGAATCACGTTAGCGAGGAATTCCTTGCCCGAGCCGGATTCGCCGGTAATGAGCACGGTGCTGTTCGTGGGAGCGACCTTGTAGACGGTCTTTAGAATCTTGCGCATTTCGGGGGTATTCCCCAAAAGGCCGTCCAGCACCTGGGATTCCATGAGCTGGTTGTTGGACTTGTTCAGTTGCTGGGCACGAACTTTTTGAGCCGTCGATTCAAGTTGAGATATCGAAATCGGCTTTTTGAGGAAGGTGTTTGCACCGCGGGTAATTGCAGAGGCGGCCCCTTGCCAGTTGCGGTCATCGCACAGTACAAAGATTTCGATTCCAGGCTGGCGTTCCTTTAAAAAGCTCACCATGTCCATGTTGTCTTGCATTAAGAAAGGAACTTCGATAAACGCAAGGTCTATCGAATTCTTCTTGACGATGGGCATGAGGTCACTTTCGCGGGTGCAGGTGAACAAGGTTGTCCCCGCAACCGACCAAGAGTGCTGGATATCGCCGACAAATTTCTGATCCAAATCCGCGATCAGGATGTTCATCGCGACCTACTACGAATGGCTCTTGATGATTTCTTCGACCTTCGCGCGAAGGGCTTGCAAGTCCACAGGCTTGTTGAAGGTTGCCGCGGCATCGAAGTGCTGAGCGGTCATCAGGTAGTCTTCAGCAGAAGTACGGCCACCACCGCTCACGGCGATAGTACGGTCGCTCATGTTCAAACGACGCAGGTCCAAAATCACTTCGTAACCATCGACATCAGGCATAATGATGTCGGTAATGATCACGTCATAGGTCTTATTCTGGTAAAGAGCCTTGGCTTCCTTACCGTTCTTAGCCGTTTCCACATTGTAGCCCTTGATTTCAAGAGCGGACTTGAGCATCAAATTAAACTGCTCGTCGTCATCAATAATCAGGATCGTAGGCACTAGCCCTCCTTCGTTTCAGTTTCAATTGGCCAATATAGATAAAATGTAGTTCCTTTGCCCAAAATTGTCTGCACCGTAAAGTAGGCATTTCCCTCTTTTAACAGCCTTAAGGCAGAAGATAGACCAAGTCCCAGGCCTTCGCCGGGGGCCTTTGTCGTGAAAAACGGTGCAAAAATACGTTCCAGGGTGCCCGAATCCATGCCCGTACCCGTATCGGAGATTTCGAACTTGGCATAACTGCCCGCAGGTACCGGCGGAGCGTAGGGCGTTACCAGCTGGGATTCGAGGGTTTCAGGATAAAGTTTGAAGGTCAGCGAACCGCCGCCCGTTTCTTTCATGGCGAACAGGGCATTGTTGGCGAGGTTACTGATAATGCGATCGAGAGAGGCCACAATGCCACGGATCTTGAGGCTCTTGTCGAGTTCTTCGCTATGCACCTTCACGTTAGGCGGCAAGGTCAAAGAAATCTTGCGGACCACATCTTCGATAATCATGTAAGGCGAGAACACGATCGCAGGCGTTGCCGCGTTCGCATTGCCGCGAATGGCGTTCAGCAGTTCGTTGAGCGAATCCTTGCCGCGCTGGGCGGCCTTCTTCGCTTCCGAAATAAACGTGTACACCTGGGACTGCTTGTCTTCAATCACTTCTTGAGCAATTTCCAGGAAGCCGAGCTGCGAGCCCAAAATGTTGTTGTAGTCGTGCGCGAACGCGCCGCAAATGGTACCCAGTTCTTCGAGGCGGGAATGAATGAACTTCTGTTCGCGCAACATGTTCCGTTCGTATTCGAGCCTGCGCTGTTCGGTCATGTCGACCTTGAGGCAAAGCGTCTTGTAAGGAGCCTTGCCCGCCTGCAGAATCGGGATATACATGTTGTCGAAGGTCTGCACCAGTTCGCCCATACCCGTAAGGCGGTTCGCTTCGTCCTGCGAAATCTCGGCGCCGTCCTTGTCCTCGAACGAGGTGTACATCTTGACTTCGCCCTTTTCGCGGGCTTCCTTTTCGTAGACCGAAATATCTTCGTCGTTGTCGCGGGCACCTTCGCGCGAGCCGCGTTTTTCCAAGTCCAAGCGGTTCTGCTTCTGGTAAACGCCGAGTTCGCTCTTGTACCACACTCTAAACGGCAAGGCGTTAATCAGCGTGTTCAGCACGTTTTCCTTTTCAACCTTGATAGACGCTTCCTTGTTCAAGCGGTCCTGATAGCGCACCAGGTCATGCGTGTATTCCACGTACTGCTCGTTCAAGGTTTTCAGGTTCTGCTGCAGCAAAAGCGTCTTGGACTGGTCCATGAAAAACGCGACATTCACAATCGTCATCAACGTCTGACGGCACTTGAAGAAATAAATCTTCATCACATGGGTTTCGCCATTGATGTTCATGCGCACATCGCTATACACCGTCTCCCTGAAAAAGTCGAGGTTCGGCGGGAGCACGTTCTTGATGGACCTTCCACACAAACTAATAGAAGACTGGCCGAGCAACTTGGTTGCGCCGTGATTTACCGCCTTGATTTTTCCGGCTTCGTCATAATAGATGATACCGTCTTCGATCTTGTTGATCAGTTTCTGCAAGAACCAGTAGGCACCCATATCGCGGAACCTGGCCGAGGTATAGTATTGGCCGCAAAGAACCGCAATGAACAATGTAAGGAACTGGTGCCACACAAAGAACTGGAAACCGCCATTCCAGGCGCCATAGCCCTTGACCAGCGGAATCACGAAGTCGAACAGCACCGCCACCACAAGGCACACGCTCAGGCTACCCGCCATGTAGGCGCCGGTATGCAACACCGTCGGATCTAGCGAGCGTAGCGAACTGCGCATGAGCTGGTAAACAATCAGCAAGCATGGCGGCAAGAAGAACAGCAAATACACAACGGTGAACGTCTTGAATATCGGCATGTACGCAAACGGCAAGATTCCGAAAAAGTCAAAACCCGAAATGGTCTCGGGACTGACCACGAACAGAAACGTGAGGGCAATGACAATCATGATTCCCACAGAACCCGAAATCGTCTTGTACGGTGTGCGGTGGCTGAACAGCACCAGTTCGCCCATGTCGTAAAGGGCTACTCCCACGCGAACCCAGCAAAGCGCCTGCAAGCCAAAGATAAGCTGGCGACCTATGTAATAGTTCGACATTTCGGGCGTGATGGTACCGCTGAAAAAGAGAATCCCCAAAATACTGCACGCATTCCAGGCGATGTTCGAAATCACCATCATGCGCAAGGGTTTCGGCAAGCGACGTGCCGTCATCTTGTGTTCAAGCAGTACCGGGTAGTAAAACGATACAAGAAGGGCTAGTACCGAAAGCACCAAAAGGTATGGAGAATCGGAATACAGGCTCTCTGCCATTTTACTTTACCCGTTTAATACCAAATGTGGATGTTTTATCGTAAGAGTTCTTACCGCTGAATTTTTCTGCGTTCGTGGAATTTTCATTCGGGACGAACTGCGTTTCCATATCCAATTTATAAATATACGCGCCCGTGGCAACAGCCCTACCCTGTTCAGACTGCAATCCGACGGCCGTATTTGCCCATTCCACGTAGAACACGATCTTGCCGGACGAAGACAGGTACACGCCAGACGGCACGCTGTACCTGCCAGCCAAGCGATTCACGTAGCTACCCAGGTTGGTATAAATCGGCATGTTGTACTTGACCCGCAAGGAATCCCAAGCGGGCTCTTCGTTGCCCGAAGAACCTCTCGGGACAGTCATTTCGATTTTCCAGACCGCCCCCTGCACGCTTGCGGAATCGATACCCGCTGCAACCACCTGACCGTTCTGGATCAAGTCGAGCTTGTGGGTAGCGGGGTTCAGCACGTACATGCGCATGTTGTCTTGCGACGGCACCTGCGAACGCAATTCGCCGCCCGAACGGGACACCACGTCTTGCATGGTCACCACGAACTTGACCTGCGGATTGCCGCTGCTCAAGATAGGAATCCACGGAGAATTGGTTGCCGGCATATTGCCGTGCGCATCGCGCAGGGCACTGAATTCCTTTGGATGCAGGCGAACAAAGTCACCGTCGGTCACGGCAAGGCGGCTATCCTTGTCGTAAATGGCAGCCATGCTCGTCTTGGTGGCCGCAATGGTGAGCGTCTGCACCGAGCGCTTGTAAATGGCGGTGTCGACATCGGCAATCTTTTCGCGGTAATACACCAGCGAAGAATCCACGACAGCCACCGGTTCGCTCAGCACCATGTCGAGCATGTCGAATTTATCGGACTTGGACATGTCAATCGTCGCCGTCACGATCACGGGGCCGGCCAGGTCTTCGCCGAGCACGGAATTCGTCTCGTAAGAAGCGCCCTTGCCCAAGTGCTGGGCGACAAGGCCTGCGCCCGTAATATTCACGCCCTTCGAAGCGCCCTCGTAAGTACCGCTGGTAATGCCATAGGTAAAGGGCTTGGGCAAGTCAAGAACAGAAGTCATGCCGTCGGCAGCATAAGTCGGAACCGTGCCCGCCACCCAAAGGGTTTCGGGAGCGGTACGGCCAAAGATTACCGAAATACTGTCCGGATAATGTTTCTGGTCAATGGCGCGGGCGTATTCAATGTAAACGCGTTCGGCAACGCCGTCTTCGTCGGCATCCGAAATAGAGGCATACGTCATGGGCACCGGAATCAGCTTCAAGGTAATCGGGAGCTTGGGCTGGCCGCAAGTGGCCGACACTTCGTTACCGCTCTTGTCCTTAATGGATGCATTCGACAGGAGCTGCGCGAACATGCCTTCGGTCACAATGGAATTACCGCTGGCGTCAAAACCGATTACAAATTCCCAAACGTTCATCGATTCGTTATAAATCTGCGTGAACTTGACCGTAGGCGCATTGACCGCTGTAGAACCGTTCGTCGCGAACAACTGTGTAGGCCAATCGGTGCCCGGGCTAGAAATCGGTTCGCTAAACTGCATGTAAACGCGGTCACTTGTCGCGGTATCTAGGCGTTCTAGCACAGACACAGCCAACAACGTCGGCGCAATGCCGTCCTGGTAGAAGTCCGTATGGCTTTCGACCTTGCCGCCCACGTTAGAATACAGCGTAATGGAGCCGCTCGGGTTCGTGTTGATGGCGGTATCCTTGATGTTGGCCTTCACCACGATTTCCTTGCCGTTCTGGCTAATGACATCGGTCGTCTTGAGCGTGTCGCCGTTATAAACGAACTGCACCGAGTTGAACGACTGGTTTTCCTGGTATTCGTTCGAAATCGTAATCTTTATGGCATCCGGCTTGTTGTCGCAATCCGTGTCGACCATCTTCGCGACATCGATAATCGGCCAAGGCGGCAGTTCCTCGATAATCAAGTCAGCCATTGCAGGCTCGTAATCGAACTGGGTCGAGTTACCGACCTTCGCGAACAAGGTCGTCATCATCACCTGTTCGGAGCTTACGTAGAACGTCGCTTCGCCATTCACCAACTGGATGCTCGTAATAGGAATCGTCGAAGTTGCAGAACTCCAGAAGAGAACGTTTCCGCTGGTAGTGCCCAAAGTGAGCGTAACGTTCACCGTATCCAAAAGCTGGGCCAAGGAATCGAGCAATTGCACACGGACTTCGACCATCTTGGGTGTACCGCCCGCAGACGTCTGATAAGTCTTGTAAGAATTCTTGTCGAAGCTGAGATAGCGTTTTTCGAGCGGAGTCGTAATGGTATCGATTTCTACGTTGCTACGCACCACGGCACAGGCGCAGTCGTACTTGTTGGCACCCGTATAATCGGACTTGCCCGCCGCATGGTTGTGCCAGCTCACCCATTCCATGTAGTTGTTGCCATAGGCAAGCATCGTATCCTTAGCAAAGACATAGGAATCGGTTCGTATTCCGTTGTCGTATACAAAATTCTGCGGTCTACCGTTCATTTCCAGATCATCAAGAATTCCGGTGGGGGTTACCTTGCTATAGCCTTCATAACTTGTCTTGTAGTCTTCTTTTTCTACAGAATAGAACGGAGTCTTGAACGGTTTTTCGAATTCAAGCGTCACCGTACGGTGTACCTGCGGACCATTTTCTGGCGTATAATCCGGGCCATAACCAAAGATATGCTTGCCATGGTAATAGACCGTCACATAGGGGTCACGGGTAAAAGCAATAACCGTATCGCCCTTGTCGTTCACCTCAATGTCACTCGTTTCACTCAGCTTAAAATACGGCCCTTGCTTGAGATCGATTCCTTCAAATCTCTCAGGATCGTCATCGGCTGTATGCGGCCTAATCGACCACCCATTTTCAAAATCCTTAAATGTTCCCGATTCGAACTTAAGCTGGAAAATCATACGACCGGAAACGGTAAGTGTATCCTTGATCGTTATGGGGAAATAGTAGCTAGAGCCTTCCAATTGCGGGGTTCCATAGATAAGTCCACCCTGCTTAATCGAGGTCATCTGGCCATTGCCCTTCCAGTTCTGGCTCATGTTAGCCCATTCAATGACTTTGACATTAGGATTATCGCCCAAATAAAGTCTTACTTCGAAATCATGGAAATCCAAGGTATCGTTATTCGTCAGCGTCACCCAGAATTCATAGCAGTCCTGCCAATTGGAGCAATCTGCTTGATAGCTACTGGGTTTAATGAAAATGGCAAGATCCGCATAAGTCGCTTCGCTTTCGGTAGTAAAGCTGTAACCCGCGCCACCGTTGTTGTCAGTGCTCATGCCCGAAGACACCGTAAAGTAATAAGTGGTTCCCGCTTGGAGGTTTGTGAGTGTCACCTCGTGGAACAACACCGCCCCATCGCTAGAAGCCTGCGTTTCGTTCAACGCCGACATAGAGGTGCCATAATTCACCACACCATTAGAACGGATATCGGTCCACCAGTAAATCTTGGCGCTGCGGTTATCCACCTGGCAAATCGTCACGCCACTAATATTAGGCTTCACATTTGTCATGGTAAACTGGTACCACTGGCCATGGTTATCGTCCGTCGTCATGTTACGCTTGGTATCCATGCCTTCCAAGAAGAAGTAGTAGGTCTGGCCCATTTCAAGGCCTTCAAGCGTGACTTCGCCACCCTTGGTGGCCTTGGTCTGGCCCACCGACTTTGCGCCGGCCAAATCCGGAGTCGTATTGTAGAATACCGTTACCAAGGCAACTTCGTTGGCATCCCAGCTTACAATAGCAGACGTCTCGGTAATCGGGGTACCTTGAATGTTACTGAACAAGGGGCCTTCGGCATCGATCGGGAGTGTCTGCGCCAAGCTCTGCGCCGGGAACAGGAACTGCGCCGAGAAGTCAATGCAGGTTTCGGTTGCGGTATATTCATTCCAGTCATCAAGCAAAGTCATGTTCGGATCACGGCCACCCATCAAAGCACCAATTGGGCACCTGTATTCATAGGGTATGCCACCCGCATTATAGCCATCGGGGTTCGAAGCTCGGTTATGGGGGTGATTTTCATTCTTGTCACCAGTACCCATCAAGAACGAAATATCCCAAGGGTTCGCGCCCAAGTTATAGTACATGTTATCAAGAGCGACTTTCAAATAACGTTCATCACCAGTCAATTCATACAGCAAGAATACCGCATTTGCAGAGCCCATGTTATAACGGTTAAAGCCCCAGTCAAAGCCGGGCCAAACAAGATTATAAGGGCGCGTTATATTAAGCCGAGCCGGAGTTTCACGAGGTTCTCCATCGATTGCAGGACCAACGGCAGCAACAGAATCTCCACTCGAATTGGTTTCAATCTGCTTACGCATTGAGGCCATAACTCGCTTAGACAAGGCATCTCTTTCTTCTTTGCTCAAATGAAATTTTGTTTCGTAATCAGGATCGTTCAAAATCAGTTTCTGAACAGTAAACAACACATAGGCGAAAATATTCTGGTAGTCCGTTGCCCAAGAGTTGTTGAAACCAGGCGGCGTGCCCATATAGCCACCTTCAAAAAACGCAAGATCGTATTTGGCAATATCGTAGTTGTCATTCAGTTCTTTGTTTTTATACAAGTCATAGCCATATATCGTATCACCTGTGGCCAGCCAGAGCGATGCGGCAGCGGCGGCGGCGTCGTCTTCGCAAAGGCCCTTACCGGAATAGTAGCCATCACCATTAAAAGTTTCACCATGCTTATACATGGTTGCTTTACCCATTCTAGCGCAACCAATATCATTATAAGGTTTAAACGTCGGCTTGACGATTTTAGCATAAATTGTTTTGGCCGCTTGCAACAAAGAGTCAGAATACACAGGATCATAAGGTTTGAAGCCCTCTGCCACGTTCGCCAAAGCAGCAGCGTAAATACCGGCCACATTCGTACCAATATCCTTAATCACAAAGCGGTCAGGACCACCCTGCTCACGCGGCTGTTTATCCTGACGCTCCGGCAAATCCCAATAGCGATGGTCTTCATCGCTCATACCCACCGTATGGTACATGTCACCCTTTGCAATCAGGCCGTCTTCAACCGATGCGTTATAAAGTTTTAAAATGTAGTCTGCACCGACTTTGGCTTCCCACAAAACATCCGGGTAACCGTCCGGTATGGTATCGCCGTAAGAATGACCAAAGCGGTCTTCGGCCTTGTCCTGATACGTGAGGTACACCATCGAAAGCACATAAGTGGCATAGCCCACTGTTTCGGCCACCTTAAAATGGTCACCGCAGTCATGCCAGCCACCCGTCAAGTCTCGTCCAATTTCAGAACCGTCTTTCAAGTGACACGGCGCATGAAAGTGGGAATTGGTATTACCGCAACGCTGAATACCAAAGAACATCAGCGATTTTTCAAGGAGAGCGTTGAATATGGCAGGGTGAATATGGAACGTGGCCGAAGTATCTTTACCCACCACCACAAAATATTCACCTGGCGTACTTGGAGAAAGTCCCGTAAAGTCTGCACGGTAAAGTTTTTCTGTCGTAGTACTGCTGTCTAGCTTACCATAATGGTAATAAGACGTAATGGAGTTGAACGCACCATTCACGTACATATTGGGCTTTACCACATTATTGCTAATCAAGCTCAACGAACCGCTCCAGGCTTCGGCACCGCTATTGGCGTCAATCACCTTGAACTTGGTATCCGAAGGGTCAGCCACGTAGGCATACTTGTAGTCCTGCGGCCTAAAGCCACTCTGGTTCACACGAATCGGTCTACGATGGTAGACATTTATCGAGTCCAGATATTTTCGGCTATGCACCTTGTCGGTACGGTCCAGATCAGGAAGCGCATCTGCCACGGCAAAGTCCACGGCAAAGAACATCAACAGTAATACAGCCTTTAACACTTTTTTCATAATCTTACTCTTCCTCCCAAAACATTAAAAAAAAGAGAATGCGCCTCCCCAGGCACATTCCCCCCTACACTTTATTTTTTAGCCCTTCTGAAACCAAACGTCCTGGTAAACGTATCGGAATCCTTCAGAGCCTCGGTGCGGTCACCATCGTCAGCCTTCGCCGGCAGGTAATCGCTCTTCGCCTCGGTATTGAACTTCGCAATGTAAGGCCCAGTACCGATCTTCTTGCCCGTCGAACTTACAGGGTAATCTTCGGGGGCGCACCATTCCAGGTACAAGGTCATGGTACTGGCCGCCGAAATGTATTCCTGCATGGCAGAAGACATGAACGAATACGTCGCCTTGTTTATGTAAGAACCAAGGTTACTGAAGACATCCATTTCGAGGTTGACCTTGTAGTCTCGCTTGGCTTCGCCGAGTTCGGTCTTGTCGAGCACATCGGGCAAGGCAATTTCGATCATGAACGTCGGACCTGCATTGCGGTACCCCCTGATCGGAGCGCTAAACACATCGTGCAGTTTGCTGTCGCCTTCGGCAAGCACAATCGTTTCTTCGTTCTTGTTAAGCGTCGTCAAGCGGAAGTTCACGTTCGGATCCAGCGGGATTCCACCATAGTAAATGGAATCGGGGCTTCTGGACTTGGTCACGCCATCGACCGCCGTAATGGTGAACTTGATGTTAGACACCGTACCGGTCACAGGCACCCAAGGCGTTGCATAGCCCGGATACTGGCCTGCCATATCCTTGAAGTAACCCGTCTCGATATCCGAAATCAAGCGCACGGAGTCGGCAATCCAAATGGCTTCGTCATACTTGTGCCTGTAACCCAACTTTACCGTCGTCGAATTGGTCAGGTAGGTTACCGAGAGATTCGGGTTGCGGCTCGGGTTGAAGAACACACCCGCAGAACCGTCGCGGCTACGTTCCACCACATACGGGTGGCCGGCAACGGTATCGAGCGGTTCAGACAGAGTCAAGGTCACGTAGTCGCGAGAACCGTAAGAATCATCATCCACATCGAAGCCCTGCCACACCGCCGTCATAATAATCGGCGGGCACTTGTCGACAACCGGATAGAACTTGTCGAAGAATCCGCCTTCGGGGCCAAGGCGCGGAGTCACACGGCCGTAGGTGCCGTACGGGCCTGTGGTTGCGCCGCGGGCAAATCCATTCACGGTATTGAACTTGATCGTAATGACAGACACCGTATCATTCTTGAGCACAGAATCAATCTTTACGACAGGCGTTGCGCCCGAAGAATCCACAGACGAGACCTTTTCCCAGCGTTCGCCGAATTCGAACGTATGTTCCCATTCCGGCTTCAGGTTCCTGATTTCGCCCTTCAAGCCCCATTCTACCACAAAGCTGTCGAGCATGTCTTTGTCGCGGAGCTTCTTGGCAAACTTCATGTAGAGTTCGTCGGCGTAGCCGTCGCCTTCGTTGTCGCGCATTTCGGCAAGCGTCACAGGTACCGGCCTCGGCGTTTCGACCACCTTGACTGTCTTACAGGCCAAGGACGGGTCGAGCAAGTTGTACGCATTGTCGGCCACGGAATTCGGCTTCACGGTGACAGTCACGCCTTCCTTGATAAACTGGCCGTTCGTGTTTCCAGAAAGCGCAAACATCCAGCTCTTGCCATCGTTACTGGTGGTAGCTCTACCCACCACGCTAAAGACAGCACCCGTAGCGCCCACAACTTCCAAGGGCCATTCCGTTTCAGACGCCAGAATCACCGGTTCGGTAAAGGCGACCATCAAGGTATCTTCCGGATATTCATGACCTTCGTTTTCGAGAATCGTCACGCTCAACAGCTGCGGCATAATGCCGTCGCCAATGGCCACCTTGGTCGCGTTGGTTGCACCTTCTGCCTTCAAGTAAACCGTCGCCTTTCCTGCAGGAGCCGCATTTTCGGCAATGCCAAGCGTTGCCGGCAGGTCAACCTGCACCTCGGACTTGTTGAGCGCCTTGGAGGCGTCTACCTTCAAGGTCACCGTGTCGGCCATGCCAGGCAAGAACACGCGAATGCTGTCGAAGCTATAGTCGCTAATGAGCGTGTTGCTGAACTCTACCAAGAGTTTGTCGGCCACGTTGTCGCAGTCGGTATCCTGGGCCAGCACCTTCGTGGGTTCGGGGTACTTGGCTTCGGCATAGAAGCTCTGCTTCGATACATCTTCTTCGTCGTCCGGGTCCACGTAAATCACCTGGATGGTGTCGCCCGCAAAGAACGAAATCTGGTTGCCGTTCCTGGCTTCCGGCGCAACAGAAGTTGCCGTAATGGCAAATGCACTCTTGAAGCTGCCCGGATTAGAGGCGTCTTCCACCATCTTCACCTTTAAGGTATCGTTCTTCTTGTTGTTCACAATCAGGACTTCGACCGGAGCAGAAGAACCGGCCTTGTCCTTGTCGTTCAGGTAAACATAGAAGCGAGTCTTGGACGGGTCGGCCGGCGATGTCACCGGGTTGCCCGATTCATCCTTGATAGTGAGCGAGGACTGCGTCATGTTACCGCGAGTGAACTGCACGTAGTAATTGCGGTTAATGAACGCACAGCCGCCGTTTTCGGCACATTCTTCGCATTCCGGGTTCGCTCCTGCGAAAATCGTCAAGTCAATCTTGTTGCTACCGATCTTCATCTTCACAGGAATATTCAAGGTCCAAAGGCCCGTCGAGTCAATGGGACCATCACCTCTCTTTACATTGTAGTGGGCAACTTCAACATTGTTTTCGGCATCGATCAAGAAGATTTCGTCACCAAATCTTTGGATGTACGTTTTAATTTCTTGGCCGTTCGCCCAGATGCGCGTAATGTAACCCTGTTCCGAAACCTGGGCATAACCCTTCACGTACACGGTACTGCTAGTCTGGTCAATCTGCACGTAAGAACCGTCTGACACATTGAACGGAGCATCGAAATGGACATCCATTTCGTAATGGGCACGCTTGGTGGTCATTTCCTGACGGGACGGGCTGTAACCCCAAATAAATTCATCCTTACGATAAACCGTAATAAACTTATTTACCGGGATTTCATTGTCAACATCGCCGTAATCTTTGCTTTCAACAGGCATGCCCTCATAGTCTGCACCATCTTTCAAGAATTCATGCGGAGCCCAAGACCAGTCTCCCGTAGTCTTGTCCATATGCTTCTTACCACGTACAGGTCCAAGTTCATCACAAGTAATATAGCCGTCATTCGAAATACCCGTCTTCATCGCAATATCAATACGAATTCTTGAAGAAGACTTCATCACCGTAGAGCCCAACGGAATCGGGAAATAGTAAGAATACTTTCCTGTAGCAGGATCATACGTATCTTCCAAGCGTTGCGGGAGTGCAGCACGCATCAAGTCTCGAATTTCCCTATCATTTTCACATACTTTATTAAAAGCAGCTTCATCATAGGCCTGACAAATATCCGATGTCACAAGCGTTGCACACTTTTCTACTTCTTCGGGTTTCGCATCAAAATACATTCTAAGAGTAAGACTGTCGAATGGTCTTGATTCATTGTTGTAGACATTCAAATTCAAGTAATCCAGTCCATTATCTTCGTACTGATAAGTACGCACACTAAAATCGTACCAAGCGACCGGCATAGTGAACTTGAGCATATCACCTGTCTTATCGTTCACATTGGTGCGCTGTCCGTTACTTTCGACCATGTAGTAGTAAGTCGTCTGTTCCTTAAGGCCTCCAATCTTTACGTAATGGAACTTGGTCGGAATGCCGGATACGTCGGCATTGCCTGCGCCACTGTTAAAGGCATAATCAGAGGGGTTCGTATGCGGAACCGTATCCCAATAAATCTTGGATTCGTATTCGCCGTTCGGGGTGTACCACATGATTTCGGCACTGTCGCCAAACAGGTTACATACGGTCACGTTGGTAATTTGGGCACTTTCCACCGTATTGAGCGTAGTAAAGCTGAACGGAGTCTTGGTGCTATCAATCATGTACTTGGTGGTCTTGTTTTCTGGAACGTAGGCATTTGTACCTACAGCGTAGAAGTAGTACCCCGTTCCCGGCTGCAAACCGCGCAAGATAATTTCGTGTCGCATCCCCGCCACATTGCTGTCAGGAACAGCAATCTCGGTCATTGAAGTTTCGCTAGTACCGTAGTAAATGGTCGACGTTCCGCGTTTTGAAAGTTTGACCATCACAATGGCAGAGTCCATGCTCACGTGGCGGATTTCCACGTTAACATCAGGAGCTTCAGTTCTATCAAATTCTTGAGCGACCAGCATCGTACTTCCAACGAGTATAGCAGAAGCATCAAGACAAGTTTCTGAAATGGTATGGCCTTCCCAACTCGTTCCGCTAGAGCCACCTCTACCTTCGGGATCCCATGGTTGGTCAGCTCTAACACCCCCCAACAATGCACCTACAGGCGGTCTATACTTATAATTTGCACCCGGCGTATTCTTTCCTTCGGGGTTTGAAGCGCGGTGATGCGGGTGGGCATCGTTCTTATCGCCAATACCATAAATAAAAGAAATATCCCAAGGGTTCATGCCTAGCATGTAGTTCAACTGGTTAATGCCCAACTGGAACATTTCGTCAGACTTCCAGTTTTGAATACCCGTCTGAGGAAGCGCCACGCCTTCCAAGTCCTTCGTCACATCAGCGTAAGTAAAAACGTCAATCGTATTACCCAACTGGTAACGGTTGTAAATCCAAGGTTGAGTGGTATACATGGTGTACCACATCGGTTCGTATTTCACCGTACCATCCGAAGTCCATCCACCCCCCTTCGGTATCACAATGGACTCAGAAGCACCTAAAGTGTAAGAAACGTCTGACACGTTGGAAGACATCGTGTAAGCCACATCTTCTGCATATTCCAAACGTCTATCATTGCTAATACCGTAAGATGCAGCAGTCGCTTCATCTTTAAGGATCAATTTATAGAAAGCATACAAGGCAAATGTGAAGGTGCTTGCCCAGTCCGTATTGGCGGTATTTTTAAAGAAGCCCGCCTGTTTGAAGGTGAACCATCCACCGCGAAAGAATCCCTGAGGATTGCTATAGGCAAAATCTTGTTTGCCTTGACCTCCGCGCAAAGCAGGATTTTCAGCCAAATCATAAAGGTAAGTCGTATCCTTGGTCGCGTAGAACAAGCACGCTGCAGCAAGCGCCATATCATCGTGATAAGTAGTAGAGCCACTATATGCCGGGGTATTAACAATAGGCTCCTTATTGTTCTTATATGATTTACCCATAGCAATATCTTTACCGAAGTCATACATCTTTTTAGCAATCATCAAGCAGCTATCGGCAAAAGCTTTATTGTATTCGGCAAAATCCTTACCTAAAATGGCAAGACCTGCAGCCGTTTCACCGGCAACGGCAGATCCAATTTCTCCCAAGCGAACCGCTCTTGATGCAGGACCACCACGGTCTGTTGCAGCGGCAGAAGTATCGACTGGCAAATCTTCCTGGAATTCAGGGCGTCCCCACCAACCATGGTCCGTACCAAAACTACCCACCGAAAGGGCCATGTCGTCAATCACGCCCTTGGCACGCACATAGGCTTTAAGGACAAAATCCGCAGCATGTTTCGCTTCGCGCAACATGTCCGGAATACCGTCAGTATTCACCGTTTCACCTTGGTTATAGGCATAAACGTCCTGGTCTGTTTTCGGATTTGTAGCGGCCATCACGGCTGAGACCGCCAATGCAAACATCTGTGTCTGGGACTCCTTCAGATGGTCTCCGCAGTCATAGTAACCGCCGGCCAATGTTCCTGCCATTTCAGGATGATACACGCCTCTAGCTTCGTCTTCACCCACAACAACGCCACCAGCGCCATCTTGAATATGACTTGCCGGGTGAAACCAAGATTCACCATGACCACTACGGTTAATGCCGTAAAATTTAAGAGCGGCATCGCGAACCATGGAATAAACTTCATCACTTATAATGAACGTACTAGAAATATCGTTCCCGACCTTAATGCGAAGGCGAGTCTTGGTAGGTAGTCCTGGCGGAATATGTCCAACTTGAATGGTTCCCGAGGGGCCAGTAAACTTAACCTCATAGCGCAGTTTATCGTTTGTTGCAGCATTGGTACCGGCCACAATACGCCAACTAGAAGAAGTTTCCTTGCCGCTAGACTGGAACGTCCCCGTCACCTTCGGGTCCAATGATTTACCGTCAATATCCACCACTTCGAAAGTAGAAGCGTTACCCACATAGAAGAATTGCTTTTCAGGGTCCTTTTCAAGGTAACCGGCCTGGTTCACACGAATCGGAGAGATATGCGTGTTCATGGCATCCAGGTAAGCCTGGTTCAAAGTATCGGGAACAAAGGCGTTCGGCACATAGGCAGCCGGAGTCAAATTCTTCGGCAACATGTTGTGCTTCTTGGTCACAGTAGTATCGAAATTTTTGAATGTAGTGGTATCCCATGTAAGCGGGAAAACCGGACGGATCAAGTCGTAAGGAGTAGGTTGTTCCTGAGTTGCCGCCATGGCGGTCACGGCAGACATCGCGATAAGCATCGCAGACACAAGACACTTCGTTTTAGGCACAATAGCCTCCTTTGTATACAACCAAATGGCGGATGCGGTCAGCACCCGTAAGCAAACGCCCAAATACACAAAATTAAAAATAGATTTATTAGTCAAAAAGCGGTTGCGTGAAAATCATAAAATGTTCGCTTTTTGCTCTCAAAAACGGCAATTTTCAATGATTTGGAACACGCCGTTTCGTATAAAAGATTTTAGTAAGAATTATGTAGAACAAGGCTTAAAAAAGTTTACAAAGATAGGGCTAGAAGTCGATTTGGAATGTGGAATAAGGGATGTAGGATGACTGCAGAAATATTTATGCAAATCTAAAATATGATTTTACTTTTGCATAAAAAAATTATATATTTTAAGCAGAAAACGAGGTTTTTATGCTTTTTGAGCGCACCATAAAAAATACAATTTTACAGGCTAGCGAGACATTCCCTGTCGTCCTCCTGACTGGCCCCCGACAAGTTGGCAAATCCACCCTGCTAGAAAGTCTTGCCGAACCTGACCGCAAGCGAGTCTCCCTGGACAACCCAACCGTTCGCGCCCTCGCTCAAAAGGACCCAGAATTATTTTTGCAAAGGTATTCGCCCCCCGTGCTTATTGACGAGGTGCAATATGCCCCGGAACTTTTCCCGTTCATCAAGATTCTTGTAGATAGCCGCAAACAAAGCGGGGACTTCTGGCTAACCGGTTCACAGATGTTCAGGACTATGAAAAACGTTTCGGAATCATTGGCAGGCCGTGCAGGTATAATCCCCATACAAGGTCTTAGCAACAGTGAAATAAACGGGTTCCACCCAGAAGCTTTTTCAACGGATCCGGAAAAGCTTCTCCCCCGCCTGCAATACGCCAAGGCGATGAACGTCTCAGAAATTTTTGAGCGAATTTTCCGCGGATCCATGCCCCGCCTTTACGAAAATAGACGCGTCAGGTTGAGTACCTATTTCGAATCTTATCTTGATACTTACATCAGCAGAGATATCCGGGATCTCGCCCAGATCGGCGACGAGACCGCATTCCTGAAATTCGTCAAGATCGTTGCCGCCCGCACCGCAACTAATCTGAACTACGACGCACTCGCAACAGAAACAGGGATTTCTGGGCCGACCGCCAAAGCATGGCTTTCTCTGTTAGTTTCCAGTGGACTTGTTACACTAATCGAGCCGTTCTACAACAACGCTCTCAAGCGCGTCATCAAGGCACCACGAATGTATTTTTCGGACACGGGCCTCTGTGCCCATCTGATGGGCTGGGGCAGCCCGCAAGTTCTCGAGAACAGTGCCATGAATGGCGAATTTTTCGAGACCTGGGTCGTCATGGAGATTTACAAAAGTTTCCTGAATGCGGGCGAACGCCCCCCACTCTATTTCTACAGGGATTCCAACCGCAAGGAAATCGACCTTATCATTTACCGCGACGGAGCGGCCTACCCTATCGAAATCAAGAAAAGCACCACTCCTAAAGATGCAATAAAGAATTTCTCTGTCCTGAATCCAATACAGGAGACCGAAATAAAAACCGAAGTCGGGCAAGGAGCAGTCGTATGCCTCGCCAGCGACATCATTCCCATCGACAAGAAAAATTCCTACGTTCCTGCATGGGTGATATAGAAAAAACGGTACCCGCTCTGGGTACCGTTTTCAAAACCTTGTTTTAGAGGGCTTCGATTAGTCCTTGCCGGTGAAGATAATCACGAGCACGGAGGCAACGAAGGCGGCAGACACGATCAGGAATTCCCAGGGGTTTTCCATGATAGAGGTCTTGGCGGAACCGGCAGTGCTGTTTTCGAGAGCAGCCTGTTCTTCGGCCTTGGCCTTGGCAGCTTCTTCGGCAGCCTTCTTTTCTTCTTCGGCCTTGGCGAGAGCGGCGCTGTCGACCGGGGCTTCTTCAGCCTTGGCTTCGAGCACTTCGGTCTTGGCGGTATCGGCCTTGGCGGTGTCGGCGGCGGCTACGGCTTCGGCCGGAGCGGCGGCGGAGTCAGCCGGTGCGGCAGCAGCGGCAGCAGAATCAGCAGGAGCGGCAGCTTCGGCAGCCTTGGCGGTGTCGGCAGCGGCAGGAGCAGCGGCGGCAGCCGGTGCGGCGGCGGGAGCCGGTTCAGCCTTGGCGGCTTCGGCCTTCGGGGCTTCGGCAGGCTTGGCAGCTTCGGCAGCGGGCTGAGCAGCGGGGGCTGCGGCAGGAGCAGCTGCGGGAGCGGGCTTGGCGGCTTCGGCGGCAGGAGCGGCAGCGGCGGGCTTAGCGGCCGGGGCAGCTTCCTTCTTGGCAGCCGGGGCTGCAAAAACAACAGCAGAGGCAAGCATGGTTGCCAGCATGAGAGTCTTGATCTTCATAGTATCCTCTTCAGTTTAAACTTTTTACGATGTAAAAAATAGTACAAATTTCGGCCGTTCGCCAAGTTTTTTATAAAAAAAGTTCAAATTGTCCGCTATTTTCGTCTTTTCATCGGCATTTTGCGATTTTTCGCACACCGTCGCGGGCTAAACCGCTCCATTCAGTCGAAAATTTTAGACCAAAGCCGCTAGAAATTTTAAATTACACACATAAAAAACAATGTGAAATGTGTAATGTGTGATGTGTGATGTGTAATGTGTAATTAGTCATTCCACTTCCCACATTGCGGCGCAAGCCGCCCACATTCCACACCACACACTAACCCTTGATTCTAACCCTAACCCCTAATTAACTATGGCATTCAAATACGAAGCTACCGTCCAGCACGGTGAAGATACTACCGAATACGTAAACCTCGGTAAAGATGGCGTTTCTGTCGCCGAATTCGAAGGTAAGAAGATTCTCAAGGTTTCTAAGGAAGCTTTGACCAAGATCGCCCAGGCCGCCTTTGAAGAAGTGGAATTCTGCCTGCGCCCGGCCCACACGGCGAAGGTCGCGAAGATTTTGCAGGACCCGGAAGCTTCGGACAACGACAAGTTCGTGGCCCTCACCATGCTCAAGAACGCTTGCGTTGCCGCCAAGGGGATTCTCCCGTTCTGCCAGGACACCGGTACGGCAATCTGCGTTGCCCACAAGGGCCAGCAGGTCTGGACGGGCTTTGACGATGCCGAAGCGATTTCCGAAGGTATCTACAACGCCTACACCACGAAGAACCTGCGCTACAGCCAGATTGCACCCTTGACCATGTACGAAGAAAAGAACACCGGTTGCAACCTGCCTGCCCAGATCGACATCCACGCCGAAGAAGGCGCCGAGATGAAGTTCCTCTTTGTGGCGAAGGGCGGCGGCTCTGCCAACAAGACTTACTACTGGCCCATGACCAAGGCGCTCCTCAACCCGAAGTCCTTGGAAAAGTTCCTCGCCGAAAAGGTGAAGACCTTGGGTACTGCGGCATGCCCTCCGTACCACCTCGCCATTGTGATTGGCGGTACCTCTGCCGAAATGAACACCCACATGGTGAAGCTCGCTAGCTGCGGCTACCTCGACGATATTCCGACCAGCGGTTCCGAAGGCGGCCGCATTTTCCGCGACCTCGAAATGGAAGAAAAGGTTCTGCACATTTGCCAGAAGACGGGCATTGGCGCCCAGTTCGGCGGCAAGTACCTGGTGCACGATGTGCGCGTAATCCGTGCTCCGCGCCACGCTGCAAGCTGCCCGGTTTCTATCGGCGTGAGCTGCTCTGCCGACCGCAACATCAAGGCAAAGATTGACGAGAACGGCCTCTGGCTCGAAAAGATGGAACATCATCCGGAAAACTACATTCCGGCAGGCAACGCCGTGAACCTCGCTCCGGCTGTGGAAATCGACCTCGACCGCCCGATGAAGGAAGTACTCGCCGACCTCACCAAGTATCCGGTGAAGACGCGCCTCAGCCTCAAGGGCACCATGATTGTGGCCCGCGACATGGCCCACGCCAAGATTGCCGAAATCTTCGACAAGCAGGAACGCGGCGAAGAACTCACCGACGAAGAAAAGACCGTATTGAAGGTCGTGTCTGACCACCCGATTTACTACGCCGGCCCGGCCAAGACTCCGGCAGGCATGCCCACCGGTAGCTTTGGCCCGACGACAGCCAACCGCATGGACCCGTACGTGATGCGCTTCCAGAGCAAGGGTGCTTCGATGATCATGGTCGCCAAGGGCAACCGCAGTCAGGACGTGACCGACGCCTGCAAGAAGTACGGTGGATTCTTCCTCGGCTCTATCGGCGGTCCGGCAGCCATCCTCGCCGAACAGAACATCCTCAGCAACGATATCGTGGCCTTCCCGGAACTCGGCATGGAAGCCATCCGCAAGATTACCATCAAGGACTTCCCGGCATTCATCTTGGTCGACGACAAGGGAAACAACTTCTTCGAAGGACTGATCTAGTCGAAACCACCCTTTCAATAGAAACGCCCCGCAAGCTAGAGCCTGCGGGGTGTTTTTGGGGTGTGTGGAGGTGTCTTATTTTGTCTTTACTGCTCGGACAATTTTATTGTTCGTTTTGATGACATAAATTCCGTTGGGAAGATTCATACGAACTTTATCCCATGCTCTATATATCGTCTTTTCATCTGCACGGAAAGTGATAACGCGATTTCCGAGAACGTCATATACGGTAGCCGTTTGTGGTGTTGAAGTGAAGTTGCTTTTGAATCTCGGCATTTGGGTGGTGGATTTTGCGATTGTAAATTCAATCCAGTCGAGATTGAAGTACGGCTTGTCAATCTTTATTTTTAGCACATGCGCACCTTCTGCAATTGCGGGCACGGAAACCGCAACCGTTTCAAACGTCTTCCAGTCGCCGGTATTCGGGACCATCACGGTGACGACTTTTTTCTCGTCAACGAGTACGGAGAAGAATGTGCTATCGCTTGGGGAGGCGACGCGCGCCGTGAGCGTGAGCGAGTCGTTCTTGGACGCTTTTACCGTGTAACGTAACCAGTCATCGGCATAACCCCAGCCGTAAATGATGGCGCCTTCTGCGCTGTCGAGGCCTGCGTTGTCATCGCGGTAGAGGCTGTTTTCGTTTTCGATATCGCTGTCCAGGAATCCGCGGCCGTTGCCGCCTTTATCATAGTTCTCGACTTCGATTTTTCCGGGGATGGTAAGTGTATCTTTGAACGGTTCAATTTCGACTTTTTTGAAAATGTCAATTTTGCTTCCGTAACCGGCGGCAACGATGTTTGCCTGTACCAAATCGTCAACGGAATCGGGCGGGTTTCCGATGGTCATCACACCTTCGAAGAACGTTCCTGCACCGCCGTCGCTGCCGTCACCGCCATTGCCGAGCACGATGGCGCCTTGCAGCTTGCGTGGGCTGTAGCCTCTTTTGCGCGGTCCGTCCCACATGGTGTTGAGGGTTCCTTTTTGAGCGCTGCCGCCCTTGAGCTTGAACGTTCCGTCATTCGGTCCTTTGAGCATGGCGGTCACATAGTCTGCTTCAATAGAAAGTGCGTCTGGCCACGGTGTTGTATGGGTCTTGCCCCATTGCCAACCAGCATCGTTTCCCTTGAATACGCCGTCTTCCAAGTCGGCGG
The DNA here is from genome assembly GCA_902756345.1 of Fibrobacter succinogenes. Classification (GTDB taxonomy): domain Bacteria; phylum Fibrobacterota; class Fibrobacteria; order Fibrobacterales; family Fibrobacteraceae; genus Fibrobacter. The sequence continues at coordinate 31,452 of CACVQR010000002.1, read as the reverse complement.
CAACCCACGGACCGTTTCCTTGTCCTGGACCGCCCCAGTCCTTGTCGCTTCCGAAGTAGATGCATTCCATGGTTCCAGGGCCGTCATCGTTACCGGTTGTTTCTGCATTTCCGTAGTTGAAACAGCACAAGTCGTTGTAATGTCTGCCGTCAACGACCATGTACATGGATTCTTCTTCGTCGCCGGTGGCTACACCTTTGGTATTGTTATTGCGGTAACCGGTGGCAGACCAGGCGTCGCGATAGAATCCGTATGCCCTGCGCCCGCTGATGTAAATCGGGGCCCTGTTGGCGTCTGCTTCCTTGGCTCCATCCTTTAGCCAATAGACTGGTGGGGATTTTTTTAAGTCGTTTTTATAGCTGCTCTGGTCGTAAATAATCGAAATGGTGCATTTGGAACCGGCGCAAAAATCATCTTGCACGGAGGAATTGACATACCCGCCCTTTTCTTCGAGCGGAATATCTTTAGTGGCTCCATCGGCTCGACGAACCTGGTACAGGTTGCCATTATACTCCCCGAAAAGCGCGCGCGTCAAACTATGCGCCGCCACGCACGGGGTGTTTGCCTTTGCGTAAATGTCACAGGGGCCTTCTTTGGCCAAGACCATGGTGGGTGCCACAAGCGCCAGCACTGTCAAAAATGAATTGTATTTCATCCCAACATCCCTCTTTTTTACCAACCAATATCAAATTACCTCTAAAACGGGCCAAAATCACGCCTTTGGAGATTCTTCTATTGCATTTTTGTCAAAAACGATTCGCTCTTTTTTTGCTTTTCGGCCCGAGAAAAGGTTATTTTATTGAATGGATCACTGTTTAGGGAACTGGCCTATGCTCAACATTGACGAAATAAGCGATTACAGGGACTTGCTCAAGAATTACTATACCCAGCGCAAGTTGGATATGCCGCTGTATTCCTATAAAATGATGGGCCAAAAGCTCGGGCTCGACACGAGTCAGGTTTTCCGCGTGCTGAACAAGGAACTGCACCTGCCGAACCGCAGCATTCCCTTGGCAAAAGACTTGCTCGACCTGAAAGGCCGCAAGGGCGAACTTTTCGAGATTCTGGTAGCCGCCTCCAAGACCAAGTCCCCCGCCAAAAAGGACAAGCTTTACAAGATGGCGCTCGCTTTGCAAGATGTGGACTTGCGCAAGCTGAGTGCAAGTGAATACCTGTTCCTGAGCAAGTGGTGGATTCCCGTAGTGCGCGCCCTTATCGAGATGAATGGCGGGCATGCCGAAGTTTCGCACCTGGTCAAGCAGATTTCGCCGACCGTTTCCGAAGACCAAGTCCGCGAAGCCATAACCGTTTTGAAGGATTTAAAGCTCATTACGCCGCTTGCCTCGGAACGTTACGCCGCAACAACTGCTAACTTTACATCGGCAGGGTCAGCCACAAAGACCGCCGCCATCCGCAGCTACCAGAATCAACTTTTGGCGCTCGCGCAGAACTCCCTGATTGCAGTGGAACCTGCCAAGCGCAATATTTCTTCGCTGCTGGTGGGAGTCGATGAGGACTGCTTTGCCGACTTGAACGAAATGACTCTGGAGTTCAGGCGCCAGGTACAACGCAGAGTGGCCGAGGTCAACAAGCCTAACCGCGCTATGCAGTTTGTATTTGCGCTTTACCCGGTGGCTGACATTTCTAACGATCCACGAACCAAGAAAGAGGGGTAAAACATGAAACGACTGTTTTTGCTACTCGCGTGTTTAGCGCCCCTGGCCTTTTGGGCTTGCTCCGACAAAGAAGTCGCGGGCATTAGTACCGTTGAAACCGAAAACGCCTTCTTGATTCAGATTGTCCGTGAAGATTCTAAACCGGCGGTGGGCGTTGTCGCCCGCATGCGCTCGGTGGACTTTGTCCGCAACATCGAAGACGATTCCCCAAAGGCATTCTTCTTCGAGGAATTCAAAACCGATTCCTTGGGGCAAATCCGTATTGACAGCCTCGCCGTCGATGTCGCGACGATTGAAATTGTGGACGCCGGCGAAGGCCTGTTCACCAAGATTTCTGCCGAAGACATTCAAGAAGGCGACTCCGTACAGTACGCCCTCGAAAAAACGGGCAGCCTGCGCGGCAAGGTTTACTTACCCGACAGCGTCGACTACGCCTGGGTGCAAGTATACGGCACCGGCCGCCTGGTTAAAACCGACAGCGAAGGCTTTTACGAAATGGATTCCCTGCCTCCGTATGAATACGACATGCGCGTGATCGTTGGCGACAGCATTATCGAACAGTCCGCGAAAATCGATGCCGGCGAAGATGTTTCTGCAAACGTGCGCACCTTCGAGCCCGACTCGGTCAAGGTGCTGGATTTTGAATCGGCAAGTGCCCAATTCACAATCAAGGAACTCGGCATCAGCGAAACGGGCTACATGTCTTCTACCGACACAAGCGTCAAGACGACTCCCGAAGTCGAAATCATTCCCGAAACCCGCAAAGACCTCTCGGATTTCATTGTCGAAGCGGGCGCAGACCGCGAAGGGAACGCTATTTATTGGGAAACTTCGGCAGTAAAGCCTGGTTCCTGGTCGTTCTACGGAATCTGGATTTGCAAGGAAGAATCGCCCTGCGACTTGTCCGCGACCGATTCTATCGTTTACTACGCTCGCGGCACAGGCGTCATCTCGATTATCCTGGAAACCTTGGGCGAATCAAACACCGAAGGCAAGACTCTCGCCTACGACACGCTCAAGACTAGCGACGAGTGGACGCGCCGAGTTATAAAGCCCGAAAACTTCAAGCCGCGCGACGACAAGTACGGAAACCTCGGCTGGGAAGTCATCAGCAAGTCGGTGACGACGATTTCGATCGCCGCCTACGACAGCACGGAATTCTGGATTGACGACGTCGTGTTCTACGGCGTCAAACCCAGCGACTTTATCATCAAGTAAAAAGGAGATCCCACCTTGGTGGCCATGCGCACTAAGCAACAAGTTGCTAAGTGCTGTCCGCCCGGGTCGAGCCCGGGATGACAATGCAAAAGACAAGATTACGGCAGGCCGACGTGGCGCTGCTTTTGTTTCTTAGGCTTCGGTTCTTCCGGGCCTTTTTCCGATTCGGCCTTGGCGGCTTCGGCTAAAAGCATTTCAAGCGACACGCGAGAAGCCTCCTGCTCGGCCTTCTTCTTGTTGCCACCCTGACCGCGACCGTACACGCGGCCGTCCACATGGACTTCGACCGTGAACAACTTCTGGTGTTCCGGGCCCGATTCATCGACCACCACGTATTCCGGAACCGTGCGGAGCTTGCCCTGCAGGTATTCCAGGAGTTCGCTCTTGTGGTTGATGAAGTCTTCGGCAGAGATAATCTCTTGCACCCGCGGAAAGTGGAACTTGTTCAGAATCACGCGGACCTCGTCGAGGCCGCCATCCAAGTAGACCGCGCCAAGAACCGCTTCGTAGGCATCGGCCAGAATGCTTTCTTTGCCGCGGCCGCCGAGCTTTTCTTCGGCCTTGCCCACCTTCACGTATTCGCTCAGGCTCCATTCCTTGGACGACTGCGCGCAGGCATGTCCCGAAACAATCGCGCTCTTGCGCTTGGAAAGTTCGCCTTCCGGGTCGTCGGGGTAAGTCTTGTAAAGGAATTCGGTGGTGAGCATGTTCAGCACCGAATCGCCCAAAAATTCCAGGCGTTCGTTGTTGCTCTCGTAGGGCATGTCCGTGCCCGTCAAGAACGAGCGGTGCACCAGCGCATGCGCCAAAAGTTCAGGATCCTTGAACCGGTACCCGAGCTTCGCCTCAAGCCCGCCATCGGACTTCTGGCGAAACCAGAGTTTTAGAACTTTGTGGAGAAGGTTTGTATCAGACATTAAATAGTAGGGAGTAGGAAGTTGGAAGTTGGAAGTTGGAAGTAATTCAGAATTCGGATTTCGGAATTATGAATCACTTAGCTGATTGTAATTCAGAAGTCTGAAATCCGAACTCCGAACTAAATAAAGAAGGGGCAACCCGTTCCGGGCCACCCAGTCTAGTTTCTTATCGAAAGAGGCTAATAAATTAAGCCTTCTTAGCTTCGATGAAGGCGACCACGTCAGCAACCTTCTGGAACTTTTCGGCGTCAGAATCAAGGATTTCGACTTCGAATTCGTCTTCGAGGGCCATCACGAGTTCCACGCGGTCGAGAGAGTCGGCACCGAGGTCGTTACCGAATTCGGATTCCGGCTTCACATCTTCAGCCTTAACGCCGAGCTTGTCAACGATAACAGCGGTGACCTTCTTGAAAATTTCTTCGTTCATTGTAATCTCCATTTGGATTGATTGTTTGAGTTCAAATTTAGTAAAAAATGCCTAGGCGTTCAACCCACCATCGACGCCAAGAATCTGGCCGGTGATGTAGCAGGCGTCGTCCGATGCCAAAAATGCGACTGCATTGGCAATATCTTCGGGTTTTCCGATACGGCCGAGCGGAATCTGGGCGGCATACTTTTCCTTGGTAGCCTCATCCATGGCAGCGGTCATGTCGGTACCGATAAAACCGGGGGCAATGGCGTTCACGGTAATGCCGCGAGAGGCAAATTCCATGGCATTGGAGCGGGTCATACCGATAATGCCTGCCTTGGCAGCGGCGTAATTGGCCTGACCGGCCTGGCCGTGCAGGGCGTTAATGCTCGAAATGTTAATGATGCGGCCGGTACGCTTGCCCATCATGGTGCGGGCGACAGCGCGGGTGCAAAGGAACACGGAACGCAGGTTCGTGGCGATCACGGCGTCGAAGTCTTCGTCCTTCATGCGCATCAGCAGGCCATCGCGGGTAATACCGGCGTTGTTCACCAAAATGTCGACCGTGCCCATGTCAGCAATGATCTGCTTGAACACGTTCTGCACCGTTTCGGAGTCGGCCACGTTGCAAGCATAGCTCTTGACCTGCACCCCAAGTTCGGCGGAAAGTTTGGCGGCCAATTCTTCCTTGACCGAGGTGGAAAGGATAGCGACGTCAGCACCTTCGCTGGCGAGCTTGGTTGCAATGGCAAGACCGATACCGCGGGAAGCGCCCGTCACGATTGCCTTTTTACCAGTAAGTTTACCCATAGAGTGTTCCTCTTAGTTAGAAGTAGGAAGTAGGAAGTAGGAAGTAGGAAGTAGGAAGTAGGAAGTAGGAAGTAGGAAGTTGGAAGTTGGAAGTTGGAAGTTGGAAGTTGGAAACATTCACTGTCTACCGTCTACTTCCTACTGTCTACTATTTATTTAAGTGCCTCAAAAGCCTCGATTGTTTCGACCGGAGTGACCTTCACGTCGCGGCTGATCTTGCGCATGAGGCCCATGAGCACCTTGCCGGAACCCACTTCGACACCCTGCGTCACGCCCAAGGACATGGCCTTGTTCATGCAATCGTTCCAGCGGACCGGAGACACCAGTTGGCGCACCAGGAGGTCGGCGATTTCGGAACCCTTCGTGACCGGTTCGGCAATCACGTTGGCAATGACCGGCTTTTCGACATCGTTGAACTTGGTCTTGGCAATCGCTTCGGCAAGGCCTGCCTGAGCGAACTGCATGAGCGGGCTGTGGAAGGCGCCAGAAACGGCGAGCGGAATGGCCTTGATGCCTGCAGCAGCGCAGTTTTCGACCAGCTTGTTCACGCCGGCGACCGCACCGGACACCACGATCTGGCCCGGGCAGTTGATGTTTGCCGGAACCACGACACCTTCGGCCTTCACGGCTTCGCAAAGTTCAAGAATCTTGGCTTCGTCCTGGCCCATGATAGCGGCCATGGCACCCGGATTCTTGGAACCGGCGCTAGCCATAAGTTCGCCACGGGTACGCACCAGGCGCAGGCCGTCTTCGAAGCTGAAACCGCCGGCAGCGTAAATGGCGGAGTATTCGCCGAGGGAGTGGCCCGCCACGTAATCAAAGGCAAAACCTTCGGACTTGAGGAGTTCCATCACCATGGCAGACACGGTAAACAAAGCCGGCTGGGTGTTGTCGGTGCTCTTCAGAACGTCTTCGGGACCTTCGGCCATGAGCTTGGAAAGCGAGAAACCGAGAATTTCGTCGGCCTGCATCATGAGCTTCTTGGCCGGTTCAAAAGTAGAAGCGAGCGTCTGGCCCATGCCCACGTACTGGGCACCCTGGCCGGGGAAAAGAAGAATCGTCTTAGACATTATATATATACCTCTGCGGCTAGACCGCATTTTTTGTTTCGCACTACAATTTAGAAAATAAGGGCCGGCGTCATCGGACCGCCTGCCCCTGTATACAAGAAATTGTAAATGAAAGAGTTTTGACATAATTTTATAACAAAACATCTCCCCCGCCAAAGCCCCTCCCCAAACGAAAGAAGCACTTGCAATAAAAATTGCAAGCGCTTTGGAAAGCCGTAAAAGGAGATCTCCCCGTTCCGAGGATTGTGGGCACATAAGCAATAAATTGCAAGTGCCCACTAACCCGCTCTTCGGCCGGGAAGACATTTTAGCGGGTAATTGTCACCAGTTTGTGCTGACGGAAGCTGCCGGCGGAGTAGTTCACGATGTACGCACCAGCGGGGATTGATTCCACATTCCACTGCAATGCATGGCTGCCAGCGGATTCACGGCCCGGTGCATAAAGTTTCTGGACCTTGCCCTTCACAGACACCAGCGAAATCTTTACGTTCTGTTCCGTGGGGAGCGTGTAGTTCACATCCAGGGTCACACCGTTGTTCACGACAGCCAGACGGGCATCGCCAATTTTCGCAATTTCGACAATCGCTTCCTTCGTAGAGTCGGCCTTGGTGGTATCTTTCTTGGACGTGTCTGCAGCAGATTTTTCCGGAGAAAGAAGTACGTTTGCCACAAGGAACGACGCGTTGGCGTCTATGTAAGTTTCTGTTGCAGTAAATATTACCCAGTCAGAAATCAAAGAATCCGTCATCGAGCCACCCATAAGAGCTCCAACCGGTGGCCTGTAGCTATACGACGCCAAAAAATCTTTATAGTTAAGATATTCATCAACAGTCATTCCATTCCAACCTTCCGGGTTTGCCGTACGGTTGTGGACATGCGCTTCATTCTTGTCGCCCACACCCGTCATAAAGCAGATATCCCACTGGTTTGCACCCAGAATGTAATTCATCTTGTTTATGGCAAGCTGACGGATCTCAGCAGATTTTGCAACTTCTGCATAAATAAGCAAATTTAAAATCGTGCCAGTTTCATAACGATTCGGGTGCCAATCAAAATGATGTGTTACAAACCATGGCTTATCATAATAGAACACATAATGACTCCCAGGCAAATCCACATGTTCATCATCACCGTTTCCTAAATCATCACTCACACTTCTTACAAGAGAATTCACCAATCTTTTAGTATAATCGATTCTCACAGAATCCTTAATGCCATATTTTGCAGCGGTTTCCTCGTCTGCCAAAAGCAACTTGTAGAAGGCATACAATGTTATTGCAAAGCGATTGTCATAATCTGAAGTCCAGCCGCCTGAAGTAAAGCCACGATCAGCGCCCAACCAACCCGCAGAGAAATACTCAAAACCATACTTGGCACGCTCATTGTCGTTAATCGTCTTGTCTTCGGCAGCATCGTTCAGGTAATCCATCTTCTTTGATTTTTCGTAGGTCGCATAATGGAGCGCGATAGCCGCCATCGCAAGAACATCGACATATTTCGATGGATTGCTGCAGGAATAAAGACCATCGACACAAACTTCCCCTTCACCAAAGTGTTCCTTGGCATAGGCATACAGTTTTTCAGCCACCTTAAGGCAACTATCCGCAAAGGGTTTATCATACGTTGCATAACGCACACTCAACAAAGCAAGGCCTGCTGCAACCTGCGCCGACATGCCGGGGCCAATGCCGTGCATAACCGGTCTTGGAGGCACCGGGTTCATCGATTCCATGCTGTCCGCACGATTCCAATAATTGTGATCCTCAGCATCGCCAATGTTTACAATCATATCCTTGATTTCGCCCTTGGCGTACTCATAAGAACGCAGGTAAAATTCTGCACCATGGCGCGCTTCGCGCAGCATGTCCGGAATGCCGTCCGTCTTTACGATTTCGTTATGGTTAAAGGCGTAATGGTCTTCGTCGCGTTCCGGATGGACTGCCGAAAGTACCGAAAGCACCAAGAAGGTATAGCCCATCGTCGGAGCCATCTTCAAGAAGTCACCTGCATCGTACCAGCCACCGGGAATGGAGTCGTGTACATGGCTCGGCCCATGGAACCAAGACTCCGAATCACCACTGCGCTGCACGCCAAAGAACTTGAGGTTCGCGTCGCGCACCATGGAATAGACCTTGTCGCTCACGATGAATGTCGAGGAATATTCCTTACCCACCTTGATGCGGAGGCGCTTATCTGTGGGGAGCGCTGCAAGTTCGGCCAGTTTGCCTGCGCATACCTTGGCTTCAGGAGCGGTCTTTTCCACCGTGTAACGCTTGTCAAGAGAATTGACATACGCCTTTACCACTCTGACGGTTTGGTCAATTTTCCCGAAAGCCGAGAACTTGCCTCCCGCGGCAACTTCTTCACCTTCTAAGTCCACAACGGAATAGGTCGCTGATTCGCATTTATCCGAAACATAGTAGAACTGCTTTTCAGGGTCGTCCGGCAAGTAACCGGCCTGGTTCACGCGGATATTGCTGACACTGAGGCTCAAGGCATCGATGTAAGCCTGGTTCAAGGTGTCTGCGATGTAGGCGTTGGCCTTGAAATCTGCGGGCTTTGCTCCGGACTTCGGGGTACCGACCACAGTATCCTTTTCGTTTACGGTGAAATTGGCAAAGTCGTAGACCGTTCCGCCATCTTCTACGGCTGCGGTGCTCCATTCCATCGGGTAAACCGGGCGGATCAGGTCGTACGGGGTGTCGGCGGCAAACGCGCCCACCGCTATAAACGGAATAATGGATGCTAAACGCATGTGTTTCTCCTCTCTTTTGTTCTCTGTAATACGTAATATAACAAAAGTCTGCTGAGGACTTGAGCAATTCTTGTCTTCCTGCACGCCGCCCGCTGTCTTCCCGGGCTCTGACCCGGGATCTCCTTTTACGGCTTTCCAGAGCACTTGTATTTCTTACTGCATGTGTTCTTTTTTCATGCTACAAGAGGAGATCCCGCATCTACGTGCGGGAAGACATTCTGTCTGCAAGCGATTGGGAGTGGGGTCGAGCAGCCCCATAAAAAAAACAGAGCCCGCGCGAGGCAGGCTCTGTTCAAAATTTTCGCACAAATTAGCGTTACTTTGCTTCGGAGGAATCGTCCTTGATTGCGAGCAGTCGTTCATTCACATTCTTGGACACACCCTTTTCGGCATACTTGGCAGCGACTTCGACAGCCTTTTCGATTGCGAGAGCATCGGAGCGGCCATGAGCGATAATGCCCGTACCATTCAAGCCGAGGAGAAGAGCGCCACCCGTCATGCGGTAGTCCCACATTTCGTCGAAGCGGCGACCGTTCGGGGTATCGATAACACCGAACATCTTCTTGTGCAGTTCGTAGAAGCCTTCGAGCATCTTCAGAACCACGTTACCCGTAAAGCCAGAAGTCACGACTACGTCGGCGACACCTTCGATAAGGGTTTCGCCTTCGATGTTACCGATAAAGTTTACCGGAGCGGACTTCAGAAGCTGGTGAGCTTCCTGCAGCACGGCCGGGCCCTTGTGTTCTTCTTCGCCCATATTCAACAAACCAACCTTCGGGTTTTCGTAACCGAAGTAGGTCTCGGCGAAGGCAGAACCGGCAATGGCGAAATCCACCAGAGTAGCAGCGCGTTCATCGACGTTAGCACCTGCATCGACCAAGATGATCGGGCGGTCAGCAGTCGGAATCACGCAACCGATAGGCGGACGGCTGAATTTGTCTGTAGTACGGCCCAAGAGCATGAGGCAGCTGGCCATCATGGCGCCGGAGTTACCGGCACTCACGGAGGCATCTACCATGCCCTTCTTCTGCAAGGCAACGCAAGTCACCAGGCCAGAATGGGGCTTTGTCTTGAGGACCTGTACAGGGTGTTCGTCCATGGCCACAGGGTCCGGTGCATCGACCACGGAAATACCGTTGCCAGCATAGCCAAGCTTTTGGAGCTTAGCCTTGACCTCGGCCTCCGGTCCGCACAGAACCACGTGAAGGTTGGCATTCTTGTTGACGGCGTTAACCGCACCTTCAATCACTACGTCCGGGGCGAAATCGCCACCAAGAGCATCAAGAGCAACTTTAACCATGCACATCTCCTTGCAAATTCAATTGCAACGCCAAATTAGGCTTCGGCATCCTTCATGTTGATCACTTCGACACCATTGTAGTAGCCGCAAACCGGGCACACACGGTGCGGGCGCTTCACGGAACCGCAATGATCGCACTTCCATCTTCCAGTGGGTGCGGCGCTTGTCACGACGGGCGGTCGAGGTTTTTCTTTTAGGTACTGCCATTTTTAACTCCTATTTTCCATTTTGCTCTTAAGAGCCTTGAGTTTGTCCCAACGAGGGTCGGTTTGAGGCTCCTCGTCGGCGGGTTTGTTTGTTACAAAGATAAAATCTTCGTCAGGATTTTTCACGGGCGCTTGCGGTTCTTGTAGAATAACCAGCTGTCGGACGCACTCGGAAAGGTCCACGAAGTTCTGCCCCTGGGGAATTCGGTAGGCAAAGACGTCTACATCGTCTTCATCGAGTTCCTGTTGCGAAACCCCGGTGCGCGTTATTTCTGCCACGATTTCGGTCGAAAAGGGGCGGTCGAACGGTTCCAAGGTACGGGAGCAGGTCAGAGTTTGCACTCCGGAGATAGATCCAGTCACAAGACACTTGCTTTCGCCTTCGGGGCTTACCAGCACCTCGGCTACCAGATCGCCCTTGAGGTGCAGTTCGTCGAAGATTTCGGGGGCATCGGTACGGCACCAGACCACCCGGCGGTCTTCGGAATCAGTAAGTTTTTGTGCGATATCTAATCTCAAAGTAGCCCAAATTTAGTAAAAACAGGGATACAAGTCAATATTTGACGAGTATCCCGGTTAAAGTTTGCGTTTACTTTTTCTTTTTACCCGGTGGAGTGGGCATGAAAGGGCTGCTGGCAGAGGATTTTTCCTTGGTGGCAGTCACCGTTTCTTGGCTTACGACCACGGAATCGCCCACGGAAAGCCCCTTGAGAATCTGGATGTTCACGCCGTCGCTGATGCCTGTCTTGACACGGCGAGGGGCGGCCTTGCCGTCGATGTTTACCCACACCAGGTTGCCGCTCGGCTTTTTGCCGTCAGCACGTTTCTTGAAAGACTTGGGGAAACTGCCGGGGGGCGGGAAATTGCCCTTTTTGAAATCGCCTTTCGGGAAATTGCCGGCAGTAAAATCGCCGGAGGTGGAGTCGCCGGATTCGCCGTGCGGTGGGCGCATGCCCTTGGGCGGTTCTGCCATCGGGGTACCGTCGGCAGGCGTAAACTTGAGGGCCTTCACCGGGATCGCGATGGCATCGGAGATTTCTTGGGTCACAATGGTGCAGGTCGCGGTCATGCCCGGGAGCAGTTTCTGTTCCGGGTTTTCGGCGGTAATCACGACGGTGTATGTCACCACGTTGCTCGTGGTCGTCGGATTCAGGCGGACTTCTTGCACCGTTCCGTTAAATGTATCGTTCTGGAAGGCATCGACCGTAAAGGTTACCCTCTGGCCTTGCTTGACCTGACCGATATCGGCTTCGTCGACATCGGCCATGACCTTCATTTGGCTCAAGTCCTTTGCGATTACGAACAAAGTAGGAGTGCTCATGGAGGCGGCCACCGTCTGGCCGACTTCTACCGCACGCTTTAAAACCACGCCGTCGATGGGGCTCTTGATGGTGGCGTAGCTCAAGTTGAGGCGCGCCTGGTTGACTTCATTTTGGCTGCGTTCTACGGCGAGCTTTGCCGAATTCATGTTGTATTCGGCGGTTTCGAGTTCTACGGCGCTCGCGGAATTGCTTTCAGAAAGCTTCTTGACGCGGTTGTAGGTCGATTCCTTGAACTTAAAATCGTTTTCGGCCGACTTGTAGGCGATTTCGGCCTGCGTGAGCGTGGCCTTGAGCTTGGACTTGTCCAGTTCGGCAATGACCTGGCCCTTTTTGACTTTGGAATTGAAGTCTACGTTGATTTTCGCAATGTCGCCCGAAACCTGCGTACCGACTTCCACCTGGTCGACAGGTTCAAGCGTACCCGTTGCCGAAATGGTGGTCGAAATCGTAGTCTGCGTAACCTTCACGCTCACGAGCGGACCTGCAGCATTTTCAGTCTTCGCGTCAAAGAAAAAGGTTTTCACCCCAAACCCGATACCCGCCAATACGGCAAGCACCACGATAAATTTTATGATGAATTTGAGCAATCGTTTCATACAACAGACCCAAAAATAAAAAGTATTACCGACATTTTCGGGTATTTAGATGCACACACACGACAAAAGGTTGCCTATTCGCAAGAGTTTATCCCCATTTTTTTATATTATGCAGCATTAATCGCTAACAACTGTCTACTTCCTACCGTCTACTTCCTACTACCTATGACTCGCATTGCAAAAAAAGATGACAGCGCAGAGGTCCGCCGCGTTACGTGGGTGGGGCTCGGCTGGAACGTCGCCTTGTCGGTTGGCAAGTTTTTTGCAGGTTATTTTGGCGGATCTCAAGCACTTATTGCCGACGCCATTCACAGTGCATCTGATTTTATCACGGACATAGCGATTATCGTAGGGGCCCGCTTCTGGAATTCGCCACCCGACGCGAAACACCCGTATGGGCACAGGCGATTCGAGACGCTGATTTCGGTCGGAATCGGGCTTGCGGTTTGCGCCGTGGGTCTCGGGCTCGGTTACAATGCGGTGGTAGCGCTCATGAACGGCGAGCAGTCTCACCCCGAATGGATTGCGGCGATTATGGCGGCGGTTTCGATTATCGTGAAAGAGGCGCTTTTCCGCTACACGCGGGCGAAGGGTCGCGCCATCCGCAGCGAAGCCGTCGAGGCAAACGCTTGGCACCACCGGAGCGACGCCTACAGTTCTATTCCTGTTTTGATCGCGGTCTTGTTCGGGATTCTTTGCCCCACACTCTGGTTTGCAGACTCCGTAGGCGCGATTATCGTTTCTGTATTCATTCTGCATTCGGGCTTTGAAATTGCATGGCCGGGAATCCACCGCGTGGCCGACGAAGGCGCGAGCGCCGAGGTGGCCCAAAAGTTGCGCGAAGTCGCACTCGCCTGCCCGAACGTGATTAGCATTCACGGGTTCCGCACGCGTTACGTGGGCAGCGATTTGCACGTGGATTTGCATGTGGTCGTTCCCGCCGACATGACACTCTTGGCCGCCCACGACCTGGCCGAAGAAGTAGAGCGCCGTATTATCGAGGCGGGCGAAAATGTAGTCGATGCGCTTGTGCACATCGACCCGTACGATCCGAAGAAAGTATAGGTTGGAAGGCTGTAAAAGGAGATGCCGGGTCAAGCCCGGCATGACAATTCAAGCCCGGCATGACAATTCAAGCCCGGCATGACAATTCAAACTCGCAATGACGTTGTTGCCGCATCACGTGCGGCATGACATTTCAGGCCCGGGAAGACAATCGGGGCTATTTCTTCAGCAGGAAGCCGGCGACGCTCTTTTCGCGGACGAAGGTTTTCTGCGCGGCCGCTTGTACGTCGGCGGCAGAGACCTTATTGAGTTCGTCCGCCCAGTTGAGGAAAATGCGGTAGTCGCCGTACATTTCGTACCAGGCAAGCATCGTCGCCACGTTTTCCATATCGGTCAGGCTACGCACCAGGCCGGCGTAGGCGTGATTCTTCACCTTCTGGAAATCGCGTTCGCTCACCGTTTCGGTCTTAAGGCGTTCTAGTTCTTCCCACACGATTTTTTCGACCTTCGCGGGGTCGGCATCCGGGCGCAAGTTCACCGTCACACCGAATTCAGACACGTACTTGTTGGGCGAATTAGACGCCTTCACGCTCACGGCGAGCTTTTCTTCTTGAATCAGGCGCCTGTAGAGTCTGCCGGAACGGCCATTCAAAACGCCCTCGGCAATGTCCAGCGGGTACAGAATCTGGTCGCCCACAGCAGGCGTCGTGAACACGAGCGTATACAGGTTCGGAGCGTCCGGGCGTTTTACGGTCAGGCGCTTTTCGCCGGCCTGCTCGGGGTCGCGAATCGTGAGCGGCGGGAACGCCTCGCCTGTAGGAATCGGGCCAAAGTACTTCTTGACCATTTCCATGGTGGCGGTCGTATCGATGTCACCTGCCAGCACCAAAATCGCATTGCGCGGCTTGTAATACTTGCGGTAATGTTCGTCGGCCATTTCGCGCGTCAAGTTCATGATGTCGCTTGGCCAGCCAATGGTCGGCACGCGGTACGGGAACGCCTCGTAAATCATGGAATTCAGCGTTTCGTAATAGCGACCCGTAGGTTTATCATCGTAGCGCATGCGGCGTTCTTCGCGCACAACCATGCGTTCGGAATAGAATTCGCGCAGCACGGCGTTCTGCATGCGGTCCGATTCAAGCCACATGAACAGTTCAATTTTATTCTTCGGGAGCGTCACGATGTAGGCGGTCATGAGGTCGCTCGTAAAGGCGTTGAGCCCCGTGCCGCCCGCGGCCTGGTAAGCGCTCCAAAGTTCGTCCTTCACAAAAATCTTGCGGTGTTCGTTCACCACGGAATCATGTTCGGCGGTAAGCTTTTTCACCTTCGCGGTATCGCCCGCCAAAATCGCCGGACGGATGAGTGCCTGCAGGCTATCTTGCACCGCCATGAACTTGGCGTCGGCAATGCTGTCGGTAATGCCCACCTTCTTGGTGCCCTTAAAGAGTTCATGTTCCAGAATGTGTGCCAGGCCCGACTTGCCCGGAACTTCGTGCACGGAACCTGTCACGTAGAACAGGCGGCAACTTACCGTAGGAGCCTGCTTGTTCGGGTGCAAAAGCACCGTGAGCCCGTTCGGCAAGACTTCTTTGTGAACCACCAAGTTCACCTGTGCAAAAGGCTGCGTAAACAAGGCAGCGGCCAGCGCCACACCACACGAAAATTTATTGAGCCAATTCATTACGGCAGCTCCCCGCTATTTTTTTCTTTAGCGAACTTGACAATTTCTTCTGCGATTTCGTTTGCCTTCTGCGTATCTTCGTTGTAGATGGCATCGATTTTTTGGCAACCCAGTTCCAGAATGCGGCGGGCCAGCGCAGAATCCTTCTGATTGCGCAAGTCGCGAATGGCCAAGTCAATCAGCTTGATGTCGGCCTTTGCCGGGTAGCCCTTCATAAAGTCATAAAAAAGCTTGATTTGTTCGTCGTACTGGGCATCCGTTTCGAGTGCGAGCAAAAACGGAATCACGCGCGTATTCAGGAGCTTGCCTAAATCGCCCATGAAGGTGTTCAATGTAAGCCCCTTCGGGAACAATTCTTCGGTATCGTTCTGCAGGTCATCGGTGTCCATGAATTCGCCCGATTCGATCTGCGTGAGTGCCTCGTTCAAAAAGTCCATCTCTTTTTTGCGGGCCTGTTCGCGGAACCTTGCCTGGTAATAAATCGGGAGCGTCGTGAGGCAAAAGTGAGCCTGCCCCGCGCCAATGAATTCACCGATGTAATAAATGTCGGCGTCTTCGGCGAGAATGTCCTCTTCGCGGGTGAAGTTGCCGATCTTTGCCGGAATCGGAATGACTTCCATGCTCGAAAGTTCGTGCAGGCGTTCGCGCATCTGTTCCACATCCATATCGGGCGGGAGTTCCACGCCATCGGCCTGCATCGATTCCAACATGTCGTTCAGCTTGTCATCGACAGCGCGGTCAATCGCCTTCTTGCTAGGTACGCGCGGCGAGAACATGCGGAAATCACCTTCCAGCGCCAAGAGCCCGTTCTTGATCATGTCATCGAACGGTGTGCCGCTATCCCGTTCGTCGGGGTTCGGCAAAATCTTGGCGTAGGCAATCATACGCCCGCACAGGTTATCGTCGTTTCCTTTTTTCTGCTCAATACCTAACATACTGGGAGCAATATAGTAAAGTGTGAGGTGTGAGGTGTGGGGTGTGAGGTGTGAGGTGTGGGGTGTGAGGTGTGAGGTGTGAGGTGTGAGGTGTGAGGTGTGAGGTGTGAGGTGTGGGGGGTGAGATGTGAGATGTGAGATGTGAGATGTGAAATTACTCATTACACATCACACATTATACATCGTCTTTTTCTGCAAACTATTTCACGCGGATGATTTGCTGGCGGAGTAGGGAGCCGTCGCCACGCTGCAGCAAGTACACACCCGGCGCCAGATTTTCGGTGCTTACGCTTAAGCCTACGGATTCGCGAACCAGTTGCCCCGTCAAGGTAAACAGGCGCACGCGAGTTGTCGGGACCAACTGCTGGCCCGGCGTTGCAAGCCCGCGAATCGCAGTCGTCGCATCGGCCTTGAGCAGCTTGAGTTCCACCTGGTCCAGGTTCGGGCCATCGCTACCGCCTATGGTCGCAAACGTCATGTAGCCTGCGCCCTCGGCGAGTTTCGCCTTGAACGAAAGCGTTTCCCAAGTCGTCCAATTCGTGGTCGCCGCAAAGGACAGCGACTCGGCACTTTTGCAACCGTCAATGCCGGCGGTGCACACGCCCGGGGCCGCGGCCGCCAGGCTGCGTGCATTGCCGCTACCGTTGGCATAGCGCACCATAACTTCGTACTCGCCCGCGACTTCAGCGTATACGGGCACTTGAATCATGCTCAAGTCGCCGGCAGCAAAATTCACGAAGGCACTTCCGTTAAAGCCCGCATTGTTGCTTTCGGCTGCGGCGTTCGTAATGATTCCGTCTTCCGCCTGGAACACGGTCGTTCCCTTGGCGGTAAAACTCGGAATGAGTTCGATATCGCCTGCCGCAACGATTTCAACCGCAGCCTTGCTCGCATCAATCTGGCTTGCGCTCTTACCGCCCCAGCCTGCGAATTCCCAACCCGCATTCGGGACTGCGGTAAAGGTCGCCTTCTTGCCCTCGGCTACCTTGTCGCCCGAAAGGTTTGTCGTCACCTTGCCGCCGATCGCATCGCCAAGCGTTACTTTGTAGTAAGTCACATTCGCATCGACAGTTGCGACTTCGTTGGAATACGCGCCGAGGCCACCCATGCTGTTTGCAGCACGAACCGTAATCTTCGAGCCCGTGGCAACACCCTCGAGCGAGAAGCTCGGAGCGACTACATTCGCCTTGTACTTGCCGTTTACGAACACCACCCAGCAGCGGGCATTATTGTCGTCGGCCCAGACAATTTCGGCGCCTTCCTGCGTGATTTTCGGGGCGGAAACCTGCGCCGTCAACTTGGTCGGATCCCAGTTGTCGCTACCCTTGAGTACGTTCTGGAGTGTGTACTTGGCGGCATCGCTTGCGTTCCAAACCGTCTTGAGC
Source organism: Fibrobacter succinogenes (assembly GCA_902756345.1). GTDB lineage: Bacteria > Fibrobacterota > Fibrobacteria > Fibrobacterales > Fibrobacteraceae > Fibrobacter. Next base: position 14,167 of record CACVQR010000002.1, on the reverse strand, counting down.
GTGGTCGCCGTCGAGGCGTCCTTGCCGCCGTTGAAATAGGTCTTGCGCTGGCTCGTGTTCACCGCATTGCCATTGCCGTCCTTGCTGTTGTATTCGCCAAAGACCTGCGGAGCCGAATTCATGTCGGGGCCCCAGCCTTCGCCCTTGGGCTGCGCAATCATTTTCGTGTTCAGGAAGACCGTCTTCGCGTGCCCCCAGGAACGCCCGAGATAGAACGTGCCGTTGAAACTGTTGTTGCTCACGGTAATGGTCGCGTTGTTGAAGACGTAGCCCCAGTCTCCCGGATTTTGCGATGCGGTAATGTACCCGCCGTTGCGCGTCATCACGAGTTTGGTGCCTTCGAAGAACACGTCGCCACCACCGCAGATGAAGTCTACTGTACCGTTGATTTCGCCGCCTTCCCAATAGGTGCGGCCTTTCTTGGTGTAGTAGGTATCCTGACCGCTCAGTAGGCGCACGTTCTTGTAAATATATTTATCGCCTTCGTTCTGCTGCAGCGCCACCTGACGCGCCGCATTGCCAGAGTTATAGGTGCCCTTGTTCTGCAGGGTAATATCCTGCATGTACATCTCGTTGTTTTTCGGGAAGTAGATGGTCGCCGTAAGGCTGATGCCCTCGGTATCGGTCTTGTTCGCGATAATCGTCTTTTCGAGGCTCTGCCCGATAATCGAGAGGTACGACGCGCTCACGGTCGATTTTCCGTGGCTGTCGCCCGTAAGCTTGGTGATATCGTATTCGCCATCGGGAACAAAAATGACGAAGCGGTTGCTGGCAGATGCTCCCGACTTGCCCGCTGCCGCAACAGCCGCCTTGAAGTCACCATTGACACCGACCACGAAATCGATTTTCTTTTTCTCGACTGCGGAGGCACTTACCGCAAAAGCAAGCGTCGTTACCAGAAGAAATTTACAAGTATTCGTATTCATAAAATTCCTTTTCTTCGTTCCTCTCCCACTGTCATGCCGGGCTTGACCCGGGCGGACAGCACTTAGCACTTTTATACGATACTTGGCAACTTGTTGCCATAGTAGAGTTATCCTCTTTGGGGAAGTGCTTAGTGCGCATGGCCACCAAGGTGGCACCTCCTTTTACGGCTTTCCAAGATTCTTTTCTTGTAGGCTGCTAGAGGAGATCCCGGGTCTACGCCCGGGAAGACATGCAAACTTGTTACCTCTTTACTCCATTCACTTTAAAAACCTTCCCGTTTGCTTTTTTCAGGTAAACGCCTGCGGCGTTGTCGCGGCTACCAAAGTCTACATAGTAGCGGGCGGCAGCATTTGCCGGAACAGCCTGCACGGCACGGGTCCCGATCACGGTCGTTCCACCGATATCTTTTTCGCCGGCGTACAGGTCAGCACTCATCCAACCAACGTAATCGATGTTTGCCATGCCGTCTTTCGAGGTGCTCACAAACTTGAGTTCGCTGTAGCCCTTTTCGAGCGGCACCTTAATGGTTTGTGCCTCCCAAGTGGTCCAGCCACCAGTAGAGCCCATGCTTACGCCTTGAACAACAAGCACATCGCCCACATATATGTCATAGCCGCGAGCGCCCGAGCCACCATTTGCAAAGCGGATTGTCAAATCGTATTCGCCCGCCTTCGCAGCGGTCACGCCGTAAGTTACGTAGCTACCCGTTTCGTTGTCTACATTGGCGTAGCCCTCGCCCACAAAGCCCGTGTTGGTCGCTTCTTTAGCGCCCTTGATATCTACAAAGTTCACGCCATCGATGTATGTCTTGCAGGTATCGCTCCCGCAAAGTACTGCCGGCGGCGGAGGCGGAACGTAGGTGCCAGACATCTTTTCAAGCGCTTCTAAATAAGCGGCTTCCGTCGAGAGAAGCGCACTGCCGTAGTCGCCCGCCCACTGGTAACCCGTGCGACGTTCTTCGCTAATTTTGGTAAAGTCCTGCGTCTTGGTGCTAGCCCCGTCGCGGTCGCAGAAGAAATAGTTGTCGTTGTTCACTTCGTAAAAGCGATACCACAGCACGTTTCCATCGCGCTTGTCAAATGTACCCGCTTTCTTGTTAAAGTAAAGCCCCGTAACCTTAGTCTTCTTATACCAGGCAATAGCCCCCTTGACCGCCTTCTGGATCGCTTCGGTCTGTTCGGGCCAATTCATCAGGAACCACACAACGCCGGCAGATTCGCTCCCCGACTTAGATTCCAGTTCATAGGCGCGGGCCGGGCGCGGTGCATAATTTGCGGTATCATGCTGGGCGCACCAAACCGTCAAATTTCCATTGTTCACAATCTGCGCCTTGAGCAAGTATTGAATAGCCTTGTCGAGTGCAGACTTCATCTTGCTTCGTGTCGCATCGTCAATGATATCGGAATCAAAAGGCGAAGTCTTGTTAGCGATATCCATCATAGTGACCATAGCGCGCACCATGGCATTGTCGTTGAGCGTCACGTGGTCGCTGTAGTTACCGCGCTTGGGCCACACCTGCGGAAGCCCGCCCGTGGAGCGTTGCATGGTGAGAATAAAGTTCAGAGCCTTGTTAAAGCTTGTCTTAAAAGCAGACTTGTAGTTGGAATTCGTTGTCTCCTTATACCGGAGAGCCAATAAACGCATTTCTTGGATGGTTGCATTGTTGTCGATAGTGCCGAGGTCGCCACCATCTTTAGCTCGCCATTCCGACTTCTGCCCACCGGAATAGGCACTCTTGTACTTGTCGGCCATGGCCTTGTAAAAACCGCCGTTGCTAATTTGCCACGTGGTCATGTTGTAGGTGTACTGGTCAATGTCCATGCCAGACGCGGCCGAAGTCAACTCCGAATAGCCGCGGTAACTGTTAACCTTCGAAACCGCCGTCGAAGGGGGAACATAATCCGCCGCATACGACGACACCGCAAACATCAAACCGAACGCGCCCATGACCGGCGCAGGCAACTTCCAAACACTCATAGCATCCTCTTTTTGCGGGCACACCCGCACATTCGTTTTAAATCTACCTTATTTATAGAAATTGCGGTCAAATAAAAGCAATTTTTCGCAGTCTGCAGACAACTTTTTCGCGTATTTTAGTCCACATTTGTACAAAAATGAAGGTTTTCGCAAGAAATTAAAGAAAAAATTTACAGAAATTGTAGTCCACAATTAAGCAAACAACAAAATTTTTCATTAGCGAGTACAGCCCGCCCCGGCGAGCCGGGGATTGCCCTGAAATTTCTATCTTTACCCCCGTATGAATACCAAAATTTACTATACCCTCACAGACGAATCGCCGTTCCTGGCGACTCAATCCCTGCTCCCCATCGTGCGCGGTTTTGCAAAGGCCGCCGATATCGATGTAGAAACCAAGAACATCTCGCTGCCGGGTCGCATTCTGGCCGCCTTCGGCAAGGCGAGCGACGACCTGGATTTCCTCGGCAAGCTTACGCTTGAACCGGACGCAAACATCATCAAGCTCCCGAACATTTCGGCTTCTGTGCCGCAGCTCAAGGCCGCGATTGCCGAACTCCAGAAAAATGGCTTTGACGTGCCCGACTATCCGGACGCTCCGGCGAATGACGAAGAAAAGGCAATCCGCGCGAAGTACGACAAGGTGAAGGGTTCCGCCGTGAACCCGGTGCTTCGCCAGGGCAACTCCGACCGTCGCGCCCCCAAGGCGGTGAAGAACTTTGCCCGCAACAACCCGCACAGCAACGGCAACTGGAACACATCGGTAAAGACGCATGTGGCGAGCATGCAGGCCGACGACTTTTACGGCAACGAAAAGTCCATCACCATGGCCGATGCCGACACGTTCAAGATTGAATTTGTCAACGAAGCTGGCGAAGTCACGGAACTCCGTGCCGCAAAGCCGCTCCTGAAGGGCGAAATCATTGACGCCACCGTGATGCGCATGGCATCGCTCGAAAAGTTTATCGCCAATGCGATGGCCGAAGCCAAGGCAAAGGGTCTGCTGTTCTCGGTGCACCTGAAGGCTACCATGATGAAGGTCTCTGACCCGGTGCTGTTCGGTGCGTTCGTGCGCGTGTTCTTCAAGGATGTATTCACGAAGTACGCCGACTTGTTCAAGGAACTGGGCATCGATGCCAACAACGGTCTGGGTGATTTGTACAAGCGCCTCGAAGGCAACGCCAAGGAAGCCGAAGTTAAGGCCGCCATTGACGCCGCTCTCGCTGCGGGTCCGGACCTCGCTATGGTTGATTCTGCCAAGGGCGTTACGAATTTGCATGTGCCGAGCGACGTGATTATCGACGCCTCGATGCCTGCGATGATCCGTAATTCCGGCTGCATGTGGAACAAAGAAGGCAAGCTGCAAGAGACGATTGCCTGCATTCCGGACCGCTGCTACGCCGGCATTTACGACGAGACGATTGAATTCTGCAAGCAGAACGGCGCATTCGACCCGAAGACGATGGGCACCGTGCCGAACGTGGGCCTCATGGCCCAGGGCGCCGAAGAATACGGCAGCCACGACAAGACTTTCGTTGCAAAGGGCAAGGGCGTCATCCGCGCCGTGAACAGCAAGGGCGAAGTGCTCTTGCAGCAGAATGTAGAAGCGGGTGACATTTTCCGCATGTGCCAGGCCAAGGATGCTCCGGTGCGCGACTGGGTGAAGCTCGCTGTGACGCGCGCCCGCCTCAGCAACACGCCCGCGATTTTCTGGCTTGACCCGGAACGCGCCCACGACCGCGAAATACAGAAGAAGGTCGAGGCCTACCTGCCCGAACACGACCTGAACGGCCTCGACATCAAGATCATGAGCCCGCGCAAGGCGATTGTGGAAACCATGAAGCGCGCGAAAGCCGGTCTCGATACCATCGGCGTCACGGGCAACGTAATGCGCGACTACCTCACGGACCTTTTCCCGATTCTCGAAGTCGGAACATCTGCTAAGATGCTCAGCATCGTGCCCTTGATGGCGGGCGGTGGCCTGTACGAAACAGGTGCAGGTGGATCCGCTCCCAAGCAGGTGCAGCAGTTCCTTGCCGAAAACTACCTCCGCTGGGATTCCCTGGGCGAATACTTTGCGCTGGTGCCCGCTTTTGAACAGGTCGCCCTCAAGGACGGCAACAAGAAGGCGAAGGTCCTCGCCGACACGCTGGACGAAGCGAACGGCAAGATTCTCGAATTCAACCGCACGCCCGCCCGCAAAATCGGCGAACTCGACAACCGCGGCTCACACTTCTACTTGGCGCTCTACTGGTCCGAGGCTCTTGCCGCCCAGAAGGACGACGCGGAACTTGCCAAGAAGTTCGCCCCGGTCGCCGACGCCCTGAAGGCCCGCGAAGCCGAAATCGTCGCCGCGTTTGCCAACCAGCAGGGCAAACCCGCCGACATCGGCGGCTATTACCTGCCGAAGGCCGAGCTCCTGAAGAAGTGGATGCGCCCGGTAGCGGAATTCAATGCGGTTATAGACGCGTTGTAATTCGCACGCCACAAACGAAATTCGGTCTTATTTCCTCGCGAAATAAGGCCGTTTTCTTATGTACACGCGAAATCACGAGTTCTTTTTCACCCAAAGACCTTTTGAATGCAAATTTACCTTGGAAGGTATTATGCACCCGTCACATGGACGACATGATCGCCCAGATGACATATCGATTCTGCCCTGCTCACAGGCGTTCTCAAGACGGAACTCGCCTTTGACGGCTACGTGATTGCCGACTGGGAAGACGCCATTCGCGCATCCATTAACGCAGGCCTCGACATGGCTATGGTCCCGCCGCCTATGTAGGCGTCACCAAGAACATCGGCAGCAACGAACACCGCCAAATCGCCCGCGAAGCCGTTCAAAAAAGTCTCGTCATCCTCAAGAACGACAAGGTTCTTCCGCTGGATACCAACAGCAAAGTTTTTGTAACCGGCAGCCACGCCAACAATACCGGCCGCCCGCACCCCATCACCTCGTTCATCAAGACCGCCGACGCCTTTGTCGTGGCATGGCTCCCCGGCAGCGAAGGCGCAGGCGTCGCAGACGTTCTCTACGGCAAGGTAAAGCCCACCGGCAAACTCCCCCCACACCTGGCCCAAAGACGCCAAGCAAATCCCGATCAACGTCGGTGACGGCAAAAAAGGATTATACCCGTACGGCTACGGGCTGACGTACTAGCTACATTTTAAAGCAACTTACCGGCCTCTTTCAAAACGCCTAGATTATAAAAGCTATTTCTTGACGACTTCCCAGTGACCGCCCCTGTCGGGACCAATACGTTTGACAAGCCCCATTTCAACAAGTTTTTTCAAGTTTTTAGCGACATTGGCGCGGTTAATCCCAACAACCTGTGCAATTCCCTCCTGCGACGCAGAGGGGTTTTGCTCTATAGCGGAAAGAATCTTCCTTTGATTTTCTGTAATATTTTCTGTATCTTTTTCTGTATCTTTTTCTGTATCCTTTTCTGTATCCCCGTCAACAGCTTTCCACACGGTCACACGTATTCCGCAACCAATTTCCTCAATCCTGGGAACAGGTAAACCGGCCTCTTGGAACAGCCCTATAACGCGGGTAACACCGGAACCGTACTTTTCAATCTCGCCCAACATATTGAAGTGGTTTGCAATCGCCTTATTCCGAAGAGTGGACAAGTAATTTCCCGAATTCAAATCGTCAGGAGTCATCCCATCCATCAGTTTTCCCGGATTGAAAAACTCTATACGATCATCAAAAATTTTGACGCACGATTCCGATGCCGAACGATAATCTCTGTGAACAATCATGTTCAAGATTATTTCCCTGATGGCCTTTAGCGGATAATCCCAAACAAGATCATTTTCAAGCTTGTCGCTTATGACGACCTGACAATTGATGTGCTTTTTCACGAACTCATAAATTTCTTCTACCTGACTCACCAAATCGCCATGGGCTTCGCCCCTGTCCTTGATTATTGTCGGGGACTGGAAAAAGCCCATCTGCACAGCCGTGTTTATATGCCAATCCTTTGCGAAAAGCATTTCGGCAGCAAAAGTAAGCTTTCCTTCCCGCAGCAATCGATTCTTGCGCAAAAAATCAAGGGGATCCTTGGAGATATGATACCCTCGCTCGTTGATACGCCGAATACTCTGCACGACTTTTTTGAGGGAGATGTCGTCCATCGAACCGGAATCGTCAAGTACAAAATCCCAGCTAGAATTCTGAGTGCGCAACGTGCAATCCCCAATCTCAATCGGGCTCATCGCATGAACACTGTTCTCGTGCCGAATAAAGTAGCGTCCCTGCACCGCCACCGGCTTTATTGGGCTTTCCTTGACATTTATCGCAACAAGCGTCTTCCCTTTGTACTTTACGACTTCAACATCGGGGACCTGCACAGGCTCCGTCTTACTCTTGATTTCGTTAAGCCATTTCTGTAAGGATTCCTCGGCAAGTTCCAAACCAAGTACTCTATCGCACGACTTCAGCCCAACAAAGATGACACCTCCGTGCTTGTTGGCAAACGCGCCCACAGCCTCGATAACCTCTTGATTGAAAGAGGATTTGAATTCCACTGTAGAGGATTCGCCAGCCTTGATTACCGATTCGTACCGCATTCACAACCTACACATTTGTTCACTATCAAATATACACAAGCGCGGGGCGGTTGTCAATAGCCGCGGCAAAAAAAGTCAATTATGCAACTATAGTTGACATCAATGGGCTGCGGGCGTTCCCTGCTGCGCAGGGGCGGGCTCTCGCGGCCGAGTTTATCCTGAGCGAAGCCGAAGGACCTGAGGGCCGAGCGCGGGACACCAGCGGCCCTCCCGGCCCTACGGGCTTCGATCTCCCCTAAAGGGGACCATAGCCACCAAGCAGCAAAGCTGCAAGTGGCTGGAGGCCTAACGCGGACGTAAAATGATCATCTTTATTCGTTCAACCTATTGACATTTGGCTTATAATTAAGTATATTCTTATTGGGCTGGTCGAAAGACCCAGGTCCATCTCTGGCGAGGAAGTTCCTCGCTTTTTTTGTGGAGAGAATCTTGAAGGAACTAAGCGTTTTCATCGATGAATCGGGGGACTTTGGCGAATACAGCCCACATTCTCCGTACTACATAATAACAATGGTGTTCCATAAGCAGGATATCGACATTCAGGAAAATGTCCACCGTCTTGACACGGAATTGTCATATCTCGGATTAGATAATCTTTGCATCCATACCGGCCCAATTATCCGCAAGGAAGAAATTTACAAAGACATGAGTATCGTTGAACGGAGACGTATTTTCAACAAAATGATGGCGTTTATTCGTTCTGCAGGGATTCAATATAAATGCTTCTCTATCGAAAAAAAGCACATCAAAGATTCTGTAGAAGCAACAGGCAAACTTTCAAAGCAAATTTCTTCATTTTTAAGAAGTCATTATGATGAATTTCTCACTTTTGACGATGTCAAAATTTACTACGACAACGGACAAGTTGAAGTAAGCAAGCTTTTATCGTCCGTATTTAACGCTCTGTTGCCCAATCCGATTTTTCGAAAAGTGATGCCATCCGATTACAGATTATTCCAAGTCGCAGACTTTATTTGCACGATGGAACTTATAAACCTGAAACTTGAAAGCAACCTTTTCTCAAAGTCAGAAATGGCATTCTTCGGCAACAGGAGAGATTTGAAGCAGAACTATTTGAAAGCCCTAAAAAAGAAGGAGTGGAATTAACAAGCCACCCACTCACGGGCGTCCCCTGCTGCGCAGGGGCGGGCTCTCGCGGCACGAAGCCGTGGCGTCACCCCACGGCTTCCCCACCTAGAGGGCCGAGCGCGGGATACCAGCGGCCCTCCCGGCCCTTCGGGCTTCGATCCCTAACGCAAAAAAGCCACACAATCATTAAGCAATTCCGCAATAAAATCACCCAAACTAAACTTTTTTGATTATTATTATGGGAACACCTTATTTGATTTCTGAATTCCCCAAAGGATACGCAACATGATTCAAGCAAACTGGGATATTTTTAACGCCAAGTTTACCAATGGCAAAGAAAAGGCGTTTGAATGGCTGTGCTATCTTCTTTTTTGTCGAAAGTATAATAAACCCGAGGGGCTCCCCGCATACTTGAATCAATCAGGTATCGAAACCGACACCATAAATTATGGGAGCGACGTTATCGGTTGGCAAGCGAAATATTATTCAAATACGCTATCAAAAGAATCCAAGAAAATTGAAAAAACTTTAAAAGATATACGCAAGAATTATCCAAATCTGACCATCTTAGTTTTTTATACGAATTCAGAATGGGCTCAATCAAATGGAAAAGTTCCCAAAGGCAAAATAACTACTGAATCCTTAGCAAAAAAATTAAACATCAAAATTGAGTGGCATACGAAATCCTTTTTTGATTCTGATTTCGTATGCATTCAAAACGCAGATATTGCGTCATTTTTCTTTGAACAAAAATGCATTCTTGAAGACATTCATAAAAATGTGCAGTTTCATAACAATTCAATTTTGCAAAGTATAAAGAATACAATATCATATAATGGATTAAAATACAAAATAGACCGAACCCCCTTTTTTAGTTCCATAAACAACTCAGGAAAAGACCTCATCGTGATTTCTGGCGAGGCCGGTGTTGGGAAATCTGCTATAATAAAGGAATATTTAGAAAAAGACAATGTTCCATTTATAATAATAAAAGCTGTTGAATTAGAAAATCCATCAAACGACCTTCAGCAACTCTTTAGGCATTTGCAGAACTACGTTCAAATATTCTCAAATGAAAAAAGAAAATTTTTCATTCTAGATTCTGCAGAGAAACTCATTTATCTACCTGATTCCACACTTATTTTTAACATTCTAAAAACATTCACACAAAATGGCTGGAAAATAATTATAACAACACGTAAAACATATTGTGATACAGTAACTCGTTTTCTAAATGAGTTTGGGCAAAATTTTGATATAGAAAATATTGATGTCGGTGAAATCAGTGACGAATCTTTAATCAATATTCTTTCTAATTTCAAAAAAGAAATTCCGTCCGATTTAAGACTTCAAAAAATTATTAAAACACCATTTTACTTAAACAAATATATTCATTCAACCAATTCAGGTTCCTTCAATAATTTTAAAGACTGCCTTTGGAAAGATTCTTTAAAAAACTATGGTTCAGAATTCATTGAACTAGTTGTTAATAATTTAAAAGAAGGACATGTATATCTAGAAAAAATCAATCCATCCTGTTGCCATTTTTTACAAGAACAGAATATCATTGCGCAAGATCAAAATGGTTATTACATTTCACAAGATATATACGAAGACCTTGCTTTAGAAAAATTTATAAATCTGAGGTTTTGCAATACGGGCGTCAAATGCTTTTTTTACAATTTTCCTTGCAAATATCCATTTGTAAAAGCCTTTAGAAAATGGTTTCTTGAAAGCATCGATGAAAACCCTTCGATTATAAACAGCTTCTTAGAATGCAATAATATAATAGAGCCTAATTTATATACAGACGAAATCATTTGTGGTATTTTACTGTCAAAAAAAGGACATTTTTTATTTGATCAATACCATAATGAATTGTTAGATTCTAGAAATAATTTTTTGAAAAGAATTTCTAAAATACTATTTGTAAGGTGTCGAATACTTGATTTCGAGATGTGTAAACTATTTGGAATTCCCAGCACGTCTGAAAATGTGGAAATTTATTTTACAAAACCTATTGGAAGTGGGTGGTTTTACTACTTTAAATTCATCTATGATAATTTTAATTCTTTAGAAGATGGCTGGATAGAATATACTATTCCTTTAATGAAAAATTGGAATTCCTCATATAAAACTGGGAAAGAAACTGCAGTTGTTGACAAAATCGCGCTAAAAATATACGACGATATAACAAATGACAAAATCAACATAAGTATAAAAAATGAGGAGAAAATCTTTGAAATAATATCCAACGGATCAGGTGAAGAATGTGTTAACATCAAGAATGTTTTAGACCGCATTATAAATAGCAAACGCCATTCAATAAATAGAATTGACGATTCTTTCGCTGAATATATTCTTAAATCACCAACACCAGGGGCTTTATTTAAAACGCATTTTGACGAAATATTAGAAATCGCCCAACATTTTTGGATAAAGAAAGAAGATGACGAAAACTGGCATCATTATGATGCAGACTATTTCTATGGACTTGACGATTCATGGTCTCATTCTTATAATGCCGTTAGCGCAATGCAGACGCCATTTCTTTCACTTCTTTACACAAATCCAAATAAAACGATAAACTGGATTATCCGTTTTGTTAACTTTTGTGCAGAATCATATCACACGTCAGATTTCGGAAAGGAATCACAAATTCTCAATTTTAAATTCAAATCCTCAATAATACAACAAATTACTGATATTGATCTATGGGAAATGTACCGTGGGATTGGAGGTCGTGTAAAACCGGATGTTCTAATATGCTTACATATGGCTTTAGAATACTATTTATTAAGAAATGTTGATGAAAATTGCGAACTCATAAAAAAAGATCTTTATTATATTCTAGAAAATACTAAATCAATTTCTCTAACTGCAGTAGTTAGCAGCGTGGTCATGGCATATCCCGATAAATTTTATGACATTGCTTTTGAATTGTTTAGAAACAAAGAATGTTTTTTGTTAGACACGTATCGTTCAAATAGAGAAAATATTCCTATACAATATTCAGATAAAGATAGATTCCCTATGCAATTCAATGAACGAAAGAAATCTAACGCATTACCTCATAGGAAAAATTCCTTAGTCGACTTATGCCTGTCATATCAAATTCTAGAATACAAAACAGTTCCAAATGATTTCAAAAAAGAAATAATAACTCTAATTGACTCTTATTATGCAGAAAACGATTCTAATGAACTATGGCATGCTATTTTACAAAAAATAGATTCCAGGAAAAATAAAATAGCAATCAAAGTTGATAACAACAATGTTTTTATGCAATCGCAAACAGAATTTGATGACCGAGCAAAAGCTTACACAAAGCAATCGGAGGCCAATTGTTCAACACTTTTCATGCATTCCGAATTAAGCGAATGGGCGAATAAAACATGGAATCAAATACCATTAAAAAATTCAAAATATTCAGACTTATCCATTGTTTGTGAAGAAATAAAGACCATTGAACAGGAACTTCAAGAAAAAGGAACCTATTATATACCCATTTATCATTATAATGACATTATAACATTAGCTATATGTTGTTTGGCTAGAGATAATTGGAATGCTTTGTCTCTCGGTGACAAACAATTTTTCCGTGATGTAATAAAAAGGTATTCGACAAGACCATTCTATTTGGATTACAGATACCAAGTTGGAGATGGAACAAATAACGCAATCCAAGCATTAGGCTATCTTTCCATCTTTGACGACAATATCGCCGATGAATGGATATACATATTACTATGCACATTATTTAGATATGGAGATGAAGGAGAATTATATAAAATAAATTCTCGAAAAGCGTTAGCCAATCTGCATTCCGTTAATCGCGATATTTCGATTCAATTAGTCCAATGTTTTATATTCTTGACGCATTCTTGGAATACGTTCCTTTTTTCTCGACAAGCATTCCATTCAAAAGATGACGGTCCGTACTTATGTTTTTTTAAACAAAACGAATCTACAATCGAATCATTTTTAGACTATAAGCAAAGTTTACCCTCTGATTGGACGTGGAACGAATATACCATAAAGGATTTTATCCCCATATTATATTTACTTGGTCTAGTTTCCATTGACACTTCATTAATTAAATCAGCTGTTAAAAAGTCTTTCGAATTATTCAAAGAATCCTACAATCATTATGAATATGATTACCCCAGAGCCATGGCAAATTTGGCAATGCGATTGCCATCAAACCATTTTGTATCTATCTTCGAACCGATTGTAAAAAATTACGATGCGTCAGAATTTTACAGTGATTTCTTAAAAAATCTTATTTACGAAGAATGCGAGCTACAGCAACCAGACAAATTTTGGGTTATATGGAATGTCTTTAAGCCTCATATTATTAGTCACCACAATGCAGTCAAAATTGAATGCTACAAAAAAGAAATATTTTACACATATTTGTTTGGTGGAATAAGGACGTCAAAAGAATGGAACATCCTTTTTAAAAATGAAAAAATCAACGCATTCATCAGCGATTTATGCAATGGTCTTAATCAAACAGATTGCCTACTTTTTCCGCTTAGTTCGTTACTTTACAGACTAATTCCACAAAACCTGCCACAGAATATTGAAAATTTACACAAATGCATTCAGTCTAAAAATTCAAGATACTATGACGATAATGCCATTATTTCACTAGAATACGCAATGAAAATGTACGCACATAACTTTAGATCAGATTTTATAAGAAATAATCAAAAGAAATCTATGTTTATTGATCTTTTAGATTTTTTAATCGAAAATATGTCCATTTCAGCATTCTACATGAAAGAAGATTTCATGTAATATTCTGGCAACGTATGCTTCAATGGCCCCCCATCTAAAGCGTCGTACAAGGCATGATTCTAAATTCCCTCCCCTACACCCCCTTTAGATACCCGGCGATCTTGTCCAGATTAAGATAAATCGTTGCCTGGTTTATTCCGATAGCATCGAGTTCTCTCAAAATAGAGGCCTTCTTGTCGGCGGGGATTATAATGTGGATTTGTGACATAGGTAACGTATATTCCCTTTCGCAAATTCCTTTAAGGGGATAAAAAAATAGGATTGAGCGGACAGACGAGCGCAGGAACTACCGCAGCGGTCATTACCACCGCAAGCTTCTGACTTCCGCCGGAGAGGTCGACCTGTCCGTACCCAAGCTGCGCCTGGCCCCGTTCGAGACCGCCATCATCGAGCGCTACAGGCGCAGGGAATCGTCCGTGGAGGAGTCTCTCATCGAGATGTACCTGGCGGGGGTATCCGTGCGCCGCGTGGAAGACGTCACGGAGCTCCTGTGGGGCTGGAAACGTGTTCGTTGACGGCATCTACCTGAAGCGCAGCTGGGGCGGCGAGATGACCAGCGTCTCGGTACTTGTCGCGATAGGGGTGTCCGAAGACGGCTACCGGGAGATACTCGGAGCATGCGAGGGCGCAAGCGAAAGCAAGGAATGCTGGCGCAGCTTCCTCGTAAGCCTCAGGGAACGTGGCCTGAATGGCGTCCGGCTGTTCACATCGGACAAACACCTGGGCTTCCTGGAATCGGCCTCGGAAGTGTTCCCGGATGCGAAATGGCAACGCTGCACGGTGCATTTTTTCAGGAACC
>CACVQR010000001.1 GCA_902756345.1 Fibrobacter succinogenes | reverse complement strand
GACACCGACTGTAGTTGTGTCTAGTAAAGGCTACGGTAGCAATGTGTATGATGGCTATGAAACTCAGTTGTGGGCGACTGATGTTGCACTTATCGAAGCGCTCCTTAATGGTCGTTCACTTCGCGAAGATGATACAATGACCGGAGTGCTTTTTGAAACGCAAAATTTGGGTGTACGGACATCTAGATATTATGGAGCGGCAATTCGCTGCATAAGGGATTGATGACCTTTATTCCTCGGCGGAAAATCTTCCGGGACTTTTGCTTTTGTGGATTGGTTATTTCTGTATGTGGAGCCTGTATACGCCTTGCATGTGGGTGTTGGGTGCGTCGATAGCGTGTACGCCCGGGGTGAAGTGCTGTACGGCGCTCTGCCACAAAATGCGGCCCTGGTAGTCGAACTGCACGACGCTTGCCTTTAATGCTTTGTCGGTTTGCATGTAGAGCTTGCCGTCTTGCAGGCGAAAGGAGCTGCCGGCGGCTCTCCCGGTAAGCTTGATAGCCGTGTTGCCGCTGTCGGGTTCTGCGGCTTTCATCTTGGCGATGCCGGCCTTCCAGGCGTCAACGGCGGCCTGCGAGGTGTTGAGCGCCCAGTCGCCTTCGTTGGCTTCCTTGCTCTGGCTGAACCACATCACCGCGAATACGCGGGAGAAGTCCGTGGCAAAATGCTCGAACATGTCGGTAATCCATTCGGCCTTGTTGCCGCCCAGTTCGGAACTGGAGATTTCGGCGATGAACAGCGGTTTGTCGATGTTCGCGAGCGCGTTGTACGCCTTCTTGAATACCTGCGAGAAAGTCTGCCAGCTGGACCAGCTCTGGCATTTGCCCCAGTTGTAGCCGTCGATGGAGATGTAGTCGACGTATTCGTCGCCGGGGTAGTTGCCGGTAAGCGTGGAACCCTTTCCTGCGTTCGAGGCGTTGGTGGTCCAGACCCACTTGACGTTTTCGACATTTTCTTCGCGGAAGATTTTCACGATGTGGCGGAATGCTTCGGCCACGTTTGCGTCGGTGTTGCCGGCACCTTCTTTACCCACGCCCCAGTCGTACCAGTCGCCGTTTGCTTCGTGGAGAGGCCTGAGCCAGATTTCTTCGCCGTAATTCTTGACGCCCTTGGCGTAGTCGCGAATATAGGTGTCTGCCTTGCCGTTCACCAGGTCTTGGGCGTTGTAGCCGTTCGCCATCCAGGTGACCACCAGTGTGGAACCGTTTTCCTTGGCGACGTTGGCGTATTCTTCGGTTGCGTTCCAGTCGTTGATGTCGAAGAGCGCAAAGTAGCTGATCAGGTCGAGGTGCGTGCCCTGCAAATCCTGGAACGCCTGCACGTTCTGTTGCGTGGGCTGCGGATACTGACCCGGGCCACCGACCCATGCGCCGACCTGGAACGCCATGGCCGCGACAGGTGCGACACACATAGAGAGGAAAAGTTTCTTGTTCATATAAACCCCGATTGGCGTTAAACGCCGGTGATGTTGTTTTACGTTTTAAAGATATGTTCGGGATTTTGTGAAATATGATTTAATTGTTTATATTTATATTAAAGTGTATCTAGTGTTATAGCGGAGGCCCGATGACTGTCGATGAATTTTGCAAGTGGATAGAATCGTCCGGATTCAAGGACGGCGCAAGGCTTCCATCTGTGCGCAAGGTGGCAGCGTCTTTGCATGCCTCGACCTTTACGGTTTTCCAGGCGTACAAGCGCTTAGTAGAACAAGGGAAAATCTACGGAGAGCACGGTAATGGTTACTTTTGGGGCCAAAAGCCCGAAATCGTGGTAGACGCGAGCGAGCACGAGACTGAACGCCTGGAACGCCTGCTTTTAGAAGACTGGAAATCCGGCAAGATTTCGGTAGACAGTACGCTGCCGTCGATCAAGAACTTGTGCTTAGTTTACAGGACCACGTCGGGTTCCATGAGCCGTACCCTTGAAATGCTGCGTGAAAGGGGAGTGCTTGACCGCAAGGGCCGCGGGCGTTACTACTTCAAGAACACAAGGTCGTCTGCGGTCAACTTGAAGGAAATTCTCTTGATTATGCGTTGCAATCCGAACGGGGATTTTAACGGGCTTGGCGAACGTGAACTTACGTTCATGCAGAAGGTGTACGCCGAGGCGCGCCGCAACAAACTTAAAGTCAAGGCGCTCGGGTATTATGAAAAAGAGGGCCTTTTTCTAGATGCCGCCGGAAACCGGGTCAGGCTGGAGGACTGCGGCGAATACTTCGGTGCCGTCGTTTCGACAATGCTGGTGTTCAATGTCAAAAGGCTTTTTGCACTTCTTTCCCGCACGCGGTTCCCGATTTCGGTGTGGTGGGAGCACCCGCTGTACGACATTCCTCGCGCGTTGAAAAAAGAAAAGCGCTACGCGTTCTTCAATTTGGCCTTTGGTGATTTCCCGGGGCGCGCGGTGGGGCATTTCTTGAAAGAAAAGGGAATGGAACGCGTCGCCTTTATTTCGCCTTACCACATGAGCATGTGGTCGAGGGACCGCCTGAAAGGACTCAAGAAGGTGGGGCTCGAGGTAATCGAGGCAACCGATGCGAGCCATGCGAGCCATTTTGATTTTATGCAGGAAAAAGGGGCGTACGAACTTTTCAGCCGTATTTTGCTTAAGCTGGTGAAAGAGATTCCGCCTGTAGATGCGTGGGTCGTGTCTAACGACAGGGTAGGGGTGGAACTTTTGTCGCTCGTGGAGCAGGGCAAGCTCAAGCGCCCGCCTTACATGGTGTCGTTCGATAATTCTAACGACAGTTACCGCAATCGTCTGGATTCTTTTGAGTTCTGCCTCGATTCCCTTGCCGAGCAGTCCGTGTTTCACTTGGTATCCCCTGGTGTTACTTTGTACAAAAAAGACGATTTCCGCGAGCTTTCGGGGCGTGTCGTGGAAAAATAAGCCTTTTTCTTGGAATTATATTTTTGTATGTTATATTTATAAACGTGTAACGTGATTCGGGGAATAGGTTGATGGGTGGATTGAAGCTTCTTTGGATTGTGATTTGCTTAGCGATTGTTGCTGGCTTCGCAGGAATGATAAGAATTCCGCAGGGCGCTAAGGATATTTTTCCGTGCTATGAGCCTCACGGTCATTTTTGCAAGATTGCGAATTACGCGAGTTCCACGACAATGCCGATGGATGGTGCTTTGGAATTTGTAGAGAACAAGGTGGATTGTTTTTATGGCGAAGGTCATGCGTATATAATCGCTAGGAGCAATGCCCCGGAACAGATTCGCGATAGCGTTTTTTGGAGAAGCAAGTCGCGTTGCTACGATGATAACATGAATTGCGGCAATCTCGGTGAAGATGTGGAAGTGCCTCGTTATACAAAAAAATCGGGACTTTATTTTTATTCGTGTAAGAATTCGAAAGCGGCGCCCAATGGCTGCAAGCCTGTGGAAAAGGGAATGGAAATTCTTGAAACGGAAGATTTAAAAATATCAAATCTTTCACGAGATGCCTTGCTATACTATTTCAAGGCGAGTCAAAGGAAAAGTTTGGATTCCTTGATGGCCTGGCTTTTGAAAAATCATAGATTACAGGACTTTTACCAGACATTGCCGTGGGGCTTGAAAGATGAAGATGTCGTGAAGGCGGGGAATTCCGCTGCGCCCAGGTGGACGGGAATGGATTTCTATTTGCGGACAAAAAAGATCGAAAGTAAATCTTATAAACGGGGAAACTTTTCTTCTTTTGCTGACGTAATGAAAGCCTGTAAGGACTGGGGGATGGCGCATGAAGCTCCTTAGTATTTGCATAGCCGGTCTTTGTTTTTTTTGTGGAGCGTTTGCAGAAACGCCCCGCATTGCGGAATACTGCGCCAAGATTCTGGATGATAGTACATACGTTCCTTTGCTGATAAAGGACCTTGATGAACCAATCAAAGAGTGGAATTATCCTGATTCAATTCCTTGCGAACACACTCCGTGCCATGCCAATTGGAAAACGAAAAGCAAGGTCTTTTTCCCGTACGATATTGAGTGCCGTGAAGATGGTTTAGTGGGTTTGTTGGGTGGCGGTGGCGGAGGTATAGCCGTTTGTAGTCATTGCCCTAAGTATCCTATAAAGCTGGAACGTATTTGGAAACTTAGATTGTATGGTAGTAAAGATGAAGATGCTTGCTGTAGAAAAAGTGAAGACTATGAGGATAAGGCTACATTCTATCTTCGCAACGCCCGCGAATCTCTGAAGCCTTTTTATGGGCAAGTTTTCAAGGGCCGTTGGAAAGGCGAATGGGATACCAATGGCAATGGAGAATTTCCCCCGATGAAGCGAGATTTTTTGGCGCGGCTTGTGGGTGAATGTAACGATACGATTCCCGTTGTGGAATATTGCGTCAATGGCGGGAAAAATGCGGAACTTCATTTGACTAATTATTACGATGTATTGCCGAAGCTTACTTTTGCTGATGGCAAAAAGATGAAGTGTGAAGGCGCGATGCGTGTCGAAAAGTCGTATGAAATGGATTTTGCAGAATATGGAAAACGAAAGTTGGCGCATTTCGTGGAGCAGGATACTTGCAACGCGACTAGTGTTGTTGCGACCAAGGTCTATCTGCCCATTCCTAAGTATATCGGTGCGGATGCACTCAAGGGCATTCCGATGAAAAGTTTATACGGGAAGAGTATTCCTGTTATGTCAAAGAATGTACTGACCTGTAATTTTAACTCCATCGAAAGAAATGTATTACTTTATGTCCGTGTCGGCGGCAAGTGCACTAAGCATGATTTGCAGGAGAAAAAGAAACAGAACATTTTTGAATTGGAACAGGTCGAAGACATTCAACTCCATACAAAAAGCATAGTGGGACATTGGGAAACTTGCGGTGACGGTTATATATGTCCGGCCAAATGCACCGAAGTGAAGGATCTTTTGCCATGAAGACCGTGAATATAATTCTGCTTCTGATGTTGCTGCTTGTGGGAACTCTTTTGGCAAAAGAACCTGCGATAATGCATTTTTGTGTTTCGTCATTTGATGAAACTGCGGACGATTTTGATTTAGGCATAAAGGCTATTAAAAGAATTAATCCGAATTCGAAATGGAAATGGCCTGACTCATTGACGTGTGGACGTCCTGTTTGGAATAATAAGTTCGTATTGAATTTCGAGGGTCGGCAAATTGAAATGGGCGGGGAATATGACGGAAATCCAGATGAATTTAGTTGCAAAGTGTGCTCGGATACGGAGCGATTGCAAAGGAGAAGCGTGACGAGTCCGTTTGTTGACGAATTGAACGCGAGGGAGGGCGGCTGTCTTTGCAGAAACGAAAAACCGATAGATTCTACATCGGTCAAAAAACTTTATGGGAAAAAATTCAAGGCGGATTGGGAAACGACTCTTTCATGTTCATGCCCGTCTTATCAGTCAATAACATTAAAGACGACGTTAAATGTCGTTATCGACGGCCCGTGTGCTTCTGTAGAAGTTGCCTTCAAGAAAACCGAAACGGAATCAATGGAAGACGATATTCTTGGTGAGGATTCCGCAGTGACGGTATGGGAGTGTCGCGGAAAAGGCTGTTCCTCGGAAGAACCGAAAGAGGATACAGTGCTAGCAGAAGGGGTGTTTCCATGCTATTATAATAACGCAAATGAGAAACACCATCCTGTTGAATCTTATGGTAGCACTAAACGGATGAACATGGTCGATAAGCCCGAGGCGTCAGAAGAAAGCTTGGAGTGCTTTGAAGTGGATGGAAAACGCTATTTAGTATTTGGGTCGAATGTACCGAGTCAATTTTATTCTGAACATATTTATTATAGCGAATATGAATATATGACAAGTTTTTGTTATGAAAGTATAAACGGATTTAAGGAAATGAAAAAGCGGGAATCGCCATTTTATTCTTGCGAAAAAGAGATGTCATCGCCGAAAGGTTGCAAGGCGAAGGAGCACGGTCTCGATTTCGTGATGAACGGAAAAGGCGAATTTAGCGGTTGGGATCGCAAAGCGCTTTGGCTGTATGCGCGATTGAGGGAGGCGAAAGATGCGGTTTCGTTTATGGACTCTTTAAAATACAGCGAACTTGAGAAAGAAATTCTGTTGCCGGCCAATATATCTAAAAAGACCGTGCAAAAGCTGGGCGACGAAGCTGCACGGAAAACAGCAGGCATGTCGTTCTACAAGGGAACGCGGAGAGCCCGCTATGAGAAATTTGGCAAGAATCAGTTGAATTCGATGAAGGACGCTCTTGACAAGTGCAATGCGTGGGATAATCGCTAGGTTACTTTCGGAACGCTTCTATTTTTCGCATCGTTGGAACGAGTTCTTTTAAGGGAATGTTTGAATCCGGATAGAAACCGATGTGCTTGTCGCAGGCTTTGCTTTCCAATTGTCTTTTTATACCCATGCTGTCAATGTAATTCCATAATTCTGGCTCATTAAGGAATTTTCGCGGATCCCCCTTGCGGGGGAATATAGATTCATGGATGTACATATAATAAAATAATGAATCATTTTCTTCTTTGACATAAATGGAAACTTCGGGCCAGCGGCATTTGTTTAAATCATAGAGAGCCATTTTTCTGTGCGACTCGTTCAATGTGCGTAAGTCGAGATTGTCTTCACTTACACCTTTCAGTTCTAAACGAATAATGCTGGCAAAAAGGCTCGCTGTTATAGGAGATTGTTTTATTGTGAAGTAGGGAACTTTGAATGGGTTCTTGAAATCGTCTCCGATAACGTATTCAATTTCTGATATGCTTGCTATGCGGATAGCTGTTAAAACCCTATGGAGTGCTTTGTAAGGGAGATTTTCGTCAAAATGTATGCGAACTCTTTCTTCTGGGGCAGGCTTTTTTAATTTGTCGTTATACCACATCTTGTTGAAATTCTCTTTTGTTCTGAATATCTCTATAATGGCTTTTGCGGAATCTTTGCCGTTTTCGATGAGGTCTTTGTCGGTGAGGCCTATTTTCGCCCCGTTTACGGAATAGAATTTTGGAGTAACATCCATAAAGCTTTCGTCTTCTGAAAACGTTACGGGCTTTTGCTCTTTGTTACATGCTACTAGTAATAGGACCGTGACAAGAACAATAATGCATTTCATCTTGTTGTAAATGATAGTATTTTCCCAACTTTTTGCTGATTTCATCTAAGTTCTAGGTTTTAATTTCTGCCAGCGAACCACTAATCACTAAATCTTCACATTTTTTCTTCCTACTGTCTACTTCCTACTTTCTACTTTTTTATATTTAAGGCACAAAAATTTTCACTTTAACAGAAGGTTAATAAAATGGCTAAAATCGCTAAAGTTTGGGCTCGTCAGATCCTGGATTCCCGTGGCAATCCGTCTCTCGAAGTCGATGTTACTCTTGACAACGGTATCGTTGGTCACGCTGCTGTTCCGAGCGGCGCTTCCACCGGTGAACGCGAAGCTTGCGAACTCCGCGACGGCGACAAGAAGACTTACTGCGGCAAGGGCACGCTCACTGCTGTGAAGAACGTGAACACCAAGATTGCCAAGAAGATCATCGGCATGGATCCGTCCAAGCAGACCGAAGTCGACGACGCCATGATCGCTCTCGACGGCAACCGCATGCTCAAGAACAAGCTCGGTGCAAACGCTATCCTCGGCGTTTCCATGGCTGTTTGCGTTGCTGCCGCTAAGGATGCTGGCCTTCCGCTTTACCAGTACATCGCCAAGCTCCATGGCACCAAGAAGCTCACGCTCCCCTGCCCGATGTGCAACGTGATCAACGGCGGTGCTCACTCCTCCGCTCCGATCGACTTCCAGGAATTCATGATCGCTCCGGTTGGCGCCAAGACTTTCTCCAAGGGCCTCCAGATGGTCACCGAAATCTTCCACGCCCTCAAGGCTGTGCTGAAGAAGGCCGGCTTCGACACCACCGTTGGTGACGAAGGTGGCTTCGCTCCTGGCGTTTCTATCAAGCCGGCTAAGAACAAGTTCGGTTACGAAATCACTGGCGTGATGACCCTCGAAAAGGCTCTCGACGCTTTGAAGGCTGCAACCACCAATGCCGGTTACAAGTTCGGCACTGACATCAAGATCGCTCTTGACGTTGCTTCTTCTGAATTCTGCGACAAGAACACCAAGGCTGGCAAGCCGGAAACCTACACCTTCAAGAAGAGCACCAAGAAGACTGTCAAGTCTGCCGACATGGTGAAGCTCTACGAAAAGCTCATCGACAAGTACTCCATCTTCTCCATTGAAGACGGTCTCGACGAAGCTGACTGGGCTGGCTGGAAGGTCATGACCGATAAGCTCGGCGGCAAGATCAACCTCGTGGGTGACGACCTGTTCGTTACCAACCCGACCATCTTCGACGAAGGCATCAAGGCCGGTATCGCCAACGCTATCCTCATCAAGGTGAACCAGGTGGGTTCTGTGTCCGAAACTCTCGCCGCTATCAAGCGCGCTCAGAACGAAGGCTATGCTCCGATCGTTTCTCACCGCTCTGGCGAAACCGAAGACACCTTCATCGCTGACCTCGCCGTCGGTACCGCCGCTGGCCAGATCAAGACTGGTTCTCTCTCCCGTACGGACCGCGTTTGCAAGTACAACCGCCTCCTCCGCATCGAAGAAGAACTCGGCAAGGCTGCCGTGTACGCCGGTGACCCGCGCAAGGCCTGCAAGGCTGCTCCGGCTGCCAAGGCTTGCAAGAAGTGCGGCTGCAAAAAGGCCAAGTAATTTTCTAAACCATTAGAATTACTAAGAGAAACCGTTCCTGGTTAACGACCGGGGCGGTTTTTCTTTTGTATGCAATGACTGTTAGTTTGTGTAAAATACGTCAAAAAAGGGTTTGTTTCTAGCGAGTGTAAATTTCCGTAAACATCAGTAGTCGCAAGGGCTGTCGCCTTGCGCTTAAAAGCACGATTGTAAACACTATTTTTGAAAATCGAAGGAACAAACAAATCTTTTAAATCTATATTACGAGAGAATTTTTTCACACTAAGCTTTTTATAGCTATAAAAAGAGGACACACATGATTGGACTTAAATCGATTGCCAAGACGGCGCTTGCGCTCTCGGCATCCGGTGCTCTCCTTTCGGGTTGCGGCGACGCTTCTTCGGAAGGTGATCTGGGTGGCGCGCTTCCCCGTCAACAGACGCTATACTTGTCGGGCCAGCAGAACGATGCGCCGGGTTCTTTCAACCCGCTCGCAGAAAGCTGGATGGCTTCCTGGCCGGTAGGCGGACGCTTCAACCTCATGTACGAACCGCTCATCACGTACAACTCCTTGAACGGCAAGATCGAACCCCTTCTGGGTACCTTGGTCGAGGATCTCTCCAATAACGACTCTATCGTTGTGGACCTGAACCCCGCCGCCAAGTGGAGCGATGGCAAGCCGGTGACCTCCGTGGACGTGACCTTCATGTTCCTGCGCGGTTCCATCAACTCTACCGAACAGATTTCCGCTATCCATATCGATTCCCTGAAGGGTGCCGATGGCGTCATTACCGAACGTCTTTCGTTCATGGTCGCCAAGGACAAGCGTAACAACCCGCTGACCGTGCGCGACATGTTGCAGGCAACCCGTATCGCACCGTCTCACGTGTTTGAACCGCTCATCAAGGAAAAGGGCCTCGACGAAACGAAGAAGCTCCCGATGGACCAGAACCCGGTGGTTTCCGGTCCGTACAACCTGCGTAGCGCCGACCCGAACAAGATTATTCTTGAACGTCGTGACGACTACTGGGGCAACGCCGCCCTCCATGACGGCAAGCTTCCGGCTCCGAAGTTCATTGTTCACCCGATTTACAAGAACAACGAACACAACACGATTGCTATGCGTGAAGGCAACCTCGATGCCTCCCAGAGCTTTATTCCCCGCATTCAGCGTAAGGCTTCTGCAGGCGTCCACACCTGGTGGAACGAACCGCCTTACTTCCGTCCGGGTGCAATGCCCATGCTCGTGATCAACACCCTTAAGGAACCCTTGAACGACAAGCGCTTCCGTCGTGCTCTTGCAACTGCAATCGACTACAACGCGCTTCGCCAGTTCGCCGTTTCCAACTACACCTCTACCCTCAAGGCCGGCCTCATCATGCCGACGGACCTCGAAGGCAAGTACATTGTTGACGAAGACCTCGAAAAGTACGGTGTGAACCTTGGCATCAGCGATGAAGCCGAACGCCTCGCCGCAGTGAAGCAGATTCTTTCCGAAGCGGGCTTCAAGTCCGTGTTCAACGACGACGGTACCTTGGACCACATGGAAAATGCCAAGGGCGAACGTCTCCCGACTCTCTACATCACTAGCCCGAACGGCTGGACCGACTGGGAAGCCATGGTGACTATCGCTGTCGAAGGCATGCGCAAGGCCGGTATCGATATCCGCGAAGGCTTTGTGGACGGTGGTTCTTACTGGCCGGCCATGGGTCTTGGCAACTTCGACCTCGTGATGCACAAGCCTGTCGCCGACGTGACTCCGTCTCTTCCGTGGAGCCGCTTCAACGAAATCATGGCAAGCCGCGATTGGCAGCCGCTTGGCGCCTGGGCCGGTGTGAACATCGGTCGTTACAACCAGCCGGGTACCGAAGGCTTCCGCCCCGAAGTCGACCAACTGTTGTCTGCTATTCCTCTGATGACGGACTCCGTGGAAATTGCGAAGGCCTACCGCGAACTCAACAAGATCTTCATGGAAGACCAGCCCTCTATTCCGCTGGTTTACCTGCCTGAACAGTTCTACGAATTCAGCGACCGCGTGTGGACAAACTGGCCCACCGCCGAAAACCCGTACGCTCCGGCTCAGCTGCCGTGGGTGGCTTCGGGCACCAAGATCCTCTGGAACTTAAAGCTTGCTAAATAAAGGTTAAAGGAATACAAATGCTTAAACAATATCCTATGCTACGCTATGTCCTGCAGAAGGGGTTCTGGTATCTCCTGACCTTCGTTTTTGCAGTGGCATTGAACTTCGCCTTGCCGCGTCTTGGCGATAACAACCCGGTCGACATTATCATGGGTCAGGC
The DNA here is from genome assembly GCA_902756345.1 of Fibrobacter succinogenes. Lineage (GTDB taxonomy): Bacteria > Fibrobacterota > Fibrobacteria > Fibrobacterales > Fibrobacteraceae > Fibrobacter. The sequence goes on along the minus strand of CACVQR010000001.1, from coordinate 385,451 downwards.
CGGTAAGGGTCTTTCTCCGACTGAAGCCCAGAAGAAGAAAGCCGAACTCCTGGTGTCCTTCGGTATGGCCGAACTCGACGATCAGGGCAACGTGATTTATGAACCGGAAGTCGACGAAAATGGCCAGATGGTTACCCGCAAGGTGCCCAAGCTCGACGATGCTGGCAATCCGGTTCTTGTGACTGTGAAGGAAGTCAACGAAGACGGCACCCCGAAGATGGTGGAACGCCAGAAGGTTGACGCCGAAGGTAAGCCGGTCTTCGAAGAAAAGCCCGTGCTCGACGCCAAGGGCAAGCCCGTAATGGAAAAGAAGGGCAAGAAGAAGGTCGCCAAGGTTGAACAGGTCGCTGTCATGGAACAGGTTCAGGCTGAACGCCAGGACACCGTGATGGTGGACGAAGTCGTCCTCAAGACCGACCCGAAGCTCAGCTCCGCATTCTCCCAGTTCCTCCGTTACATTGCCAACGTGTTCAAGGGTGACCTCGGTCTCTCTTACCAGAACAACGAACCGGTGACCAACGTGATCAAGAAGTCCCTCCCGTGGACGCTCCTTATCCAGGCTCCGACGATTTTGCTCGGCTGGATTATCGGTAACTTGCTCGGTGCCTTCGCTGCTTACAAGCGCGGCATCTTCGACAAGGTGTTCTTCCCCTGCGCCATGTTCTTGAACGGTGTGCCGTACTTCGTGTTCGGTATGCTCTTGGTGGCCATGTTCTCCATCACGCTCGGCTGGTTCCCGGCTATGGGTGCTTATAGTTCCGACATTCCGGAACTCACCTTCTCCTGGACCTGCATCAAGAGCGTCGCTTGGTACTACATCCTCCCGTTCTTCAGCTGCTTCCCGATTCTTCTTTCGGGTCAGGCAACGGGTATGCGCTCCATGTCGATTTATGAACTCGGTACTGACTACATGAAGTACGCCAAGTGGCTCGGTCTTCGCGAAGGCAAGATTATTAGCTACGTGTTCCGTAACGCCATGCTTCCGCAGCTCACCGGTCTTGCTCAGTCCCTAGGAGCCATGGTGGGTGGCGCACTCATTACCGAAATGATCTTCTCTTATCCGGGCCTCGGTATGGCGATGCTCAACGCCATCCAGAAGAACGACTACGCAACGATTCAGGGTTGTACGCTCATGATCTCTACCTGCGTGCTCGTGGCTAACTACGCCGTTGACGTGCTCATCGCCGTGTTCGACCCGCGCGTTAAGGCCGGTCTCCAAATGGGAGGTAAGTAATTATGTTGAAACTCTTAAGAAACCTTCTCAAGTCCCCGATGTTTGTCATCGGTATCTCGATCTTCGTGCTCACGCTCCTGATCGCGCTCTTTGGACCTCTCTTCTACAACGTCGATACTCACGCCCGTGATATTCTCGCTGGCCCGTATGCAGGTTCTTCTTCTGAACACCTGCTCGGTACCGACCACCTCGGTCGTGACTATGTGTCCCTGCTGATTGCCGGCCTCCGCAGCTCCCTCTATGTGGGTTTCGTGGCCGGTATCATCGCGACGACAATCGGTGTGCTTATCGGTCTGTTCGGCGGTTTCCGTGGCGGCTGGATCGACGAAGTGCTGAACATGTTCACGAACCTCTTCATCGTGATTCCGCAGTTCGTGATCCTCGTGCTCATCAGCTCTGCCGTGAAGGATGGCCGTTCGCTGACCCTTATCGGTCTCATCATCGGTCTTACCGCATGGAGCTGGTCTGCTCGTGCCGTGCGTGCCCAGGCATCGTCCCTGCGTAGCCGCGACCACATCGCGCTTGCCCGCATCAACGGTGCATCCACGCTCACGATCGTGATCAAGCATGTGCTTCCGTACTTGCTCTCCTACGTGTTCATGGTGTTCATCATGCAGGTGGGTTCGGGTATTCTTTCCGAAGCTTCCATCTCCATGATCGGCCTTGGCCCTGTCGACACGACTAGCCTCGGTATCATCTTGAACCAGGCGAAGGACAACGGCGCTCTTGCCGACTCCATCTGGATTGCCTTCATTCCGGCAACCTTGGTGGTGACCCTTACGGTGTTTGCCCTTTACCTCATCAATACTTCTATGGAAGGCGTCTTTAACCCGCGTCTGCGCAAATAAGAGGTAACGAAATGTCTGAAAATGTATTTGAAGTAGAAAATCTCGGCCTCTATTACCTTGGCCGTTTCGGTGACAAGACTCATGCCGTGACGGATGTATCCTTCTCTATGAAGAAGGGCGAAATCCTTGGTATCGCAGGTGAATCCGGTTGCGGTAAGTCCACCTTGGTGTCTGGCCTTATGGGCATGTGCATTCCGCCGCTCTACCCCGAAAAGGGTGACGTGCGTGTGCGCGTGGGCGACCACATGGAATCCCTGATGCACCGCAAGCTCGAAGATGTTCGCGCCAACGTGCTCGCTCAGCAGGTCTCCATGATTCCGCAGGGTGCATTCAACGCCCTGAACCCGGTGCGTAAAATCAAGGACATCGCCGCCGACGTGATTGCTGCTCACCAGCAGCCGGGCAAGAAGCTCGACCACAAGGAAATCTACGACCGCCTTTGCGAACGTTTCGACCTGTTCGGCATGGACACCAAGCGCGTGCTGAACTCCTACCCGATTCAGCTCACCGCCGGTGAACGCCAGCGTTCCGTGATCGGTATCTCCACCTTGCTCAATCCGCAGATGGTGATCGCTGACGAACCGACTTCCGCTTTGGACGTGTCTACCCAGAAGGAAGTGATCAAGATGATCTTCGATCTTCTTGACAAGGGCATCTTCTCCACGATGATCTTCATTACCCACGAGCTTCCGCTCCTGTACCACGTGGCAGACAACATCGCCATCATGTACGCCGGCGAAATCGTGGAATACGGTACGGCTGACCAGGTCGTTAAGGACCCGCGTCACCCCTACACCCAGGCTCTGATGGGCGCTATGCTTTCTACCGAAGCATCCCAGCGTACCCGTCATCCGGTGGCTATCGAAGGTGCTCCTCCGAGCCTGAAGAACAAGATCGTGGGTTGCCGCTTTGCTCCCCGCTGCAAGAAGGCATGCCCCGACTGCAAGAAGAATACCCAGAACATCCGCATTGTAGGCGGCCGTCAAGTGAGGTGCGATTATGCTGTCTGATAAACCCGTTGTATTTTCCGCTAAGCGCATCAGCAAGGATTTTGGTGCCGGTAAGACCCTGAAGACCGCCGTGAAGGACGTGTCCTTCGACATCTACGACGAAGAATTCATCTCGATCGTGGGTGGTTCGGGTTGCGGCAAGTCCGTGCTCGCAAAGATCATGCTCGGTCTTTACAAGCCGACTCGCGGCCAGTTCCTGTATCGCGACAAGCCCATCAAGAACCTGAAGGCTCACTGGAATGAAGTGCAGTTCGTGTTCCAGGATCCGTTCGGATGCTTCAACCAGTTCTTTACTATCCGTAGCCAGCTGGAAGACGCCCTGAACATCCTCAAGGATAAGCCCTCCAAGGAAGAAGTCCGCCGCCGCGTGGACGAAGGCCTGATGGCTGTGAACGTGAAGCCCGAAGATATCGAAGGCAAGTACCCGTTCGAACTTTCCGGCGGTCAGATGCAGCGTATGCTTTTGGCCCGTATCTTCGCGCTCCGTCCGAAGGTGTTGATCGCTGACGAAGCCACCTCCATGGTGGACGCCTGCGTGCGCGCAAACATCCTCGATTACCTCCGCAAGTTGAAAGACGAGCTGAAAATGACGGTGGTGTTCGTGACCCACGATATCGGCCTTGCAAACTACGTTTCTGACCGTATCTTCATCATGCATGACGGTAAGATCGTGAACCAGGGTACTCCGGAAGAAGTGCTTGACAACACGACCGAACCGCACACGCTCAAGCTGCTCGACGATATTCCGGAAGTCCACAAGACCGAATGGATCAAGAACAGCCACAGAAGCAAGAAGGGCTAATAGCCAATACCCTTTGAAACGAAAGCCGCAGCGAGACCCGCTGCGGCTTTTTTTCGCTGCAAAAGACAATTAAAAAAAGTCCTGCGATTGCAGGACCCGTTTAAGTTCGTAGAACTTTAGGCTCGATTACATGAACCAGTAGGTTGCACCGATGGACAGCTGCATGTTTTGCAGATCGCTTTCGAAGGTGTAGTCTTCGGTCTTGACATCTTCGTACAGGTTGGTGAGGCCAATGGCGAAGCGGAAGTTCACGTCGAGGTTCGGCAGAACGGAGTAGCCGAGGCCGAAGGCGAGGCCGAATTCAAAAGTGTTGGCGTCTTCGCCCGCGCCCGAGCTGCCTGCATCATCAAGCATATCATCAAGATCTATACCGTAATCGCTCAGGTTGTAACCACCAAAGTCTGCATCGTCAAAGGACGGTTCGTCATATTCAACGTCGTTGCTGAGGATGAAGCCGATGGTCGGACCGGCTTCCACATAGAGGTTGGCAACCGGGCTGATGCGGGCGAGAACCGGGATATTCAGAACCCAGAAAGAAGCGGTGGCTTCGTCGTCGGCAATGCGGCGGAAGTCGATGCCGACTTCGGGAACGACGGCGATCATTTCGTTGACGTTATACTTGGCGGCGACACCTGCGTTGAAACCGACGCCCCAGGGAGCGTCATCGCTGTCGTCACCCTTGAAGGTGCTCATAGTACCAGCAACGCGTCCACCGACATGAACCTGAGCGAAAGAAAGGCCAGTTGCAAGCAGAACAGCAGCAACAATGAGAGATAACTTTTTCATTTGTTTTCCTCTTAATTTAAGGTTAGTAACCGAAATATAACAAAAAGTTTACGAAAGCGGAAGTTTTTGTTCAAAAAAAATCATTTATTTGTATTTTAGTGAGTCCCTTTCTGGTTTCCCTTGAAAACAGAAAATGGTTGGTTTTTCTCGCTCTTAGGCGCGCTTTTTAGGTATATTCTAGGTATGAATTTCTCTAAAAGCGCATTTTTTGCAGGAGCGGCTTCTGTAGCCGTGTCTTTTTCGTCTGCTTTTGCAGGCCCCCTCGTAAACCAGCTGGGTTTTGCCCCCGATGCCGAAAAGATTGTCGTTTACCCCGGTAGCGACGCCAACGGGCTCGAAGTTCGCGACCTTAACGGAAAGACTGTCTTGAAACTCAAGGCCCCCATGGTCTACGATTGGGAATATAGTGGCGAAGAAGTACAGACTTTCGATATTTCTGCAGTCAAGAAACCTGGCACCTACCGCCTTTTCCGCGGCAAGGAATATGTGGGTACTCCCATCGTAGTGGGCAAGAACGTCTATGACGACTTGGTAAAGGCTAGCCTTAAGTGGTTCTACTACCAGCGCGCCAGCATGCCGCTTGAACCCCAGTATGCGGGCAAATGGGCCCGCGCTGCAGGCCATAAAGACAATCGAGTGATCGTTTACGGCACAGACAAGGCGACTGGCGGCAAAGGCAATGGTCAAGTAATCAAATCCGACCGAGGCTGGTACGATGCCGGCGACTACGGCAAGTACATCGTGAATTCCGGCATTACCGTATTTACTTTGCTCGAAGCTTACGAAAACTTCCCGAAGTACATGGATTCGCTCACTTGGAACATTCCGCGCGAATTCCCCAAGTACCCGGAACTCCTCGAAGAAGTCCGCTATAATCTGGACTGGATGCTGACCATGCAGGATAAGGACGGAGGCGTTTACCACAAGGTGACTACGCTTAAGTTCGGCGGAAGCGTATTGCCCGAAAACGATCGCGACGCCCGTTATGCCATTATCAAGAACGTGACCGCAACACTCGACTTTGCCGCCGTGATGGCCCAGGCAAGCGTCGTTTACAAGAACGTGGACAAGGCTTATTCCGACAAGGTACTCAAGGCCGCCGAAGAAGCCTACGCATGGGCCAAGATGCATCCGCAGCAGTTCTACAAGCAGCCCGCCGACGTGCAGACGGGCAACTACATGCATGATGGCGAAGATGGTAAAGATGAATTCCGCTGGGCTGCCGCTGAACTTTTCCGCGCCACCAAGAAGCAGTATTATCAGGATGACCTGAAGCAGAACCTGTTCACACCCGATGGCGCCTGGTGGGGTAACGTGAACATGCTTGCCGCCTTCCGCGTGGCGCTGGATTCTGCTAATTTTGATAAGGATTTGGTGGCCGCTGCCAAGAAGACTGTCTTGAATGAAGCCAACAACTTGCGAGCCGTGGGCGATACGAGCGCCTACCGCCTGCCCGCCTTCCCGTGGAGCTGGAACTGGGGCAGCAATAGTGCCATGGCAAACAATGGCATGGTGCTGGTGCACGCCTACCTGCTTACCAAAGACAAGAGCTACCTGGATGGCGCCCAGCAGTGCCTTGACTACTTGCTTGGCAAGAACCCGCAAGACATGACTTACGTGACCGGATTCGGTTACAGGAGCCCGCGCAATCCGCACCACCGCCCGAGCGAATCGGACATGGTCGACGATCCGGTGCCCGGCATGCTCGTGGGTGGCCCGCATTTGGGCAAGCAGGATATTAACCTGGATGGCAAGGAAAATTGGAAGTGCCCGAACTATGCCACCGCAGACAAACCGGCACTTGCCTATATCGACAACCGTTGTAGCTACGCGACCAACGAAGTGGCCATCAACTGGAACGCTCCGCTTGCATATCTCGCCGCCGCCCTCGAAGCGATTTATAACAAGTAGGCAGTAGACGGTAGGAAGTATGAAGGATTTGTTGTAAAAACAGCATTCTACTTCTAACTTCCGGCTTCAAACTTCCTACAAAAATATATATTACGGATATGGCTTAAGGCTGTGTCCGTTTTTTATTAGGGGGTGTCGATGAAGAAAATTTCTGTGATTACGCAGAATGTCGTGCAGATTGCCGTGCTCGGCATTTTCCTGTTTACGCCAGCATCGCTCTTTGCGGCAGGTCTTGTGAAGCAGTCTATCGACACGACTGATGCGATGGCGACGCTTGACAATTTCGACCGCGGGTTCTATACGCCGCAGGTTTTGCATTTAAAGCCTTTGGGCGGTAAGCCGATTGAAAAGCCGTACAGTAAGCTTTTGCACTTGCGTGCCGAAATTTCGGAATTCAGCAGTAACGCATGGCTCTCGATTGATACGACGGGCGGAAAGCGCGATACGGTGCGCGGCGTGAGCCAGGACCTGACCGAAGACGCCCTGAATGTATTGCAACAGACGTTTGACAATATCCGCAGCTTTGGCGGGCACGTAATCGTGCGCATCTGTTACGACCCGTGGTACAATGGCAGGAGCAACGTGACCCCGGAACACAAGTGGGTGTTACGCCATGTGGAACAGCTCGCGCCTGTGCTTTCGAAAAATACCGATGTGATTGTCGCGCTCGAAATGGGCATGCACGGCGCCTACGGCGAGATGCATTCCGACACGAGCATCACTTATGATCGCGTTGCCGAAGCGACGAACCTGATGCTCCGCAATACGCCTCCCGAACTCAAGATTCTCACACGCACGGGAAACTATTCCGCGAAGGTACTCGGCTTTGATAACTGGGGCGTGGACTTCCGTATCGATGGCGAAAAGTTTGCGGAGATTGCGAAGGCGAAGGGCGATACGATGTACCGCGTGGGAATGTTCAATGATGGCTACTTGGGTACGCAATACGATTACGGCACCTGGGGCGCGGATTGCAAGACTTCCATCTGTCGCGAAGAAGGCGTGGCCTGGCTCGAGAAGTACGGCATCAACACGCCCTACGGTGGCGAGGCGCTCACGACGGCAGGCGGTTTCGAGGTCATCAATACGCCGGAGTTTTTGGCGTACGAAGGTTTCCGCACGCACACGAGCTATTTGAATATCCAGTGGAACAACAACCTGATTGACGGCTGGAAAAAATCGCATTTTGAAGGGAAAGATTTTGAATATGACGGCTCGAAAATAGATTCATTGACAGGTTTCAAGTACGTCAACGACCACCTGGGTTACCGCTTTGTGCTGCGCGAATCGTGGATGAGCGATACGGTGGGTTTTGACCATGTGCTCCATGCAAAATTCCGCGTGCAGAACGTGGGCTTTGGCAACCTCACTTGGAAGGCTCCGGTAAAGCTTGCCGTTTTGGAAGACCTGGAAGGTAGCGATTTGTTGGAGTGCCCGATGCCGACTTATTATGAGCTGCCGGACGTTGATTCCCGCAACATCCATAGCCGCACCATCTCTATTGCGGGCGGTGATACTGTGATGACTTTTGACGGTAACAACGAAATTGAGGTTTCCGTTAAACTGGGCAAACTTCGTTATCGTAATTATCAGGTGTATTTGAAGGTGGGCAACATTGAGTTTGCCAATGATAAGCCTAGTGGAAAGGGTACTTGTGGCCTAGAACAGCCTGCCGCTTATTTGGGCAAAATCTACTATGACGAAAATGTCAAATCATCGATCCCTCGCACCTTCCCGGCTGCGGTACAAAAGAAAAACGCCCCCTTCGTTCAGAGGGAGCGCAATAGCGTGATTGTCCGCGACGGTGAAAAGCGTTATAAGGCAAATGGAGCTACGCTTAGGTAGATTTTTTTCGATGGCGCTTAACGGCGTTCGTCTACTTGGTAGGCTCCTACCTTGACCACGAACTCGTGACACACGGCTTCGGGATCGGGTTTGCCGAAGATGGCGGAACCGACCACAAAGATATTTGCGCCGGCTTCTTTGCAGGCGAGGATGTTGTCGAGCTTGACGCCGCCGTCAATCTGGATGTTGAGTTCCGGCTTCATCTGGCGAAGTTCGCGGATTTTGTCGAGGCAATAGGGGATGAGACTCTGGCCGCCGAATCCCGGGTTCACCGACATAATCAAGACCATGTCCACGATGTCGAGCACGTACTTGATGCTTTCGAGCGGGGTTGCCGGGTTGATGGCCACGGCGGGCTTGACGCCGAGTTCTGCAATCTGGTGCAGCAGACGGTCCAGGTGATTCGTGGTTTCGGCGTGCACGCTAATGATGGAGGCTCCTGCTTTTGCAAATTCGCCCACGTAGTTTTCGGGGTTTTCGATCATCAGGTGGCAATCGAGCGGGAGCTTGGTTCCCTTGCCCACGCAGGCCGAGATGCCCGGGCCAAAGCTGATATTTGGGACAAAGTGTCCGTCCATGATGTCGAGGTGAACAAGGCCGGCGCCACCGTTTTCGATAGCCTTGAGGCCGTTGCCGAGTTCGAGGAAATTTGCGTTCAACACGCTGGGGGCGATAATTTGCTTGAGCATGGCCCAAATATAGCAAAACTAGACAGGTTGAAAAAAATTTACTATTTTTGGCACCAAACAAAGCAAGGAGATCAACAATGTCTAAAGGAACAAAAACTGTAGTTGCCAAGGCCTCCGCCAAGAAGGTTGCTGCTAAGGCTGCTCCGAAGGCCGCCGCTAAGCCGGCTGCCGAAAAGAAGGCTCCCGCTAGCGCTGCCAAGAAGACCGCCGCTAAGCCGGCCGCCGAAAAGAAAGTTGCTGCTGTCAAGCCGGCTGCTAAGAAGGCTGCTCCGAAGGCTGCCGAAAAGAAGGCCCCCGTCGCTGCCAAGAAGGCCGCCGCTAAGGCTCCCAAGAAGGTGACGGTTGTGTTCGAAGCCAACTGCCCGCTCGCCACGACCGTGTCTGTCGCAGGTTCCTTCAACAACTGGGCTGTCGACAAGGACATGCTCAAGAAGGACAAGAAGACTGGTCTTTGGACTGGCAAGATCACCCTCGATGCCGGCGATTACGAATACAAGTTCGTTTGCGACGGCCAGTACTGGGACGAAGGCGACAACAAGGTCAAGCACGTCTAATCTAGATGAAAGGACGGGCCTTCGGCCCTACAGACGAAAGACGAGAGAGGTTTCGGTTTGCCGAAGCCTTTTTCATTTTGTGTAAAAACGTCGCGGAGCCACCCCGCGAATTGCTGATACACGCTTTTATCCTTTCGTCGAAACTTCCTACTGTATACTTCCTACTTCCTACTATTTTCTAAATTTAACCCCCGTATGACAAATTATTCCATTCCTCAAGAAGTTTTTGTGAAGGCTGCCGAACAGTACGGCACTCCGCTCTGGATTTATGACCGCGCTACGATTGAAAAGTGCGTGAAGGATGTCCAGGTTTTTGACACCGTTCGTTTTGCCCAGAAGGCATGCCCGAACCTTTCTGTGGTTTCGCTTATCCGCAAGCTCGGCTGCGTCGTCGACGCCGTTTCTGCCGGCGAAATCGTCCGCGCCCTCAAGGCCGGATTCAAGGGCGGCCAGCAGAAGGGCAAGACTCCTGAAATTGTCTACACCGCAGACATCTTCGACAAGGACGCTCTTGAACTCGTCAAGGAACACAACATCGCCGTGAATGTGGGTTCGCCCGACATGATCCAGCAGCTCGCCGATTTCGGCGTGAAGTCGGAACTCACCATCCGCGTGAACCCGGGTTTTGGTCACGGTCATTCCCGCAAGACCAACACCGGTGGCGACCTCAGCAAGCACGGCATCTGGCACGAACAGATCAAGGATTGTATCAAGCTCGCTCAGGCTAACGGCATGTGGATTACGGGACTGCATATGCATATCGGTTCCGGCACGGACTTTGAACACCTCGCTCAGGTGTGCGATGCCATGGTCGACGCTAGCCGTCGCCTGGGCTCTCACTTGCGCACCATCAGTGCAGGGGGCGGCCTCCCGATTCCGTACCATGAGGAAGACAAGGGCAACCGCATCGACGTGAACGCTTACTACAAGCTGTGGGACGATGCCCGCAAGCGCATTCAGCAGAGCATTGGCCACGAGGTTCACCTTGAAGTGGAACCGGGGCGCTACCTGGTGGCCGAAAGCGGTTACCTGATGGCCGAAATCCGCGCCGTCAAGAAGCAAGGCGACAACTTGTTCTACCTGGTGGACGCTGGCTTTACCGATCTCGTTCGTCCGAGTTTTTACGGTAGCTATCATGCCATTTCCATCATCGCCCGCGACGGTCGCGAACTGAACGAAACGGTCGATGCCGTCGTTGCAGGCCCGCTCTGCGAATCCGGTGACGTGTTCACGCAGGAAGAAGGTGGCTTTGTCGTGACCCGTAAGCTCCCGAAGGCGCAGGTCGGTGACTTGCTGATTCTCCATGATGCAGGCGCCTATGGCGCGGCCATGAGCAGCAACTACAACAGCCGCCGCTACGCCGCCGAAACCATGTACACCAAGGGCGAACTCAAGGTCATCCGCGAACGCCAGACGTTCGAGCAGCTTCTGCAGAACGACAGGATTATTGATTTATAAACGGCGCATTACGGCGTTGCTCGCTCCCTCACGTACGTTTTAGTACGCTACGGGAGCTCGCGCCTTGTCCTGCTTGTTTCTAAATCAATATCAAAATGTGAGCATCATTTTATTTTTAAGGCTTTCGTCAGAAATGGCGAAAGTCTTTTTTTTGAAATGTCGCCTATTGTAAGACGGCCTTGAATTTGGGTATTGAATTATTCTATATTTGCCCATACCCAATGGTTCAACCTCAACATCAAGGCGTAATTATGTCTGATCGTTTTATCGTGACCGGAAACTTCACCGATGACCCGTTTGCCATCGACATGGCTCAGTACATCGGCCTCCGTGAAGATATTTCCGACGTGGTCTCCTTGAAGACCTTCGCAAACTCCGAATTCTGCCCCCGCTACATGCTCGACGTGGACGATATGGAACATATCGGCCGTCGCTTGGAAGGGAAGATCGTCCTGATTTGCTCGGTTTCGAACCATGAACGCAGCCGTAACGACTACGCCATGCGTAACTGCATTTTGGCCCGTGCCGCCAAGGATAACGGCGCCGAACAGGTGGTGCTCGTGGAACCCGATTTGTTCTACAGCGCCCAGGACCGCGGTCCGCACCGCATCGGTGAACTCGAAAAGGACCGTCCGGATGTCGACCTCAAGAAGTTCGATGGCCAGGCCTTCACAAGCCTTCTTTATGCCGAACTTTTGAAGAAGTCCGGTGTCGATGCCGTGGTCACGGTGCACAACCACAGCATCAAGGTGCAGAACCTGTTTGCCGAAATCTTCGGCAAGGACAATTTCCATAACCTGATTCCGACGGACGTCTACGCCCACTACATCAAGAACAGCAACTTTGTTCAGACCGGCAAGGACGGCAACAACCTCGTGATCGTTTCCCCGGACAAGGGCGCACGCCCGTTCATGAACGCCGTTTACGAAGCGCTCGACCTGCCCGAATGCAAGCGAGTGGTGATGGACAAGGTGCGTACCGGCGAACGCGAAATCAGCATGACCTTCAACCCGGAACTTTCCGACATCAGCATCGAGGAAATCGAGGGCAAGGACGTGATCGTGTTCGACGACATGGTGCGTACCGGTACGACGATCGTGCAGTGCTGCGAACACATCAAGAAGGGTAACCCCAACCGCGTGTGCTTCGGCGTGACGCACTTCCACACGAGCCCCGAAGCCCGTGAAAAGCTCAACAGCCACGCAATTGACGAAATCCTCACGACCTCGACTCTCCCGGATATCATGAACCGCGACTGCCAGGGCCGCCTCCGCAAGAAACTCACCGTGATGAAGCTCGGCAAGTGGATTGCCCGCCACGTGATGCAGATGTACGGTCTGGACGACGGTCGCTTCGAGAAGGACTTCTACAAGATCGATATGTCCTCGAAGAACCCGCGTTGGCCGCCTCAGTTTTTCTAATAAGAAGTGAGCAACGAAATGTGAGAACTCCAAAAGGATTAGTCACTCGTTGCTCACCCTTCGCTCTGACAACAGGCTATATGCCTGTTGCCTACGCTCGGCATAAATTTAAGAAGTGAGCAACGAATAAAGCGAACTTTAAAAAGATTGAATTCCCCTGATGTAAATCAGGGTTTTTTGTTTATATTTAGTTTGAAGAGTTATACAAGGAGTTCTAATGAAACATTTGAAATATTTAATGCCTGTCGCTGCATTTGCGCTTGTGGCCCTTTTCGGTTGCGATAGCGACAGCTCTACCGAAGCCAATGTCAACCGCGATAATACCAAGTGGTATGCCAATAATACAACGGAACCTGATTCCGTTGAAAAGAATTTCGAGAATGCCGTTTCTACGCCGGACAATTCGACAGGGAAAGATGAACCTGCTAAGCAGGATTCTAATCAAGATACGTATGATGGTTCTACGGGCTTGATTTCGTGCTATTACCAAATGGGCGATGCCTTTAGGACTCGCTCCTGCATCGAGGCTAATATGGCCTTTGCCGATTCCGTGAGGATGATATGCACGACGGAAGCTGAAGGTGCCGAGGGGATGGTTGTTTCTGCCTCATTGGGGAATGGCTGCCCGTCCGGAGCAACAAAGGTCTGTTCCGACACGGACAAAAACGGAACGGACTCGGCCAAGGTTTATTACTATGGCGCTTTATTTGCAAACTTTAGCTGTGCCGAACTCATGGAAGACGAGGACGACAACGAGCTAAAAGATGTCACGCCGTCTGATAAAAATTCTGGTGACAAAAAAGAAACGGATCCTGTAGTTGCTTCGAGTGGTGGTTCTTTTGCATGCTATGACGCTGAACTTTGTGGCGTGTTTCCGTCAGACAGGTATCAACCTTCTGATTGCGATGATGATGATGCCGTTATTGCGGCAGAGTGCCCGGCAGGTGGAACAAGGTGTGACGATGTCATTGACGGGATACAGTATTATGTTTATCCTGGCAGCTACATTGATTGCGAAATGATTCACGAACTGGCAGAATAAGAAAAACAGCGCTATTTTGTATACAGACGTTTACAAAACGGCGTTGTTTGCAAAAATCGTTGTTTTGTAACACAACAAAAATCATTTTTTGTTTAAAAAAAGCAACCATTTAGAAAAAATTGGATATATATTAGGGACAACCTAATTCATTATAAGGAGACAAAATGTTTACTAAAAAAGTTATTCTTCCTGTTGCTGCTCTTGCTATGACCGCTCTCGTGGGTTGCGGTGACGATAGCTCTTCTTCTGGTCCGTCCTATGATGTCGCCCCGGCTAGCGTCAAGACCTTTATGGATATTGACAAGATTCCGTGCTCTCCGACTCAGAATCTTTGCGCTAAGGTTCTTACCGAAGATTACAATGACTACTATCAGTGCAATGGTACTCAGTGGAATATGATGATTATGGGTCAGGATACTCCGGTTAAGGGTTGCGAAAATGCTGCTCCTGCTGCTGAAACTCCGGCCGATCCGGCTGCTGAAACTCCGACTGACCCGGCCGCTGAAACTCCGGCTGACCCGGCCGCTGAAACTCCGGCTGACCCTGCTGCTGAAACTCCGGCTGACCCGGCTGCCGAAACTCCGGCCGACCCGGCTGCTGAAACTCCGGCTGACCCGGCTGCCGAAACTCCGGCTGACCCGGCTGCCGAAACTCCGGCCGATCCTGCCGCTGAAACTCCGGCTGACCCGGCTGGCCCGGCTGCTGGTGGTGCAACCTGCTACATGGCAAGCGATATTCCGGATATGGCTGAATGCATTCCGGTTACCCAGGAACAGTGCGCAACGATCGCGGGCGAATGGGTTGAAGCTTGCCCGGTGAACTAATAAAAATGTGAGCAACGAAAAGGCTCCCCGTTCTGGGGAGCTTTTTTGCATGCAGGAAACGACCCCCGGAGGGGGGTCGTTTTGTGTTCGATGGAGTACTTAAAAGACCGTTCGGCTCTATCGCACAAATAAAAATGTGATGCCGCCTCACTCTCGCAACCACGACTCGTCAATACGAGTCGCTTGCTGCTCACAAAGACCGTTCGGCTCGATTGCTCAAATCAGTTACATCGCTTGCAGCAGGAGTATCGCGAGCACCTGGCCGCTTAAGATTCTTAGCAGCATGGTGAGAGGGTAAACGGAGGCGTAGCCGATGTTGACTGCTTCGCTGTTCGCTTGGCCGTTGGCAAATGCGAGTGCGGGCGGGTCGGTGGTGGCGCCTGCAAGTACGCCGCAGAGCGAAAGGTAGTTGACTTTGAAAACCAGGTGGCCGACGGTAGCGACAATGGCAAGCGGCAAGAAGGTGATGAGGGTTGCCAGCGCCATATAGTGGAGACCGTCACCGTTCAAGAGAACATCGAAGAACTTGATTCCTGCATTCAAACCGACGCAGCTTAAGAAAAGCGTGAGGCCGAATTCGCGGAGCATGAGGTTCGCGCTGTTTGCCATGAAGAAGTTCAGCGGGCCGATTTTGCGCTTGCGGCTGAGGAGGATGGCGACAATCAATGGACCGCCGGCAAGACCGAGCTTGAGCGGGGTAGGCATTCCGGGGATCGCGATAGGAATGCTGCCCACGATGACTCCGAGGAAAATGCCCAGGAAGGCGGGGAGAATTTCGGGGTGGTCAAGAGCGGTGAGCGAATTGCCCAGTTCCTTCTCGGCGGCCTCGATGCCTTCGGCGGTGCCAACAACCATAAGCTTGTCGGCGAACTTGATTCTCAAATCGAGGCGGCCTGTAAACTTGAATCCACTGCGCGTGACGCGGCTGATGTTTACGCCGTAGCGTTCCGCAAGAGCCAAGGAACCGATGGTGCGGCCGAGAATCTTTTTGTTGGTCACCAAAATCGTCTTGACGACAATCTTCTTGTCGGTGTTGCTGGTTTCAAGCGTAATCGGTTTTTCCAGACGCTTGCCGATAATTTTTTCCATGGCGCAAACGGCTTCGGGCATGCCCACAATGTGCAGCTTGTCGCCTTGTTCAATCACCGTACTCCCGTTCGGGGTAAAAATGCTTTCGCCGCGCAAGAGGCGGGTGACGACGACTCCGCTCGAAATCAGGTTCGGAATGTCCTTGAGCTGGATTCCGTAAAGGTTCTGGTTTTCGACGGTAAGACTGCAAGATTCAATTTCTTTGCTGTGGGCGGCGATTTCTGCCGTATAATTTTCGGCTGCCTTCGCGGGGTCTTGCCTAAAGACGAGGCGCACAAGAATCATGACCAAAATAATTCCGATAACGCCGAACGGATATGCAACAGCGTACCCGATACCCGTGAGAGATGTATCCACCCCGGCCGCGGCAAAGGCTGAGTTGGCGGCTCCAAGGGAAGGCGTGTTTGTGACTGCGCCACAAAGCATTCCTATGAGTACGGGTACGTTGTTATGCATATCTGTAAAGAAGTACAGACAGAGCGTTACAATAACGCCGAGTAGCACAATGCTTGTCGAAAGGATATTCAGTACAAGGCCATGACGGCGAATGGAATCCATGAATCCGGGGCCCACCTGCATGCCTATGGTGTAGACAAACAGAATCAAGCCGAATTCCTGAATGAAGTGGAGAACGTTCGGTTCGACACGGAGTCCCAGGTGGCCAAGGCCAATGCCCACAAAAAGCGCGCCTGCGCTACCGAGCGCGATTCCCTTGACCTTGATTTTTCCGATCATGAGGCCGAGTGCGGCGGTGAGCGCGATTGCCAATACTTGTTGCCCTACCGAGGGCTTTGCGAATAAATCGATTAGCCAGGTCATTTTATCCCTCCGTCATCAAATTTACTCTTTTACGCAACGGACCGAGGCGGCAATGTTCTTGTTGAAGTGCTCGTAAGTGATGGTCGAATCGGTGGCGCGGACGAGGTAGGCTCTGGAATCGTCGTAGCTGTCGCTTGTCCAGAAGCTTGCGCTTGCGCCCTTGTCGGCGAATTTGCCGTCAAAATAGCGGAAACCGGCGAATTGCATGTTGAAGGAGGCGCTTTCCTTGAGTGTTGCCGAAGTGGCTCCGCCAAAGGCCTTCCTGAAATCCTCCTGCGAGGGGAGTGTCCAGCCTTTCGGACAGAGACCTGTCATCGAGGCGCTCCAGGTGTAGAGTCTTCCCATGTTTTCGCAGTTCACGTGTTCGTTGCCGTAGCAGACACTGGAGTCGGGAATGTAGGCGGCAATGTTTTCAGCCATCCAGACTTTACCGCCGAGGTTTGCGGTCTTGTAAGTCTTTTCGGAGCAGGAAAGCGTGTTGGCGGCTTCATCGTACTTGCAGGTGTTTGCCTGGTCGCATGCCGAGAGAATTGCGGCGGCGCCCAGTGTAATGGTGGTGAGTGCGATGGTCTTGAATGTCGGTTTCATAAGTACTCCTTGTTGTTTTCGTGTGCAAATTTAGAACCGGCGATTCATATTGTCTAATAGATTATTTATATTTAATTCATCAATATTTTTGATGAATTGTTTTAGATAAGAAAATTGTATGGAACTTACTCATTTGAAATATTTCTTGGAGGTGGCCCGCACGGAGCATGTCACGCAAAGTGCGAAAACCCTATGTATTGTGCAGCCTGCGCTCACGCACGCCTTGCATAAACTCGAAGACGAACTCGGCGTAAGGCTCTTCAAAACGCAGGGAAGAAACATCAAGCTGACCGAAGTCGGGGAATATTTTTATAAGAAAGTGAAACCGCTTTACGAGGATATCGAAGCGCTTCCGGCGCAGTTACGTGCTATGGAAAACGAACAATCTGCGACTTTGAACCTGAATGTCCTGGCGGCTTCGACGTTTGTGACCAATGCGGTTATCCTGTACAAGCAGAATGATCCGGACTTACGATTCAACTTGGTGCAGAACGAAGAAACGACGCTTTATGATATTTGCGTTCGCACATATGCAGACTACAAGGCGTCTGCGCAAAAATACAGTTCCGGGGACGAAGAAAGTTTTGTCTGCTCCGAAAACATATTCCTGGCAGTTCCGAATGTGGCGCAGTACCGCAAGCGTGACAGCATCAGTTTAAAGGAATTGCAAGAGACGAACTTTATCGGGCTTTATGGATCCAAGCAATTGCGCAATATCTGTAATGAATATTGTGAACGCGTGGGCTTTAAGACTCATATTATTTTTGAAAGCGATAACGCCCTTGCCGTAAAGGATGCTATCGCCAGCGGAATCGGTGTAGGATTCTGGCCCGAATATTCTTGGGGTCGCGTGAATAACCGCCGGATACGCCTGCTGAAAATTACAGATGCCGAATTCAAGCGCGATATCGTGATTACGCTGCGCCGGAACAAGCAGGACAATTCGCGTTCAGAAAGATTTTTCCTTTTTTTGACGGGCTTATTGAAAAGGACGGAGAAACGTAAGAATCCGTTAAGGTGAATTTTTTACTATATTTGGCTCCCCAATAAAGGTTGATTTGATGTTTG
Source organism: Fibrobacter succinogenes (assembly GCA_902756345.1). Taxonomy (GTDB): domain Bacteria; phylum Fibrobacterota; class Fibrobacteria; order Fibrobacterales; family Fibrobacteraceae; genus Fibrobacter. The sequence continues at coordinate 367,463 of CACVQR010000001.1, read as the reverse complement.
ATTTGAATGCTTTTTTTGAAGGGATGTCCAAGCCGCTGCTTCGCAATGCTCATGCGAAGGCTTTTGGCCACAAGGGTCTGTTGAACAACGCCCTCATCCAAGATGAAACGCTCGGTTTTTATAACGACAAAGAACGTGTCGCAGGCCTGTTCCAGAAAATGGAACCGTGGCAGCGCCACTGCATGACTTTGATTTACAATAGTGCATCTAGAGGTCTTACCTTTAACGAACTTCGACTGACGGTTCCTGTGAGCAAGTGCCGCGACCTGCAGACCTTCTTGCTCGAAATGTGCCGCGAGTATGTGCTCTGGCGCAGTCCGTCTACAAGCACCTCGGTGTATTACGGCTTTGCGAACTTCCTCGGTATCTTTGATGAACCGCTTGTGGAAGCTCCCGCTGTAAAGGGTGCGGACTTGTTCTACCAGAACCTGATTGACTGGCATATTTGCGAAGTGCTCGCCTTGGCCATGACCGGCGACCTGAAAGTCAATAACAGCAATGCATTGCACCGTCGCAGCTACCAGATTTGCACCGAAGCGTTTGCTTCTGCAAGGCGCATCTCCGAAAAGACTGCCGAAAACGAAGTCTCCCTGATTTTCAGTTTCCTGACCGGTAACGGTTGGCTGGAACAGGAAGACGCATGCCTTGTCCCTACAGAGAAGGCTCTTGAATTTATCCGCAAGAACGGTTTCCGCCTGCATCAGGACTTGGTTTCCTGGTGGCTCAAGGAACGTTTCCGCGGCGACCGCAGCCATTGCGTGCGTTTGCTTCGAATGCTCGACAAGCCGCGTACGGCTCTCTTTGCTTCTTCTATTTTCTGGGTGCTGGATCCGACGTTCCGCCTGCAAGAAAAAGATGGCCTGATTGCCTGGGAATACTTGCCGCGTCCGCTGCGCGAACTTTGGCTCTTGGGCCTTGTCCGCTTTACCATGGTGGGCGGCAAGGTGGCGGCTGTTACGCTTGAACAGGCCGGCCGCGACTGGCTGGAATCGTCGATTGCGTCGGTGCCGGAACAGAATATCTCTTGCTTGCCGAACTTTGAATTGATCGCTTCGACCGGAACCTCGCCGCGCGTGCTTTTGATGCTTGCCTGCCTTGCGAAGGTTGAAAACGATGAAGTGTATTTGCGCTTCTCGCTGAATCGCGAAAGCTATCTCCGCGGTCTCAAGTGCGGTATTGCCGAATCCGAAATCGAAAACTTCAAGGGTTGGATTAAGCCGCCGGTCAACGTGGAATCGACGATTACCGAATGGAATACGTCTTATTACGGCGCCCGCGTGCAGACGGTTCGCTTGCTCAAAATCGAAAATGCCGACGTGTTGAACGAACTTTCCAGGTTCCCGCAGTTCATGGAATGCGCCAACGAGTACATTGCCGGCTACGGTTTTGTGCTCAAGCCCGAAATGGAATCGCGCGCCTTTGAAATTCTTACGAACTACGGCTATTGCCCGTTCGTGGAACGCAAGAACGAGAATCGCTCGAGCGCTCCGACCGAAGAATGGCGCAAGGATTTTGTGGTCGCCTGGCCCGAAGCGAAGGCTCCGGATTACGAACTCAAGGACACCGCCAATTCGGAAACCTTGCAGACGGCGCTCAATTCGACGAAGTACGGCAACAACTACCAGAAGTTGAGCACGTTTGACTTGGTGAAGGTGTTGCGCTATGCAAAGACCGTGGGCGCTCTCATTGGGGCCAAGGTCAAGAACCCGACCAAGCGTGGCGACAACGAAGTCGAAAGAAGCTTCTTTGTGCATGCATTGAAGCTTGCGAAGTCCCCGCAGACAATTGAGATTCAACCGTACGGAAGCGAAGTCCCCGAATTGTTGGAACTTTCGTTTATTCAAGAAGTCAAGGTCTATAACGGCCGCCAGCCGCAGTGATTACGGCAGCGTTTGGGCAAAGCCTGCAATGTCGATGAGTTCTTCTAGCGTGAATTCGTCGATGTAGGCGGCCATGCCGCGTTCGCTATCGCCAAAGTTGACATGATACCAGAAAGTCGGCATTTCTTCGCGGGCTCGGTCTCCGAGGAAAGCCGGCTTTTCGTAATAGGGGGAAAAGTTGAAGCGCCTGCCGTCGTTGCCGTGGCACGGTCTGCAGTTTTGCATGAAGAGCTCTTCGCCGCGTTCAAGGTTCGCGCCCTTGATTTTGCCGTCTTTGTCGAGCAACTTGTACACAAGCAGCGCCATGCGGGCATCTTCGCGCGTGAGCGTGTCGCCCGGGGAACCTGGTTCGGGCTTTTGCACTGCCGATTTCGTTTCGGCCGGCTTGCCGTTTTCGGCAAATGCAGAGGCCCCGAGCAGCATACCGTAAGCTGCCAAGGCCAATATCCCTGTAGATGCCAACCGAGCAAGTTTCATGTAAAGCAATGTAGAAAATAGATCTTAGAACTTAGATTTTAGAACTTAGATAACTCTTCTAAGTTCTGCGAACTAAGCTCTACCAACTTTTTACTACTATTCCCCTATGCGTTGTTTGAATTGGATTTGTTCGACATTGGCGGGCCTTGCCCTCATGTCATCATTCTCGTTTGGAGCGGAGGTCTCCGTGGATCAGTTCTCTAAGAATCTGTTGTTCAGCGGTCGCTGGGAACATGGAAATGCTTATAGCCGTACAAGTGCTCCGGCTGCCATGGTGCAGTTCAAGGCGGCGGCCAAGTCGCTGGAATTTGAATTGGAAGGTGAAGCCAGATTCCGTGTCGACGAAGACGGAAGAGAGATTGCCGTGTTTACAACAAACACACGGAATGTGTATAAAGTAAAAACGACCGGCGGTGCAGGTCCGCACCTTTATCGCCTCATCAAGATCAGCGAAAGCAATCCGGGCGGCGTCCGCCTGTATAGGGTAGCCACCGACAAATCGGGCAAATTTGACGAACCTCCGAAGGCGTCTAACCGCCGCATTGAATTCATTGGCGACTCGTTTACCGTGGGCTTTGGCGACGAAGGCCAGAACGGTCAGGACGAATCCCTGGTGTTCGAAAAGACGAACGCTTCCAAGAGTTTCGCATTCCTGATTGCCGATGGTTACAAGGCCGATTTCCAGGTGAATGCCTTTAGCGGGCGTGGACTTGTGCGCAATTACGACAACATCGTGCCGGAATGGCCGATTCCGCGTTTGTATGACTTTACAGTACCGGGTGAAGCCCCGGGGGATCTTGCAAACGGTGTTTCCGAGCAGTCCATTCGTTACGATTTTGACTCTTTCCATCCGCAGGTCATAGTCCTTTTCATTGGAATCAACGATTTCCAGGGGAACCCGCCTTACGCAAAGTACGATGCCTTCAAGAAGGCCTATGCCGAACTTCTCGACAAGCTCCGCAAGGCCCATCCGGGAGTCAAGTTCCTGCTTTTGTCGACCAAGGTGTGGCCTAACGATGACTTGACCCCGACTGTCAAGGCGATTTATGACGCCCAAAAGGCTGCCGGAAAGTCCGACCTGGAATTCATGACGCTCACGACGGCGAATGTGGGACTCCTGGGACACCCCGACATACATTCACACGAAGACATGGCGAAGGCGGTTCGACCCCTGATCGGGCGCCTCGGAAGGTGGCTTTCCCGCTAGTTTTTTGTGCAAAGGGTCCTTCTTTTCATACAAAAGACCCTTTTTGGCGCATTATTGCGTAAGTATCAACACTCTTTTTTGCAGAGATTATTGCTTTTTTTGTCTTTTTTGTATATTTAAATTGAGGATTTTGGTAGGATAGTTCCCATGTCTAGGATACTTGAGAAGATATACGTTCTGTTCAGGATGAACATTCTGATTTTCGTGCTTTTGGCAATCACCGTCATTGCACTTTTTGCGCATCAGAATGGCCTAGACGTGATTGAGCCTTTGTACCTGCATGACTATCCGTATATTATTGCCGAGACGGACTCTGCAGATGGCGGTGCGTCGGCTGTAAAGCTTTCCCGTACCGATTCTTCCATTATCGTGGACTACGAACTGAAGGAAGGCTACGCCTACCCGTATGTGGGCGTCAAGATTTTCTTGGGTGACGGCAAGACCCGCGGTAAGGACCTCTCCAAGTTCGACAGTATTTTTGTATGGGTGAAACCCCGTGGCGAAGGAACCGTACGTCTTTACATGCGCGGCTACGACAGCACGTTCTCCCGCCCCGACGATGAACTTTCGCTTAAGTTCAACGAAATTGAATTCTTCCCGCTGGAAGAAACCTACCCGGCCGTGTTCGTTCCGCAGGAATTCCGCGTGGCCAGCTGGTGGGTCGCCCAGAACGGTGTTAACGTCCATAACGCAAGGGTCGACCTTTCGAACATTCCGCTGATTGAAATCCAAACGGGTACGAATGCTCCGCTTGGTTACGGAACGCTTGAAATCAAGGGCCTCTGCTTCAAGGGCAAGAAGATTTCGAAGGCTGAACTTTCGACGGCTCTCGTGGCCCTCTGGTTCATTACCTTCTTCGTGATTTTGATGATCCGCTTCTTTGACTACAGCCGCGAACGTACGGCAAGCAAGAAGAAGCGTGAAGAACTTGAAAAGAACTTGCGCGCCCTCGAAATCGAGAAGAGCGAATACGAAAAGTCCAGCAAGGAAGACCCGCTTACGGGTTGCCTGAACCGTGCCGGCTTTAGCAGCGTGCTCATGCGCGAACAGGAAAACCTGCAAAAGAACGACAGTCCGGTGTCCTTCGTGATTCTGGATATCGACCATTTCAAGCATGTGAACGATACTTACGGCCACATGGTGGGCGACGAAGTCCTTGTGAACCTCGCCAAGCTCATCCAGAGCAAGATCCGTAATACCGACGCCCTGGTGCGTTGGGGTGGCGAAGAATTCGTGATTCTGTGCGGCGATACGCCGATCCAGAATGCCCAGTTCCTTGCCGAAAAGCTCCGTATGGCAATCGAGAACTCGCAGCTGATCAAGCAGCAGAAGATTACCTGCTCCTTCGGTATTGCCGAAATGATCGCCGGCGAAGACCCGAAGCGCCTGTTCGAACGCGCCGACAAGGCCCTTTACGCCTCTAAGGAAAACGGCCGTAACCGCGTCACGAGTGCAACGTTCCGCCATACCAGGTAAGTTCGGAATTCGGAATTCAGAATTCGGAAAAAATGAAAAATAAACGTATCATCCTGAGCTATACAACACTTGGGACTGAGTCCCTTAGTGGCTGTTATCCACCTTGTGGAGAAGGGCGTAGCCCGAAGTCGAAGGATCCAGTTTTGCGTTTATTTGTTGCTTTTTGTCTCTTCGTTTTATCTGTTCTCCTCCTGTCGGGTTGTGCCAAGCACGAACCCGAGGTCGACTTCAAGCCGCTCCAGATGCATTGGGTCTTGGCCGAGGGCGAAGATGAAACCCTGATGCCCCGCAAGGACGAGTGTGTGATTTTGCTCACGGCACGCCTGATGGCCGAACCGCCGGTGCAGGCCTCTAGCGCCGGCGAACTGAGCTACAAGGTCACCTACGGCCGTAGCCCCGAAAACCCCAAAATCCTCAAATTTGACGGAATTTGCAAGGATTTGTCCATAATGGACAAGCCGGAATGCCGTTGGGAGGCTACCTGTGATGCCGATTGTAAAGTCGTTGTAAACTTCCACAACGGAGATTGATTCTGTGGCATAGGGTTTTGATAGTCAATGATTTATCTTTATAGTTATGAAGAAGATTTTTGAATATACGGACTATCGCGAATGGTTGAGGGATGCTTTTGAGGATTTTAAGCAGCGTAAGACTGTCATTTCGTGGCGCTACATGGCCATGAAGATGGGCGCTGATCCTGGCAACCTTCTTCGCGTATCGCAGGGCAAGATCCACTTGCCCCTTAGTCTGATTAAGCCCGCAGCGGAATTCTTCGAACTTGAAGGCAAAGAAGCCGACTATTGGGCTGAAATGGTGTATTTCGGCCGCGCCAAGACCGACGCCGACGCCTTGCAACACTACGAACGCATGCAGGCCCTGAAGGGCGTTTCTCTTAAGTTGTTGCAAAAGAAGGAACTGGAATTCTACCGTCACTGGTACTACAATGCCATACGTTCCGTGATTGGCATTTGCAAGTTCAAGGACGACTACCAGGGGCTTGCCGAAAGCTGCACCCCGAATATCACCGAAAAAGAAGCCCGCGACGCCGTCAAGCTGCTTGCGGACCTCAACATGATTTCGACCGACCGCGACGGCTACTGGAAGGTGAACGACACCTTTGTATCGACGGGGGGGAACTGGCGTTCTCAGGCTGTACGTGCATTCCAGCACGAAACAATCCGCCTTGCCGACGAATCCCTGGACAGGCACCAGCCGTTCCTCAGGGACATTAGCACGGTCACCATGACTTTTTGCATGGACGATATCCAGCTCCTGCGCGAAAAGATTAACGCTTTCCGCGAAGATTTACTACGTTTATCCCAAGAAGGGACGGATGACGATACTGTATTCCAGTTGAACATCCAGATGTTCCCCTTGGCATTCACCAAACCCCTGAAGGAAAAGGAGAAAGAAAAATGAGAAAATCGCTCTTTCTTTTGCCTTTGCTCTCGCTGTCGTTAGCGGGTTTGGTTGCCTGTTCCAATAACAAGGATGACGTGGCTGGTGGTCCGGGTAGTATTACTACGAACGGACTTGCTCTTATTGATGGCCAGCCTGCATCTTATGCGACTGTGGCTCTCCGTAAGGTGGACTATAAGGAATCGTCCGCTGACGAAGTGAATGCCCTCGTGATTGCGGATTCCTATGCCGACGAAAAGGGCAACTTCAAGGTTGAAATCCCGGCTGACGGCAAGTATCGATTGACGGTGGTTCGCGACGGTGTGGCCTATTCCAGGGTTTTGACCCGCAATGAATTTGCAGAAGCGGGTGTTTCGCTCAAGCCAGATACCGTGCGCCTCGAACCGACCGCCGTGCTTACCGGTGTCGTGGATGTTCCTGAAGGATCGTCTACGGTATGGGTCGGTATCGTGGGTACCGATGTCTTGGTGAAGACCGATGAATCCGGTTGGTTCGCGCTTTCGTCTATTCCGGCCAATGACTCCTTGCAGCTGTACTTCGTGAACGAGGACTTCGACAAGAGCTTGGGCGAAAAGGACCTCTTTGTATCTCCGATGGAATCGATTATGCAGGATTACCGCGAAACCGCGGCCCCTGAAGATACGACTCCGGAAGATACGGTTGAACCTGAAAAGCTGCTGCAGGTCTTGGCTTTGCTCAAGGACGGAACTCCGGCAACGTATGCAACGGTCGCCCTGCGCGCCGCCGATGCCAAGGTTGAGGATTACGCCGTGCAGAACACGATGGTGGAATCTGACCTGCGTACCGACAAGAATGGCCGTTTTGAAATGGAATGGCCCGACTCGGGCAATTACCGCTTGACGGTTACCAAGGACGGATTTGCATACTCCAAAGTCTACAAGGCCAAGGACCTCGCGAAGCTCGACACGCTCCGCCTGGAAGCGACTGCCTCTATTTCGAGCAAGGTAACGCTCCGTACCGGTGAAGAATACCTGTGGGTGGGCGTTTACGGCCTCGATTTGTTGGTCAAGACAAATAACGCGGGCTCTTATGTGTTGCCCAGCGTGCCGGCAAGGGATTCGCTCGATATCTACTTTGTGATGCCGGATAGCGCAAAGACCCTGTATGCCGAATGGAAGGCGATTGCCGAGCCGTACAGTACCAAGTTCACGAACCCCGTGATGGTGCTGCAGGACTTTGAAGACGGTATCAAGAGTTGGTACGTGAATACGGACGCACTCTTCAAGGGTACGACGCTTACGCCTTTGGCGAAAAACGTGGCCGACGGCATTGTATACGATTCGACTCGCAAGTCCAAGGTGTTCCATGGCGAATACAAGCTTGCCGATGACGATTACGCCTGGGTGCTTGTCGGAACGACCTTCGAACACGAGATGAATTTCTCCGCGATCGATTCCGTCGTGTTCGACGTCAAGGGCGATGGCAACATTCGCCTTTCGCTTGAAAACTACATCAATGACACCAAGAGCCTGAAGGCAGCTACCGATTGGATGCCTATCACTGAAAAATGGCAACACATTAACGTGAACCCGGCAGAACTCTGTGTCGGAAACGCCAAGACGGAAACTTGCTTTACCTCTTGGAGTGGCGTAAAATACTTGGTCAAGCAGCTCCACATTTTCCCGCAGGACGGCACCGAATTCTACATCGACAACGTGACGATTTACGGTGCTCTGTTCTAAGGAACAAATACAATTTTCTTACAAGTAAAAGCCGCCTTAAAAGGGCGGTTTTTTATGTGTTTTTTCGCATCTTGCGGGCTTGTTTCGCTCTGTTTAGTCTTGTATACAATCACGAAATTAAGTATCTTTGGGGTTATATGGAAACCCTTGAAAAAGAAGCGGCTGTTGCCCTCGATTACCTGTCCCGCATCTCGAAAGAAGCGGAAAAGAAGTTTGATGAATTTTTGCCGCCCGTAGCCGACCGTCCGGAAAGGCTCCACGAGGCGATGCGTTATTCGATGTTCGCCGGTGGAAAGAGACTCCGCCCGGCACTTGTTCGCGCTGCGTTTGACATGTTCGGCGGCAAGGGCGAATCGGTGGACTACGCCATGAGCGCCCTTGAAATGATTCACACCTTCTCCCTCATTCACGATGACCTGCCCTGCATCGACAACGATGACTTTAGGCGCGGAAAGCCCACGAGCCATAAGCAGTTCGGCGAAGCCACCGCCGTCATGGCGGGCGATGCCCTTTGCGTTTTGGCTTTTGAACTGATGGGCAAGACGGGCAATGCGAAGGCGATCGAAGTGCTTGCGCACCTGCTCAGCACCTACGGCCTTATCGGTGGCGAAATGATCGACATCGAGTGTGAAGGCAAGAAGGTGGACCTTGATACGGTCGATTACATCCATTACCACAAGACGGCGGCCCTCATCGAGGCGGCTCTCCAGGTGGGTGCGATGCTTGCCGGTGCCGACGACAAGTCTATCGAGGCTATTCGCGACTATGGCCGTTCCATCGGCCTTGCATTCCAGATTGTGGACGACATTCTGGACATCGTTTCTACGACCGAGGAACTGGGCAAGGATGCCGGTTCCGACATCGAAAAGGGGAAGGCGACATACCCGGCTCTCGTGGGTCTCGACAAGTCCCGCGAGCGTGCACACGAACTGTACGAGGAATCGCTCAAGGCTTTGGATGGCCTCAAGTGCGACACCACGATTCTGCGCTCCATTGCCGCATTCATCATTACCAGGGTTAACTAATGGACCTTAAGAATATCAAGTCCCCCCAGGACATAAAGCATTGCTCTGTCGAGGAGCTTTATCACCTGGCGTCGCAGATCCGCGAGACCATCATCGGTCAAGTGGCGAAGCATGGCGGTCACCTGGCTTCTAGCCTGGGTGTCGTGGAACTGACGCTTGCCTTGCATTACGTGTTCAATGCTCCTGACGATAAAATCGTGTGGGACGTAGGGCACCAAGCTTACGTGCACAAGCTTTTGACGGGACGTTTCGACCGTTTCGAGACGCTTCGCCAGCAGGGAGGCATTTCCGGATTCTTGAAGAGGAACGAAAGCGAGTACGACTGCTACGGCGCCGGACACGCGACGACCTCTATTTCTGCAGCCCTCGGCTTTGCCGTGGCTCGCGACCACTTCAAGCGCAAGAACAGCGTGGTCGCAGTCATCGGTGACGGCTCCATGACAGGCGGAATGGCTTACGAAGCCATCAACAATGCCGGTCTTTCGAAGCAGAACATGACCATCATCTTGAATGACAACAAGATGAGCATCGCCCCGAACGTGGGTAACTTCAGCAAGTACCTGAACCGCGTGATTTCGGACCCGGTCTACAACAAGATGCGTTCGGACCTCGACCGCCTGATGAAGCGCCTTCCGGGAATTTTGGGATCGCGTTTCCGCGACTTGTTCCTGCAGGCGGAACGCGCCGCGAAGACTGCGGTAAAGCCGGGACGCTTCTTTGAAGATTTGGGCATTCGTTACTTTGGCCCGATCGACGGTCACGACATCAACGAGCTGATTATGCTGTTGCAGCGCGTCAAGGAACAGCCGGGCCCGTGCTTGGTGCATATCTTGACCGAGAAGGGACGCGGGCTTGATGCGGCCGTGAAGAACCCGACCAAGTGGCACGGCATTGGACCTTTCGACCCTGAAAGCGGACTTCCGCTTGCTCCGGGAAAGCCGAACCCGTCACTCACGCATGTGTTCGGGCAGACGTTGCTTGAACTCGCGAAGAAGGATGACCGCATTATCGGCATTACGGCAGCCATGCCTACCGGTTGCGGTATGGATATTGTGGCGAAGGAACTTCCGGACCGCGTGATTGACGTGGGCATTGCCGAAGAACATGCGCTCACGTTTGCCTCGGGTCTTGCCTGCGACGGCGTGGTTCCGGTGGTCGCGATTTATTCGAGCTTTATGCAGCGCGCCTACGACCAGATTATGCACGACATTGCCTTGCAGAACTTGCATGTGGTGATGGTGCTTGACCGTGCGGGCCTGGTCGGTGCCGATGGCCCGACCCACCATGGCGCGTTCGACTTGTCATTCTTGCGCACGGTGCCGGGTATCACCATCTTGGCGCCGAGCAACGAAAACGAACTGCGCGACATGGTGCGCGCGTCTATCGACATGAAGGGCCCTGTCGCAATCCGATATCCGCGCGGGACCGCACTGGAAGAACACCTGAAACCCGCTCCCGAAACCGTGGACGTGAAACTCCCGAAGGTTCTGGAAGAAGGCAAGGACATCTTGCTCCTGGGTGCAGGATTTATGACGAACGAACTCAAGAAGACGGCTGCCGTTCTCCGCGAAAACGGAAAGAACCCGACGGTCGTGGATGCTCGTGTTATCAAGCCGCTGGATACCGAGGCTTACCGCAAACTCTTTGACGCCCACAAGGTGATTGTGACGCTTGAAGACAACACGCTGGTGGGCGGTTTCGGTTCTGCCGTGGCTGAACTTATTGCAGATCTCGGACTCGAAGGCAAGCGCTTGTTGCGCTTTGGCCTGCCGGATCATTTTGTGGAACAGGGCGAAATTCCTGCCTTGTTCAAGCTTTTGAAAATTGACGGGGAATCCGTCGCCAAACAAATCATGGAAAAAGTATGAGCGAAGAAAATAAAAACCGCACCGTAAAAGTGACTCTGGACCGTAAGTTCGGAGTGAGCGAGAAGCCTGAACGTCGTCCGCGCCGTGACGATGACCGCGAAGAACGCGGTGGCCGTTCTTTCGACCGTGGCGATCGTAAGTTTGGCGACCGTAAGCCTTTTGGTGATCGTGGCGAACGTCGCTTTAACCGTGATGGTGAAGGCGAAGGCCGCTTTGACCGTGAACGCCGTCCGCGCCGCGACGGTGATGACCGTGGCTCCTTTGGTCGCCGCGAAGGTCGCCGCCCGTTCGGTGACAGGGGTCGCTTTGGTGGCGACCGTCGCCCGCGCCGCGAATTTGCATCTGCAGGTGCTCCGATTTACCGCCAGCGTCCTGAAGAACAGAAGGAAGCAGTCGAAGAAGTATTGGACGAAGCTGCACTCGAAGCACGCGTGGCCCAGGCCGAAGCCAGCGAAGATTCCAACTTCAACCCGCCCTGGTACAAGAAGCTTTTGGCTCTCACAACCGAAAAGGGCCGCGAACGCGAAGGCAAGTTCCTTGGTGAAGGCGTGCATGTGGTGCAGGAACTCGTGAGCAATCACCGCGAACTCGTGATGGGCGTCTATGTGACGGAATCCTTTAACGACGAAGCCTTGATTGAACAGATTAACGAAGCCGAAATCAGACTGAACGTGCTCACTGACGAACAGATGAAACGTCTGTCTTCGACCATGACCACGCAGGGCGTGATTGCCGTAGCCCGCATCGCAAGCAAGAAGCCGGTTTATGAATCGAGCCGCAGCGTGATTACGCTTGTGGACGCCGTGCAGGATCCGGGTAACCTCGGAACGATTTTCCGCACGAGCCTCGGCTTTGGTTCCGATGGCATGATTCTTGGTCGCGGTACCGTGAGCCCGTTCAACCCGAAGGTGGTGCGCGGTTCCTCGGGCACCTTCCTCCGTGTGCCTTTTGAATTTGACGTGGATCTCGTGGACCAGATTAACTTCTTGCGCAGCAAGGGTTACACCATTATCGCAACCGATTTGCATGCCAAGCAGTCCCTGCGCCAGATTCCTACGAACAAGCTTCGCAAGATGGCTTTCCTCGTGGGTAACGAAGGTGCTGGCACCAACCCGTACTTCATTGAACTCGCCGACGAAACGGTGAAGATCCCGATGAGCAGCGAACTCGAATCCCTGAACGTCGCTGTCGCTCACGGTATCCTCAGCTACGAAGCTGCACAGATTCAAGAGGAACTTAAGTAATGAACTTCCAGGCTCGCTTAGAAGAACGTATCGCCAAGTGCGGTAACCCGATTTGCCTCGGCATGGATCCGGTCATGAAGCTGATTGACCCGTGCTGCCCTGAAGGTACTGCCGAAGACAAGATTAAGCGTTTTTATTCCGAAATTCTGGAATGCTGTTTAAAGCGTAACGTGACGCCCGCCGTGGTGAAGCCGAACAGCGCTTACTACGAATGCGTGAGCGTGCAGGCGATGCTCGTGTTGCAGCAGCTGATTGCTGATTATCGCAGCGCAGGCATCCCCGTTATTTTGGATGCAAAGCGTGGTGACATCGGTAAGTCGAGCGCCGCTTATGCAACCGCCGCTTACGATGTGTACAAGGCCGACGCCGTGACGGTTTCCCCGTGGATGGGGGCTGATTCCGTGGGTCCGTTCATTCGCGAAAATTCTGAAAACGGTGCTTATGTGTTGCTCCGCACGAGTAACAAGGGCGCCCACGACTTCCAGGATTTGCCGGTGTCCCGTAGCGATGATCCACGCGATGTTGCCGAAGCCTTCTATTCTGTAGCTGACAAGATTATGGAATGGGACGCCAACCTCGGTTACCTCGGTGCCGTGGTCGGTGCAACGCATCCTGAAGAACTCGAAAAGATTACCGCTTACACGGTGGCCCACAAGCACGAAATTCCGTTCCTGATTCCGGGTGTTTCTATTCCGGGTGTTCCGGGCGGTCAGGGTGGTGACGCGAAGACCGTGCTTACGGCAATCGCTAACGGTGGCGGCAAGCGCAAGTTCCACGTGCTCAACAGCTCCAGTGGCTTGAACTTTGCCTACCAGCGCAGCGGCAAGCCCGAAAACTTCGCAAACGACTGCGTGGACGCTCTCGAAAAACTCGCGGAGGCCTGCCAGTTATAATTCAGAATTATGAATTCAGATTTCGGAATAAATTTATATTAACCATTGAATTATTTTCGACTCTGAATTCTGAACTCTGAAATCTGAATTGCCTATGCGTTTCCTAGTTGTCATATTGTTCGCTATCGCGGTTATCGCAGCGGCTTTTCATTTCGCAAAGCCGCTTCCCGGTACAAACTTCGACGAGTCATTCTTGCCGAAGGCATCGACGGTGCATTATGTGGCTGCAGGGCACGACGCATCGGTCGCGGGACTCTTTTGGATCAAGGGTTTGACTGAACTTGGTGAAAGCTACTTGACCGGTAAGGAATATGCTTACCTCGGTCATGTGGCCGAACTTTCTACTAGCCTTGACTCCTTGTTCTACACGCCGTATTACTTTGTTGGTGGCGTGACCCCGATCGATGCTCCCGATACTTCGGACTTTTCGGTACTCCGCCGCGCAAGCCGCGTGTATCCCGAGAACTGGCGCCTGTCGCTTTACTATGCGCTTCGCCTGGCTCGCGGACCTTACCCGAACAGGACTGAGGCCGCTAACGTGATGCGTAAGTATTTCGATAGCCCGGACACGACCATTCCCGACCATATTCGCACGATTTACCGCAGTTTTGAAATTGACGAAATGCAGACGGAAACTGCGCTCGAAACGGTGTTGAACGACGTGATGCAGCCGCGCTTCAAGAAATTCCGCGCGAGTTTCTATTCAAAGATTTTAAGGTTGATCGGCTATAAGGGCTTGATTAACGATGTGGAAAAGGACGAGCATTACCAGAAGGTAAAGTATCTCGTCGATGGCATGGCCGATGGCAAGATCCACCCGGCAATCGTTTACCGTGAACTCCTTGCCATGAAGAAGATTCGTGACGACGAGCTCGCAGAAGCTAAGGCGAAAGAAGCCGCGGCTGATTCTACGGCGACAAAAGATACGACTGCCGCTGTAGAGCCGAAGGCAGAAAACTAAGGCAAAAAGATTCGGAATGAGGGAGTATAAATTACTTCCAAGAGATTTAAATTCTGAATTCTGAAATCTGAATTTTAACTCTGAATTCTGAACTCCGAATTCCGAATTTCAAATCCGAATTTTAACTCTGAATTCTGAAATCTGAATTCAGAATTTTAACTCCGAATTCCGAACTCCGAATTCCGAATTTTAAAGCTATTCCCCGCAGCGCTTGGCGTTGTTCGGAAGTCCCATCAATTCAAAAGCGTTCTTGCAGCGGGCTTTCAAGTCTGTTGCTTCGTTTTTAGGAGTGCTTTTCAATTTAGAGCGGTAATAAAGAATGGTTGCCGTGTTGTAGGGCTTGTTTGCCTTGATTGCGTTTTCTTCGGCAACGCGGTAAAGGGAATCGGCTTCGCCGCTGCCGGAAAGGTCTGCCATGCGGGCGGCGATGAAGGCGTAAAAGCCGCCCTTCTTGTCGGAACGCTTGCCGGTCATCTTTAAGGCGTCGGGAGCGCGGTCGCTGCGAACAGCCGCATAGGCAATGGCGCATTCTCCGTAGAAGGCAGCCTGTGCGGTTTCTTCATTTTTCTTTAAAGCTTTTTCGTCGTAGGCGCTGCAGATCTTTGTCGCTTCCCTGTATTTTTCTTGGGCATTCAAAAGGCTGATTTTCACCTTCGTGTATTGCAAGAGCGTACCTTGGTCCAAAACTTCTTTGCGGACGACCGAGAGCAACGAGTCTGCAAAATCCAGGTCGAGGCTCATGGTACGGATTTGCGCCATGGCGATAAGTACGCGGCCTTCCGAAAGCAAGTCTGCTTCTTTGCGGCTTGCAAGCAGGGCTCGTTCGAGCTGGTTGTAGCCCTTTGCGAATTTACCCTTGTCTAAAGATCTTTGGGCACGGAACGAGTAAACGCCCGAATCGGAAGCACTTGCAATGGAGCCCGCGGCAAGGAGTGCGATAATGGCAGTTTTAAACTTTACCATAACGTCTCCACCATAAAGGGCACGGAATCTTGGTTAGGCATGGAACGCTTCACGATCCACATGTTCGAAATGCCTGCCATCAAGTCGTCTGCATTCTGGAGTGTCTGCTCCGTCGCTTCCATAAAGTCTGAAAGTCCAGAGGTAACGAGGCTTACCTCGTTCAGGAGACCGTCGACGCGGCCGAAGGTTTTGTCCACCTGACCCATCAAGCCATCGACGCGAGTCATCACGTTGTCCACCTTTTGCGGCAAGGGCCTGACCTCAACCATCATTTCAGAGACAGTCGTTGCAATGGTATCCACCTTTTCAAGCAAGACCGGAACGTGATATTGGATAGTATCGAACAAACCGGAAGCCTGGTGCAAAACTTTTGTGCCTTGATAGGTAATGTCGTCGAGACGCATAAGCTGGCGGTTCAAGTTGTCATACAAAAGTCTGGAACCAAACAGAGCACCAATGGTTGTACCCGTATCCTTGGCCATACCGAGAATGGTGTCGGCGGCATCGATCAATCCGTTTACGCGGCCCAGAACCATGTCGACCCTTTCCAAGACGGTTTCGATATCCTGGGATTCTCCTGGCGGCAAGAAACCGTTATCTTCCAATACGGAGCCCTTGCCACGGCGAATGTCGATGTTGATAACGCGTGCCGCAATCATGTTTTGGTCGCGCATGGCGAACACCTTGGCGCTATCCGTAATCAGGTTCTGAAACTTTTTCTCGATAATAAACTGAATTTTGACGCCATCGCCTTCGACAGACATACTGTCTACGCGGCCCACCTTTACGCCGCTAATCAGGACTTGGGTGCCCGGGCGAATGCCGAATGCCTTTTCGAAGCGGCTATGCAGGTGATATTCTTCCACACCGATCATGCCGGAGGAGAAAAGCTTTGCATAAAGCACGATACCAAAAACCATCACAGCGACGGCAGAGAAGATACCGACCAGGAGGCCGGAAATTTCCATCCAGTTAACGTGAGGTTTTGTAAAAGACATGTCAAGAATATAGATTAAAGACTTGTCAATAAATTCATTAGGTAAAAAAAAGTATGCGAAATAGTTGTAAATCATTGTAATATCTATTTTTAGGGTATGGAATACTTTGAATTTTTGAACAAATCGGTGACTCCGTACCATACGGTTGAGGCCTTAAAGGCCCTTTTTGACGCAAAATGTGGAAAAAACGCCCGTTTTTTTGAGCGCGGTGGCGCCTTGATAGCGGTGCGGGTGCCAAAACAAATTTGTTCGGACTCCCAGTTTAGGATTGCCCTTGCGCATACGGATTTTCCGACGTTGAAAATTACGCCGAACCCGGATGCTGCAGCGGCAGGTGTGCGCACTTTGCACCCCGAGATTTACGGAAGCCCGCTTTTTACGAGTTGGCTGGACCGCGACTTGGGCTACGCCGGATTGCTGGCCTATGAACTGGATGGAAAGTTAGAGACCAAGCTGATTCGCGGCGATAAGTTGTTCCGCATTCCGCAACTGGCGGTCCACCTGAACCGTGGCGTGAACCAGGACGGCCTTAAGGTGAACCCGCAGACCGATTTGAATGCATTGTGGACGGCCGTGGGCGGCAAGGAACGCTTTGTGGAAGCCCTGCAGGCGGAACTCCCTGCGGGGGCGAAGCTACTTGATTTTGACGTGCAGCTCTTTGATGCGCAGCCGGCGCAGTTTGGCGGTTTTGAAAACGAATGGATTTATTCGGGTCGCCTTGATAACTTGAGCAGTTGCCACGCCATTGCCGAGGCTTTTGCTGCGGCAGGCGCGTTGGAAAAGGATTTTCAGGTAGCAGCATTCTTCAATAACGAAGAGGTCGGTTCCGAGACCCGCGAAGGCGCCGCCGGAAATTTCTTGAAGAGCGTACTAGAAAACGTTGCTATGTCTGCTGCTCTAGATTCTTCGACTTCGCTACGCTCCGCTCAGAATGACAAGTCACTTTCGTCTCTCGTCTGTAGCGAGCTTGCGAGCGTTCTTTCGTCTAGTTTCGCCCTCTCCATCGATATGGCGCATGCCGAACACCCGAACTTTGTGCAAAGGCATGAACCCAACCACGCTCCCGTTCTGGGTGGAGGCGTGGTACTGAAGATGAATTCTCAAAAGCGCTATGCCAGTGACGTGTTTTCGAACGCCCGTTTCAAGATGCTTTGTGAACAAAATAATGTTCCGTGCCAGACTTTCGTGATGCGTAACGACATGCCCTGCGGCTCGACGGTTGGCCCCGCCATTTCGGCCTCGCTCGGGATCCCGACGGTAGACATTGGCGAGCCCATGCTCAGCATGCACAGCATTCGCGAAATGACAAGCGTTGCAGATCACGAAAAAATGACAAGTCTGCTTTTTGCATTTTGGAAATAGCCTCAAATAATTATATTTACCCTCATGCGTTTACCGATAAAGTTTACATTGAAAAATCTTGTGCCGGCTATTCTTGAAAAAGTCAAGGGTTGTTTTAAGCAGGATTCCTTTGCCCTTTGGGGACTGTTGGTTATTCTGCTCAATTTCGTGATGCTGCACGGAATCGGGTTCGCGTCGGATTTGACGTTCTGGCGCCATTGGGTGACTGACTTGCAGCAGGGTGTCGGGAACTTTACCGGCAACTACCCGCCGCTTTATGTGTTGTGGCTCCGCGTGGTTGGCGCCATTTACCAGGTGACCGGCCTCAATATGGATTTGGAATACGAACTCAAGCAGTTCTGCCTTTTCCCGGTGATTCTTGCGCATATTTCGCTTGCTCATTTTGTGTGGCTTCGCATTCATAAAAAGAGCTGGCTTCCCGAAGTCAAAACCATCGTGATGCTCCTGGTGGTGGCAAACCCGGCGTTTTACCTGGACGGCCCCATTTGGGGACAGGTCGACGTATTGCCGGTGACGTTCTGCGTGTGGGGTCTTTGGTATGCCAGCAAGCCTAAAACTTATGGCTTGGGCATGGCTCTGTTTATGCTCGGACTTTTGACGAAGTTCCAGATGATTATGTTCTTGCCGGTGTTCGGTGCGCTTTCTTTGCGTTACCGCAAGGTGATGTGGCAAGGACTTCTCTCGATGGCGGGCGTGTTCCTGCTGGTGTTCTTGCCGTTTATTATCGCGGGGAATTTTAGCAAGGAATTTGCCCAGGCTTACCTGAGTACGATCGACGAATATCCTTATGCATCGATGAATGCGGGTAACTTGTGGATGGTGTTCTCGGGGAACATGACGCCGCAATCAAGGCCGATTTTTGAATGGGCACCCTCGTTCATGAATCCGGGCCTGCTAGGAAAGATTTTCTTTGTGGTTGTTTCGGTCGCGGTGATGGCGTTGACCTTCTTCAAGCGCTTGCCGGTATCGCGCGTGATGACCTTGGCGGCATTGAATGCGTTAGCCTTCTTTATGATTTTGCCGTGCATGCATGAACGCTATGTGCTAGCAGCCGCTGTCGTTGCCATTGCAGGAGTCGCCTGCAAGAACCGCCCGGTCGTGATTTGGGCGGTACTCCTCTCGATGGTCGCCTTCTTGAACATTTCGATGATGACATCGATTCGCGGAAGCGCGCTTTGGTTCTGGATTGCCATGGCGGGCATCGTGGTGATGCTTGCCTACATGGTGCATACGTTTGCGCCGGCGGCACTCGACAAGGCTTTGCTGGTATGCGGCAAGGTGAAGTTGCCCGCGCTTGTGCCTTATGCATTGTTTGCCTTGATTTATTTGGTAGATGTGGGCGGGAGCTATTTGCAGCAGGCAAAAACCGCTTACCACCTCAAGAAGGGTGAAAGCTTTGTTTATAACTTGAAATTGCTACACCAGTCTCAAGGCTACGGCAACACGAATATCGGCAAAACGGTCGACAACAATCCATTGCATTTGAACGGCACACTTTACCTGAACGGAATCGGATCGCATGCGCCGTCGAAACATGTTTACGCGCTTCCGGAAAACGCTTCTCGATTTACCGTAACTTGCGGCGTTGACGATGAATCGGGCAACGGTGTGGTAGAATTTATCGTGCGTGTCGACGACAAGGAGATCTGGCGTAGCGGGCGTATGGAAGGCCGCCAGACGGCAACTGCCGACTTGGACATTCGCGGTGGTAAAAAAATTTCTCTTGAAACCGATGAACTGGGCTCCAAGAATTTTGACCACATTGACTGGGTGAACCCGGTGGTGCATGTAGATTAATAAAGTCAAGCCATATCTTTACCTAAGAGAATGTCTGGCCGTGCGCTAGGCATTTTTGTATATTCTTAGTCGAAGGTATTAGAATGCGTTTACTTGTTTTTTTGATGTGTTTACTTGCTGCCGGGCTGTGGGCGCGCCCCATTAATGACGGCAATAAATTGTTTAAGAATGGCGACTACGCCGGTGCGCTCGAAAAGTACATGAAGGCCCGTGAATCGGAGCCTGCAAACCCGCTTTTGTTCTACAATATCGGAACTTGCCAGTACAAGCTCGGCAACTATGACGAAGCCAAGAAAGAGCTTGAGAGCGCCGTGCGCATGCCCGACAAAAAGATGGCGGCGAAGGCTGCCTACAATTTGGCGAATACGCATTTCCGCATGGGCGAAAAAGCGGCTGAAGGTAGCGAACGCATTGCCGCATGGCGCGAATCGGTCGCTTACTTGAAGAAGGCCATTGACCTCGACAACACTTTTGAAAATGCGAAAAAGAACGTGGAAATCGTTCAGCGCAAACTGAAGGAAGAACTCGACAAGCAAAAGCAGAATCAGGACCAGAACCAAGACCAGAATAACGACCAGAAGCAGCCGCCTTTGAGCGACAAGGCCAAGGAAGTTCTGGCGCGAGCCTTGCAGCTTTGCAAAGACGGCAAGTACGCCGAAGCAAAGGAAATGCTTGAAAACCTGATTGCCGAAGATGAAACCGCCGGCCAGCTCAGCGGACACGTGCAGCGCATTGATGACGTCATCGAAATCAAGGCGGGCAGAAAGCCCAAAGCAAAGATTGACGCCAGCAACACCGACAACGACCTGGAGGTAATCTAATGGCTATGAGCTATGGGCACGCTCCCTTCGGTCGCTTCGAGGTGCGAGCTATTCAGATTTGTGCAGTTGTATTTTTCCTTGCAGTGGCGGCGTTTGCGGCGCCGAAGTCGGCAAGCGCCTACTACAGCGATGCGGCGTTCCAGTATATTGAAAACCGCTTGCCCTCGGCAGAAATTACTTGTAACGAAGGCCTGCAATATTATCCGAACGACCAGAAACTGCAAATGCTCCTGGACCGTATTCACGAGGCCAAGGACGAGCAGAAGAACGAAAACAAGAAAAACGACAAGAACCAGGATAATAACCAAGATCAGAATCAGGACCAGAACAAGGACGAAAATCAGCAGGACCAGAATAAGGACCAGCAAAACCAAGACCAGAATCAGAATGGTGACGGGCAGTCCAGCAGTTCTGAATCTGACCAGAATCAAGACCAGCAGAATGGTCAGAATGGCGACCAGTCCAGCGATTCGAAGTCCGAAAGTTCCGACAGCAACGAAGGCGGTGCCGGCCAACAGCCCGAGCAGCAGCCTGAACAGCAACCCGAAGGCGAATCCAGCGACAGCAATGGTGGCGAAGAACCGCAGGAACAGCCGATGCAGATGGGTGAAATGAGCCCTGAAGAAGCGGCACAGCTCCTGAAGGATTTCGACGAGCAGAACGGCGAACGCAAGCCCTGGAAACCTATCCGCGGCCAAGCAAGACCTGCCAAAGACTGGTAAGGCGAGCGCCGCAGAAAAATGCTTGCATTTTTCTATGGCCGAGCCGCCGAGTCTTGCGCGAAGCGCAATGACTGGTAAGGCACTCATTTGTTACCCCGGCCGCAGTGCCGGGGCTTCCTTTTTTATATTGGATTGTATGAGAAATCTTGCCCTTGTTTTTTATTTTAGCGCTTTGGTGAGTGCGGGCATTGTCGCCTGCGGTGACGATTCTTCGTCGGCAAATGCCGCCGATACGCCTTCGAGCGAAAGCTCGCTCTTGTCCAGTTCTTCGGCGGATGATTCTGCCGGAGCCAAGTCTTCGAGTTCGGAAAAAGCATCTTCTGAATCAAAGCCTTCTTCGTCAAGTGCAGAGCCGAATTCTTCGGAGAATGTCGCGAAATCTTCTGAATCGGCTCCGGTATCGTCTTCATCTGTTGCGTCGGAGGTTTCTTCGTCGAGTTTGGCGCCCGCGTCTTCTGGCAATAGCACCCCCGATGACGGCAAGTGCACCGCCTGCGACAGCTTTACCGCGGCAGACCCTGAACTCACCGAGAAGGGCGGCAAGGGTTCCGTGACGACTTACGGGAGCATCACGGCAAAAGAAACGAGCCTGGGTGGCGCTTGCAACTACGGACAAACTAATATCCAGTATTACGCGGCGATTCACGTGAACGTTTCTCCCGGAGATGAAAAGGGTCCGTGGAATGGTGGCGCCGCTTGCGGTGGCTGCGTGCATGTGAAGGCGAGAACACCTGATGGCTGGAAAGAAGTCACGGTGCGCATTACCGACCGTTGTCCCGATGCAAATTGCGGAGTAGACTTGGGCGGTGCTCCGGCCTCTGATATTATGGGGATCAACGTTGGCCGTTATTCCGGCGAATGGGAATTTGTGAGTTGCGAAGGTGTAGAGGGCGTGTGGGGCGACTCCACCTCTATCTGGGTCAAGGAAGGTGCCAGCGAATTCTGGAGCATTATCCATGTGCGCAACCCGAAAGACATGGTCAAATCCATTACGATTTACGGCGTAGATACTCGCGATGTTCATGAACTCGAAATGGTCGTGGGCACCGAAAACTTCTGGACGGTTCCACAAAGCGTGCTGCAAACGGACAACCGCTATCGTGTCGTGGTCAAGTACCGCACCGGAACCGATGACGAGTGGAAAATAAAAGGCTCTGATTTAGCAGAGCCCGAAGCGAATCTGTATTTGTACGAACACCGCGATTAAGACGTATGTATATGATATTTCAGGCATAATGAACGGATGACGATATATTTACTCAAAATCTTTTTAAATTGATTGTAGAAAAATGCATAATGCCGTGGGAGGGCGAACTTGTATGGATTTTGATAAGATTCTATCGCATTATAAGGCGAAAGCCTGCGTGATGTCCGTGGAACTTTACCCGGATGGATCTTATGGGAATATCCGAGTCGTGGCAGGAAACAAGGCTCATCGCGAAGAAATGGAGTCAACTCAGGGGCGCCCGTTTGTGCCGGATTGTCCGTATGAGTTTTGCTTCCCGAAAAACCAGAACTTCGAAGACCACTGTTTTCGCTGCGTGCAGTCGGGCAAGCCTCTCCATGCTTATGTGAACCTTTACATGATGGGCCTCTGGCTGAACATGTTCCTGATGCCGCTGGATTCCGACCGCGAAGACATCGGCTATTGCGTTTACTGTTACGATGTCGCACCCAAGGCCGATTCTTCGGCCATGGCAGACCTTTCCGGAGACACCGCCTCGAATGTTCTCAAGGCTTGTATCAAGCTGCGCGGTGCAGAAAATGTCAAGCAGACCTTCCAGGAAGTGGTCGAGGATATCCGTCAATCTTGCGAATCCGATCAATGCTGCATTTTGCTCACCGATGCTGAAAATCGCGAGTGCTCCATTTTTGCAGAATCGACTCGAGAAGGTCTGAAAGTACAGCCGATGTCGCGATATGTCGAAGGCTTTTACGCGATTGCAGAAACATGGCCGGAAACGCTTGCTGGCAGCACCTGCATTATTGTGAAAGACGAACGCGATATGGAAAAGCTGCGCTTGACGAACCCGATTTGGGGCTCGATGCTTGACCTTTCCGGCGTAAAGACGATTATGCTTTTCCCGTTGCGTCATGGCGGTGAATTGCTTGGCTACTTGTGGACGGTTAATTTTAATGTCGACAATACGCTGATTATCAAGGAAACGCTTGAAGTCACGACATTCCTGATCGCGTCTGAAATTTCGAGTTACTTGCTTTTGAACAAGCTTCAAACGCTAAGTACAATCGATTCGCTTACTGGCGTGAAAAATCGTAATGTAATGAACAACCGCATTGACCAAATTGTGGCGGGGCGCAAGCCGACTCCCAAGGCCGTTATATTTGCCGACTTAAACGGACTCAAGTACACAAACGACGAACAGGGACATCTCTCTGGCGATAAAGTGTTGCGTTCGGCGGCAGAAATTCTGCAATACGTTTTCCCGGAAGAAGACGTGTATCGCGCCGGTGGCGATGAATTTATGGTACTTGTCTCGGGCATCTCGGAAGACGAATTGAATACCCGCATTGCCAAAATACGCACGATGGCAAAACTGTCCGAAAACGTGTATTTCTCTATTGGCGTATGTTGTGGTGAACCCGATGTTCGTCGGGCGATGCATGTTGCAGACGAACGAATGTATGTCGACAAGAAGTCTTTTTACTTCGAACACCCTGAATTAAAATACAGATAAGACCGTGAGGCTTCATGAATCAGCCTCGCGAATCTCGAACTTACGCGGCCATTGACTTAAAGTCGTTCTTTGCCTCGGTGGAATGTATCCTTCGGGGCCTTGATCCGCTTAAAGCGAAACTTGTAGTGGCCGACGAAAGCCGTACCGAGAAGACGATTTGCTTAGCGGTGACACCAGCGTTAAAAGCTTACGGAATTCCGGGGCGTGCGCGACTTTTCGAGGTGAACCAGAAGGTGCGCGAGGTGCTGCGTCGTACAGGCGAAAAGATTGAATTTACCATCGCAAAGCCGCAGATGGCAAAGTACGTGGAGTATTCCACGAAGGTGTACAATGTTTACTTGAAGTATGTGAGCGCCGAAGATATTCACGCGTATTCCATCGACGAATGTTTTCTGGACTTGACGAAATACCTGAAGTTGTACAAGAAGACTGCACGGGAATTGGTGAAGACGATTATTCAAGATGTCTTTGCGACTACAGGAATTACGGCCACCGGTGGCATCGGCACCAACTTGTACCTATGCAAGATTGCGATGGATGTGATGGCGAAGCATGTGGATGCGGATGCTGACGGCGTGCGCATTGCAGAACTTGATGAAATGAGTTACCGCAGGCAGCTTTGGTCGCACAGGCCGCTCACGAGTTTTTGGCAGGTGGGCCGCGGGATTGCAGAGCGCCTGGAAAATTGCAGGCTGAATGCGGGGCGCGGCATTTACACGATGGGTGACATTGCCCGCGTGAGTGTGAAAAATCCCGAAGCGCTGTACAAGCTTTTCGGCGTGAATGCGGAGATTTTGATTGACCATGCTTGGGGTTACGAACCTTGCACGATTGCGGACATCAAGAAGTCGAGGCCGCGGAACAGGAGCACGGGCGAAGGCCAGGTGCTGCAGGACCCGTACCCGTTTGACAAGGCGCGTCTCGTGGTGCGCGAAATGGTCGATACGGTTTCGATGACTTTGATTGCGCATGATTTGGTGACAAACGCGATGGTGCTCACGGTGGGTTACGACCGCGAAAATGTGGACAAGGGAATTTACCACGGCGTCACGGTCACGGATTTTTACGGGCGCACGATTCCGAAACCTGCACACGGCACGGCAAGTATCGGCTATTATACCAGCTCGCAGTCGGTAATTGCCGATGCGGTCATGAAGCTTTTCGACCGCATCGTGGACCCGAAATTGACAGTGCGCCGCTTGAACTTGGTGGCCGCCGACATCGTGGATGCGAGCCATGAACAGTACGACTTGTTCACTGATGTGCAAAAGCAGGAAAAAGAAAAGAAACGCCTGAAGGCGGAACTCCTCATCAAGAAACGTTTCGGCAAGAATGCAATCGTGAAGGGAATGGACTTGCAAGAAGGTGCCACCACCATTGAACGCAACGGACAAATCGGAGGACACCGTGCCTAGGGGTGTGAGGTCGCTCCCCTTGCAGGGTCGCTTTGAGGCTTGAGGTTTGTGGATAATGAAAAATTTTTAACTTTTAATACCTCGCTCCTCATACCTCAAAGCGCCAACGGCGCGAGCTCACCGCCTTTTATGATTGATAATTACAAAGACATCATTGATTTGCCGTATCCGCGGAACGATTGGAATTTTATGATGAAGCATCCGCGCATGAAAGTGGAAGACCGCGCAAAGATTTTCCACCCATTTGCGGCGTTGCGCGGGCATGCCGAGGCGCTTGACGCGACGGCCGAACGCAAGCTTGAGGCGGTCGCGAACGAATTCACGCTAGACGAGAATTTTTAAATTAGTGGTATCATGTCACAGCCTGTTCGCAACATTGCAATCCTTGCCCACGTAGATGCCGGAAAGACGACTCTTTCGGAGCGTATTCTTTTTGCGGCGGGCGAGGTTCGCCGGCCGGGCAAGGTGGAAGAAGGCCTTGCCACCATGGACTACATGCCCGAAGAAAAAGAGCGCGGCATTACCATCGAGAGCGGCGTGGCGCATTTCGAATGGAAGAACACCTGGTTCAATTTTATCGATACGCCAGGGCATGTGGATTTTGGCGCCGAAGTCGACACGGCGCTTACAGCCGTCGAGGGCGCGGTACTTGTGGTGAGCGCCGCGAGCGGAGTGGAAACGCAGACGGTGGCTGCCTTCCGTAAACTGCGCGAAGCGGGCGTGCGGACGATTCTATTTGTCAATAAGCTCGACAATCCCGACTATTCGCTTGACGAAACGCTAATTAATATTGAAGAAGTTTTAGGCGTGCGCCCGGTGCTCATGACGCTCCCGGAATACAAGGGCGGACGCATGTCGGGCGTACTCGATGTGCTGAGCAAGAGCCGCCTGATTCATTCGGATACAGGCGAAGAAGTTGTTGACGATTCCTGGCCGCAAGCAGGCGAGGTGAGCGATTCTACCGAGAAAATCAAGAAGCATTACGCCGAGGCGGTGGAATTCGCGAGCAACTTTGACGACGAAGTCTTGCAACTTGCGCTCGAAGGAAAATCGGTTCCACCCAAGACGCTTTTGCGCGGGCTCAAGGAACTGGCGAAGAGCAATGATTATGCGCTTTGCTATGCAGGCTCAGCGATGGAAGGCTTCGGTGTGCGCAGCCTTACCACAGCACTTTCGTTCTTCTTGCCTGACGTACCTGAATTTGCAGACAATGAATTAGGACAGGTGATTCGCTTGCGCCACTTTAAGGGCGTGGGCGAGATTTCACTGTTCCGCAGTCATACGAACATGGAGCGCAAGGAATGGCCCGCGGGTTTTGAATTTTCTCGCCTGAAGGCGAACCTGTTGCAGCCTGTTGACGAAATCCGTTCGGGCGATATTTACGCCATGCGCAGCCCGTTCGAAACCGAATTGGGACAAATCCTCAAAGTGACGCCCGAAGGGCGGAGCGACCCCATACCTCAAAGCGACCAAGGGGAGCGCGCTCATTCCTCTATCCGCGATAAGTACCAGCCGCTCTTGCAGACTCGCGTGGAATGCCTGGGCGCCGAAGATTATCATCATGTCGAAAAGAGCCTGAATGTTTTGGCTCGCATGGACCCGAGTTTCCGCGTGCAAAAAGACGATGGCGGATTCTGGTATTTGCATACGGTGGGCGAAGTGCAACTCGACGTATTGCTAGCCCGACTCAAGCGTGAATTCGGCTGCGAAGTCAAGGCAGGATCACCTGAAGTCCGTTGGCAAGAACGCCTGTGCCGTAACGTAGGCCCGGTTGAAAATACATTCCAGCTTGGCCCCCACAAGATTTCTATCAAGCTTTCGGCGACACCGCTCGATGGCGATGCACATGATATCCGCCTGTCGGCTGAATTTCTGGAAACGGCCCCGCGCGAAATTTTGGCAGGTGTGCGTTCTGCGCTTCTGGAATCTACGGAAATCGGCGTACTCGGCAAGGGCCCGCTCGTAGGCGTGTGCTTTGAAGTCCATGAATTCACCTGGACCGAAGGCGCTTTGCCGCCCATGATCAAAAAAGCTTGTGCCGATGCGGTCACCAAGCTTATCAAGCCTGCCGATGTTCAATTGTACGAACCTGTCATGGAGCTGTCGCTGGAATGCCCTGTGAATTTTGCAGGCCTTGTGACGGGCGATATCCAGTCTCGCGATGGCAAGGTGAAGGAAATCGGTGGCGACGGCAAGACCCATTTTTTGAAGGCCGAAGTCCCGCTGCGTAAGATTTTCGGTTATGCGACAGGCGTCCGCAGCATCAGCAAAGGTACGGCTCTTTACAGCATGAAATTGCTCGGCTACCGCCCCGCGACAGTTTGATATATATTTAAAACATGAGCGCCCAAATCCCCAATCCAAATACGATTCATCCCATCGCTGGCTACGACAAGGAAATCTACGTCAAGCCGACCATCAAAAATCCGAACATCATCGTCGGGGATTTTACCTACATCGCTGACTCGGAATTCGAAAGCCATGTGACGCACCATTACGACTTTATCGGCGACAAGCTCATCATCGGGAAGTTCTGCCAAATTGCAGCTGGCGTGGAATTTGTGATGAATGGCGCGAACCACCAGATGAATGCCGTTTCGACTTTCCCGTTCTATACGCTTGAAGGCTGGGACATGAAGCCACCTGCTGCAAGCGATATGCCGTTCAAGGGCGATACCGTTATCGGGAACGATGTGTGGATTGGGCAGAATGCGACAATCTTGCCTGGCGTGCATATTGGTGACGGCGCGATTATCGGCGCGAACAGCGTTGTCGCTAGCGACGTGGAGCCTTATTCGATTGTCGTCGGGAACCCGGTCAAGTTGATCCGCTACCGCTTTGATGGCGAACTGACTTCGCTCCTTTTGAAATTCAAGTGGTGGGACAAGCCCGTCGAAGAAATCAACGCGCTGATTCCTATTCTCACGAACAGCGATTTGGAATTCGTGAAGAAAGAAATTACATCCTTGCTGCCTGTGAGCAATAAGCGCTCAATTATAATTGAGCGCGGTTGCGAGAGTTCGTGATTATCACGAACGGTTCTGCTTGGCCCTACGCCTAAAATGCTCAATGAGCGGGGCGACGGTTTCCTTGAAGTCGTCGTGAGTCTCGATGCGCACGAAATCGATGGACATGCGCTGGAACAGTTCCTTGGTCGCCTTGCCCTGGCGTTTTGCCTCGCGGGCGAATGCTTCGCGGAAAGTCGCATCGCCGGTATCAATGAGGAGTGTTTCTCCGGTTTCGGGATCTTCAAGTTCTACGAGGCCCGCGGGCGGGAGTTCCATTTCGCGCGGGTCAACGACAGAGACCGCAAGCACGTCGTGGCGCTTACGGAGAATCTTGAATGCGTTCTCGAAACCTTCGTCCAGGAAGTCGCTCATCACCACGACGACGGCACGACGATTCAGAATCTTGCCGGCATACTCGAGCGCCACCTGCGTGTTCGTGCCGTGGTGCTGCGGCTTGAAGTAAAGGATTTCGCGGATGAGCCGCAGCACGTGCTTGCGACCTTTCTCCGGCGGGATGAACAGTTCGACCTGGTCGGTGTAGATGAGCAGGCCGACCTTATCGTTGTTCTTGATGGCGGCAAATGCGAGCAAAGCGGTTAAAGTCGCCATGACCTCGCCCTTCATCTGCTTGCCCGAACCGAATTCCGAGCTGCTGGAAGCGTCGACCATCAAAAGCATGGTCATCTCGCGCTCTTCGATAAACTTTTTCACGTACGGCGTGCCGGTACGCGCCGTCACGTTCCAGTCAATGGTACGCACGTCGTCGCCCGGCATGTATTCGCGAACCTCGCTGAATTCCATACCGTTCCCCTTGAAGGAACTGTGGTAGGCACCGGTCATCACGGTGTCGAGCGTGCCGCGAACGCTAAGTTCAATGCGGCTCACGGTCTTTAAAACTTCTTTATCTAGCATTTCAAAGTCTCTTTTTTTACGCTAAGAATATACAAAAGTGCGAAAGAAAAAGTCGCCAATGAGCAGGGAATGAAGTTGTTGCAACCTCGAAACATCGGTATGTACGGGCTAGGCGTGGGTGACTTTGATAATTGGCCTGTACGCAAGCCGATTTTTAAGAAAAAAAATCTGATTTTTTTGATGTTGTACAGGCCAAATGTGGTACTTTTATCGGTTTAGCCTGTACCAAAGTGCACTTTTGAAGAAAAAATTGTGCTTTTATGCGGCGTGGTACAGGCTAAGCGAGGATTCTCTTTATTTCTAGCCTGTACAGAGGCTGTTTTAGAGACAAACACAATGCTTTTTCGGGGGCTTTGTACAGGCTAGAATCGGTTTTCGGCGCTGTTTGGCCTGTACAAGTGTCTTTTGGGGCGAATCACATATATAAAAAACGGAAAAATAAGCAACTTGGGGCGGCCGCCCGCAAAAAAAATGATTATTTTGTTAGGCGAAAGGCTGAATCACTCAACCCTAATTACAGGTAGCTATGTCGGCAAAAGTAACGAGCAGCGACAAGATTGAAGATTTGTTCCCGGAAACCCCCATCCGCAAGATCATCACGCCGATGGAACGGTTGATGAAGGTGGAAACGACCGGTGGCATCGTTTTGATTATCATGACGATTGCGGCCCTGATCTGGGCGAATGTCAGTCCTGAATCTTACCATCATGTTTGGCACATGCCGTTTGCCTTGACGATTGGCAGTTGGGTCGGTTCGGCCGATTTGCATTGGCTCATTAACGACGCCATGATGACGATATTCTTCTTCAATATCGGGCTTGAAGTCAAGGGCGAAATGACCTATGGCGAACTCAGGAACCCGAAGGCGGCAAGCCTCCCGATTATCGCGGCTGCTGGCGGTATGTTGTTCCCGGCTTTGATTTACTTGCTGCTTTGCCCGCATGGCGAACATAGTGCGGCTCATGGTTGGGGTGTCCCGACGGCGACCGATATTGCGTTTGTGGTGGGTTGCATGGCTATCCTTGGCAAAAAGGTGCCCCACGCACTCCGCGTGATGATTTTGACTCTGGCTATCGCCGACGATATCGGTGCAATTCTCGTGATTGCGATTGGTTACCCGAGCGGCGACGGAGTGAACTTTGTTGCGCTCGGTACGGGTTTTGCCTTGCTCGCCTTGATCAACGTGATGTTTAGAATTGGCGTGCGCAACTTGCTGTTGCATGGCGTGATTGGCATTGCGGTGTGGGCGTTCTTTGTGAAGAGTGGCGTGCACCCGACTATTGCGGGCGTGCTACTTGGACTCTCGGTGCCGGCAAAGCCTGTGCTTGCGAAGGGCAAGCTCGCCCATTTCGCTGGCAGCGTGGGTGGTGCTCTTTCGGGCGAAGCCAAGGACCGCAACGAACAGTACGAGGTGTTTACGCTTTTGAAGCGCGGTGCCCGCGAAAGTATTTCGATGCAGGAACGCTTCTTCAAGCCGCTCGTTCCGTGGGTGAATTTCTTTATCATGCCGCTGTTCGCGCTCAGCAACGCGGGTGTCGAAATCAAGCTGGGCGGCGTGGAAGTGCCTGTGATGGGTGCGGTGGCCTTGGCCTTGATTCTGGGTAAGCCGATAGGCATTTTCCTGTTCAGCCTGCTTGCCGTAAAGATTGGCGTGTCGGTGAAGCCGAGCTACAGCTGGAAGATTTTGTGGGGCGGCGGTATGCTTGCCGGTATCGGCTTTACCATGGCCCTGTTTGTGGCGAACCTCGCCTTCGAGGTGGGCGACCGTCAGGATTCCGCGAAGCTCGGTATTCTCTTGGGTAGCTTCTGTGCCGCAATCCTTGGCACCATCTACATGAACCTCGTGTCGAAGGCGCATCACGAAGAATCGTAATGTCGCACTTCGTGTACATGCTCCGTTGTGCGGGCAACCGCATTTATACGGGGTATGCTGTGGATGTAGAAGCTCGTTTTGAACAACATAAATCCGGCAAGGGAGCGAAGTTTACCAAGGCATTCCCGCCGCAGTGCATTCTGCGAAAATTCGAGCTTTCCTCCCACGAAGAGGCGCTGCGTCTGGAGGCGCGCATCAAGAAACTCCCCCGCCCGCAAAAAGAGCTACTCGCCGCAGGGGATGTGCCCCTGGCCGCAGAACTGCTCGCAGGCCTCGGCGAAACCCTTGAAGAATGTCGCGCCCGCAAGCGCCGCGAAAAACGGGAAAACATTACCTCTCACGACGATTGATATTGTATATTTCTGCAAGAAAGAATCTGTCGAAATAGGGGATGACATGTTTTTTACTGACAGAATAAATACGCTTGAAGCCTTGTTCCGTGTTCGGACGGCCATCTTTGGGAAAAAGCTCCAGGTTTTCGAAGGGCGAGATGGCGTGATGAGCCTTTTGCAGGAATCGCTCGATGTGCAAACTAACGAAAGGGATTACCAGACTGCATTGGACATTATCAGGCCTTTGATGAAGGTGGCAGAAGATCATCCGTTCGTTTCTGATGATTCCGTCGAATATATCTCGATTTCCAGCAGAATGGAGCGTGCGCTTTACAAGCATTATTTTGAGGCTCAGTCAAGTCGATTGGTAAAGAACGTTCATTCCTGCTGCCCGATGGAATTTATCTGGCGGCAGGCGGGTCTTTTGGAATTGAACCTGGCAAATTATCCTGACGCAGAAAAGGCAATGTCCAATGCGACAAAATGGAACCCGGTTTCGGCAAAATACAGGCTCATGCTTGCGCGAATCCATAGCGATCAAGGACGTTGGGAGAATGTAGTAGAAGATGCGGTGGCGGCCATGAAAGTCGCCTACAGGGCAAACGACTTGATTCTCTGTTTTAGATTCCTGCGCAATTACTTCCTTTACAAAAAGATGTATCTGGAAGCGGTATACTGCAGTTTTGCGCGGTTGAATTATACGGATTCCGGCTGTGTTCTAGATGAAATCGTCGACGACATTTTGGGGTATGCCACGATGGTCGATGTTGAGCTTGATCAATCGAATGACGGGAGCATGACGGAGTCTTTAAAGCGCTTTGGCGTTACACTCGGATTTAATCCGGAAGTCGTGGCGGTGGCAAAAAAGAATTGTGAAGAAGCTTTTTTGGCCGGCGATGCGGAGTTGGCGAATTACTTCGCCGAAATCATGTCGGGCTTGAAAACCGTGCAGGAAAAGAAAGAAGCGTTCAACTTAAAACAGCTAGTTGAACATTACAAGAACATCAAGAGTTGATTATTTCACAATCAAGTCCACCACGAGCGCTATAGCCATGCCGATGCTGCAGACGCTAATGAATCGCTGAATAAACTTGTTGCCTTTTTTACGCTGCAAAAAGCTACCGAAATAGCCTCCAACCCAGGCGCCACCTGCCATCAACACCGCAATGGGCCAGTTGATTTTGCCGTTGATTCCAAGGGTGACGGTACTTACCACCAAGAACACGTTGGTGAGGGAATTCTTGAGGGCGTTAATCTGGATTGGCGAAAGTCCGGTGTAGCGCGTGAGTCCAAAAATCTGCACAAATCCGACACCAACTTGCACGATGCAACCATAGACGGCAATGCCGAAAAAGCCGAGTGCGCCCTTGAGGGTGAGTTTTTCGGGCGGTGCCACCGGAGGCTTGCCTAGAATATCCTTGCGCAGGTTGCTCATGATAACCACAAGGCAGATGACGACGGCAAGAATTGCCTGGAACAACTTGTCACCGATACGCACTAGGAAACACGCTCCAAGAAGGGCACCGAGGATAGTGGGCGTGAGCAGTTGAAAGAAAATGCGCTTGTTCAGGTAGCCATGACGCGCCAGGTTGAAGGCGCTGCTGAAATTCCCGATAATGAGTCCTATACGATTCGTACCGTTTGCAACAGTGGCGGGCATCCCGAGAAAAATCATGATAGGAAGGCTCAAGGTAGAGCCGCCGCCCGCGATACTATTGATAAGACTTACCACTGCGCCTAATACGAAATAGGCGGCGTAAAGTGCAAGTGCTGTAGGCTCGAAATTCATCGCGCCCAAATATAGAATTATCCGAAGAAGGCGTCGCTAAGGGATGCGCGGAAGGCGTGGATGCGGTCGGCGTTCGCTTCGCGGTGCGGGTAGGTAAAGTTACTGAGCAGCACCACGGCGGCACCCTTGTCGGGGTCGGCTACGATGCTTGCGCCGGTGAATCCCGTCTTGCCGAAGGTACGCGGCGAAATTTTTGTACCCATGAATTTTGCGTTGTTCAGTTCCCAGCCGAGGGCGGTGCAGGCGTCCTTGGCGGTGGAATACTTGCTGGCTGAATCGAGCGCAAAGGCGTTTTCGCTGACCATCTTGAGAATTCCCGCCGGAGCGACCCGTGCGCATTTCCCGCCACATCCATTCGCAATCATACCATCGTTCAAAATCATTTGTACGAAATTCAGCAAATCAGGCACGCAGCTGAACATGCCGGCGCTACCGACGGGGAACAGCTTTCGCAGCACCCAGGCGCTTTCGTCGTGAATTTCGCCCTGGATTTCGCGACCCCTGAAACTGCAAATTTCGGTCGGCGAGATTTCTGCTTTCGGAATCGGATTCCAGTCGCGGTCAAGCGGATCCCAGCCGGAACGTGTCATGCCGAGTGGGATAAAGAATCGCTCGCGGCCTTGCTGCTGCAGGTCCTTGCCCATAAGGCGCTGCAGTATGATTCCAAGAAGTACGCTGGCGGGGTTGCCGTAATTAAAATCTGCGCCGGGCGCCTTCTCAAACTGGTACGTGAACAGGGCGTTCAGAATGCCTTCGGCAGGCAGCGTGCGCAGGGTCTTCATGGGCACACGGTAATCGAGACTGTGCGTCAGCAAGTGGAAAACACGAATGTCTTCGCGGTAATTGGTCTGGAGTTCGGGAATGAAGTCGATGACCTTTGTATCGACCGAGAGCTTGCCTTCGAGAATGTAACTCAGGGCGAGTGTGGAGGTGGGGCACACCTTGGTGAGGCTTGCGATGTCGAAAACCGTATTTTCGGGCGTATTAAGCGTCAAAATCTCGCGGCTTCCGTCGGACAAAATAAACCCGGCGACCGCCTTGTTGAAAATTCCCTCGGATTCAGCCCTCTTGAGCAGGCCTTCTAATGTTTCTTTTTCGAACTTCATGTATTGAAATATAGCATAGTGAATTTTTATTCCGAAATATCTTATATTTTGATTGTGTTCTCTAGGACTATAGAAAACGAGAATCGCGTAAGAGTTCTTTACGGGATAATCCTTGTTGTGGTGGGGCTAGCCTTTGCCATAGTCGGCGTGTACATATTCAAAGATTATTTGGAATCCGTGAAGCAAGAAACCTTGCTCGCGGGCAAGATGTCCAATGCCAAGGATGCTGAAGCGATTAATGGAATCTTGGCCCGCGGCGAATCGGTGCTGCGCGTAACCACTCGCATCGCAGAAAAGAGTTTGGATCATGGGGCCACGCTGGCGCAGATGGAATCGCTGCTGGTTTCCGAAGCGGAATATTACAGACATTCGAACGATATTGTCTTGTGCAATATGTTTGGTTTGCTCCGCGATGAATTCCTGAGCGGGGGCCGTTGGACTCCTGCCGCAGGTTATGTACCCTCGATTAGGCCGTGGTACCAGAATGCCCCTATGGAAAAGGACAAGGTTGCCTTGATTCCGACTCACTTGGATCCGCACAGTGGCGAACAGGTGGTGACCATCAGTTTGCGCCTTTCCGATAAGAAAAGCGTTCTTGCGGTTGATCTGTTCTTGAAGGACTTAATTGCCGATGTCAAGAAGAGTGACTTGTCGAACATGTTGGTCATTATCGACAAGAAGGGTGTGGTTATTTCGCACACGGATATTACCCAGAATGGAAAGAACTACTTGTCGGCTGATTTCTGGGGCACGGACGAGGAAAAACTGGCCCGGGCGATTTCGTTTGCCAGCGAAGAACCGTTTGTCTTTAACCTGAGAGGCAGGGACTATCGCGTATTCTCGGCGCTGGTGCAGGGTGACTGGTATGTAGTCCGCCTTGTTGAAGAACGTACTCTCTGGAAGACCTTGAATATTGCTGTCTTGCGCAATGCGATTCTTATCTTCTTGATTTATGTATTGTTTGTATTGCTGTTCACGGCGGTATTTGCAAAATACTTGAGGCTTATTCGCGTGAACCGCTCCAAGACGGCGTTCCTTACGAGCATGAGCCGCGAGATTCGTTCTTCGGTGAATGGTATTCTCGGCATGAATTCCATTGTGCAAAAGGAACTGCACGATGACAACATGAAGGAATATTCCAATAACATCCAGAGTGCGGGTCAAAGCATTATTTCGTTGGTGAACGATGTGCTGGATGTTTCGAAAATCGAGTCGGGCCGCTTGAGTATTGAATCGATGGAATACGATGTGTTTACGGTTTTGCAGGAATGCTACAATGAAAATGAACCGAAGGCGAAGGCGAAGGGCCTGACCTTCCACATTGATTGCGATCCCGATATTCCGTCTTGCCTGTGGGGCGACCAGAATCGTATTATCCAGATTATCAACAACCTGCTTTCGAATGCGGTCAAGTTTACCGAAGTGGGTGGTGTTTCCTTGTCGGTGGGCTTTGACAACTTGCCGCCGATTGGTTCGCTCCGGACAGACGACTACATCATGTTGAAGATAGCCGTCAAGGACACTGGTGTCGGCATCCGCAAGGAAGACCGCGATACCATATTCAAAAGGTACCTTCCCAAGAATCCAAAAGATGAAAGCGATATCGAGGGGATGGGTCTTGGACTTAGCCTAACACAAGAGCTCTTGGCGAAGTGCGGCGGGCAAATAACGATTAACAGCCGCTACGGCGAAGGATCTTCGTTCCTAGTAGAAATTCCGCAGCTGGTGCTGAATACAGAACCCATGGGCGACTTTGTGATGCGCTACAGGAATGCCTCGCGCAAGAACAAGGAAGTGGCCGAAGTGTTCTTGGCACCTGAAGCAAGAATTTTGATTGTCGATGACGTTGAACTGAATATCAAAATGTTCCGCGGCTTCTTGAACAATTCGAGAGTGAAGATTGACGAAGCCCTGAGCGGTCACCAGTGTTTGCAACTGGTAGAATCCAGACATTACGACCTGATTTTCTTGGACCACATGATGCCGGTGATGGACGGTGTGGATGTCTTTAGAAAAATGAGGATGATGGACAAGTATCCGAACAAGGATACGCCTGTGATAGCCCTTGTGTCTGAAGGGGAATCGTTTGCCAAGGATTCGTTCCTTGCCGAAGGCTTTGCCGATTATTTGCTTAAGCCGGTCAAGGAACGCGACCTGCGTCGCACCATGAAGTGGTACTTGCCCAAGCAGCTAGTGCTGACTCCCGAGGACTTGACGGAACCTGTGGTCCCGACGGTGAACTTGATGAACGGAGTGGGCAGTACGTCTAGCAACAAGATTGGAACGACGTTCGGAGATGACGAACTTGAACTGCGGTCGATTACGGCGCCGACGCTGCTTGACCGCTTCAAGGCCTTCAGCGAGTTCCTGGATATCAAGGCCGGTTTGAACTACTGCGCCGACGACGAAGAAATCTATGTAGAAATGCTACAGGAATACGTCGGTTCTCCGCTGTGTAGAAACGTGGATACCTGCTACAAGAATTCCGACTGGGACAATTACCGTTTCTACATGCATGTGCTTTATGATTCGTCTGTCGCCATTGGGGCAATCTCGATGGCGGAAATATTCCGTAATCTGGAAACGGCAAGCCGCGAATCTCGAATGAAAATTGTTCAAGATACTCATGAGCTCGCCATGGCTCTGCATGCTGAACTGATTGAAAACATCCAGAGGGGGCTTGACGAACGATGAAATGGATGGTCCTAACATCTGCGCTGGCGATTGCGATGATTGTGGGCGTGTTGCTCATGTTCGGCTCCGAAACGGGATTCCAGGAAAAGCCGGAAAAAGTTCGTGTTGCCGTGATTATGGCGGGGCTCTGTAATGACCATAGCTGGAACGAATCTCATTGCGAAGCGATTCAGAAAGCGCAAGCCCAAGCCCTATTGAATTTGGAGGTTACCTATTATGAGAATGTCCCGCTCGATTCAACGGCGCAGGATACTATGGAAGAAGCTGTTCGCAAAGGAGCCAAGATTGTCATAGCGACTTCGTTTGGTTATGGCGCGGCCGAAATGGCTGTGGCGAGAAACCATCCGGAAGTCACGTTCTTTCATGCGACCGGACTGAAATCGATGACGAATTTGTCCAGTTTCTTTGGCCGTATGTACCAACTACGTTATCTTTCGGGAATTGTGGCCGGATTGAAGACGAAAACGAACGAAATCGGTTATGTGGCCGGGCTCAATATTTCTGAAGTGAATCGCGGCATCAATGCGTTTGCGCTTGGTGTTCAGAAGGTTAATCCCGAAGCGAAGGTGTTTGTCAGCTGGACTGGATCGTGGAACGATGAAAACAGGGCTGCCGATTCGACCCGCTCGTTGCTTGATAATCACAATATCGATGTCCTGACGACTCATCTGGATGCGTTGTCTCCGTACAACATTGCAGACGAAAGAAACGTCTGGATTATCGGTTACAATAGGGACAATTCCAAAAGGTTCCCAGATAGGTTCTTGACGGCGCCGGTTTGGCACTGGGAAAATTTCTATGTTCCCAAGATTCGCGAGGTTCTCCAGGATAAATTTGAAGGGCGTTCTTATTGGCTTGGGCTAGAAAGCGGCATGATGGACTTGGCCGAGATGACTCGCAATGTCGAAGCGTCGATACGTCAGATTGTTGAAGAAGAAAAAATTCACTTGACGCAAGGCAAGTTCGATGTGTTTTACGGTCCAATTGAAGATAACCAAGGTGAAATCCGTGTAGGCGAAGGCGAAAGCATGACCGACGATGAGATGCTGAATCGGTTCGATTGGTTCGTCAAGGGGGTAGTCGATGGAACTAACCCCTAGAAGCGCGAAGATCAACATCAAGATGGTGGTTTGGCTTGCCTCCGTCGTGTTTGTCCTGTGTCTTGTTTGCGTATTGCTTCGAGTAAAGCTCGATACTCTTTTGGATGCCTATGTAACAAAGCATGTGTCGCAGCAAGCCGTATTGACCGCCCATCTTGTGGACGAGAAATTGCATGCACAGCTGGATGCCCTTTCGATGGTTGCGCGTAAAATAGAAACTGACGGCGCGCGCGTGGAAGATTTCTTAGCCCTGTCGGACGTGAAGGACGAAAATTCTAGCTATGGCTTGATTGCGCTTGATGGAACGGTGTACGTGGATTCTTCGCGGTTCATGCTGCCAGACGAAACTTACCGGTGTATCATGGGATCGTTCCGCGGCAGACAATCGGTTTGCTACAGCGAAAGGATGGGGATTTTGCTTGGCGTTCCGGTGTTCCATGGCCATAACGTCCGATTTGTGCTGTACTTGCAGTACGACGAAATCCCGATAAACGATTTCTTCGATGCGGATTGCTTTGAGAAGAAATGCTTTACTCAGATAATCGATAACGATGGCCGGGTCCTGATCCAGAATAATACTGGAAAGTGGCGCCAGGATTCTGTGTGGAGTGAAGTCGATGTTGGCAAGATTTATGGCTGGCTCCGTCAGGATATGGACCATGGCGGACTTGCCTCGGCAAGAAATGTCCAAGTAGGAAACGAGACCTATTACTTCTATATGGCGAAGCCTTCGCAAGACGATTTCATGCTTGCGGGAATGGTTGCCGGCGAAGATGTATCGGACGGTTTGAACCAGTTATCTTTCTTGGTGTTCTGGGTTGTCGGATTCTTGATGCTGCTGTTCTTGACGGGCCTTGGAATTCGATTCTTCTTGGTTCGCAGGAATCGGGAATCTCACTTGAAGGGACATTTGGTAAGCGACGAACTGGATCGCTTGCGCATGATGGATTCCGTGGGCCAGGATATTCGCAATCCGGCGATGAATGTCTTGAATATGGGCGCGATTGTCTTGAGGGAATCGACTAATTCTTCGCTCAAGGAATACGTTTCGGAAATGCGCGCTTCGGGCCAGGAACTGCTTTTGCTTTCGAACGATATTTTGGACATGAACAAAATCCGCACGAACAGCCTTGAAATTTCGATCAAGGAATACGACCTGTTTGCGGTCCTCTGTGATTGCTACAGTGCTGCCCGTAACCGCAAAAAGCCGGTGGAGTTCGAACTGTTGGTCGATTCTTCGATTCCGACTCAGCTTGAAGGCGATGAATCGCGCTTGTGGCAGATTGTAAGTAATATCTTGTTCAACGCAGAACGCCTGGTCGTCAACAGTGCAAACATTGTTCAAATTGGTTACCGCTGGGCCGAAGACGAAAACGGTGAAGAAAGTACTCAGAAGATTGACTTGGTGATTGATGTGCCGGATGCGGGCGTCAGCTGGACGGGGGCTTCGCTGACGCTTGTCAAGATGCTGGTGGGCGCTCTCGGCGGTACAATCAGGAGTAGCCATATTGCGGATGGGCTTCCGGTTGTCGAAATTGCAATCCCGCAGAAAGTCGTCAAAAACGAGCTGATGGGTGATTTTAAGACGCGGTACAACGAATTCGTGCATGTGTCCGAAAACAAGTCCATTCATTTCTTTGCACCGAATGCATCGATTCTGGCCATTGACGATGTGCCCATGAATTTGCGCGTGATGAGCGGACTTATAAAAGAAACATTGGCCCGCTTCGATTCGGTTTCGAACGGTATGGAGGCGATTGAAAAGTTCAGGCGTAACCATTACGACATGATATTCCTTGACCATACGATGCCGATTGTCGATGGCTTGGATATTCTGACAATCATGAAGACGCTGGACGATCACCCGAATCAGCATACGCCGATTGTGATGCTTACTGCCGAAGATAGCGCTTCTGCAAAGACGATTTGCGAGACGACGGGATTTGCCGATTTCTTGACGAAGCCGGTTCACGAAGATGCCCTGTTTACGATTCTCCTGAAGTTCTTGCCGAAGGAGTTGATTAAGCATTACGATGAATTGCCCAAGAAAGAAGAAGTGGAAGAGCCTTCGCCTGCAGAAGAAAAGCCTGTAAAGAAACCGATGCTGATTCAGGAATCGAAAAAGACGAACGAGAACCTACCTAGCGATGTGTTGGATATCTCGGTTGGCCTGTTCTGTTGCGAAAGGAATGAAGCCCTTTATCGCAAGAAGATGATGGTTTATGTCGATAAACAGTACGATGTGGTCTTGAACAAGTTGTTCAAGGACGAAGACTTCGAAAGTTACCGTTTGATGGTGCAGATGCTGAAGAGTTCTTCGCTTTACATTGGTGCGGTTGAGATTGCAAGTATTGCAAAGGCGATGGAATTTGCCTGCAACGAAGGCGACTACGACTATGTGCGAGTTCGCCATGATGACTTGATGCGCGAATACAGACGCATTGTCAAAGCGATTAAAGAGCGAGTGATGGATGGAAGAACAAATTGATATCTTGAATGCGGATGGGACTCCTGCCGGATATTCTCGTGGGCGTACCGAAGTTCATGCCAAGGGATTGTGGCACCGCACGGTGCATATCTGGGCGTTTGACAGCAAAGGCCGCATTCTGTTCCAGCTTCGCAGTCGCGTGAAAGAAAACAACCCCGGACTTTTCGACACAAGTTGCGCAGGCCATATTTCGGCAGGCGATTCCAGCGTGAATGCCGCCGTGCGCGAACTGCGCGAAGAACTGGGCGTGCACAAGAGTTCGCGCGACCTCGAATATCTATTCGAGGCTAAGCACGAAAGCGTGCTTAACGGCGGCTCTTACCTCGACAACGAATACTACGACGTCTACAAGATTTCGTTAAACGACGAAGAAGCGAATTCGCTTGTGCCGCAACCGGGCGAGGTCGATAGCTTTACCTGGATGACTCGCGAAGAATTCTTTGCAAAGCATAAGTTACACCCCGAAAAGTTCGTTGAACATCCGAAAGATTATTTGTGGCTCATGGAGAATGCCTAATGGCGATGTATAAGGATATTGCGCTTGCTGTTGAAGGCGGCGGCATGCGCGGCGCGTATTCGGCTGGCGTACTGGATGTATTTTTGGATAACGGAATCAAGTTTGGAGCATGTGCCGGAACCTCGGCTGGAGCCACGCACCTCTGCAGCTATCTGTCGGAACAACGCGAACGCAACAAGCGCCTCGACACCATTCATTCGGCGAGCAAGCGCTACATGAGCTGGGGCAACCTGGTTCGCACCGGTGAATTTTTCGAACTGGATTATTGCTACAATCAGATTCCGCGCGTCATCGATCCGTTTGACTTCGAAAAGTTCCGCGAGAATACGGCCGAAACAAAATTCTATGCGGTCGCGACGAATCTGGAAACCGGCGGCCCCGAATACCTGCTCACTTGCGATTTGGACAAGCCCGAAGACATGGACAAGATTCGCGCCTCGGCCTCGCTCCCGCTCATGAGCCATATCGTAGAAGTTGACGGCATGAAGCTTCTGGATGGTGGTGTCGGCGACAGCATTCCGTTCGAAGTGTTTACGGGCATGGGTTACAAAAAACAGGTCGTTATCGTCACACAGCCCGAAGGCTTTGTCAAGAAACCCAACTCCATGATTCCCCTGTTCAAGCTTTTCTACCGCAAGTACCCCAAGTTTATCGAAGCGGCAAGAAACCGCCACATTCGCTACAACCAGTGCTTGCGCACGCTAGAGGAACGTGTCGCTCAAGGTTCTGCGTTCATGATCCGTCCGAGCGAAAGCTTCAAAATCGACCGCCTGGAAAAAGACAAGTCCAAACTCGTAAAACTGTACGATCTCGGCGTAAAAGACGCAACCGCGCTCATGCCCAAACTGCTCGCATTTCTGGAAAAGTAATATGTCGAAAGCAATTGCCGGTCACCGCTATCGCCATTACAAAAAAGAAACGATGATCTACACCGTCGTTACCGCCGACGCCCTAGATTGTGAATCGGTTGAACCGCTTGTCGTTTACCGCAGCGAGTACGAGACTCCCGACCACCCGAAGGGAACGCTCTGG
Source organism: Fibrobacter succinogenes (assembly GCA_902756345.1). GTDB lineage: Bacteria > Fibrobacterota > Fibrobacteria > Fibrobacterales > Fibrobacteraceae > Fibrobacter. Next base: position 325,685 of record CACVQR010000001.1, on the reverse strand, counting down.
GTGCGCGATCGTGAAGATTTCGAGAGCAAGGTGACGCTCGCCGACGGTACTATCGTCGACCGCTTTACCGATATTACTGTGAATCCCTAATCCCGGTTTTATTTGCTGCGTCTCATTTCCGCAAGGACCATGCCCGCGATAATCGCTACCGCACCCACGATGGCAACGGCGGTGATTTGCTCGCTGAGGGCGATGGTTGCCGTAATCATTGTCACCATGGGGACGGCGTAGCCGTAGTTACTTGCAAGTACGACGCCCAAACGCTTAAGAACGCTGTTCCAGATAAGATAGCCGAATAGCGACGAGAATACGGTTAGACATAGAAAGTTGAGCGTTACGACGGGTTCCGTAAAATGGTGCCACGGAATGTCCAGGGCTTTAGAAACGCTACCGTGGGCTTCGACAATCATGGCGGGAATAGAGGAGAGCGTTCCGTAAAAGAACATCTTGCGCGTGATGAACAGGGAACTGTATTTGCCGTTTAGTTGTTTAATGATTAGCGAAAAGGTTGCCCACATAAGCCCGGCACTGAAGGCGAGTAAATCACCCACAGGCGAAAGCTTTAAAATGAATTTTCCGTTCAAGACCACGAGCACCATTCCGACAAACGTGATCAGGCATCCGAGAATCTGCCGCTTGCCGAGTCGTTCGCTCTTGTAAATGAGTCCGCCGAGAATCATGATAAGCAATGGGTTGGTGCAGACGATGAGCGAGACGTTACTTGACTGCGAAAGCGTGAGGGCCGTATTCTCTGTCCAGAAATAGAGTGTGCATCCGGTAATGCCGCAAATAAAAAGAATCAGTTCGTGTTTCCAGTTTTCAGAACGGAACTGTTTGTGGCTTGCAGCCAGAAGAATCAGGTATGTAACTGCAAAACGCAGCGAAAAAACTTGCACCGCCGAGAACCCGTGATTCAAGAGCACTTTTGTGCTTACGAAGCTCGTGCCCCAAAAGGTGATAGTTATAATGGCGAGTAAATGCCATAGGGCCATATTATTGCGTGCGGGAGTCATTGTGAAAAAAAATAGTTTTTTAAATCAAATAATCGCGATTTTTTAGTTATAGAAAAAAGCTATGGGTAGATATCGGAATTATATATGCAGATATTTGCATAAGCGCATTGCCAAGCGATAGTGTTTTTCTATATTTAACCATAAATAAAATATGTTAGTCGCCCCAAATGAGCAACTACCTATAGATAAGTTTTTAACAAGAGGCAAAAATGTCCAAGATCGAAACTTTGTGCGTACAGGGCGGCTGGCAGCCGAAAAACGGCGAACCGCGCGTCCTTCCCATCTACCAGAGCACCACTTTCAAGTACGAGTCCAGCAACGCGATGGCCGACCTGTTCGACCTGAAGGCCAGCGGCTACTTCTACACGCGTCTGCAGAACCCGACCAACGATGCCGTGGCATCCAAGATTGCGGCCATGGAAGGCGGTGTCGCTGCGATGCTCACGAGTTCCGGTCAGGCGGCGAACTTCTTCGCCGTGTTCAACATCTGCGAGGCGGGCGACCACTTCATCAGCACCAGCGCTATTTACGGCGGTACGAGCAACCTCTTCAGCGTTACCATGAAGAAGCTCGGTATCGAATGCACGTTCGTGGACCAGGATGCGAGCGACGAGGAAATCGAGAAGGCCTTCCGCCCGAACACCAAGTGCTTCTTTGGCGAGACGGTTGCAAATCCGGCCGGCAAGATTTTGGACCTCAAGCGCTTTGCAGACATCGCCCACAAGCACGGCGTGCCGATGATTGTCGATAACACGTTCCCGACTCCGATTCTCTGCCGCCCGATTGAATTCGGCGTGGACATCGTGACCCATTCCACCACCAAGTACATGGACGGTCACGCGATGGCCGTGGGTGGCTGCATCGTGGATAGCGGAAACTTCGACTGGGAAGCCCATCATGACAAGTTCAAGGGCCTCACCGAACCGGACCCGAGCTACCACGGTCTTGCCTACACGAAGGCTTTCGGCAAGGGCGCCTTCATCACGAAGGCTACGGCCCAGCTCATGCGCGACCTCGGCAGCATCCAGGCTCCGCAGAATGCGTTCCTCCTGAACGTTGGCCTCGAAACGCTTCACCTGCGCATGCCGCGCCACTGCGAGAACGCTCTCGCCTGCGCGAAGTTCCTGCAGAACCACCCGAAGGTGGCCTGGGTGGACTACGCGGGCCTCGAGGGCAACAAGTACCACGAACTTGCGAAGAAGCAGTTCAAGGGCGGGCTCCCCTGCGGCGTTCTCACCTTCGGTATCAAGGGCGGTCGTGAAAAGAGCATCCAGTTCATGGACAACCTCAAGATGATTTGCATCGTGACTCACGTGGCCGACGCCCGCAGCTGCGTGCTGCACCCGGCAAGCCACACGCACCGTCAGCTCAGCGACGAACAGTTGATCGAGGCAGGCGTTGCACCGGACCTGATCCGCTTCAGCGTGGGCATCGAGAATGTTGACGATATTATCGCTGATTTGACTCAGGCTCTCGACAAAGTGTAATTGTTTTTAACATTCAAAAAGAGATTCTTGGCTATGCCAAGAGTCTTTTTTTGTACTCAAATTACTTATAAAATAACGTTTTTTAATAAATGTATCAAAAAAAATTTTGTGTATAGATTAATAAAAAGTGTTTTAATTTGTGTAAAAATTGTGGACAAAAAAAGAAAAATGAAGTGTAAGTTTTTTGTATAAAATAAATTCAGTTGCACCCCTTGTCAATAAATACCCTTTATTGTAACTTTGTTCACAATAATATTGTTTTTGAGGGCTAGGAGTCCATCAAACACCTCGGGAAGTCCTGCTGCGCAAGTGGCGGGGCTTCCTTTTTTACAATTTTGTGTGATTTTGTGTAAGAGTTCGAGAAAAAAATGATTTTAAAATATGGACTTTATTAAAGCGAGTTGGCGATATTCATTACATGCTTAAACCCGCTGTCAAAAAATGCAAAAACTTGTTTTTGCGCTTTGTCGCCTTGCGCACTTTTGCCGCGGCTCTCGCCTTTTTTCTAAATTTATGCCCGAAAAATTATAGAGCTATGAGGTATGGGCTCGGCGACCTCAAACCTCATACCTTGCAGCTCCTACTAGAGGTATAAAATAATGGCAAAGTACAATCCGCAAGAGATCGAAACCAAGTGGCAAGCCTACTGGGAAGAACATCAGACTTTCAAGACGGGCGAAGATAAGTCCAAGCCCAAGTATTACTGCCTGGACATGTTCCCGTACCCGAGTGGCGCCGGCCTCCATGTGGGCCACCCCGAAGGCTACACTGCCACCGACATCATCTGCCGCTACAAGCGCAGCCGCGGTTTTAACGTGTTGCACCCGATGGGTTGGGACGCTTTCGGCCTCCCCGCTGAACAGTACGCCATCCAGACCGGTACGCATCCGGCCATTACCACCAAGAAGAACTGCGACAATTTCCGCCGCCAGATCAAGCGCCTCGGCTTAAGCTACGACTGGAACAAGGAAGTCAACACCACCGACCCGAAGTATTACAAGTGGACGCAGTGGATTTTCAAGCGCCTTTACGGCACCTGGTTCGATGAAGACCAGCAGAAGGGCCGCCCCATCGAAGAACTCCCGATTCCTGCCGATGTCGAAGCCAAGGGCAAGGAAGAAGTCCGCAAGTACAAGGATTCTAAGCGCCTCGCTTACTACGCCGACGCTCAGGTGTGGTGGTGCAAGCACTGCAAGATTGTGTGCGCGAACGAAGAAGTCTTGAACGACGGCTCTCACGAAAAGTGCGGCACCAAGGAAGTAGAACGCCGTAACCTCAAGCAGTGGCTCATGCGCATTCCGCTGTATGGCGACCGCCTGCTGAAGGGCCTCGACAAGCTCGACTGGCCGCAGGGCGTCAAAGACATGCAGAAGAACTGGATTGGCAAGAGCTACGGTGCCGAAGTGGATTTTGCCATTGCCGACGCTGACGGCAAGCCGACCGACCGCAAGCTCCGCGTCTATACCACCCGTTGCGATACGTTGTTCGGAGCCACCTACATGGTCGTCGCCCCGGAACACGCGATGGTGCCGGAACTCACGACCGCCGAACAGAAGGCCGCCGTGGAAGAATACGTGCACGCCGCCGCTTTGAAGAGCGACCTCGACCGTACTGAACTCGCCAAGGAAAAGACCGGCGTGTTTACCGGTAGCTACGCCGTGAACCCGCTCACCGGCACCAAGATTCCGGTGTGGGTCGCCGACTACGTTTTGACCGGCTACGGCACCGGCGCCATCATGGCCGTGCCTGCTCACGATACCCGCGACTTCGATTTCGCGAAAAAGTTTAATTTGCCTGTCATCTGCATCATGGAACCCGATGCAAGCTGCCCTGAGGACGTTCGCCCGAAGGTTCTCGCTGGCGAAGCTTGCTGGGCTGCCGACGGCACCTACATCAACAGCCAGAACGACACGCTTTGCCTGAACGGCCTCAACAAGAAGCAGGGCATTGCGAAGGTCATCGAATGGCTCGAAGCGAACAAGATCGGCAAGGCCACCGTGAACTATAAGCTCCGCGATTGGCTCTTCAGCCGCCAGCGCTACTGGGGCGAACCGTTCCCGATTATCCACTGGGAAGACGGTGAAATCTCTACCGTCGATGATTCCGAACTGCCGGTGCTGTTGCCGGAGCTCAAGGACTACAAGCCGGGTGACGGCGGACAGTCCCCGCTCGCAAACGCCACCGAATGGCTCCAGGTCACGGACAAGAACGGCCGCAAGGGTATCCGCGAGACGAACACCATGCCGCAGTGGGCTGGCTCCTGCTGGTATTACCTGCGCTACATCGACGCTTGCAATGGCGATGCATTTGTGGCAAAGGAACTCGAAAAGTACTGGATGCCGGTTGACCTCTATGTGGGTGGTGCCGAACACGCCGTGCTCCACTTGCTCTACAGCCGCTTCTGGCACAAGGTGCTCTTCGACCTCGGCCTCGTCTCTACCGACGAACCGTTCCAGAAACTCTTCAACCAGGGCATGATTCTCGCCTTCGCTTACGAAGATGCCGCTGGCTCCAAGGTCCCGACCGACGAAGTCGAAGAGAAGAACGGCAAGTTCTTCAAGAAGGGAACCGACATCGAGCTCAAGCAGATCGTGGCGAAGATGAGTAAGTCTTTGAAGAACGTCGTGAACCCGGATGACGTTGTCCGTGATTACGGTGCTGATAGCCTTCGCTTGTACGAAATGTTCATGGGTCCGCTCGATGCAGTGAAGCCGTGGCAGACCAAGGGCATCGAAGGCATGAACCGCTTCCTCGGCCGCGCCTGGCGCTCCGTGGTGGGTGATTCTGACGAAGCCCCGGTCTTTGTGGATGAAACCGCTCCGGAAGCTATCGAGAAGGTGATGCACCAGACCGTCATCAAGGTCACGAGCGACATCGAGAACATGAGCTTCAACACCGCGATTAGCCAGCTGATGATCTTCAACAACGAAATGATGAAGATGGACAAGCGTTACCGCGAACCGTGTGAAACCTTCGTGAAGTTGCTGCACCCGTTTGCCCCGCACATCGCCGAAGAAATGTGGAGCATCCTCGGCCACAACGAATCGCTCACGAACGTCGCCTGGCCGGAAGCCGACCATTCCAAGGCCGTGGAAAACACCGTGGAAGTCGTATTCCAGGTGAACGGCAAGGTCCGCGCCAAGGCATCTGTCGCGAAGGATATGGACAAGGCCGCCCTCGAAAAGCTCGCCATGGACAACGACCGCGTGAAGGAGTTCATGGCTGGCAAGACCGTCGTGAAGTCCATCGTCGTCCCCGGCAAGCTCGTGAATATTGTGGTGAAGTGACACAATCTTTGATTGTGTCATCCTGAGTGGAGCCCGTAAGGGCGAAGTCGAAGGATCCTGACCCGAATGTCATCCTGGAGCGTCCGTGAGGACGCGATAGGAGCCATAGAAATTCAGACCGTAGCAAAAACGCTGCGGTCTTTTTATATTTAAGTCATGTTCAAGATAATCAAGGCTATTAGCCGTCTGCTTTCGAACTACGCTTCCCCCTTTGTTATCGCAAGCGCAGTAGTCGCATTCTTCGTTCCGGTCGCATTTGGCTGGGTTCACGGGAATGTATCTTCCATCATCCTCGGTGTCATCATGTTGAGTATGGGTTTAACCATTTCAATAGATGATGTGCGGAACTTGATGAAACAACCGCTTCATATTTTGCTTGGTGCGGTTGCCCAGTACACGATTATGCCGTTTGTCGCTTTCGGGCTTACGAAGGTGTTTGGGCTGGACCCCTACCTTGCCGTGGGTATCATTCTGGTGGGGTGCTGCCCGGGCGGTGTTTCCAGCAATGTCATGAGTTTTTTGGCCCATGGCGATGTCACCTATTCCGTGAGCATGACCATGGTGAGCACGCTCCTTGCGCCGATTATGACGCCGCTGCTTGTGCTTTGGCTTGCTGACACCAGCATTGATGTGAATGCGAAGGGCATGTTCCTGAATATTCTGTACGTGACGATCGCCCCGATTACCATCGGATTCCTTTGCAACTACTTCTTGGGCAAGCGCGCTGTGTTCAAGGAAATCCAGTCGAACATGCCTGCAGTGAGTGTGGTAGGCTTGATGATGATTGTGGGCGGTGTCGTCGTGACCGTGCGCCCGCAGTTGTTCGCAAACGGCCTCGGCCTGATTTTATTGGTGCTTGCGGTGGTGTTCTGCCACAATGCGCTGGGCTATGTGCTTGGTTACGGCGTGGGTAAGCTTTTCAGATTCAATACAGCCAAGAAGCGAACCATCGCCATCGAAGTCGGCGTGCAGAATGCCGGTATGGCGACGGTGCTTGCCATGGCCTTCTTTGCAGACCCCGCAAATGTGGCGAAGAACCCCGAAGCGGTGCTTTGCATGGTCCCTTGCGCCTTGAGTTGCGCTTACCATTCCATTAGCGGAACGGTGCTCGCGAATATCTTCGCTTGGCGCGACAAGAAAAAGGCGGAGTAAAATAGCATTTATCCGTAAAATCGCTTTTTTTCGAACAAAGTGAATATGAAAAAGGCCACGATTTTTCGTCGCGGCCTTTTAAGTTCCTGGATTCTATCGTGTCCTTGCGGACACTCCAGAATGACATGCTAGGTTATACAGCGCGGGTGCTTGCACACGCATTGGATAACCGACGCAGTCATGCACGAAGTGCAATGACATTCAACTTACTTCTGATGAGCCTTGTACCACTTGATGAGCCCGTTGGTAGAGCTGTCGTGGTTCAGTTCAGCGTCAGCCTTGGCAAGTTCCGGGAGGATCTTCTTCGCGAGCTGCTTGCCGAGTTCAACACCCCACTGGTCGTAGCTGTTGATGTTCCAGATCACGCCCTGTTCCGGAGAAACGTAGTCCATCATGATGGAGTTGGTCGGCTTGTTGCCTTCGAACACCTTGTGCGGGGCGAGGAATGCGATTTCTTCTTCGCTCTTGCCTTCCTTGCGGAGTTCTTCCTGAGCCTGGGCGAGGGTCTTGCCGTTCATCAAGGCTTCGGGCTGCGCAAAGAAGTTGGAGAGCAGCTTCTGGTGATGATCGCCAATCTTGTTGTGACTGTTGGCCGGGGCGATGAAGTCGCAAGGAATCATCTTGGTGCCCTGGTGGATCAGCTGGTAGAAGGCGTGCTGGCCGTTGGTACCCGGTTCGCCCCAGAGGATCGGGCCGGTCTGGTAGTTCACGCGCTTGGAGTCGCGGTCAACGGTCTTGCCGTTGGATTCCATGTCGGCCTGCTGGAAATAGGCGGCAAGGCGGTGCAGATACTGGTCGTACGGGAGCATGGCGTAGCTGGAAGCGCCAAAGAAGTTATTGTACCACACGCCGATGAGGGCGAGGATAACGGGGAGGTTCTTGTCGACCGGAGCGGTCTTGAAATGCTGATCCATTTCGTAGGCGCCCTGGTGGAGCTTCATGTAGTTGTCGAAACCGATGCGCAGCGCAATCGAAAGACCGATGGCAGACCACAGGGAGTAACGGCCACCCACCCAGTTCCAGAATTCGAACATGTTGGCGGTGTCGATACCGAAGGCGGACACGGCTTCGGTGTTGGTGGAAAGTGCCACGAAGTGCTTGGCAATGGACTTTTCGTCGCCACCAAATGCCTTGAGAACGGCAGCCTTGGCGGTTTCGGCGTTCGTCATGGTTTCAAGAGTGGTGAAGGTCTTGGAAGCAACGATGAAGAGAGTTTCTTCGATGTTCACCTTCTTGAGCGTTTCGGCCATGTGGGTGCCGTCGATGTTAGAAACGAAGTAGACTTCCGGAGAGTATTCGCCAGCAGCCGGCTTGTCGGCATACGGCTTCAAGGCTTCGGTCACCATCACCGGACCGAGGTCGGAACCGCCGATACCGATGTTCACCACGTACTTGATGGACTTGCCGGTGTGGCCCTTCCACTTGCCGGTACGCACGAGCTTCGTGAATTCTTCCATGTGCTTGAGCACGGCGCGAACTTCGGGCATCACGTCCTTGCCGTCGACGCAAATCGGATCGTTACCCTTGTAGCGGAGAGCGGTGTGGAGCACGGCGCGCTTTTCGGTGGTGTTAATCTTTTCGCCGGCAAAGTACTTACGGCGCATGTCTTCGAAACCGGCAGACTTCAGGAGGTCCTGGAGCTTGGCCATGGTTTCGTCGGTAATGATGTTCTTGGAGTAGTCCAGGAAGAGGCCGCAGGCTTCGGCGCTGAACTTTTCGGCGCGAGCCGGGTCCTTCGCGAAGAGTTCCTTCATGTGCCAGGTCTTTGCGACTTCGGCGTGGGCCTCAAGGGCCTTCCATTCCTGAGAATCAGTCAGTTTCGACATAGATTAATCCTTTCCGCTGCGCGGTTATTTGTTGCGAGGGTAAAAATAGAAAAATTTTTATATACATTTAGTGACATGGATACATCAATTCTCGACAAAGCGATTGTTTTTGCGGTCAAGGCGCACCAGGGTGCAGAACGCAAGGGGAAGGGTTTCCCGTATATAGTTCACCCGATGGAGGCTGTCTCGATTGCGGCGACCATGACAAGCGACCAGGAACTTCTGGCCGCCGCTGCATTGCATGATACCGTAGAAGATACGGCGGTTACCCTCAAGGACGTGGAACGGGAATTCGGCAAGCGCATTGCGGAACTTGTCGAGGCCGAATCCGACATTGAATTTGAAGGCAAAAGCCGTCAGGAAAGTTGGCGCCTTCGCAAAGAAGAAGCGATTGAACGCTTGTCTTCGGCGACTAACGAAGTCAAAATCGTAGCGATTGCAGATAAATTAAGTAATATCCGCGCCATCTACCGCGATTACCAGGCGATTGGCGACAAGGTGTGGGACTTGTTCTGTGTCAAGGACAAGGCTTCGCACGAATGGCATTTCCGCGGGCTTGCCCGTGCACTCGCTAGCCTCAAGGGAACTTTCGCTTACGATGAATTTGCAGAAACTATCAACAAAGTCTTTGGAAAATAGACACGACATGGAACAGGTAATCAGCAAGGACTACGGCCTGCCCCCCAAGGAAACGCTTATCCTGGAGGAGTACCGCGAACAACACATCGTCTTCGAGAAGCTACTACGCATCGTCAAGCGAATTCTTCGCGAGAGCATCCAAGAAAACAAGATATACATCAACGCCATCGAAGGGCGCGTCAAGGCAGAAGACAGCCTTGCAGGAAAACTCGAACGTAAGTCGGGTAAGTACAATTCCCTTTCGGACTTAACGGATATTTTGGGTGTCCGCGTTATTACCTTCTATAGCGATGAAGTCGATAAAGTTGCCGCTCTCGTGAGTCGCCTTTTTGAAATTGACTGGGGCAATAGTATCGATAAACGTAAGATGCATGAAATTCACAGTTTCGGCTACAATTCTCTGCATTATATTTGTCGCTTGCCCAAAGAAAAGTATTTTGATCCTGAGTTTCCGCAAATGAACGAGATTCGTTTTGAGGTGCAGATGCGCACGGCCTTACAGCATGTGTGGTCGGTGCTGGATCACGATACGGGTTACAAGTCGGGTTTTGAAGTCCCCAAGGAATACTTGCGCAATTTGAACCGCCTCGCGGGAATGTTGGAACTAGTCGACGAACAGTTCTGCCTCATCCGTTCGGGAATCAACGATTACCGTCGTCAGGTCCAGTCCCTGGTAAGTTCGGGCAGTTTTGACGAAGTGGAACTGAATGGCGATTCCTTTGGCAACTACTTGGAACTTCGTCCTTTCGATTCGCTGAATAAGCGTATCGCCTCTATTAACCAGGCCGAAATCCACGAGACGTCGCTTTCGCGGTTCTTGGCGGTGTTCGTGTCGTTTGGATTTACGACTCTCGGCGACATTGACAGAATGATAAAAGGAAATATGGAAGATGCATACCAGTTAGCGGCATTCCAGCTGGCGGGTACTGATCTTGATATCATCAATTCTTCTCTCGGCGTAATCGCCCTTTGCTCCGTGTATGTGCTCAAGCAAGGTGGTGGCGTGCTGGAACTGACTCGTTTCCTGGAGAATCTCAACGGAGAATCGGCCAGCAATAAGCATCGCGCCGAGGGTATTTTCCGTGTGGCGCAAAATTTGTCGTTTATGAAGAAATGATTATTCGACAATAGGAAATAGATTATAAATAGAAAACAGAAAGTCCCCGGCACGATTGTCGGGAACTTTCTGTATTTTTGAGGGATTAAAGATTATTCTTGCGGAGGCATCGGAGGCGGGTTGCCGTGTTCATGACCGCCATGGGGACCGCGGTGCGGTCCGTTCTTCATGCGCTCCCTAAAGTTTTTCATCTGTTCCTTGTGGAAGGCGTTGAACTTTTCAAGCTGTTCGGCGGTCAAGATTCCGGCAAGGGCCTGTATCCCGTTGACGCGGTGCTCAAGTAAAGCCTTGTCCGCTTCGAGAACCAGAGCCTTGGCGGCGTCGATGTTTACTTCATCTTTGCTTTCAAGGGCGGCGCCCAGGGCCTTTTCGGCTTCGTGCTTTTGCTTGCGGAGTTCCCTGAAAATGGAATCACCTTTAGCGCGGCTAGCTTCGATAGCAGCCTTCTGTTCCGGTGTCACCTGCAGTAAGGAATCCATGGCGGCCAAGTCCATCTTGCCCCTAAATTTCGGCCCCTTGTCAAAGTCGCCGTGCGGGCCTTTGTGACCATGCTTTGCGCAGTTCGGGCAATGGCAGGGCTGTCCGTTCTTTTCGCAGGCACAAGGCAAACCTTGCGAACATGCGCAAGGACCGCCCTTTTGACAACAGGTTGTGCTACTAGAGCAACAATTGAAATTGCAGAACCTTCCGGCGAAAAAGCCTAAGGCGAGAGTAAGCACTATAATACTTGCAATAAAGAGCTTGTTTCCGTTCATAAGGTTACTCCTTGGTTAAATAATTAAAGCCGACAGTTTCTTCCAGAGTTTCGAATTCGTCGCTGGTGGAATTTCCGAGGCTAGAATACCAGCTCAATACTTCGGACGGTGCGGAATTGTTGATCGAAACGTATTCGGTAGAAGCGGAATTTTCCTGTTCAATGTCGCTGGTGAAAGACGGCAAAATCGCAGTCAGGCTCACAAGCACAAAACTTGCGGCTAGCGGAATCGCGCTGTACCAAGTCTTGATTGCAATGATATTCTTTTTTGTGGGGGCATTCAAGGCTTCCACGTCCAGGCGGGCGCAGACTTTTGCCCAGGAATCTTCCCGGGGGGTAAGCCTTTCAAGCTTTGAAAAGTCAATTTTGTTAAGCATGTTTACGCTCCTTTAAATAGTCCCTTACAAAGTGTCTGGCTCGGCTGAGCCTTGCTTTAATGGTTCCTTCGGGCATCCCGTAGATTTCGGCGAGGTCCTTCACGTCCAAATCTTCGGCGTCCTTGAGCCAGAGCATACTGCGGGTTTCTGCCGGGAGTTCCGCTAGGCCCTTTTCTAGAAGTTCTGCGTCGAAGTGTTCGTTTTTGGCGTCGTCTTTTCCAAGTACCTCTTCTATAATGACATCAAGCTTTTCTTCTTCGAGTTCGCGGTGTCGCTTTTGGGCGCGCAGCTTCATGAGGCAGGCGTTTACCGTGAGCCTATAAAGCCATGTCCCGAGGGCCGATTCGCCTCGAAAGCCTTGGACGGCTTTGGGGGCTTGCACAAAGACATCCATCAGAATGTCTTCGGCCTCGTCGCGGTCCTTCATCATCCTAAAAGCCAAATTCAGCACGTTCGCGCTGTGGGCCTGCCAAAGCAGGCTTAACGCTTCGCGGCTGCCGCCTTTAAGGTGTTGAAGTATCACTTTTTCGTCCATTGTACCCTTTAGATGCACCTGAATGCCTGCTGGTTGCATGTTTTTCAGAAAAATAATTATAAAAATGTGCGTTTTCTTGCGTTTTTCTATATTTCCCGCAAATGTTTAAGATTTTGCTGGACAAGTTGAAGGAGGCGTTTGGCTCGGTTTTGCCGGTCACGCTGATTGTGCTTGCGGTGTCGTGCACGCCGCTGGTGTCATTGTCCTTTAAACAGCTTGTTGTTTTCTCTATTTGTGCGATTTTCTTGATTGTGGGCATCGGGCTTTTTAACCTGGGCGCCGACCTTGCCATGACCCCGATGGGCGAACATGTGGGTTCGGGCCTTGCCAAATCCAGGCGCCTGCAGTTGCTTGTTTCGGTGTGCTTTGTGATGGGTGTGCTCATTACGGTTGCAGAGCCTGACTTGTCGGTGCTTGCCGAGCAGGTGCGTGCGGCGGTGGAGCCTACTCTCTTGATCGCGACAATTGGTGTTGGCGTGGGTTGTTTCCTGGCGCTTTCGATTATCAAGATCGTGTTCAAGAAAGATCTTTCGACTATCATCATCTTTTTCTACCTCGTGTTGTTCATGCTTGGCATGGTCATGGTCACCTTTGGAAAAGATGTCTTTGTTCCGCTGGCTTTTGATTCGGGTGGCGTGACCACGGGCCCGATTACGGTTCCTTTTATCATGGCCCTCGGTGTGGGTGTGGCGGGAGCCATTGGCGGTAAAAACGCAAACGAAAACAGCTTCGGCCTGATTGCGCTTTGTTCGGTGGGCCCGATTATTGCGCTCATGGGGCTCGTGATTTTTTCGAAGGGAGATTTGACGTACCAGCTTTCGGAATCGGCGTATTCGATTGATGCAAGTCTCGGCATGAACTTCTTGCCGGTCATTTTGGGCGTTGCGAAAGAAGTGCTTGTGGCGCTTGGCTTGATTGTGATATTCTTTATGCTGCTCCAGATTACGGTGCTTCGCCTTTCTTGGTCCAAATTGACTCCGATGGCGTTCGGCATTGTGTACACGTTTGTGGGCCTGGTGGTGTTTTTGACTGCGGTGGCGGTCGGGTTCATGCCGATCGGTTTTGAACTGGGCAAGCAGCTGGGTGCCATGCCACGTGCGCTTGTGGTGGCAGGCTTTGTGCTTGGCTTGGTGGTGGTGCTTGCAGAACCGGCGGTGCACGTGCTGAACAAGCAGGTCGAAGAAGTAACGGGTGGCCTGGTGACCAAGCGCTCGATGCTGATTGCACTTTCGGTGGGCGTCGGTATTTCGATCGGTCTTTCCATGATCCGCATTATTGTCGGGTTCCCGATTATTTATTACCTGATTCCGGGTTACTTTATTTCGCTCGGGCTTTCGTTCTTTGTGCCTAAGCTTTATACCGCGATTGCGTTTGACTCGGGTGGCGTGGCGAGCGGTCCATTGACCTCTAGCTTTATTCTGCCCTTGGCGATTGGTGCATGCGCGGGCCTGCGTGACGGTGGCGATTCGATTTTGAATTATGCTTTCGGTATTGTCGCGATGGTCGCGATGACGCCCTTGATTACGATACAGGTGCTCGGTTTCAGGGCGACCGTTTCGACGGCGCTCCGTAACCGCATGATGATGCGTCGCATTCAAGATGCCGACGATGAACAGATTATTGACTTTATGTAGGGGACGCTGTGGAAATCGAAAAAAGAATTCGAAACAGAATCGTGCGTGGCACCCGGGCTAAAGTCTCAATGAACCGCCTCAAGATTTTGATTACGGTGGTGGGCCGTGCCAAGGCGGACTTTTACATGGACCACATCCAGTCTTTTGGCGTGAACATGCAGATGGTGTTGTTCGGGCAAGGGACAGCCCCGCGTGAAATTGCGACAGCCATGGGCCTTGCCGATTCGGACCGCGCTGTGATCATTAGCGTGATTGGCGAAAACCAGCTGCAGGCTGCTCTTGAAAGTCTGGCCGAAAAATTCAATACGATTGTGGGTGGCAAGGGCATTGCCTATACGATTCCGATGGCAAGCATTATCGGCAAGTCCATCTTTAACTTTTTAAGCGACAACCGCGATGCGGTACGGAGAAACGAAAAATGAGCGGATTCAATCACGAAGTCATCTTTTGTATTGTGAATACCGGATTCTCTGAAACCGTGATGGAAGCGGCGAAGGATGCCGGTGCCCGTGGCGGTACGATTCTGAATGCCCGCGGTACGGCGAACAAGGAAGCCGAGTCGTTTTTCCATATCGCGATTCAGCCTGAAAAAGAAATCGTCATGATTCTGGTCGACGCCAAGATCAAGGATGCCGTTTTGCATGCTCTTTACCAGAAGGCGGGACTTGACACCATGGGCCAGGGAATCGCGTTTTCGCTCCCGGTCGACAACGTGGTAGGCCTTACCCCGTGGAAGGCCGAAATCAAGGCTGCCGAGGTTGCTGCCGAAAAAGCGGCTGAAAAAGCCGAAGTCGCCGTCGAAAACGCTGAAAAACAGCAGTAGTTCCGAGTCGTTTTTTACAACTTAATAACTTTTTTTATTATTAGGGTATGAATATCCTAGTCTATTTCCTGTTTGCCCTGTCCGGGTTCGCGGGCCTCATTTACGAAGGCTCGTGGGCACGATACCTTAAACTCTTCTTGGGGCATTCTAGCTACGGCCAGGTGCTCACGCTCTGCATTTATATGGGCGGCCTTGCCATAGGCAGCTTTATTGCAGGCAAGATGGTCGAGAAAACCAAGCGCCCGCTCCTTGGGTATGGCTTGGTGGAACTGGCTATCGGTATTGGCGGTGTCGCATACCACCCGCTGTACATTTGGCTGACCGGGATATTCTACGATTCTGCGTGGACAGCCTCCCTTACGCCTCGTGGGGCTGAATTGGCGAAGGTCGCCCTTGCGACAGGTTCGACTCTCCCGATTGCGATTGCGGTGGGCATGACGTTCCCCTTCATTGCCGCGGGTCTTATGCGCAAGAGCGGTGCTGAAGTTTCGCTCCCGATGCTTTACTTTACGAATAGCCTGGGTTCTGCCATCGGTATCTTGGCGACCAGCTATCTCTTGATTCCAGAGATTGGTAACCATGCGACCTTGTGTGTGGCTGCATCCATCAACTTCTTGCTGGCGGCGGTGTTCAGCTTTATCGGTATTGCGACGTCTCCTGTGCCGGCCAAAGATGAAGACGCTCCCGAATTTCATGATGAAGATTACGTGGCCGAACATAAGTTGCCCATGCCACCTAAGAACACTTGGTTCTGGATTGCGGCAATTACGGGCCTTACCTCGTTTGTCTATGAAATTGTCTGGATTCGCTTGCTGTCGCTGTTGCTTGGGTCTTCGAGCCATAGCTTTGACCAGATGCTTTCGGCCTTTATCTTGGGCCTTGCGCTGGGTTCTGCGGTAAGTGGCAAGTTGCTTAAGAAAGACAGCCTGATTGTACTTTCGATGGCGCAGATCTTTATGGCGTTCTTTGCGCTATGCACGCTGTATTTCCACCAGCCCTTCTGGGGCATGATGAACGAGGCGAACCAGATTTTCAATCCGACGTCTGACGGTTACGTTTGCTGGAGCCTGTTCAAGTATGCGCTTTCGATGCTGTGGATGATTCCCACGAGTTTCTTTGCGGGGATGACGCTCCCGCTGATTACGTTGATTTTGACGCGCGCGTTCAAGAGCGAAGCCCCGATTGGCAAGGTCTACGGCTGGAATACGCTAGGCTCTATCGTGGGTTCTGCAGGCGGTGGCCTTGTACTGTTACCGCTCTTGCAACTCAAGGGCGCTCTTGTGACGGCAGCGTTGCTTGACTTTGCGATAGGTTTTGTGCTGCTGGTGATTTACCGCAAGCGCTTCCGTTACAGCGTGATGTTCTACATCATGGTGTGCGTGATGATCATGCCGGCTATCTTTATAAAGTTCGATCCGTCGCTCATTACTTCGGGCGTGTTCCGCAGCTACAAGAACATGCACCCTAACGAAAAGATCCAGGTGATTGACGGAAAGACGGCTACCATCAGTTTCCACGAATCGCCGGTGCATTACTATGTGAAGACGAACGGCAAGGCCGATGCGAGCATGAGCAAGAACCGCGAGGCTCCGATTTCAAGCGATGAACTTACGCAGGCGGCCACTGCATTCATGCCGATGGCCGTGAAGACGGAGCCCTACGACGCTGCGATGGTCGGGTTCGGTAGCGGCATGGGCGCGCATTACTTGCTTGCAGACCCCTTGCTCAAGGACTTTGACTGCGTGGAAATTGAACAGGCCATGATGGATTTGGCGAAGGGCTTTTATCCGTGGAATTACCGCGGCTACGATGACCCGCGCATTCACATTTTCATTGACGATGCGACGACGTTCTTCCATACGAACCGTCGCCAGTACGACATGATTATCAGCGTGCCCTCTAACCCGTGGGTGAGCGGTGTGGCAGGGCTTTTTGCTCACGAATTCTACGCCAAGATGCGACGCTATATGAAACCGGGTGCGCTTTGGGTGCAGTGGATTCAGACTTATGAATTTAACGACCTGATGTTCCTGAACATTTTAAAAGCACTTGATACGGTGTTCCCGTACGTTAGTTTGTATAAGTCTACCGACGAACCGGACATCATCATGATAGCGAGCGATGAACCGGTGATACAGAAAGGCATCGGGCGATTCTCCACGGATACGGCGCTGGTGGCAGAATTCAACCGCATTCATCGCGATCCGGAATTCTTTGGCGAAAGGAACTTCCTCTTCACGAACAAGATGCTTAAATCTCTGCTCGAAGGTGTGAAGCCGAACAGCCTGTTTATTCCGATGGTCGACAACAAGGCCGAAGAAGCCCGCTTCGTTCACTCTGAAGCGCACATCGTGGATGTTTTTGACAGCTGCGAAGTCTGCTGGCAACAGTACTTGGATCCCGAGGACTACAAGTTGCGTCGCCCCGCTCGCGTAAAGGCGATGCTCGAAGAGCCGAAGGATGAATTCAAGAAGACTGCCTTGCTTTCTTACATGCAAGAACTTGAAGCGGCTGCCGCAAAGGATTCATTCTCTCGCGTGCTGGTTAAGGTTGATACGATTGCTCAGGGTGACAGCGCTATCTTGGATAGCGTCGTGTCCGAAAATCCGCGCCTGGGTGAACTTGAATCGTCTGTGGGCTACCAGACGTTCCGCGAAAACTTTGTGGAATGGATTCGCAAGGTTCCGATTGAATGCCGCGATTCTGACGAGGTCTACATGAAGGCGATGGATCTTGTTTCCATGAATGCTTTCCCGCGGGCCTTCGCCGACGAATTCGGAATTCTCGAGGCTGCCCGTCAGGGTGTTTACAAGCAGGCTGCCCTTTTGATTGCGAACTTCTTTGACCGCTACGAGATGAACGACATGGGCGACATATTCCTGCGTAACTGCATCGTGCTTTCGCTCCTTGCGGGTGAACCGGAACTTGCCGATGCAATCTACAAGAATGTCATCCAGAAGAACGAAGACTTCTTCGCCGTCGAAAAGCGGCTCATCGAACGCGAAATCCAACAACTCAGAAGAAAACTCAACGCCAAGAAATAAACAAAAAAAGAGCCGCAAGGCTCCTTTTTTTAAACTTGTTGAACTTCATTAAAACATGAAGTTTATACCGAGAGTGGTATAGAACGTGTTGAGCGAAGAATCATAGAAGGCTTCTTCGGCAACGAGCGTCTTGTTCAGGAGGCTCGTGAAGCACTGTACCACGCGGATATCCACGCTGACCCAGCGGGTGAGCATGTAACCGATATCGAAGGCGCCGCCCACTTCCATACCGGAGGTAGCGACCGTATTGTCACGCTTGCCACCGCTGGTCTTGAATTCAGACGAACCGTTCAGTTTGAGGCCCATGTTGATACCCAGGCCCACGTAGAAGTCGTAATCTTCGAAGGTGTAGCGGAAGATGATCGGGATTTCGAACATGAAGAGATCGATGCTCGCTTCGTTGGTGTAGGCATCCATGTCCTGTTCGTAGGTGTAATGCCTATAGTTGAAGGTCAGTTCCGGCACGAGGCTCAGGTTCTTGACCATGAAGTTCATCTTGAGCAAGAGACCGCCACCGCCCTGGTAGCCGATCTTCCAACCGTCAGAGTTTTCGCCAAAGAAAGTGTTGATACCGCCCTGGGCGCGAATACCGAGCAAAACGGCACGCTGGAAACCTTCGTTACGCATGCGGTTGATTTCGGATTTCTTGGTCGTTTCGGCCTTGTAACGAGCATATGCGCTGGCGTATTCTTCGTCGTTCGCAAATTCGCTGTCGGTAGAGCCGTCGTACGACTGGTCGTCGCCAGAACTTTGGGCAGAGGGGGCTGTAGCCCAACCTTCATCATCATCATCTTGAGCCATGGCGGGCATCGAAAATGCCAAAGCCATGGCGAATGCAACACTCAATCTCTTAAAATCCATAGTCTAATTATAATAAAAGGGCACGTAAGGTCCGTCTATAAAATAAATTCTAGGACCCAAAATAGTGCCGAAATTTTTGTTTACTTATAAAGGGACGTAACGAAATGCCCCGGTTTTAGAGCAGGAACGTTGCGCCGAAGCCCACGTGCATGGTGTAGAGCTTGGAATGCATCAGGGAGGATTCTGCGATCAGGTCAAGATCCAACAGGTTTGTAAAGTTTTGGATAACTCGGAGGTCCAAGACAAGCCAGCGGTTGATTGCACAGCCTACGTCAAGAAGGGCGCCAACTTCCACGCCCACGGTCGGTATGGTGTTGGAACGGGTTTCCTTCATCCTGGTGCCGGCAAAGTTGATTGTCTGCTCGTTTTCGGAATCGCCGCTCATCTTTAGGCCGAGGTTGGCGCCTACGCCGATAAAGAATCCGTCTTCGTCGAAAACGAACTGGGCGATGACCGGAATTTCAAAAAGCATTTCATTGATAGTCGCGTCGTTCTTGCTGTAGGTCTTTTCGTCGCTGTCGGTGTCAATTTGCTTGTATTCGGATTTGCCTTCGTAGCCGTAATGGCGGAAGCTGAAGTTGAGTTCGGTAGATACGGCAAAGGAACGGGCGAGCGGAAGCTTGGCCATGATGCCTGCGCCGAGTTCGGGGCCGATGTTCCAGTCACTGGCCTTGCTGCCGAGGTTCTTGTTGATGCCGACCTGGGCGCGGACACCGAACTGCATGCCTTTGGAGAAGCCTTCTTTGCGGGCGCGGTAGTCGGCCGCGTTTTCTTCGATGTAGTGCGGAGTGACGTCGTCTTCTTCGTCGATGTTCGTGGTTGCAACTTCCGGAGCTTCGTCTTCTTCTTCGCTGTCGGTGTCGGTTGCGGTGGCTGTTGTGTTTGCGGTTGTGTCGGCTTGGGGTTCTTCTGTGGAGGTGGGCCAGGGCTCTTCTTCGGTAGTGGCGCCGTTGTCGCTGTAAGAATAGTTCGCGTTGTCTTCGTCTTCGTTCGGGGCGGCCTGATCGGCAGATACGTACCCGCATCCGTCGCCTACGCAGTTGGGGTCGGGAACCTCGCCGGAGCCCTCAAAATCACCTTGCGCAAAAGCGTTAGCGACTGCCAGGGATCCTGCGAGAATTGCAATAGCGAAGCGGTTAGACAGCGAAAATGTTTTCATGCTTTTAATTATACAAAAATTTTTTTTGAGAAAGCGTAAAACTTTTTATTTTTGGGAATGTATGCCGATTCTTTCTGCCCAAAACCTTCTTTTACGCATCGGGGCGAATGCGCCCTTGCTCGATAACGTGAGCTTTGACATCGAGGCTGGCGACCGGATTTGTCTGGTCGGCCGCAATGGTTGCGGCAAGAGCACTTTGTTGAAAGTGCTCTCGGGCGAGGCCGAGGTGCAGTCGGGCGATATCGTCAAGAAGTCCGGCCTCAAGATTTCGCGCATGATCCAGGAAATTCCCTCCCATATCGAGGGGACGGTCCGCGACGTGGTAATGCAGGGGGTGCTTGCCGATGGCACCCACGATACCCATGCCGAGGCGATTTTGGGCAAGACGGGGATAGACGCCGAGGCTTTGTACGATAGCCTGAGCGGAGGCCAAAAACGCCGGGTTCTTTTTGCCCAGGCGCTGGCCCAGGACCCGGACTTGTTGCTGCTAGACGAACCCACGAACCACTTGGACATTCCGGCTATCCAGTGGCTCGAAGGAATCGTGACCCGCCTGAATTGCGCCTTGCTTTTTGTAAGCCATGACCGCACTTTTGTGCGCCGTGTGGCTACCCGTATTTTCGACTTGGACCGCGGGCGTGTTCGCAGCTGGGACTTCCCGTATGACAAGTTTGTGCAGTTCCGCGACCAGGCTTTGGCCGAAGAAGACAAGGCGAATGCACTTTTCGACAAGCGTCTGGCCGAAGAAGAAGTCTGGATTCGCAAGGGAATCCAGGCGAGGCGGACCCGGAACGAGGGCCGCGTGCGCGCGCTCATCAAAATGCGCGAAGAACGTGCAGCGCGCCGCACCCGAACGGGCAACGTGAACATGCAGATTACCGAGGCGGACCGTTCGGGGCGCCTGGTGGCAAGACTCACCGACGTGAGTTATTCCTACGACGGAGCACCCCTCATTAGCAGTTTTTCGACGGAGGTTTCCCGCGGAGACCGCATTGGAATCGTGGGCCCGAATGGCTCGGGCAAGACGACGCTTCTGCGCCTGATTTTGGGCGAACTCACTCCCGATACCGGCGAAGTACGCCTCGGCACGAACTTGCAAATAGCCTATTTTGACCAAATGCGTACCCGCCTCCGCGAAGACAAGTCGCTTGTAGAAAACATTGCCGATGGCCAGCAGTACGTGATGTTGAATGGCGCCAAACGCCATGTATTAAGTTATCTGCAAGACTTCCTTTTTTCGGCAGATCGCGCCCGTGGCCCAATCAGTGCCCTGAGTGGCGGAGAACGTAACCGCCTGCTGCTCGCGTGCCTATTCAGTCACCCGAGTAATGTGCTCGTGCTTGACGAACCCACCAATGACTTGGATATGGAAACGCTCGACCTGCTCGCAGAACTCCTGGCCGACTACAAGGGAACCGTGCTTACCGTAAGCCACGACCGCGCCTTCCTGGATTCCGTTGCGACAAGCATCTTGGCGATCGGAGACGGCGGAAACATTTTTGAATCGGTGGGTGGTTACAGCGACTACGAAGCCAAGAAAAAAGTCCGCGACAAGGAAGCCGCAAACGCCGCCCGTATCGCTGCCGAAAAAGAAGCTGAAAAGCAGGCGAGGGCCGCGCAGAATTCCGGTGCGGCGCTACCTCAGAGTACCGGGGCTGCGGCCGCGAAAAAGAAAAAGCGCAGTTACAACGAAGAGCGCGAATACGCCGCCTTGCCCGAAAAAATCGAGAAACTGGAAGCCGAAATTTCCGAACGCCAGACGGAACTTTCCAAGCCCGAGGTGTTCACCAACGCGGCCCGTATTGTGGAACTCCAAAAGGAAATCGCGGACCGCGAAGCCGAGCTCGAAAAGGCTTACGAACGCTACGAAGAACTAGATTCGCTAGGTTGACGGGGGCCAGGGGCGGACTTGCGACCCCGGTCTGTTTCAAAAAGTTTACGTATGTGGACAAAAAAGCATTACAATCGCGCTATTCCAAGTTGCATTATATGCCTACAGAATATAGATTTGGAATGATGGTAATTTGGGAAATCATAAGAGGTCAAATATGATGAAAAAAATGATTTCGTGGATGGGCGTGATGGGCGCCTTGATAAGTTCTGCCTACGCAGCGTCGGCGACTGTTTGGTCCGCTGAAGATGGCAATGGTACGGTCCCTCCTGTAGGAGCCTGGTACAAATATCCGACTAAGACTACAAACGGGGCTACAGCCACGTTCGTGACGGATTCCGTACACGGTTACAAGACGTTAAAGGCTTCTGTCAGCGCAACGAACGAAAGCAGTGCTGCCGGCATGGGCTTTGCTTGGGCCAAGAACGAGGGCGAAATTTCGCTCGCTGCTTATAAAGGTGTTTGCCTGACCTATTCTGCAACGTCTCAGTTCAGGCTCGAATTCAAGCAGTCGACTATTTCTGACTATGACTATTACGGTGTTGTACTGAACAAGTCTACCGCCCAGAAGTCCGTCTTTATTGACTTTGCTGACTTGACACAGGAAGGTTGGGGCGATGCGGTTGATTTTGATTTGACTGCACAGCAGGCTCTCCAGTTCGCATACAAGCAGTCTCTCGCTGCAGAAACCGGTAACTCGACAACGAATACCATTGCTATTTCGGCAGTGTCCCTCGGTAACTCTTGCGGCGGTCACGCTCCTGAATTAATCGCCACGGAGACAGAAATGGACTTGAACGAAGGCGACACCTTGAAACTTGACCTCTCCAAGGTGTTTGCTGACGAAGATGAAGACATTGTTTCTTATTCCGTGTCGGTCGTTTCTGAAAAAGCGGGCGCCGTTAAACTTGCCGATTCGCTTTACAATAAAACGGGTGTCGTGAACCTGGTTGCGGGAGCGAACCCCTCTGGTACAGCCTCTGTGACTGTTGTTGCTGTTGATGCAACTAAAAAGTCTGCCGGCTATGTACTGACCGTGACGCCGGTCGACCGCGAAAATCCGCCGGTTGCCGTGAACGACTCATACACGACTAAGGAAGAAACCAAACTCGTGAAGTCGACGCTTTCTACCGGAGTCATGCTTAATGACTATGACCCGGACGACGATGACTTTGTTCCGGTGCTTGTTTCTACTACATCGCATGGTGTGCTGGAATTCAACGAAAAAACGGGTGGGTTCACCTATGTCCCGGATAAGGACTTCTTTGGTGCAGATACCTTTACCTACCAGCTTGTCGAAATAAAGGAAACGGACCCCTTGACAAGTGCTGTTGGCGTGGCGGTTATTAATGTGACTAATGTGAATGACCCGCTCACCGTAGTCGTTGGTGATTCTACCATGACGCTCGGTGATGATACGTATAAACTTGGCGATACCCTTGTATTGACCGAAGATTTCGATCCGACAACGGTCGTTATCCCGGTTGCAAGTATTGCTTTTGTTGATCCCGACTTTGTGGGTGATGCCGAAGCGACAGTCAATGTGAAGACCAGTGGAGTTGTTAAGGCGACTTACCTCAGGAAGGGTTCGAACCATTTGATCGACTTGTTCCCGGTTGACAATGCGGAAGGCATTGCCAAGGTGACGATGTTTGCTGTCGACGGCAAGGATACGGCTTCGGTCTCGTTCTATGTGAAGGTGACTCCGGTGGCAGACCCGCCGATTGCTGTAGATGATGCCTATAATGTAAGTGCAGGTGCCGTGGCAAAGATTTCTGCTGCCGAAGGCGTTCTCAAGAACGACAAGAACCCCGATAACGCGAAGTCCAAGCTTACGGCTGTCCTGAAGGACAATGCGGGTGCTGGCAAGGTTACGCTTGCGGCAGACGGTTCGTTTACTTACGAATCGGTTGACGCTGCCGAAGAAGACATGTTTACGTATGTTACTGTCAATGCAGAAGGCGATACCTCTGAATTGGCTGCAGTGATTCTCACGATTGTACAGCCGCCTGTATTTATCGAAGATTCGCTGCCGTCGATTACCAAGCGTTTTGCAAACCTGAAGGAAGAATTCTCGACCAGACAGATTCGAATTCTCGATCTGCAGGACTGGTTCACGGATGAAAAGGATAAGGGCAAGCTGACCTTTGCGGTTCGTTCCGAAGATAGCCTGCTGAACCCGGTGATGAATACGACGACAAAGTACTTTGTGCTGGGTTCCGTGAAGAACGCCTGTGGTGAAACGAACTTTATCTTGACGGCCAAGAACTCTCGCGGCGGATCCGTTGACGTTGCTATTCCGGTTTCGATCGAATGCGTGAATGACAAGCCTTTGCTTGACAAACTGCTGGATACCTTGTACATTGGCGCTGGCGTCTGGAAAGATACAATCGACTTGAATGACTTCGTGACTGATCCGGATGGTGATACCTTGGTCTTCACGATTACGGAATCCAAGACTCTGGCGGAAAACCTGACCTGGGAACAGAAAGACAATCTCTTCATCGCCGAAAGCAAGGATAGCCTTGCCAAGGGTACGGTAATCAGGTTCGACGTGAAGGCTGCTGATTCTACCACTTATGTGAAGTACACGCTGGTGCTGATTGCCGACGAAGCTCCGAAGGCCTCTATCAAGCCGGCGATTGCCACTGCCCCGAAGATGAACTGGCAGAGCGCAATCCTTGCAAACCGCGGTGCCGTGGCGCTGTTCGATATGCAGGGCCGCGTAATGTGGTCGCACAAGCTCCCGGTGAGCGAAGCTGACGTGCGTAACGCCGCCGCTCAGGTGCAGGGCAGAAAGATACTGCAAGTGAATCGCCAGACCTGGACGATTAAATAGTTCAGATTTCAGAAGTCAGAATTCAGAATTAAAAATTCAGGATTAACAAAGAATGCTCCGCTAAAGCGGAGCATTTAATTGTATAAATATTGAAAATTCAGTTCGGAAATCAAATCTGAATTCCGAACTCTGAATTCCTAACTTATTTCACCAGCGCTTCGGTGTCGAGGGCGATGAGAAGTTCCTCGTTCGTCGCAACAACCATCGCGGTCGGGGTGCCGTCCTTACTGATGATGTGGCCGGATTCCTTGCCGTTCTTCTCGTTGCGGGCTTCGTCGATCTGGTAGCCGAGAATTTTGAGGTTGTCCATGGCCATCTTGCGGACAAGCTTGCTGTTCTCGCCGATACCGCCGGTGAACACCAGCGCGTCGATGCGCGGGAGAGCCATGGCGATGCCGCCGATTTCGCGGGTGAGCCTGTAGGCGAAGGTTTCGAGGGCGATCTGTGCACCCACGTGGCCTTCGCTTGCGGCCTGCGTCAGGGTGCGCATGTCGTTAGAGAGTCCGGAGAGGCCAAGCAGGCCCGATTCCTTGTTCACGAGCTTGTCGAGGCGGTCGATATCGTAACCGTATTTTTTGCTGATGAAGAAGAGGATGGCCGGGTCAAGGGAGCCGGAGCGGGTGCCCATGATGAGGCCCTCGAGCGGGGTGAAGCCCATGGTGGTGTCAACGCACTGGCCGTTCAAAATGGCGGAGCAGCTGGAACCGTTACCGAGGTGGGCGGTAATGAAGCAGCAGTCTTCCGGCTTTTTGCCGAGAATCTTGGCGGCTTCGCCGGTCACGAAGCGGTGGCTCGTGCCATGGGCGCCGTAGCGGCGGATCTTGTCTTCTTCGTAGAACTTGTAGGGGATGCCATAGAGGTAGGCCTTGCGCGGCATGGTCTGGTGGAAGGCGGTGTCGAACACGGCGACCTGCGGGAGGCCCGGGAAGAACTTGGTGGCGCATTCCATGCCGGTGGCGTGTGCGGGTTCGTGGAGCGGGGCGAACAGCGTGATGCTGCGGATGTAGTCAATGACTTCCTGCGTGACGCGCTCGCTCTTGACGTACTTGCCGCCGTGCACCACGCGGTGGCCGATGGCTTCGATGGTGTCGGTGAGCTTCTGTTCGGCGAGGAACTTCTGCACTTCGGCAACGGCTTCGGCGTGGGTGGGGCAGTCGAAATTGAAGTCGATGTTGCCGACCGGGCCCTTGGCCTTCACGTGGCCGTTCACGCCGATATTTTCGACGAGGCCGCTGGAGATGGATTCTTTGGTCTGGGTGTCGATAACGGCGAACTTGACCGAGGAGCTGCCGCAATTAAGAACGAGTACGCGCATATTAAAAAACCTTGGTAATTGATTATGGGAGAAAAAATAGCATTTTAGGGGGCCGCTGGCTTTGGGGGCGGGAAAAATGGCTGTTTTGGGCCGACTTTGAAAAATTGCCTAAAATAGGTTGCCTATTTTAGGCAATTTTTGTATATTAGTATAGAGAGGTCTTTATGCAAGAAAATCCGTTCATTGTCAAAGGGTATAAATCGCCGGCCTATTTCTGCGACAGAGATGACGAAACTGCCGCTATTATATTGAATATTCAGAACGGTGCCGATACGACACTGGTCTCTCCGCGTAAGTACGGAAAGACGGGATTGATTTTGCATACCTTTGCCGAAATGAAGCGTCGGCGCCTGAATTACGAAACTCTCTATGTTGACATATTCGCGACGTTGACCTTGGAAGATTTTACCAAGACCCTGGCAGAAGCCATCCTGATCAAGTTTCCTGAAAAGACATCTATTGGCAAAGGGTTCGTAACTTTTTTGAAGACGCTTCGCCCCACGCTTACTTATGATTCCATTTCGGGTTCGCCGCAGTTGCAGTTTAACTACGGAACAGTTTCGGAAAAGGAATGGACTCTCAAAAGTCTGCTTGAATTTTTGAATACCCGCGAAAAGCCGGTTGTGTTGGTGTTTGACGAATTCCAACAAATTACGGAGTATCCCGAAAAGACAGCCGAAGCCTTGCTTAGAACTTATACGCAGTCTATGCAAAACATTCGTTTTATATTCTGTGGCAGTAAGAAGAAGTTGATGGCCGAAATGTTTACAAGTGCGGGTCGTCCGTTCTTTTCTAGCACCAAACTGCTGACACTTGGAAAAATCGATTCCGATAAGTATGCTGAATTTATTCGGGGCCATTTTTCCGAGGTGGGAAGAACGATTGATGCCGGTGCTGTTGATTGGATTTTGGAGTGGACGCGTCGCCACACATTTTATACCCAGACCCTTTGCAACGAAGTGTTTGCTGTCGGTGGCAACGTGACTATTGATGTGGTGAAAAATGCCGCAAACAGGATTCTAGAAAGAGAATCCGATTACTTTTTGCAGTACCGAGAACTCCTTACTCGTCAGCAATGGTTGCTTTTGGTGGCCGTAGCAAAAGAAGGTAGCGTGAGTAAGCTGACATCAACCGTGTTTTTGAAGAAATACAACATTGGTAGCTCCACGAACGCTCGCCGTGCGGCAGAATCCTTGCAAGAAAAGGAATTGCTGTTGACGCTTGAATCCAAAGAAAAACAGGAATACCAAGTTTATGATGTATTCCTGTCTCGCTGGCTGGAACGGGAGTTTTAGATGAAAAAATTGACGTTTTTGTTAAGTATTTCCATCTGTTTGGTGGCCTGTGGTAATGATAGTGAAAGTAGTACCGGCCCGGAGTATGTTTGGGTAGACCCAAGTACTGTTGTTCACGGGACTATGATAGATTCCCGAGATGGAAAAACCTACAAGACGGTAACCATTGGCTCGCAAACATGGATGGGTGAAAATTTGAATTCCAGTGAACAGAATATTTATCACGCATTCGCATTGGAACTAGATTATCGTGTACTTGAACCCGCTGCAAGCGATGATGCATTGATAAGTGGTAACCATAAAACATGGGCTTATTCTGTGCGGTGCGTTAAAGATTAGGCGTGAGAATTTCGCTCTGGAATTTATCAGGGGCTTGGCCTAGCGGCGGCTTATTTACTAAATTCCCCGTTGATGTTCAAGAAAATAGCAGAGTTTGACAACCGGGTTTCGGTCTATTGGACGAACCGGCATTTTTCCGAGAAGACGACGAAGTTTCTCAAGTTTTATGTGCGTCTGGGAGACGGCTACATTTGGGGTGTTTTTGCACTGGTTCTTTTTTTGCATATTGGCTGGTCTGCGTTCTGGCCGATTTTGGCGCAGGCTTTGGTAGCGGTGGGAGTGGCGCTCGCCTTGTACGAGGGCGTTAAACTTTCTACCAAGCGGCCGAGGCCATTTGCGGTGAATCCGCAAATCAAGGCGGAAGTTCCGCCTCTCGACAAGTACAGCTTTCCGTCTGGCCATACCATGAATAACTTGGCGGTGGCCTCGGCGGTGTTCTATGCGGTGCCGCAGTACGGCTGGATCATGATGCTCTTGCCACTCACATGGGGACTTTTGCGCGTGTACTTTGGCGTGCACTGGCTCACGGATATTATTTGCGGTTTCTTGCTGGGTGTTTTGAGCTTTGCAATTGCGCATGCCATTTGGATTCCGGTTTCGGGGATGATTGCTTAGAATAGGAGATCCCGGCTCAAGGCCGGGAAGACAAATAAGGCTTATATGTTCATTCCCGCGTCAACCTTCTTCAATTCGCTTGCGTCTGACGAACGCGTATTCCTTTTGATTCGTCACGGGGAACGCAGGCATATAACTCCTGAGGATCCTGATTTTGGTGCGCATGTGGGCCTTACGGAGCGTGGGCGCGAGCAGGCCCTGTCGCTTGGCAAGTGCATTCCTGCCGAAGGCGATATGAGTTTCTTTTCGAGTCCGGTAGGCCGTTGCGTTGAAACGGCTTTGAATATTGGCCTTGGACGCGGCATCCAAAATCCGTCGATACAAAAGATGGATTGCCTCGCAGAATACTTTGTTCAAGATTACGACGAATACACCAAGGTCTTACGCGCAGGATTTTACGAAGGCATTTGCGAATGGCTGAAGAATGAGGCTGCAGGTAAGCTACGCGGCGATAAAGAAGCGTTTGCGCCGCTGCCTGCACGTTCCGAAGAAATGCTTTCGATGATGCTTGAAAAGGGTGGCGCCCGTTTCAACATTTTTGCGACGCACGATGCTTGGGTTGTTCCGTGTCTCACGCACTTTTGCAAGATGACCTTTACGCCGCAACGCTGGATGAATTATCTGACGGGAATGGCCGTGGTTACCGATGCGCAGAAGAATGTGAAGCGTATTGTGCCCGTGACTGGCCTTGATACCGGCTGGTTATCGTTTTAAACTATAACAAACCAAAGAAAAATAGTATAACTGGATAGCCCGTTTTCAGTTGACAGCGTTATTGTTTTTGTCTATATTATCCCTACGAAAATAGTAGGAAAATGTAAATGACTCATAACTTGATGAATATGTGTTGTTTCTGTTGGGGTCGATGTCGAACGGGCGACTAGTTTTTAGGCTTTTATCTAAAACAGATTCCCGCTCGGTTTTGTCTCCGGAGCGGGATTTTTTATTCGAATTTAAACATTAAAAGGCGCAAGGCGCTAAAGGACTTCAAAAAATGTCAACTTCCAAGTATATCGAAACGAAACTCATCCACGGCGGCATCGATGGTGACAAGGTCACCGGAGCCGTCAACGTGCCCATCTACCAGACTTCTACCTACAAGCAGGCGGGTCTCGGCGAAAATACCGGCTGGGAATATTCCCGCACGGGTAACCCCACGCGCGCAGCGCTCGAAGCATTAATTGCCGACCTTGAAGGCGGTGTCGCGGGCTTTGCTTTTGGTAGCGGCATGGCGGCTACCTCTACGGTACTTTCGCTTTTCAAGCAGGGCGACCGCATCATCATCTCCAGCAATGTCTACGGTGGAACCTTCCGCGTTTTGGACAAAGTATTCAAGAACCTCGGCATTACCTATTCTATCGAAGATACGACCGACTTGGCAGCGCTCGATACCAAGGTGACGCCCGATGTAAAGGCTTTCTTTATCGAAAGCCCGGCGAACCCGCTCCTGACCGTAACGGATTTGGCTGGCGTTTCCGCGATTGCGAAGAAGCATGGAATTCTGACCATTGTCGACAACACCTTCATGACTCCTTATTTGCAACGCCCGCTGGAACTTGGCGCCGACATCGTGGTACATTCTGCGACCAAGTACTTGGGCGGCCACAGCGATGTGGTGGCAGGCCTCGCTGTAACGAACAATAAGGAAATCGCGGAAAAGCTGGCATTCAATCAGAATGCCGTGGGTGCGGTGCTTGGCCCCTTCGATTCATTCCTTTTGATTCGCGGTATCAAGACGCTTGGCGTGCGCCTTGATCGCCATACCGAAAATGCGGAACGCATTGCCCGCTACCTGGAACAGCATGAAGCTGTAAAGCACGTGTACTATCCGGGACTTCCGACTGCTCAGGGTTACGAAATCAACAAGAAGCAGGCCAAGAACGGTGGCGCCATGATTTCGTTTGAACTTTACGAGAATTATGACATCAAGAAATTCTTCAAGGCCCTGCAGCTGATTTCGCTGGCCGAAAGTTTGGGCGGTGTTGAAAGCCTCGTATGCCATCCGGCTACCATGACCCATGCCTCTATTCCGAAGGAAATTCGTGAGAAGGTGGGCATTACCGACGGACTCATTCGTTTGTCTGTAGGTATCGAAAAAGTGGATGACATTATCTTGGATTTGAACGCCGGCATTAACGCCGCAAAGGAAGCATAATATGCATTACTATGAATCGATGCAATCTTTAATCGGGAAGACTCCGCTTGTAAAGCTTAACCATGTCGGACTCCCCGAAGGCGTAAACCTGTTTGCTAAACTCGAACTCTGGAACCCCTCGGGCAGCGTGAAGGACCGCACCGGCCTTTACATGGTGAACGACGCGATTGAAAAGGGGCTCTTGAAACCGGGTGGAACCATTGTCGAAGCCACCGCAGGCAATACAGGCCTCGGCATCGCTTTCGCAGCGCTCAACCGCGGCATCCGCGTGATATTCGTGGTGCCCACCAAGTTCTCGCAAGAAAAGCAGACGCTTATGCGTGCTCTCGGCGCAGAACTCATCAACACCCCCCGCGAAGACGGCATGCTCGGCGCCGAAAAGAAGGCCGAAGAACTCCTGACGCAAATTCCGGGCTCTGTTTCGCTCAGACAGTTCCGCAACATGGCAAACCCGCTGGCCCATTACGAAACCACCGGCCCCGAAATCTACGAAGATTTGGACGGACAAATCGACTACGTGGTCGCCGGCGCAGGCAGTGGCGGCACCTTCAGCGGAATCCTTAAGGCGCTCAAGGAAAAGAACCCGAACATCAAGGGCGTGCTCGCAGACCCCATCGGCTCTACTATGGGCGGCGGCGAACATGGCGACTACAACATCGAAGGAATCGGCAACGACTTTATCGCCGACACCATGGACATGTCGCTCGTAGATCAGGTCATCAAAATCAACGATGACGACGCCTTTGGCGGCGCTCGCGAACTCGCCAAGAAAGAAGGAATCTTTGCAGGCTCCTCTTCGGGCGCCGCGTTCACCGCGGCCAAGAAACTCATCGCCTCGGGCGCCCGCGGAAACATCGTATTCGTAGCCCCCGACCGCGGCGACCGTTACTTTAGCAAGGGATTGTATGAGTAAAAGTCACTAGTTGATATTACCTCTGTCTTCAAAACTCCACCAGGTTGGTGGAGTTTTTTAGTGGATGCGGATGTAATAGCTTTCTTTTATAACAAACCATAGTTAAATAGTATGTGTTTATGCCTTGAAAAGGGCGAATTCTTATTCTATCTTAAAGCCTACAAAAATGGTAGGGAATTAAACTTAACCAAAAAAGACTTCATCAAAATCAATAACAAAAAACGGTGCTTACGCACCACAAGGAGAGTATAAACAATGGCTAGAGTACATTTAAAACAACCGAATGAATTGACTGGCGAAGCAAAGGCTGCTTACGAAAAGCTGGAAGCTGCAGGCAAGGTGACTAACATGAAGTTGGTGATGCTCCAGGATTACGGCATCTACAAGGCTTTCATGGGCTGGTACGATGCTTGGGAAAGTCTCGAAAAGACGGTGGGTCTGCGTGCTGCAACGATTTTTGCACATTCGGTTTCTACGACGAACGGCTGCCTTCTTTGCTCGCTGTTCTTCATTAGCGACCTGAAGGCTCTGGGTCTCGATCCGAACAACTTCGAAACTTCGGAAAACGAGAAGCTTTTGCAGCAGCTGGGTCAGCAGATTGTGAAGGATCCGACAAAGGTTCCGGACGAACTTTTCGAAGGTCTCCGCAAGTTCTATACCGACGAACAGATTATCATTATCGTGGGCTTTGGCGCTCAGATGCAGGCGACGAACAACTTCAATTCTGTCTTGGGTGTCGACGTTGACAAGCGTCTGTTGCCCTTGAAGGAGCTGTTCAAGCCCGCTACTTGGAGAGAAAATATCAAGTAATTTGTACTCTCCGTACAACCTGGCGCTCCTGGAAATATTCGAAGTCCATTTTCAGGGGCGCCTTTTTTGAAAGAGGAATTCACGATGGTAAACAATCTCAAAATTTATCTGACCGCTTTGCTCGCTTTTGGCTTTGCCCTGTTGGCCGGAGCATGCGGTAACGAAAAAGCGGAAAAACAGGAAGCCCCGCAGGCAGAAAAATCCCAGTTCAAGTTCGGTACTTTGGAACTCCCGATTCTGGACGGTTCCTTGTGTGGAGCGCCTTTTTACGTGGCTAAGGAAAAGGGATTCTTTGCCGAAGAAGGAATTGATGCCAAGTTGATCGCCGCTGATGGCGAAACGCGTAAGCTGGGCCTTAGCAAGGGCACTTATGCGCTCACGAATTCTGATTTCCAGTTTTTCCAGGCGATTGAAAATGGCGTCGATATCAAGATTGTCGATGGTATTCACATCGGTTGCATCAAGGTGCTTGTAAAGAAGGGTTCGCCCTACAAGACTGCCGCTGATTTGAAGGGCAAGAAGATTGCTGTCGATGAAATCGGTGGCACGCCGCATCAGGCTGCGAGCTTGTGGCTTTCGCTGGGAGGTGTTTCGACCAAACCTGAAGATAATCAAGTGCAGTTCTTGCCTTATGCCGATGGTAACCTTGCGCTCGAAGCTTTGGAACAGGGACAGATTGATGCCGCTGCCATTTGGGATCCGCTCGCTTCTGCTTACGAAAAGTCGGGCAAGGCCGACGTGATTATGGATGTGGCGAAGGACCCGGTATTTGACGGTCGCTACTGCTGCTTCATTTATGTGTCTGCCAAGATTCTGAAGGAAGAACCGGCAAAGATTGCAGCGCTCTTGCGTGCGATTCACAAGGCCGAAGCCTGGATTGCTGAACACCCCGAAGAAACGGTTGACATTATTGCCGAAGGCAAGTATTCCGAAATCGAAGACAAGCCGCTGGCTGTTGAACTGATTAAGAGTTATGTGTACACTTCGCTGGAACAGCGCAAGACTCTTGGCCGCGATGTGAAGGGAGACTTGCATTACTTTAGCGAACAGCTCAAGAAGATTGGCTACCTCACGCAGGATCCCGACCAGTTTGTCGCGAACCTGTACGAAGAAGTCGATTTGAACAAGTAATCGAAATTCCTTGTTGCTTAGCGCCCGCAAGGGCGCATTTTTAAAAATTTTACGGAGAGTTGAATGAACATTGTTTTGACGATTTCAGGTTTCCTGATCGCCTTCTTGGTAAACTTGCTTTTTCCGCAGGTGGCTGAAAATGTGCGAATCAAGGAATATGTTTTTGGCGGGTTTAGAGTTGACGACAATTTGGCATACCGCTTAGTTTTGCTTGCCATTATTGCCTATTACGCGGTCTATACGGTGGTGCTGTTTGTCCGCAAGGCGAGTGCAGATAAGGTGGCAAAATTTTTCGCGGGCGCGAAGTTCCGTTTCGCGGTTGGCTTGGCTCTTGCGGCATGGGATATTCTTGGAACCAAGTTGCTGTTTTTGCCGCAGCCGTTCTTTCCGGGGCCTGCGATTATTATGGACGCCTTTATTGGCGATACCAAATTCATTTGGCAGAATACGCTTTACTCGTTGCGCCTTTTTGTAGCCGGATTTTCGGTGGGCGTGGTGACGGGTGTGTTGACGGGTGTGCTGATTGGTTGGTATCCGAAGGCTCGTTACTGGATTTTGCCGGTGCTCAACATTTGCGGCGTGATTCCGGCAGTGGCATGGATGCCTTTTGCGCTGACGCTTTTTCCGACTTCGTTTGCGGCGGCGACTTTCTTGATTGCGATATGCTCCTGGTTCCCGGTGGCGACTATGACGGCCGACGGGGTGCAGGGTACGCCGAAGTCGTTGTTTGAACTTTCGCGCACTTTTGGCGCGGGGCAGCTGTACCAGATTTTCCATATTGCGATTCCCCATGCGATGCCGCAGATTTTTACGGGTATTATGACGGCGGCTGCGTTTGGTTTTACGACGCTCGTGATGGCCGAAATGATGGGGCAGCCGGGTGGCCTTGGCTACTACATTAACACTTCGAAGGTCTGGAGCGCTTATTACAAGGTATTCGCTGCGATTGTCGTGATGGCAGTGCTGTTCTCGGCGATTTTGAAGGTGGTTGGCGCAGTACAGCGTTATGTGCTTCGCTGGCAAAAAGGTGTTGTGCGATAGGAGGCGACGATGACGGATATTTTAGATAAAGAAAAAATCTTGAAGATTCGCGAAGTAAACCGCTCCTTTATCGATGAACGCACGGGCGAACCGCGGCAGATTTTGAAAGATATCAATCTTTCTGTTTTTGAGGGCGAATTCATTTCGATTCTGGGCGCATCGGGTTGCGGCAAGACGACGCTTTTGCGCTTGATTGCGGGGCTCGATCCTGTTCAAGACGGCAAGATTATTCTTGATGGCGAACCGGTGCACGGGCCCGATTCCAAGCGCGGTTACGTATTCCAGCAGGGTTGCCTTTTCCCGTGGCTCACGGTAGAAGACAACATCGCGATGGGTCTCAAGATTCGTGGCGTTTATAAACAGAATAAGGATAAGGTTCACGATTTTATCGAAAAAATCGGTCTTGGCGGATTCGAAAAGAATTTCCCGCACCAGATTAGTGGTGGTATGGCGCAGCGCGTGGCAATTGCGCGTGCGTTGATTAATGATCCTGAAATCTTGCTGCTTGATGAACCCATGGGAGCGCTGGATTCGTTTACCCGTGCTGACATCCAGAACTTGCTTTTGGAACTTCGCAAGGAACGCAACACCACCATGATTCTGGTGACCCACGATATTGACGAAGCGCTTTATTTGTCTGATCGTATCGTGATTATGACGCCGCGTCCGGGGCGCATTAGCGAGGTGCTTGAAATTCGCGACAGCTTCCCGCGTGAAAGAGGCTCGGCGCAGTTCCTGGAAAAACGCCGCAATATTTTGGAACGCTTTAATCTTGCACGTTCCAATACGGCGCCGGAATACGTCATTTAGTCTAGATGGATTTGTTATCGGAAAAATTGATAACGAGCGCTAAAAACAAAGTATTGGACAGCGACTAAAATTGCACCTATATTTGTTTCAAAAAATAAGGAGAGTACTATGTCAAATAACGTTAGTTATGTGGCGGGAGAAAATGCCGCCTCTTATGAAAAGGCCCGAAAGTATAACCTGTTTTCTTTCGCGAATGCCCCCCATAAAGATTACAAGCCGTTCTTTGTAGACCATGCCGACGGTATCTACGTTTACGATGGTGCAGGCAAGGAATACATCGATATCGCGTCGGAACTGGTGAACGTGAATATCGGCTTTAATAACCGCCACATTATTGAAGCGGTGCAAAAGCAGGTGGAACGTTTGGCTTACATCGCTCCGCGTCATGCCTTTGCCGAAGCGGGCGAACTCAGCGAACTCTTGATTGAAAAGATTGCGCCGAAGAACATGAAAAAGGTGCTGTTTACGCTGGGTGGCTCCGAAGCGAATGAATTTGCTATCCGCTTTGTGAAGGCGTTTACGGGCCGCGACAAGATTTTCTCGAAGTATGAATCTTATCACGGAAGCACTTACGGTGCGTCGAGCTTGACGGGCGAAAGCGAACGCGCTTCGCTGTTCCCGACGATTCCCGGATTCATCAAGTATCCGGCTCCGCACCTTTACGGTTACGATATCAAGTTCAAGACCGAAGAAGAAGCGACCAAGCATTTCCTTTCTCGCCTGGAATATCAGATTCAGCAGGAATGCCCGGAATCGGTGGCGGCTGTGTTCATTGAATCGGTCACCGGTTCCAATGGCGTTTATCTTTACCCCAAGGGATACCTGAAGGGTGTCCGCGAAATCTGCGACAAGTACGGAATTTTGATGGTGTGCGACGAAGTCATGAGTGGCTTCTTGCGCACGGGTGAATGGTTCGCCTGCCAGGCCGATGGCGTGGAACCGGACTTGATTACTTTTGCCAAGGGTGTGAACAGCGCTTACGCTCCGCTCGGCGGCGTGCTCATTAGCGAGCGTATTGCGAATTATTATGAGGAAAATGCCTTTACTGCAGGGCTTACCTATAATGCGCATCCGCTGGGCGTTGCTGCTGCGATCGCCTGTATCGAAGAATATTTCCGCCTGGATGTCAAGAGCAACGTGAAAAAGCAGGAACCCCTTTTGAAGAAAAAGCTTGCGGAACTCAAGGCAAAGCACCCTTCTGTTGGTGACGTGCGTTCTGTAGGCTTGTTTGGCGCGATTGAATTCAGTTACAGTAAGGATCACAAGGATGTTATCCGTAAGAATGCGGCTGGTGAACCCTTCCTTGGAAACTTTATCACGAAACTCCGCAACGATTACGGCATTCTCACGATGGGCGGCGGCTCTACGATTCTGGTGGCTCCTCCGCTGATTATCAACGAGGCTCAGCTGGATGAAATCTTTGCACGTCTCGACAAGGCGATTAGCGAATACGCCGACGGTTTGATAAAATAATCATCTCCAATTCTATCATGGCGGACTCAATTGAGTCCGCCGTTTAAATTTCTTTGTGCCATAAACTAAAGGTGACTGCTAAATGCAGCCACCTTTTAGGTTTTACTATGGATCGAAAATTCGGCAGAATGCCTCCGCGCTATTGGATTGCGACGAAGGCTTGTTCCAGATCGGCAATCAAATCGTTCACGTCTTCGAGGCCGATTGAGAGGCGGATGGTTTCGGAATGGATATCGGCCAATTCCTGAGCGCGTTCCGGGAGCTCGATGTGGGTGGTTGTAGACGGGTTGATAATGAGCGAACGGGCGTCACCGATGTTTGCCTGGAAACTGAATACTTTTACGGCTTCCAAGAACTTGATAATGGTTGCGCGGTCGTTCTTTTTAAGGCCAAAACTCAGGATTGCGCCGGCACCCTTGGGGAAATACTTGGCGGCGAGCGCCTTGTACTTGCTGTTTTTTGCGTGCGGGTGATTGACCCAAGAAACTTCGGGGCGCGTTTCCAAAAATTCTACGATCTTTTCAGCAGACTTTACCGATTTCGAAAGACGTTCCGAAAGGGTTTCAATTCCAAGAAGCACCAGGTAAGAATTGAACGGGGCGATGGCACCGCCCAGGTAATTCAGGTGAATGGCGCGGATACGGCCGGTGAAAGGCGTATCCGGGAACACGTCGTAAAAACTGCGGGGTACGCCCTGCTGCGACACCAAGAAATGCGGCTGGCCGTCGAACTGTGGGAACTTTCCGTTTTTCCAGTTGAACTTGCCGTTTTCTACAATGGCACCGGCGATTACGTTACCGTGGCCTGTAAGGCCCTTGGTGGCCGAATAAACCACTACGTCGGCGCCGAAATCAAAGGGATTCAGCAAGTAGGGGGTTGCCACCGTGTTGTCGACAATCAGCGGAATTCCATGCTTGTGGGCGATATTTGCGATCGCTTCGATATCCAGAATGGTGGCGTTCGGGTTGGTGATCGATTCGATGTAGATTACCTTGGTGTCTTCTTTAACGAGTGCCTCGAAATTTGCCGGATCGTCAGGGTCTTCTACAATGTCATACTTGACGCCCGTCTCTCCGAAGATTTGTTCGAAACTATCGAAAGATCCGCCGTAAGAACGAGCTGTTGCAAGGATTCTGCCTTTGCCTGCTGTGACGTTCAAAAGCGAATACGTAACCGCTGCCATGCCCGAAGAAAGCGTGACAGCTCCGGTTGCTCCCAGGTGGAGTGCCGTAAGGCGTGCGTCAAGTACATCCGTTGTCGGATTAGAAAGTCGTGTATAAAGTGCTTCGGCGCTGTCGAAATAAAACAGATCGTCGCTACGCTTTACGGTGTCGAGCGTAAATGCGGTTGTCTGGTAAATGGGCACCGAAACGGCGTGGTTGTGTTCAGCAGGATTATAGCCTGCGTGCAATTTAAGCGTATCAAAAGAAAATTGATTTGACATTATACTCTCCTTAATTTTTTTTGAAAGCAAATATAGAAGTGGTTTTTGATAGCGTCCAATACTTAATTCTTATGCTGAATTATTGTTTTTTTCTATATGTGCGACGCTGTTGAATTTGTCTGTGTTATAATAAAAACCTATAGCAAATCATAGTGATATAGTATTGGACATTTTCGGTATACCTTTTTAATTTATGCACCGAAAATTTTTAAGGAGAGTGCCATGAAACAGTACAAAGTATTTGTTGTTGTTAATCTTATTTTCGGCGTTTTGCTGATTGTACTTACCAAGTTGATTTTGCCTGTTTGCCATCCGATGGGTGGTGGAACCATGAGCTGTGAAATTTCGACGACGGTAGATGCTTTTTTAGGACTTGCGTTGCTAGCAAATGCCGTCGTTGCTGCGGGGCTCCTTAAAAAGAAAGCACATGTTATTCTTTCTGCAGTAACGCTTGTGGTGGGTGTTTTTGTTTTGCTTGTGCCAACGGTAATTGTTGGAACATGCCAACACGATCAAATGGCATGTCATGTGATTACGGGGCCGGTGCTTGCTGTTTTTGGTGTGCTGATTGCGCTTCTTGCGGCGCTGAATTTGATTTACTTGAAATTGAGGAGGCGAAATGAACAAGACTGATTTGAATTTGATTATTGAAAATTACTTGCGAAACCCATTCCGCAGTTTTGGGCTTTCGCTTTTGATTGCCTTGCTCGCCTCGGTGCTTTTGGTGGGCGGGCTTTTGTCGTTTTCGCTTTCGAAGGGCCTGAATCGCCTTTCGTCTCGCTTGGGTGCCGACGTCATCGTGATTCCCCAGGGGAGCGAAATTAACGACCAGACTGTACTTTTGCAGGGCGATTCCAAGTACACCTATTTGCCGCAGGGCTCGCTGGAATTTATTCGTGGCCTTGACGGCGTAGAAATTGCGACGCAGCAGTATTTTTTGACCACCTTGAATTCTAGCTGCTGCGAACAGAAAGTCATGATTATCGGTTTCGAGCCGGCTTCTGATTTTGTGATTCAGCCCTGGATTCACGAGGTCCTTACGGATAAACTCCCTAAGGGTGCTATTGTGGTGGGCAGTGAAATTAGCGTGGGCGAGAAAAGGACCGTCAGGTTCTTTGACCATGAATACCCTGTGGCGGCCACCCTTGAACCGGTCGGCAACAAGTTGGACCAGGCCGTTTTTGTAGATGTGGCGACACTTGCCGATATCCGCGAGGCAGCTAAGGCCAAGGGCGTGATTTTCTTGCATCAAGATGTCAAGTCCGAAGGTTCGGATTCGCCGATTTACTCCAGCGTTTTAATTAAACTTCGCGCAGGGGCCGATATCGAGCGCCTCTCTCGAGAAATTCATACCCGCTTTGACGGCGTGCAGATTCGCACTCGCAAAGATTTGTTCTCGGGTCTTGAAAAGTCGGCGAACTTCTTGCAGATTGTGGTGTGGTCAATCGTGGCCCTTTTCTTGGTGATTGCGGTTGCCGCGATTGTGATTTCGTTTTCACTGTCGACTCGCGAACGCAGGCGTGAATATGCGCTTTTGCGAATTGTGGGCTATGCCCGCAAACGTTTAAGGACTCTTGTGCTGGGCGAATCGCTGCTGGTTTCGGCGGTAGGAACGTACATTGGATTGCTGCTTTCGAGCGTGGCGTTTTTCACTTTTAAAATTTGGATTGGCGAACATGTGAACGTGCCCTTTATTGTTCCTGGAAATGCCGAAATCGCTGCTGTTTACGCTGTGGTGGTTTTGCTTTTGCATTCGGTGGGGCCGGTGGCGGTTTTCGGCGTGGCAAATAAGGTGAGCAAGATTGATGCCTACGCCGCTTTGAGGGAGGTTGAACATTGATTTTAAACGTTTCCAATTTATACAAGACCTATACGCGACGCGGTGAAGAATTTAACGCAGTCGATAATGTGGAATTTTTTGCCTGGTCTGGTGATTTCTCGGTAATCTATGGCGAATCGGGAAGCGGAAAGAGTACGCTTTTATCGCTCCTTTCGGGAATCAATCGCCCCTCGCAGGGATCTATCATTTTTAATGGTGTTGATTTTGCAAGTTTGACAGATGCCGAACTTTCCGCGATTCGTAACGATAAAATCGGCTACATTCCGCAAGAATCCGTTTTCTTGCCGCAATTTACCGTGTTTGAAAATATCTTCTTGCCGCGGGCGATTCGCGAGGGCGATAAGGTTGAGGTGAGGGATATTTCGGAATTGGTCGATATTGATATTCATTCAAAACTCGAAACTCTCGGCATTGCCCATTTGGTGAATGAAATGCCGGCAGAACTTTCGGGTGGCGAACTCAAGCGAGCCTCGATTGTGCGCGCTCTTGTCAACAATCCCGATATCGTGATTGCTGACGAACCGACCAGCAACCTTGACGAAACTAATGCCAAGATTGTCTTTGACCTTTTGGCGGAACTTGCGCAGTCGGGAACGTCGGTACTTGTGGCTACCCATGATCCTCGCGGCTTCAAGTATGGCGACCGCATTTACACCATGCACAAGGGGAGACTCTTGCCGAACGGTGAATCTGATTACGGCGGATTATAAATAAATCAATATTAAGTGATGTTGCCCTCGACTCGGTCGGGGGCATTTTCGTTTCGTTATAAAAAATTTTGATAATTCCGCATAAAAACAAAGTATTAGAAAATGTGGAAGTCCCTTTCTATTTTTCGCATTGAAATTTATAAGGAGAGTGATTCACATGTCAATTAAAGCATCAAAAAAATCAAGTAAAATTTCAGCGGATGTTACGAATCCGTCCAATTGGAATTTCGGCACCAAGTGCCTGCAGGCGGGCTGGAAGCCGAAAGTGGGCGAGCCCCGCGTTTTGCCGATTTTCCAGTCAACCACTTACAAATACGAAGATGTTGACGAAGTAGAACGTCTTTTCGCCCTCAAGCAGTCGGGCAACAAGTACACGCGTACGGGCAACCCGACGGTAGCGGCTTTTGAAGCAAAGATTACCGAGTTGGAAGGCGGTGTGGGCGCTGTCGCAACAGCTTCGGGACAGTCGGCCGTATTGCTCGCTATTTCGAATTTGGTCAAGGCAGGCGATCATATCATAGCCTCTAAGGCGGTATATGGCGGGACCTATACATTGCTTGATGTTCGACTTTCAAAGCTTGACGTCGAAACCACCTTCATTGACCCGGAAGCCCCTATTGCAGAACTTCGCAAGGCATTCCGCCCGAATACAAAATTGGTCTTCGGCGAAACCATTGGTAACCCGGCGCTTGGCGTTCTGGATTTTGAAAAGTTCTCGAAGCTTGCCAAGGAATTTGACGTGCCGTTCCTTGTGGATAACACGCTTGCAACGCCGTTCTTGGTGAAGCCCTTAAAGCATGGCGCAAACATCGTCATTCATTCGGCCACCAAGTACATCGATGGCCATGCAATCGCCTTGGGCGGTGTCGTGATTGATGGTGGCAATTACAACTGGAATAATGGAAAGTTCCCGGATCTCGTCAATCCCGATGCGCAGTACGCAAATACTTCTTACACTGAAAAATTTGGCCGCGCTGCCTACATTGTCAAAGCCCGCGCCCAGTTTTTGCGCGATTTCGGGGCCGCCCAGAGCCCGTTCAACGCGTTCCTTTTGAACCTGGGCCTTGAAACGCTCCATTTGCGTATGCCGCAGCACAGTTCTAATGCCTTGGCTTTGGCCGAATACCTTTCCAAGCATCCGGCAGTAAACTGGGTCAACTATCCGGCGCTCAAATCTAGCCCGAACAGCAAGCGCATTCGCAAGTATTTCGATTATCAGGGCGGAAGCGGCGTGCTGACCTTTGGCCTCAAGGGAGGCAAGGCTGCTATTCGCTCGTTCGTGAAAGCGCTGAAGGTCGCGGCATTGGTGGTGCACGTGGGCGACGCCCGTACGAGTGTGCTACACCCGGCAACGAGTACACATTCCCAGCTTTCGCCGAAGGATAGGCTTGCTGCAGGAATTCCTGACGACATGATTCGCGTGTCCGTCGGAATCGAAGACCCGCGCGACATTATCGCCGATTTCGAACAGGCAATTAAGGCAAGTACATCAAAACATTAAACATCCTCATCGTGTCATCCTGAACGCAGTGAAGGATCTAAAAAAAATTAATCATAGGAGATTTTAAATGAAATTCATTCAAACATTACTATCGTTCGCAGCCGTTTTTACTTTGGGTTTTGCGCTCATCGCCTGCGAAGAAGAAAAAACTGAAAAAGCTGCCGCTACCAATGAACCCGCTTTTAAATACGGTTCAGTCGAAATCCCCGTTTCCGATGGAACCCTTTGCATTGCGCCGTTCTTTGTCGCTAAAGAAAAAGGCTTCTTCGCCAAGGAAGGTGTCGATGTGAAATTCGTGTCGGCGAATGCGGAAACTCGCAAAATCGGGCTCAACAACGGAACATATCCGATTACAAACTCCGACTTCGCCTTTTTCCAGTCCGTCGAAAATGGCGTGAACATCAAGGTGGTCGAAGGATTCCACGTCGGATGCATTCATCTGCTTGTTAAGAAGGGCTCGCCGATTCGCTCTGCGCAGGATTTGAAGGGCAAAAAGATTGCCGTGAACGCCATTGGGGCAACCCCGCACCAGGCCGCAACACTTTGGCTTGAAGCAAACGGCGTTTCTGCCATAAACGATGTACAGTTCTTGCCCTACGCCGATGGCAACTTGGCGCTCGAAGCCTTGGAACGCGGGCAGGTTGAAGCGGTTTCACTTTGGGACCCGCTGGGAAGCCTTGCCGCTGTTGACGGCCGCGCCGATGTGCTGATGGATTTGGCAACCGACCCTGTTTTTGCAGGTCGCTATTGCTGCTTCTACTATGTTTCGGGCATCCTTCTGGAAAAGGAACCGGAAAAGATCAAGGCTCTTCTCCGCGCTCTTGAACAGGCTCACACCTGGATCAGCGAACACCCGGAAGAAACCGTGGAACTCATGCAGGCAGGCAAGCACTCCGCCATCGAAGACAAGGAATTCGCAACCGCACTCATCAAGTCTTACGAATACCAGTCCCCTGAACAGAAAATCAAGAGTGGTCGCAACCTGAAAGCCGACTTGCATTACTTCGCAGACCTGCTGCATAAGGTCGGATACCTGCAGCTGAATGCCGACGAATTCACCGAAAAAATCTATCGCGAAGTCGATTGGAATAAATAATACCTACAAAAAAGGCTCGTCGTTTGACGAGCCTTAATCTTTTTGCTAGAGAGAATTCGCTTATGCTTTGGCGAGTTTCTTCAAAGTTGCAGCCTTGTCGGTCTTTTCCCAAGTGAAGCGAGCGCCGGTGCGGCCGAAGTGGCCAAGCGCTGCAGTTGCCTGGTAGCCGGGCTTCTTCAAGTCGAGCATCTTCACGATGCCGGCCGGAGAAAGGTCGAAGACCTTCTTCACGATTTCTTCAATCTTGCGGTCATCAATCTTGCCGGTCTTGAACGTATTCACCAGCACGGACACCGGCTTGGAATAACCGATGGCGTAAGCGAGTTGCACTTCGCAACGGTCTGCAAGGC
This sequence comes from Fibrobacter succinogenes, assembly GCA_902756345.1. GTDB lineage: Bacteria > Fibrobacterota > Fibrobacteria > Fibrobacterales > Fibrobacteraceae > Fibrobacter. Next base: position 282,409 of record CACVQR010000001.1, on the reverse strand, counting down.
CCGCGGCAACGATATTCTTAGCCACATAGCGAGCGGCGTAGGCGGCGCTGCGGTCGACCTTACTCGGGTCCTTGCCGCTGAATGCGCCACCACCGTGACGGCCCATGCCACCGTAGGTGTCTACGATAATTTTACGACCCGTCAGGCCGCAGTCACCATGCGGGCCACCAATCACGAATTTACCCGTCGGATTGATGAGGAAGCGAGTCTTCTTGTCCAAAAGCTTTGCGGGAATCACCTTCTTGATAAGCTTTTCGATGATTTCCTTTTCGATGGTAGAATGCTTGAGTTCCTTGCCGTTCACGAATTCGTCGTGCTGGGTGCTGACCACCACGGTATCGACACGCACGGGCTTATCGTTTTCGTCGTATTCAACAGTCACCTGAGATTTTGCATCGGGGCGGAGCCACTTGATTTTGCCGGATTCGCGGAGGTTCTGGATTTCTTCCATGAGCTTGTGAGCAAGGCTAATCGGAAGCGGCATCAATTCCTTGGTTTCGTTCACGGCGTAACCGAACATCATGCCCTGATCTCCTGCGCCCTGCTTGTCATCTTCCTTGCCTTCGGCAGCCTTGGCGTCAACACCCTGAGCGATATCGGGCGACTGCTTGTCCACTGCAACGAGCACGGAGCAGCCCTTATAATCAAAAGCAAGTTCCGGGTTCACATAACCGATGCTCTTAATAGTCTTGCGTGCAATCTGCTGGTAGTCAATTACGGCCTTGGTGGTAATTTCGCCGGAAATCACAACGAGACCGGTGTTGGCGAGCGTTTCGCAAGCCACGCGGCTGTTCGGGTCTTGGGCGAGGCAGGCGTCGAGAATTGCATCCGAGATCTGGTCGCAAACTTTGTCGGGGTGTCCCTTGGACACGGATTCAGAAGTAAAGAGATAATGTGCCATTGTATAAGGCTCCTTTTGTTAACAGCACCGAAAAGAACGTCGCGTTTTTGAGCATTCCCAAGCGCTGAAAAAACGTGGTTTGAATTTCTATGCATAAATCTACATAAATGCATAAATCTTGTCAAGGAAAAACGGGCTTTTTACTTATACAAAAAATTGATAGCAAGCGCTAGAAATTTTGTATTGGACGCAGTTATAGCTCGCATCTATATTTGCACTCAAAAAAAGTGAGGTAAACTATAATGAGTATTTTAGTTGATGTTAAAAAGTATCTGGCTTTAGAAGAAGCACCGAAACAGGTTCAAGATTACCTTTCCGTGGCTGTAACGGATCACGCCTATTTGCCAAAGACCGAAGATATTACTAGCGATTGGGTGGCCTACATTGCAGCACCTGCATTCAAATTGATTCGCGAAAACCTAGGGCACGATGTGGAAGCCTTTGCGTCAATTGGTACGGGTTCCGGTATCGATGTCTTGACGGGCATTGAACTTTTGGGTGCAAAGCGCGTGGGCTTTACCGACTTGCAGAAAAGCGTGGTAGATGCCGCCGCCGAAAACATCAAGAAGAATTTGAAGGATGCTGATTCGGTGAAGCTTGAATTTGGTGCGGGCGACCTTCTACAACCTCTTGAAAATGGCAAGCACCGTTACGACGTGATTTACGAGAACCTGCCCAATGTTCCGCTGACAGACAATACCAAGATTGAAGACAAACGAAACAGCGGCCATTACCTGGAAAAGCGCGTCGAAGTGATTCCAGAATTCGTGCACGAACAGATGCTGGATTTGCATTATCTGGCACTCAAGCAGGCACGCGATTACCTAGCCGACAAGGGTGCGGTCTATTCGACACTCGGTGGCCGCGTGCCGCTCAGTGCGTTTATCAAGCTCGGCGAATTGGCTGGGCTTAAGTCAGAAATTTTCACTTATTCCTGGAAGGTGCAGGCGGAACCTGAAGACGTGATTTCGGGCTACGCCGCGCAAGAAAAGGCGGGGCTCGGGCCGTTCCGATTCTACCGTGCAAGCGACTTGCAAAAAGCATTCGCCGATATTTCGGTGAAGGAATCCGGCAAGAACGCTTTCGAAATCGAAAAGTCGCTGGAATCTTCGAAGCTTACTGCTAAAGAAGCTTACGAAGCATTCCTAAAGGGCGAAGTGATCGGCCATACGGTTGCCGTACTGAAATCAAGCGTGAAGTAAAACGAGCAAATTCCGATGCAAGATTTTATCGCCCGTTTAATTGAAGAATCGAAGCGATTTCTGAATGAACGCGCCCAAATTGACGATGATATCGGTCAAGAGGCAGCCAAGTTTGTAATGCGTGAAATCCCTACCCCGAGTGGGACTTTCGAAAAAAGCGATTCTCCGCTGATTCGCTGGATTGAAGACTCCGCAAAACATGGAAGTTCAGAGACTGCAAATTTGCTGAAAGCGTTAAAGCCAGCACTCCCTTTTTTGCCGTGGAAGTATAATTACGAGCCTCGCGCCGATATGCCTGATTTAGGAAACCGTATGGGCTGGGGAGAAATCCTCGGGCCCGAAGCGCCGTATCGCGACGAACATTTTTGTTTCGGGTTTACGCTTCTCGGAAAGAATACCTTGTACCCGGCGCATTACCACCCTGCCACGGAACTTTATGTGGTGCTTTCGGGCCTTGCCGTTTGGACTTTAGACGGCGTTTCAAAAGTTCGCAGTCCCGGAGAATTTATTCTGCACCCCTCGAACCACGTCCATTCCATGCAAACAAAAGACGAGCCTTTGCTCGCGCTTTACACATGGAGCGGCGAAGATGTCGTGACGCTCTCGAAGTACGTGTGATGAGTTCGAAAATCCAATAGAAAAATGGTTTTTACCAACGAACAACTGGAACGCTATTCGCGCCACATCATTCTTAAAGATGTCGGCGTAAAGGGCCAAAAGAAGCTCTTGAACGCGAAGGTACTCGTCATCGGTGCGGGCGGTCTTGGCGCACCTGTGGCCATGTACCTTGCCGCCGCCGGTGTGGGCACGATCGGCGTTGCCGATGCCGATGTGGTTGACCTTTCAAATTTACAACGTCAGATAATACACGCCACGCAAGATGTGGGTAAGCCCAAGGTGCAATCCGCGAAAGAAACCATGGAAGCGATGAATCCTGACGTGAATGTAATCGCTTACCATACTTTCGTAACGAGCGAAAACATTCTCGACCTCATTAAGGATTACGATTTTATCGTTGACGGCACCGACAATTTTCCGACGAAGTTCTTGATTAATGATGCCTGCGTCATGGCGAAGAAGCCTTTCTCGCATGCGGGTATTGTCGGATTTCAGGGGCAGCTGATGACATACGTGCCCGAACAAGGTCCTTGCTACCGCTGCATTTTCGAGGAACCGCCCCCGAAAGGTTCTGTGCCGACTTGCAAAGAGGCGGGCGTGATTGGGGCAATCGCAGGCGTCATCGGAAGTTTGCAGGCGATGGAAGCAATCAAGTATATTCTTGGCGTAGGCAATTTATTGACAGGCTACCTACTCACCTACAACGCACTCACGGCGGAATTCCGCAAGGTAAAACTCCCGAGTCATAACGATGACTGCGCCGTTTGCGGAACTCACCCAACTATCACCAAGCTCATTGACTACGAACAGGCTGCTTGCGATTTGAAACATTAAAACTTTTTAGTTGCAAAGGCTCGCGAGTATCTGCACTGCTTTTTGCATGCTCGCTTTATCTACCGACGAATAGTTCACGACAAACTTGTGCTGCGACGGCTTCGCCTCAAAATAATACTCCGAAAGGGCGCGGATGTTTACCCCGCGAAATCGGGCGCGGTTGCAGAATTCTATATCGGAACATTTCGTGTTCACTTCCAAGATAAAGTGGAGTCCGGCATCTTCTTCGTAAATTAGGGCGACATTTGAAAGTTTGCTTTTGCGGATAGCCGACAGGAGCATATCGCGCTTGGCCCGGTACAGGTTGCGCATGCGATTGATGTGCGTCTCGTAGTAACCGAGATCAATGAACCTGGCCATTACATACTGATCCAGGTTCGAAACCGTACACGAATAGAACGAAAGTTTGTTATGGAATTTCTCGGCAAGATGCGGCGGGAGCACCATATAACTGAGGCGAATCGCAGAAGTCATCGTCTTGGAAAAGGTATTCAGGTAAATCACCTTTTCGGTAACATCAATGTTCTGTAATGCGGGGATGGGCTTTCCGGTCATGCGGAATTCGCTGTCATAGTCATCTTCGACGATATAGCGATTTGGGGATTCGGCAGCCCAACTGAGCAGGCGATAGCGTTCGCCGACAGGCATCACCATCCCGGTCGGAAAATGGTGCGCTGGCGAAATATGTACGACATCGACGTCAGATTTCTTGACGGAGTCTACGAAACTTTCCTCTACAATGGGAATGTGACTCACCTTGACGCCGTATTGGCTATACAGTTTTGAAATTTTGCCCCAGCCAGGGTCTTCTACGCCATAGCACTTGTCAAATCCGAGCAATTGTACTAGCAAGCCATAAAGGTAATCGGTCCCGGCACCAATGACAATCTGTTCTGGCGACACTTGGATATTTCTGAATTCGCGAAGCATACGAGCGATGGCTCGGCGAAGTTCCAGTGAGCCCATTCCCGGAGAAACTTGCAACAAATCGTTCTGCCTTTCGCAAAGGACCTCGCGAGTGATTTTTGCCCAAGTGGTAAAGGGGAACGCCTCGATATCGGAACCGTTGCTTGCGAAATCGGCGATATATTTCGGGTTGACATGTTCTGACTCGTCGGTGAGTTCTGCGTGGATTCTGCGCGTGCGGGGTTTCTTGCGGTTCCGATGGACTTGCGCATTAGCCGCGGCATTTATGTCTGCGACAAAGAAGCCTTTTTTAGGGAGCGAGTAGATGTAGCCTTCGGCGAGGAGCTGGGCGTAAGCATTTTCAACCGTCACGACGCTAATGCCGAGATTCTGCGCGAGGTTTCGTTTGGAAGGGAGTTGTTCTTCGGCAAGGACGTTTCCGCTTACGATATCTTTTTTGATGCATTGGTAAAGGTAATGGTAGAGGCTGTTAGCTCCCGCTTTGGACATATCGTAAGTGAACATGAAGCTGACCTTATTAATATTGCTAATCTGATATTTAACTGACCTTATAAAAATAGTAAAAAACTGAATATTGTGCAGGTCAAGCGAATGTTTTAAATTACAGCCTGAAATTAAACCATTCCACAACCAAGGAGATTTACATGTCTGACCAAAACCGTTACGAACTCAACAAGAACCTTGCCCAGATGCTCAAGGGTGGCGTGATTATGGATGTGACAACCCCTGAACAGGCCAAAATCGCCGAAGCCGCAGGCGCTGCCGCCGTGATGGCATTGGAACGCATCCCTGCCGATATCCGTGCCGCGGGTGGCGTATCGCGCATGAGCGACCCCAAGATGATCAAGGGTATTCAGGACGCCGTCTCTATCCCGGTCATGGCCAAATGCCGTATTGGCCACTTTGCCGAAGCGCAGATTTTGCAGGCAATCGAGATCGACTACATCGACGAAAGCGAAGTGCTCTCTCCTGCCGACGACATTTTCCACATCAATAAGCGAGAATTTGATGTGCCGTTCGTTTGCGGCGCGAAGGATTTGGGCGAAGCGCTGCGCCGTATCGAAGAAGGCGCGTCGATGATCCGTACCAAGGGCGAGCCGGGTACGGGCGACATCGTCCAGGCCGTACGACACATGCGCCTGATGAACCAGGAAATCGCCCGCATTTCGAGCATGCGTGAAGACGAGCTCTTTAACCGTGCCAAAGAACTCCAGGTGTCGTACGACCTGGTGCGCTTCGTTCACGACAACAAGAAACTCCCCGTGGTGAACTTCGCTGCCGGTGGTGTTGCCACCCCCGCCGATGCCGCCCTCATGATGCAACTCGGTGCCGAAGGCGTTTTCGTAGGCTCCGGAATCTTCAAGTCGGGCAACCCCGCCAAGCGTGCCGCCGCCATTGTACAGGCAGTTACCAATTACACCGATGCAAAGCTAATCGCCAAACTTTCTGAAGACTTGGGCGAAGCCATGGTCGGTATCAACGAACAGGAAATCGCGCTGCTGATGGCCGAAAGGGGGAAGTAATGGGAATTAACAAACCGCAGATTGGCGTGCTCGCAGTGCAGGGGGCGTTCATTGAACACGAGCGCATTCTCAAATCGCTGGGCGCCGAGGTGTTTGAAATCAGGCAGTTACGTGACCTAGACCGCCATTTAGATGGTCTCGTACTTCCCGGTGGAGAAAGTACCGTGCAAGGAAAACTGCTCCACGACTTAGGGCTTTTCGAGCCTCTTCGTAAAAAGATTGTCGAAGGCCTGCCCGTACTCGCAACATGTGCCGGTGCAATCCTCCTTGCCGAAAAAATTGCAGGCGAAAACAAGGCGCATTTCGCGACACTCCCCGCGATTATCCGCAGGAATGCTTACGGAAGGCAGCTCGGCAGCTTCTTTACGGAAAACGAAGTCGCTCACATCGGAAAAGTGCCGCAGACTTTTATTCGCGCGCCCTTCTTTGAATCAGTCGGCAAAGGCGTCGAAGTCCTTTCGCGTACGGCAAGTTCGAATACTGCAGATGCTCCCGAGCAAATCGTTGCCGTTCGCTACAAGAACCAAATTGCGCTTTCGTTCCATCCGGAACTCAATAGCGACACAAGCATTCACCAGTATTTTTTGAAGTTAGTGGGATGATTCACTTTCCACTTGCCAGGTGAAGCCAGCCGCCTCGATGGTACGGAATGTTTCTTCGAGACTCTGGCCGCCTTCGGTGAGGTAGCCCGACGCGAATATGGAATCGGCTACCTTGAAGAGTGTCTTCTCGTGACCCTTGAAATACACCTCGCGGCCGGCGGCGCAGCGGATGTCCGATTTCGGGAGCATCAGGCGCGCAAGGCAAAGCACCTTGATGCAGTATTCGGGCGTCAGTGCCGAAATATCACGCTCCGCAAGGCGCGTACCTTCTACCGGGAGCAAGAAGTTGATGGGCACCGAATCCGGATTGATTTCAAGTAGTTCGAAAAGCATATCGACGACATCTTCGGGCGTTTCGCCCATGCCGATGATGCCGCCGGAGCAAATTTCAAAGCCGAGGCCCTTCAGCATTTTCAGGTTGTCGATTCGTTCCTGATAAGTGTGCGTCGTGCAAATGCTCGGATAAAAACGACGGCTGCTATTCAGGTTGTGATTGATGCGATTGAGGCCCGCTTCCTTAAGAATCAACGCCTGCTTTTCGGTCAGGAACCCGATGGAGCAACAAATTTGCGTGTCGTTCTTTTTCATCTTGCGGATGCGTTCGGCAAGTTTTTCGATATCGTCGTCTGCAAAACGGATGCCGCTGAGCCCGATACAGTGCCTCGCCAAATGCATTTCGTCAACGAGGTCGTTGTCACCGTAAAGTTTCTTGTCTTCTACATAGCGGTACTTTTCGATCGGTGCTTCGGAATCGCGAGACTGGGCGCAATAGGCGCAGTTCTGTGTGCAGTTTCCGCTGCGAACATTGGTGAGCAACTGGATGCTTACGCGGTTGCCTTTATACTTGGTGCGCAACTGATACGCTTGTTCAATCAAGTTCGGTAACGAATCCGCATTTGCATTCAAAATATCAAGAGCGGTTTGTCGATTCATAATAAAAATCTGTCCTATAGAAAAATAATATATGCTAAAGTGTGGTCTAAAAAGGTCGCCGTTTGCTATTTTCCTATTGAAAATATAGGAAAATAAACCAAGGAGCACATTATGTCTTCTACCCATTATATGGATTTACTGATGCAGAATTCGCCGTGGAACTTGATTCTGTTCATGGCAATTCCTGTTGTCCTAGCAGAAACCATCGCGATTACGGAACTGTTGATTCCGCTCCTTTCAGAAAGGGCCGAGTTGACAAAAAGGGTGAACCGCGTGTGCGGCGTACTTGCGGGTGTTGCATTTATCGGCATCATCCTTTACCTCGTTCCTGCTGTAGTCCTGCCGCTCGCTTCCAACGGGGAATTCAGGACTTGGGTCGATGCGACCGCCATTTTCTCGTACCTGCTGGCGGGCATCCCGATGATCCTGCTTGCGCTACTCAACTTGAAGTTGCTCTTTAAGCATGCTGAGCCGAAGAAAAGAAACGTCATTCGCATTTCCTTGCTGGCAGCATTCCTGGTTCTTTCGCACATCGCCATGATTTTTGGCATGGTAGATCCGTCCATTGCAGGCTACCAACCGGCAAAGCATTCCGTCGAGATGAATCATTCCATGCCCGACCATTCCATGCATGACCATTCGCATCATCACTGATGCGTAAAAAATCACGCTTGTAGTAACGCTGCAATTCCCTGTTTAAGCCGATTCAGCCCTTCTAGGCATACACTCTTAGGGCAGGCGACATTCATTCGCAAGAAATGTTCACCGCCGGCACCGTAAGCATCGCCGCCTATAAGAAACAGTCCCGTTTTACGCCTTAAATAGGCGGCAACATTTCGCCCAGTTTCAGGCAACGCCGAAATGTCAAGCCACACAAGGTAAGTGGCGTCACCCTTGACAGCCTTGATTTCCGGACGTTCCTTCGCCAAAAAGTCTTCGACCAGTTTCCGGTTTTCCCAGAGGCATTCGCGCAGGCTTTCAAGCCATGGCTCGCCCTGTTCAAACGCAGCAATCGCGGCCACCGTCGCAAAGGAATTGGGCGCGGCGATCTTGTCCGTGTACAACGCATGCCGTACCTTGCGCCTCAAAGTGGGGCTTGCTACATATACCGCCGAAGTATGGAGACCCGCCAAGTTGAAAGTCTTCGTGGGCGCAATGCAAGTAACGCTTACTTCGCGGCAAGTTTCGGAAGCCGCCGCAAACGGCACGTAACTTTTCCCAGGCTCCGTAATGTCGCAGTGGATTTCATCGGAAATGACGGTGACATTGTACTTCTTGGCAAGTTCGCCGATTTTTGCCAAATCTTCCGCACTCCAGATTTTTCCAATCGGGTTGTGGGGATTACAGAGAATCATCACTGTTGTCTGCGGATTCGATAGCTTTTGTTCCAGATCCGTAAAATCGATGGCGTAAGCCCCGTTTTTATACAAAAGTTTATTTTCGACAACGTTACAATCGCTATTTTCGATGCAGTTGTAGAAGTTATTGTAGACTGGAGATTGGATGACGATGTTTTCGCTCGGAGCGGCAAGCCGCTCGATTACGGAGAAAATCGAAGGCATCACGCCTGCAGAGAAAATCAGATTTTCTTTCTCCATTTTCAAGTGATGCCGCCTACCCCACCAATTGATGTAAGCATTGTACCAGGCGTCGGGAACATCCGTATACCCGAAAACGCCATGATCCAGGCGGCTTTTGAGCGCATCCAAAATTTCGGGGGCAGTCCGGAAATCCATATCCGCCACCCACATGGGCAGCTCGTTTTCGGCGACTTTCCATTTTATAGAATCGCCATTTCGTCGATCGATTACGGTGTCGAAATCGTACATACCGCAGGGGTCGTCTAGATAAAATAGGTCAAGTCGGATTTTTCAGTGGAGCCGAGCATCGTCGCGACGCCGCCAAGTTCCACGCCGTCAATCAGCTCTTCGGCAGTGATGCCCATGAGTTCCATCGACATCTGGCAGGCGACAAACCTCACGCCTTTCTGCCTTGCGCTTTCAATCAGTTCTTCCAGCGAAGAGACTCCATTCTGCTTCATGACTGCGCGAATCATCTTGGCTCCGATTCCGCCAAAGTTCATGCGCGAAAGCCCGAGTTTCTTGGAACCGCGGGGCATCATGAATCCAAACATTTTTCCGATGAGCGATTTCTTGACGCGCACCTTTTCGGGCCTGCGCAAAATGCTTACACCCCAGAAGGTAAAAAACATCGTAACCGGGCGGCCCATCGCGGCAGCACCATTCGCCATAATGAACGAGGCTATTGCCTTGTCCAAATCGCCGCTGAAAACGACAAACGTCTTGCCGTGCTCAAATTCACGATTTTCAAGAGACTGGGGTGCGTCGCGTTTTACGATGGTCGCATAGATTACGCCGTCTTTTTCGAGGAGCGATTTCAACTCGTTACCGGTACGCTGGCACCAGACATTCACATCCGAAAAGAATGCTTTTTCGGTCGCTTCCACCTGGATTTCTTCGCCGACGGACACGCTTTTGACCGCTTCGTCCACCTTCACGATGGGGCCCGGGCACTTGAGGCCCTTGGCATCAACGAAGTGAATTTTCGGGACAGCTTCAAGCCCGCCTTCCACATTGTACACGTCGTAATCGCGGTCGGCGAGAATTTCGGCAACCTCTTCGGAACGGTCTCCCGTGGAGCAGAATACGTAAACAGGCTTGTCTTTCGGGATGCTATCAATCTTCTTGGACAGTTCAAAGAACGGAACCTGAATGGATCCACTTACAGGGCGTACGATGGCTTCACTCGTTTCGCGAACATCGAGTAGTGTTGAATTGTGGGAATCAATTTTGTAGAAATCTTTTGCAAGGAATTTTTTGACTTCGGACATTTTGTCGTATAGAAAAGCGTTTAGTGGTGGTGGCTCACAGAGTTAAAAGTGTGACAAGAAAAAATACAAATTGCACCTAAACGGTGCAATATTTCGGGATATACAATTTTTTTATAGCTTTTGATTGTGCAAGGCTATTCCCTGCGCGGTGAAGTCGCAATTTGCGACTTCATGAATTCAACAGGAAACTAAATTTTTCGGGAAAGCGCTCAATTTTTACTGTGACATTTTGCTGTGACATTTCTACTTTCCGAACAGGTCTGCGTGCGTTCCTGTATCCACAAGAGTAAGTGTCAAAACGCCTTTATTCTTCCTATAGCACAGAAGCCAATCGGGGTGAATATGGAGTTCGCGCGTACCGGCGAAAACTCCAGACAACTCGTGGTCCAGATATTTCTCTTCGAGAATTTGATCTGTTCTGAGTTTTTCGACGACGGACTTTAACTCATCTAAAGGCAAACCGCGCTTTTTACAGCGCTTATAGCCTTTCTTGAAACGGCTAGTCCAAATAACTTCGTAAATCATTTGTCCAAGTCCGTCCACATCTCGTCCATATCCGTATAACGCTTGGTCTTCGGGTCGGCCTCGAGCCGTTTCGCCTCTTCGATGGCATCGAGCAGTTCGCCAGAATGTTCCGGGTACTTCACCTCGAAAGGAAGACCGCGATGCAGAACAACCTGCTTCAGGAACATGGAAATCGCCTGCGACATGGAAAGCCCCAGCCCCTCAAGAAGCTTACTGGCCTGGTTGTTCAATTCGGAATCGATGCGGAAATTTTTTGCTACGGTACTCATAGTACCAAATATATGTCTTTTTGATTGTATATGCAAGCATTTGCTTGCAAAACCTTGCGTATTTAGTGCGTTTACCATTGTTGTTTTCATATGACCTCATCTGCTTACATGCTGAAAAAGCAAAATACTACTGCACAAATGTATAAAACATGTGCGGGCTCTGTCGGGCCTTTTTGTATTACTGCGAACCTGCTGCGGCGATCCGACCGCCCAAAAAATTAGCCCGCGAGAAATCGCGGGTCTTTTTTATATTTGCGGTTATGGAAACCTATATTTTTCAGCATGTTGAATACGAAGGTCCGGGAGCGATTCTCCCCTACCTGCAGGCCAAGGGGCACAACGTTCATATCGTGCGCCTTTACGCCGGCGACCCCATTCCTCATGAAGACGACGTGGACTTCGCCATCTTGATGGGTGGGCCCATGAGCGTTCTGGACGAAACAAAGTACCCTCATTTTGTTCGCGAAAAAGAACTTTGCTGCGACATGGTGCAGCTGGGCAAGCCCCTTCTGGGAATCTGCCTCGGTGCCCAGATGATCGCAAGCGCCTTTGGCGCGGCCATCAAGAAAAATCCCGAAAAGGAAATCGGCTGGTTCCCCGTCACCTTCACCGGCGATGCAGTCGAAGAAATGAATTTGCCCGAAAGCCTGGACGTTTTCCATTGGCATGGCGAAACCTTTGACATTCCAGAACTACCGGGCATTGCAGAACCATTCGCCTTTAGTGAAGCCTGCCAGAATCAGGCATTCAAAATCGGCAGCGGAATCGCATTGCAGTTCCATCTAGAAGCCACGCCCGAATCCATGGAAAGCATGTTAAAGAACGGCGACGACGAAATCAAGGCAGGCATTGCCGCAGGTTTTGACTACGTTCAAAACCCGAAGGACATCCGCATTGCCGGTAAGACCGCCATGGGCCCCGCCAACGAATTGCTGGTAAAAATCTTGGATTACCTGTTGGAAGAAAAATAAGCAGGATGATTTTGAATAAAGGCAAATAGGTTCTGTGACCGTTGGCTCTGTTAGGCCAGGCCGTATAGCTGCGAATATGCTGCGGACCGCCGAACGGTCATTTCAGCGTAAAAACATCGGTCATGCAGTCGAAAAACAGTTTTGGAAGGGCTTACGGATTGAGGATTTTTTGCTAGCCGGGCACAAGTGTACAGTTTAGCCCGACAGAGCCCATGTGCGGATTGTCAAGAGTTTTTTTGCATTTTTTTAATTTTCTCTTTTGGCAATTTTTGACACTCCTTTTTGCTTATATTTAACGTGACAGAAAGTCTTTCTTTAATTATGGGGGACCGATATGAGCTTTATGGAAAAAATCGCATTCGGAATACTCGGATTCGTCGCCTTCACATATGCGGGCGGCGCGGCATCATTTGTTGCCAAGAAGAGCAATACTGGAGAATTCCCCTATTCGGAGACCACGCAGCAAGAGTTTATGAAAGACTGCTCTGAAAATGCGAATGAGTGGGTCTGCGGGTGTGTACTCGCAAGGTTGCAGGGCTCGTACAGTGAAAAGGAATACCTGAAACTCGACGCCAGCCTGCAGAAAGGGTATGAAGATTACGATTTCGTGTCGTTTCTCTCTAAGTCAGTAGAGAAATGCGATGAGGAGTTTGAAACGGAGGCTTTGCGGATAACCGAGGAAGAGGCTAAGGCTTATATAGATAATTGGTTTAAAACAGTTAAAAGAAAAGATGCCATTAAGAATTGCCCATCGGAAATGAAAGAATTTTACGGAAAAAAAGAGGCTGAAAAGGTTTGTGGATGCGTGTACGACCGAATGGCAAAGGATAAAAACCGCATGGCTCAGGTTATTATGGAGGAAGGATATCCGGATGACAATGATAAATGGGGCTTAGATTATGTTGTCGAGTGTGTCCCGGATAAATTTACACCTGAAATGGAAAAAAATTTCATCAAACTCATGAACGAACACGGAGTCCCCAAGTCCATGAGCCATTGCATTTTGAAATCCTTGAAAAAAGAATATTCACTAAAGTCTTTTGTCGCGAGTGCCAAAGAGAATATGGATCTATTTACGCTTATTTTCACCATGCTGGCGACAAAATGCCTTGTGGAGTAATTTTTAGGAGGTTGACCTATGCATGTTATGGAATATTCACTGATTGGGCTGCTTGCTGCGGCCGTCTATGCGCAAGCAGGCGGCGCGGCTTCAGTTGTCGCGCAAAAGAGCAAAGTCAAGGGGTTCTCTTATTCCTATGAAACGGAAGGAATCTTTATGAATGAATGTACGCAGGGGGCGAACCAAAGAGTATGCCGTTGTGTTTTCGGCAAAATAAAGCGACAGTATAGCGAGACCGACTATTGGAAACTAGAAAATGATTTGAGGAGAAACATAGACCATCCAGAATACATCTCTTATTTGACAGAGTCTGTTGAAGAATGTGATTCAGAATACGCAGAAGATCGTTCTGAAGGTATCGGCGATGGTTTGGCCGGAATGCTTGGCGGTGGCGGCGGAGGAATTGCAACAAAAGCAAAGGGGTCCATCAGGACACCTTCTGAACGTGATATTGAGATTAGCGCAGAAGGTTCTCGTTCCGCAGCAGACATCATGAAGGTTGTGCGTCAGCGAACGCCTGGTTTACGCCATGTCTACAACAAGTTTTTAAAGAAAAAGCCTGGTTTTCAAGGTAAGGTGGCTTTGAAGTTCACAATTGATCCGAGCGGCGTAATAATCAGTATTTCCATCGCTGCTTCCACGACAGGCTACAGCGAATTTGATAACGAGATAAAAAGCGCAGTAAGTCGCTGGAAATTTAGCAAAATGAATGCGGGTAATACAACTGTGACGATACCATTTACGTTCTCGGAGTGATCCGCTGAAGAAATTAGAACTCGATGATATTTTGTATCTTTTCTTGAATGTACGAAATACTTATTCGTTCTTGTTCTAGACGATTTTTTTTAGATGTTCGTATTATTTGAAATGTTTCTTTTTCTGCTTTTGTAAGATTTTGTGGAATTTGGTTTCCGTCAAGTTTTTTGCCCTCGACCGCATATTGTAAATGATTAATCCAATCTGATTGATTCATACAAAATGATTGGATGTTAGAATAATATCGTCTGTATGAAGATAAAATATCAAATCCATGCTCATCTAAATCGCCGAAATAGTATATATTCTTGGAGTTAAACCAATCTATACTGTTGAGCGTATTTACTTTATATCCCTGTCCCCAAATGCAAATGGAATTTGGAACTTGAGGGAAAGTCAAATACACCATTTTATTCTCTACAATAAATATGTTTTTTATTTGGCTTAAAAATGAATCGTCAAGTTTTTTGAAATTTTCAATTGTAATTTGGCATTCACTCAAATTAATAGCAGAAAATGGGAAAAGAACATTCGTCGAAAGGCTTCGAAAACGGACAAAATCGGACTCCGTTCTCAATCCGAAAGTTTCTTCAAAGGATAAAGGTGAGCCAGCCTTATCTGTAAGACTTTGAATGATTTTTTCATTCTGTTCTATGAATTTAGTATGTACAGATAGAGGGATTTCCCTTATATAAAATTTTGAATTCTGATTATGATTTAGCCAGTTGGCGCAAAGGCTAATATCCGACCAAAAATGAGCACTTTCTGTTTCTGAACATAAATCATTTAGGTGTGATTTTGCCCATTCAGAAAATTTTTCTTTTGAGAAAATGTCGCTTTTTTCAATTTGTTCTAATGCGATGCAAAATCTTTTGTAGGATTCCTTTTCTTTTATGATTGTGAGAAAATCTTCTCGAGTTTCAAAATAAATTTTTGAAATGGCAGTTTGCACTCCGTTGTGCTTTGAACTTACAATCTTTGTTTCAAGAGTATAGCCAAAACCGATTTTGTTTTTGCTTTTGCTGATTAAATATTGCAAATCTGTTTGTCGTTTGAATAAATCATCATTCACACTGCCTGTATCGGCTCTTATAATGAGCGGGAAAAAAGGTTCTTCGGATTTACTGTAGCGTAATTCAATTTCATAACGCAAGAAGTCTTTGTATTTTCTTGCAGCCTTATTTTTTATTTCTTCTGGGCTAATCATTCACATTACCCTCTGTTTGGGCTTTGAGTTCCTTAAATCGTTCCATTGTCAAGGAAAGAATGCGAGATGAATCTCCAATTTTTTGAACTTGATGGACTGATGAAATGTATTCTTCTGCAATATTGAGTTTATCAAGAGGCGTCACAATCATCACTTGTAAGTCAAGCTGCTTGAAAAGTTGCATGGCGTATTGGGCGTTGATACTATCACTTTTGCTAAATACTTCATCTACGATAACGAATCGAAGCGATCGAGTTGTACTATCGTTTATGCCAAATTGGTATGCTATTGCAGAAGCTAGAATTGTGTATGTTAACTTTGCTTTTTCTCCACCACTTAGACTATTACTGTCGCTATGATAATTGAATTCGGAATCGTCCTCGTATTTTAATTCGGATGCTGCAAAGCTATGCCAATTGCGTAGATCCAAGATGTATTTTCGATTGCGATCGTTTTCTTTGACGAAATCAATAAATTGTTTTATACGGCGGAAAGCCTTTTCTTCTGCCTCCTCTGAATCATACCCTGCTGCGTTGGGAATAGCATTTTTTAACATTCTGTTGAATTCAATAATCTTTTGATCCTTTGTATCTGAGATCTTTAAATAAAGATATGTTTTAGGAGCATCGCCATATGGAATTTGTTTTAAGTTTTCGTTGAGGGTCTTTATGGCTCTCTTGATTTTTTGGTTTCCATCATCAATGAAATTCTTGAAACGAATTATATCTGCATTTAGATTTTGATGTAGATAATTATTGAATTTTTCTTGATACTTTGGAAGTTCATCTTTCATCAATCTATTGTAGCAATTGTTCCAATCCGTGAGATATTCTCGACTTTCTATTAGGTCAGAAAACTCCATTGTCCAATCACCATATTTCTTTTTGATATCTTCTTTAGGGCTACGTACATTACGCATATAATCACCAAGATTTTTTATATATCCTCCATATGCTTTATTTTCGTCATTCAAATTATTTGAAATTTCTTGAGAAAGGCCTTCTCTTTCGACATCTAACTTACTAATTGATAAAAACTCACTAATCCCATAATGTATTTTGAAGTCTTTGATTAAATTCCTTAATTCTTCTTCTTTCTTTATTTGTATAAAGCTATTGTATGCGGAAGTATTTCTTTTTAAGCTTTCATTTTTAGATTTGAGTTCGTTTTTTATTTCTCCAATAGAAGTGAGTAAATTCTCACTTCTATCTTGCAATTTTTGTCGTTCTTCTCTTTTCTCAGTAATTTGTCGTTCAATGTCTTTGACATTATTTTCCTTGGCGAGCTTATTTTTCTCGTCTATTAGTTTTTGAATTTCTATTGTAATCGAATCTGTGTCAATTTCAGAATAAGAAATATATTCCAAAATCTTTTTTACGCTGTCCTTTTTCTTTTCAAGATTTTCCAATTCATTGTAGATCTTTATAGCTTCTTGCTTAAGATTTTCAAGGTCTTTATTTGTTTCTTCTAATTGTGAAGATAAAGCTTTTCTTTTTTCAAGATTGTTCCAACCTAATACATTATGAAAATTTTGCTTTATTTTTTCAGAATCATCCTTTTCGTGTTTTAGACCATTTTTGATTAATCCAGAAGATGTAATGACTTTATCATTTTTTGATATGGTCGCAAAATCATCTGAACAAATATAATTCCATTTATCAAAAATATGCTTTTCAATCCAGGAAGAAAGAGAGTGCCCTTTTTTTATAGATATTTTTCCAAGAACCGTGTCATTGGATATTGGGGGCAAATCAGAGATCATTTGCAAACCAACTCGTAGGTACACGACTCTGCCATTTAAATCATGTCCTTTCACATATTCTGTTACCTTTTGATAGTTTTGCTCGGTAACAAGTAATGTTAATGCTAGATTATGAAGTAATCGCTCAATGGCATAATTCCAGTTTTTTTCTTCTTCTTTGACTTGAATTAATTCACCTACAAATGGAATGTCGTTTTCTGAAAGTCCTGTGCCATCTATGATTTGATTTCTGATTGTAATGTTTTTCAGAGGAATGTTGGAATTTCGCATTCCCAAAGATTGCAATTCTTGTTCAATTACAATCTTTTGATTTTGCAATTCACGGTTTTTTATTGTGATGTCAACTTCTTCTTGTCGAAGCTGTTCGGTTTTTTGATGGATTTCTTCTTTTTGAAGGTCGGTTTCTTTAAAATTCTTAAAAAAATCATCATTAGAAGAAGGCAATTTTAATCCAAGAACCTTTATATTTTCCTCATATATATTTCGATCTTTTTGAATGCTTTCTTTTTCTTTTTGCTTTTCATTAATTTGACGGTTTTTCTCATGAACCTTTTGAATTCCGCTATTGTTTGATAATACTTCGATATCTGTAGAAAGAGTTGCTATTGTAGATTTTATGCTTTCATTTTGTTTTTCTATGCTTTCTTTTTCGCGATTTTTATCTTCTATTTCTTTTGTAAGAATGTCAATTGCTGTTTTGGCATACCATGCAGGAACCGTGTTTTGGTCGTTGCTTAATTTTTCTTTTTTCTTTTCTGATACTTCAATTTTTTTGCCTGTGTCAACTACAGGTTTTAACAATTCTAGTTGACATTTTGTTTTGGCAATTTCATTCTCGCATTGAATAAGTGTTATAAAATTGCTGTGCAAATTTTCGAATTCTGAATCTACATCTACCCCTTCAATCATTTTTTGACGAATGAACTCATTTAGATTGCCGAGTTCTTTCATTCCCACAATCTGGGCGAAAAGTTTGAGGGATTTATTCTCATTATCTTCTTTCAATCCAAATAGATTTTTGAATCTAGCAGCGTATTTTGAGAATCCGTCAGAGTCCCAGAATTCAGTTCCGCATTTATTTTTTAGAATTTGTCGCCATTTCTTATCGCGATCCAGTTTTGCTTTTTCTTTCTGCAGTATATCTTCAATATCTTTTATAAGCAGGGCTTTTTCTGTGATGCATTCGTAGGTGACAAGTTCGTTGCCTGAGAAATATCGAACTTGCATTAAAGATACGGATTGTTTTGTTATTTCATTACGAAAAACACCGTTGATTATAGATATGCAGTTCCTATCTCTTAAAAATTTAGTTTTTCCAGAATGAGATGATTCGTCAGATGATGTTCCATAGGCTCCGAGCACATAACTTTCTTCATCACGTTCCTTGTCTTTTGTGTTTCCTGATGAAGATTGGTTGTAAAATCGATAACGTTTAGGAACTAATAAGGTTATGATGGCGTCGACAATTGTTGTTTTTCCGCTACCGTTGCGGCCGGTGAGCAACGTAGACTTGTTGTTGAAATCAAAAGTGAAAATTTTATCGTTTTGTAGAACTCCCCAATTGCATAATTGGAGTGTATTTAATCTGAAACCCGCTTGTTCGGAAGTGTCGAAAATAAGTTGGTTATCCATTATTTACTTCCTTTTCCTTCAATTTTGCCATAAAATCTTCACAAAACTGAGAATCGATTTTTGCGCGAATATAACGTCTTACTTCGTACTCTTGTTCGTTTTCTGAATCGTCGGGATTTTGCTCCTTTAAAAGTCCGAGCTCACATAGCCTATCTAGATTCTTTTTGAAATTCTTACGGGCCGTAATTTGATCCGATTTGGGAGAGTAAAAAGATGCGAATTGTTCGTATAGTTCGGATTCTCGTAAAATTAAAACAGATGATCTATCTTGAGAATTGTTGGGATTGTCAAATTTGTTTAATTCATCGCGGAGCAAAATGCATAAAAACGATTGTTCTTCGGTAAGAGGAATCTGTCGTATTAGTCTAGAAATTTTATCATCTTCTTCGTTTAATTCATTTTGTTGTAGATAAGCAAAACCATCCGCTTTGTCAATAGACACACTTACTCCAAGGATTGCAAAAAAAGACTGAATGTCACTTTCGTACATTTCCAGTTTCTCCCAAAGCTTATCATTTGCATTTTGCCTAAAAATAGGACCTTGCAACAGTTTTATGCAAACCTGTGACCAGGGCTTTAAATTAGAATCAGCCATTTGTATTTCCTTGTATTATCAGTTTCGGAACTGTAACTTTTATTATAGTTCCTTCGCTTTCGTAACAAATCTGTTCTTTAGCGTTTTCGTCAACTGTTAATCCTTTTTCCGAATTTAATAAATCATAATACACAGCTATTTCTGCCATTCCTTTTGTTATTGGATATTCCTCCAATAATTGACCTAAGGTAAATTGAATAGAATGCTTCTCTCTATAATCATTTATATTCCTAATTAATAGCCTTCGATCTACAAAAAATTGAGAGAGTAGGTCTTTGTAATCTGCAATATTGAAATCAGAATCACTACTTTGTTCCATTTGGCTAAAATCTTTTTGTGTGTTGGGGAGAACGGGAACAAATGAACGTGCTATCAATGGTTTTATGTCTAACTGCATAAAATCTTTTTCATTTATATAGTTCTTTGATTTGTATTTTTCTGATGCGAATTTCTTTATGTCATTTATGAGTGCGTTGAGCTTTTGAAAATTACCATTTTGGTTTTGCTGCAAAACGCGGCTAAGTCTATCGGTGATTCCGTGCTTTGTATCTATGATTTTGCTTCCTGCATCAAATAAGTGATGCTTGAAATTCAATAAAAAATCTGTATCAACGGAATCAATTTGGTTTATTTCGGATGTTGAACTTACTTTTTCAATGATGGAATTTGCTATAGTGTTGATTTCGTTATCACTGTCTTCCGCAATAAATTTCCAAAAAGCCTCAAAGGATTGTCCTTGTGGAGATTGTCTAAGTTTTTCATCGGTGTCAAGTGCAAAGCCTAAAATGTTTCCTTTTGAATAGTTTAATTCGCTTTGTCTTTTGTAAATTTCAGTCCCGATAATTCTAAAATTATCTTCCACTTCCCTAAAATCGTTAATTAAATCTTTACCCTTTTTTATACATAAATCGACCATTTCAAAGATTTGAATGGGGGAGTATGTTTCTACTTTTCCGCCTTTTTCTAGTCGACTTATTTCTTTTTCAATTTCTGCTTTTTCTTGTTTTAGAGTTTTTAAACGACTTTTTGTATCTTCAGTGATATGTTGGTACAAATCGTGTAGTTGATCTATAATGGATTTGAATTGTGATTCCGTTCCGATAAACTTTTTGGGCTTTAAATTGTCAAGCCAGCCAAATAGCTTTATTATGCTTGGAGTTAGTTCAAGAACAGCTTCTCTGTCATTATTTCGATACCGTAAAAGAAAACCTTTTTTACACCATTTTTCAATATAGAGACGATATTTTTGCTTTTTATCTCTGCTTTCAGGAAATAAATTTGATGGCTCGTCTAAATTTTCTTCGTCGAAATCTCCAAGTTCTTCTTTATGATCGGTTAAGAATGTTTTTAGGTGTTCTTCTAAGTCGGCTTCTAAAACAGAAATTTTGCTGTATATGATAAATTCTTGGTAGAAAAAAGAAATGACGAGGCTTGCTGTATGTGATTTTAGCAGAATGAAGCCGGGATCATTCTGTATAAGGTTCTCGAAGTAATTGCTGTCTGTTCTGAGCATGGATGCATTAAATATACATAAAAGAAATGTCATTTTTGTGACATGTATTTTAAATGCTTAATTCTATCAATCTTCGTTAGGGATGGAAGTGGTGAAGCCATTCGGACTCGCGAAGCGAGGCTGAACAGACGGCGAGTTTGCTAGCCGATAACGCAACAGCCCGACCCGGCATGGCCCCTATCGCCTGCGGCTCCGGGGTGACAGATGGGGACAAACCGGAGAACGCCCATTTTTTGTCGTTTTTTACCCCGACATTTACACCGACAAATACCCCGACAAACATGTTTTTATCATGACATTTATCATGACAAATAATATGACATTTATTCCGACATTAATCCGACATCTTTTCCGACATTTAAACCGACATTTTTAGCATAAATTAAGCAGAAAAAAGACGCTCACAAGCGCCTTTTTTTGCCTTTATCAGTCAATCAAGTCATTCTGGAAGCGGGACAGATGCTCGAACGGTAAAATCTGGCGACCGCGGAAAAGGCCGCAACCGTCGTTGATCAGCTGGTTGTTGATAGCCTTGAACATGTTCACGTCCACATTCGCAAGCTCGATTTCTTGCAATTTTGTCAGGCGTTCGTAAGCCTCGTCAAAATACACGCATTCGCCGCTCGGAATCTCGTCGTGCTTGCTGCGGCGCGCCTCTTGCGTCTTTTCGTAGCCAAAATGGTTTGCCTCGCCGATTTCGGCAAAGTCGTCCATATCCTTGGTGCGCAACTGCACCTCGGTAAAGCAGCGGGCCAGATTGTCGTAGAAAATAATATGCAGCGACTGGTAACCCGAACTTCTCGGGAAAGCCACCGAATCGTGGTAATACGGCCGCACTTGCTCATTCAACAATTCCGAATGACCGTCTTCCGTGTACTTCGTGATTTCTGCCGTAAAGCCGCGCTCTTCCAAGAATTCCGGCAGCACGTTCGCGATTTCGTACAGATACTTTTTTTCTACATCGCGGCAGTTCTCGCCCTTTTTAATGTGGCAAACCGGCATCGAAATCACAATGCGGTAAGCAATCAAGTCGCGAAAGTTCAGCTTGCTCTTGATTTCGGCTTCTGTCGGGAACTTCGCGTTTTTTTTGTAATAGCCGTAAATGTATTCAAGGATGTAACCATTGAATTTTTCTTCGGCGCGAATCAGCGACTTAATGCGACCCTTGAAAGTAAAAGCCAAGAACGGGTATTCCCGCGTCATGAACTTGTAGAATTCCTTGATCCGCTGAGACTGCGAAGTCAAAAAGTCATTGTGCTCCAGCAATTCAATAATCTGAATCAGAAAATTCGAATGCGCAAGGTCGATACTGTTGCGCGTTTCCTTCGCACCGTTCCTGAGGTCGTTAGAATACTGGTGCAAAATTTTCAACACCGTGTTTCCGGAATACAAGTAGTCGTTCAGCGTAATCATATTAAATCCTGCGCCCCATAGAATGCAAAAAATATGCCAAAGCTCTTTTGCAAGATACTTTGGCATTTTTCGTTACAGTTTTTGGAAAACTTTACGGATTTTGGATAGCGCCGTAATTACGCGGCGTTCCCTGCCAGCCCAATTTCTGCGGCGTGTTCGCGCATGCCCTCGATGCAGATGGCGGCGACGTCTTTCACGTCCATGCCGAGCAGGGCACAGCCTTTCAGGATGTAGTCGCGGTTGCACTTGGCGGCGAATTTCTTGTCCTTGAACTTCTTCATGAAACTTTTCACTTCGAGGTCCAAAATTCCGTTGGGGCGCATTCTCGCGCAGGCCTGGATGATTCCGGTGAGTTCGTCGACGGTGAACAGGCTCTTTTCCATGTTGGTCCTGGGCTCCACCTGGTTCACGATTTCAAAACCGTGTGCCAAAATGGCGCGCACATCTTCTTCGGAGACGCCTTGTGCGAGCAGTTCCTTTTCGGTGTGCTGCAGGTGTTCTTCGGGGAATTCCTGGTAGTCGTAATCATGCAGGTAGCCCACGGCTTGCCAGTGTTCAACGTCTTCGCCGAAATGTTTGGCCATGGCGCCCATGGCGTAGCATACGTTGAGGGAATGGATGACCAGGGATTCTTCGGTCACATGGTCTTTATTGATTTCTTTTGCGCGTTCAAGGGTCAGACTCATTTTAAATCTCCAATTTTCACCGCTAATATAAATATTTTGAAGAATGACTAATTCGCTTTTGTCCAGAACAGGAGCTTGCGTTTAACAAGTTCAAACAGTTCCATAATCGCAAGCACCACAATGCCTGTCCAAAGGATTCCGGCAACCATGTTAGGATAATCGGAATAGTCCGCGTAAAATTGCACGAAGTGACCAAGTCCCGTATTTTCGCCGAAAAGTTCAGCCACGGTGAGCATGATGAACGAAAGTCCCATGCCTACAGAGAGTCCCGAGAATATTGACGGCAGGCTTGCTACAAGGGCGATTCTCCACAAGTATTCAAACTTTCCGATTCCGATAATGGCGGCGTTGCGCCTGTATTTCTCGGGTATTTCGGCGGCACCGGCGGCCGTATTCAAGTAGATGGGCCAAAAGGCGGCAATAAAAATGATGAATGTCGAAGACAAATAGAACGTCGGAAGAATCGCTATCGCGTAAGGAATGTAGACGTTTGGCGGAATGGGGGCCGCAAACCTAGAAATGGGTTTCAGCATGTTCGACACCCACGGAACGGAACCGGAAACAATTCCGATAGAGATTCCAACAACCGAGGCCACCAAATAGGCGGGCACCAGTTTTAAAAGAGAGGCTCCCGCACTGCGCAAAAGTTCTTCGCGAGAATCAAAGAGCGCTTTCAGGATTGCCTTAGGAGACGGGAACAGGTATTGACTGTCCCATTCCGGGCCACAGCTGATCAACACCCAAATTCCAAGTAAAAAGAGAAGAAAAAGGATTCCTGAAAACTTGGATAAGTATTTTGTAAAGGTTCTCATATGCTGGCACCTCCTTGTACAATGTGGCCTAGTTTTTCAAGGATGTCCTTGTGGTAGGCGTCTTCAATAGTTGCAATGGTTTCTTGGACTTTTTCGTTGCGGAACCAGTCGCCACGATTCTTCTTTACCGGGAAATCAAGCGGGATGTCTGCAATGATACGCCCCGGGGTCGAGCCTAAAACGATAATGCGGCTCCCGAGATAAACGGCTTCGCGAATGTCGTGCGTGACAAATAATGTGGTAATAGGACGGTCTTTGACACCGCGGCAAAGTTCCAGCACCAAATCCTGGAGGCTTGCACGGTTTACGGGATCGAGAGCGCCAAAGGGTTCGTCTAAAAGAAGGGCGTCAGCGCTGACACTTAAGGCGCGCGCTATGGCTCCGCGCTGGCGCATTCCGCCCGAAAGTTCAAAGGGATATTTATGCAGACTTCCTGAAAGTCCTACTAAGTTCAAGTATTCTTCAGCTAAATTTTTGGCGTAGCTCGTCTTCAGTTTTTTTGTCTTTTTAATGGCGAGCGTTACATTTTGGAGAAGGGTAAGCCAAGGGAAAAGGGTGTAGTCCTGAAAGACTACACTCCTTTCTGCAGAAGGCTTTTCGATTTCTTTTCCTTTCCAGTAGACATGTCCCTCGCTCGGCTTGGTCAGCCCAGCGAGAAGGTTCAGCAAAGTGGTCTTGCCACTACCGCTTTCGCCCAGCAGGCATACGAATTCTCCTTGGTTGATTTTCAAGTTGATGTCTTTCAGGATGGCTCTGCCATCGTACGAAAAACCGAGATTCGTTGCTTCAAAACCATTTTGCTTTGTTGTCATACTTTCCTTAATTCCTGGATTTGAAAATATTTTCTGCCTTGGCGTAGAATTCGGACTTGGGTTTTTCTTTGCGCAGTTCCGCGATGGCGGCCTTGTAGAAATCGGTGCGCACGTATTCGGAGACTTTCTTGTCGGACTTGATGAATTCGGCGTCTTTCAAGAAATCCCAAAAGAATTCGACACCCTTCACGTTGGGATCCGTGTCTTGCGTGACGTGCCCGCTGTAGAACGCCTTGTTGACAAGGGCGGTATCGAGCTTGATCCACTTGGCAATAATTTCCACACTCTTCTTGTGGTCATTTTGCACCAGTTCTTCAGCTTCGATCAGCGATTTGACCAAGCGCTTGTAAACATCGTCGCGGCCTTCGATTTTGCGGAGCGAAGCAATCAGGCGGCAGCAAATATGGCCGGGATTGATGTCCTTACTGCGGAGCACCACGGAAAGGCCAGCTTCTTCGGCGCGAAGGTCATGGGGGCCCCAAGTAACGCCTGCAAATACGCTGCCATTCTTGACGGCTTCGATAACGGCAGGCGGATTCTTGAGTTCTACGATGGTGACATCCTTGCGCCAGTCGACGCCTTCTTTCTTGAGGCCGCCGCGAACGATGGCGTCGGCAGTACCCAGGCGAATGGTGGCAATTTTCTTGCCCTTGAGGTCACTCAGCTTTTTGACGGAGGCTGCGTTTTCTTTGCGGGTAATCACGGCCTGGTCACCGCCCATGATGCCACCAATCACGCGGATGTCGGCGCCCTGCGAAATGTGAATAAGTGGAGCGAGCGAACCGAATGCGCCTGCATCGAGTTTACCTGCGCGAACGGCAGCAATGCCGTCGCCGGAATTCGAAAATTCTACGAGCGTTACGTCAAGGCCGTTTTTCTCGAAAATGCCAGCATCTTTAGCGATAAAGAATTTTCCTTGACCTGTAGAAGACAGGTAACCGATGGAAATCTTGTCTGCGGCGATTGCAGAAGTAGCGCAGGCGAGGCTAAAGAGCAAAGTGAATGTAATTCGCTTACGAATTTTATTGAAAATTTGATTCTGATTCATTATTCAAGTCTCCTTCGTTAGAAACCATAAGTTGCAGAAAGTTGATAGCGGTTCAAGTCGGCTTCTTTCACGGTGCCGGCGGTTAGATAGTCGGTCTGAACGTGCAAGTATTCAAATCCGAGCGAGAAGGCATCGGTCAGGCTGTAGGTGGCGTTTGCGAAAACGGAAATGTTCTGTTCGCGGCCGCCCACAGTTTCGATGTCATCGCGGTCCAGTTTGTCAATACCTGCGCCACCATTAATTGCCAGTTTTTGAATCAGTTTAGCCTGCAGAGCGAACCATCCGCCGTACGCCTTGATGCTCTTGACGCTTTCGGGATCTTCGGTGTTGGCGACAAATCCACGACCGATGCCGGCAGCGTATGTATCCAGGTTTTCACCGACGAATCCTTCGCCAAGGAAGGTGATTGCGCTTGTGATGGGGAGAGTCAAGTCAACGTTAGCAGACCAGGTGGGAATATCCTTGGTTTTGCCGGTTGCGTCCAAGTCGATTTCTTCTTGTCCGTAATGGCCCGAAACGCCCAAACCAGCCTTCTTGTTTTCCACCCACAGCGGAAGCGCAATGCCGATGCGGCCCTGGAAAGTAGGAATGTCGGCGTCAGTACCGGTTTCAGAGGCAGAAGAGGAGTTGTACGGCTGGTTTTCACCAATGGTGCGGACAACAGCGGCGGCAATATCCACGGAGCCTTCACCAACAGGAATTTTCTCGGTGAGTCTCAGCTGAGCCCTGCGAAGGCCTGCGTCGCCGGAGTTGTTGAGAACGCCTGCGTTAAGCGTCGGGGTTACCAACGGAGAAATCACGTCCCAAGTTTGACCGCCCAAAATAGAGAAGCCAGTCTTGCCGAAAGAAATTTCACCGTAGCCGTGACGGAGACGCGGGTTAGGATTGTTGGCTGAGCCACCACCGTAAAAGTCTACTTCGACTTTACCGTTGGCCTTGAAATAAGTCGTATCGCTACCGCTCGAAAGATTGAAGCCGATTCGAGTCAGGTTAGGAGTCAAGTGCCAGCCACCGTCGTTTTCGTTGGTAAGATCCGAGGCTGCAACAAAGTTTGCGAAGTTACCGTTATTGCTCTTGGAATCTTCGTAGGCGGCGTTGAGAGAAGCAAAACCGTAGAGTGTTGCGGTTACGCCGGTTTTTGTAGTGACCGAAATCGGTTCGGCGGCGAAAGAGGTGATTGCAGATAAAAGGATAATTTTGGCAGCAATATTTTTCGAATTGATATTCATTTATAAGTCTCCTGAGTGAAAATTTTTGTGAGTTGAGCAACCATGCAAAAAACTTTTTTGCACGATGCGATTAAATTTTGTTTGGTGGGGTTGAGTGCTTACTGGCGAATGCCTTGAGCAAAATTATAAAGTCTACACATATAGGTATCCTCGTTTTGATTTGTTTGCTCTTCGGAACATGACGTTCTCGAAATTTTGTGCGTTAAAAGTAGAAATAAAAATGAGCTTGTAAAATACTTTTTCTTTATAGCTTAATATAGGGTTAGACTTGAACAGAGACGGTGACAAAAAGTGACTTCGTGCTTTTTAAGAAAATGCCGCCTGAATAATCAAGCGACATTTGTTAGGAGAGTAAAAAGAATTGTTTAATTTGTCTTGAAATTATTTGCCGCCGACAGAAGTGCTATAAATCTTTTCGAGCAAATTAAGCGCACCCTTGTAACCAACGAAGCTGCGATTGATAATCAACGTTTCGCTGGACGGCGGAGTAATTTCGAAAAGCAGCGCATTCTTTTCATTGACAATATTGATTTCCCACGAAGAGGCGAGAATCAAAGGCTTTCCAGAAGAGAAATTCACTTCCTTAATGGACTTTTCAATCAGGTAGCCATCTTCTTCAAATTCCACGTCAACATCGACACCTTCGCTAATGTTGTGGAACGCATCTTCGATACTTTTGCGGAATTTTTCTGGCGGATCGTCACTGATAATTGCCTTGCGCGGAATAAGGCCGATTTGGTCCACGAGGAACTTGGTGTAGGCAAGCGTGTAGGCAGAATCAGCTGTGATGGCAAATTCGCTGGGCATACCGAACCAGTATTCAGCGAAAAATTCGGAGAAGTGTTCCAGATAGTAGTAATAAATTCTGTTTTCTTCCTTGATGAACTTTTCGCTCTGCTCCTTGTCGATTCCGGCAAATTCAACGACTTTACGGATAAATTCGCTTGTCGCTTCGGCACCGAGAGGAATTTCAGGAATGTGCAGGAACGGCTGACCGTATTTTTCCTGGAGGTGTTCTGCGTTTCGAACGCCAACCCAGGGCGAAATGACCAGGTTAAACTGGGCCTCGGGAATGCGCAACCAGTCAGCGACACCGTTATTTTCGGGTCCGAACAGCACATTGACTTCGAAGCCTGCGCCGCGAAGAATGCGGGCGATTTCCTGATAGTCTCCGCGCCAGTTCTGGTTGTAGTAGGGTGTTTCGAACCAAAGGTTCACCAAACCCTTCTTGCGTTCGCCGCTGTAATCGCCCACGAACTGGTCGACGATGGCGTTCACGACTTCTTCGTGGCCGAAAAGGTTGTTGCCCTTGAAACCAGCGGTATCGACAGACACAATCGGGTAACCCAAATCGCGGTAGCCACGAACCAGGCTCGAAACATCGTCGCCAATCAGGCCGCCCACGCAACCAGTAAGCACAACGTAGAGATCGCCATTGAACACCTTGAGCGTCGACTTGATCAACTGATCCAAAGTCTTGATGCCGCCAAAAACGATGTCGTTTTCGGTCGAGTTTGCGCTTGGCATGTTGCCCGCACCGGCGTAAATGCTACCCTGGAATCCGTTTTCAAACGTGAGGAATGCGGTTTGCTTAAGCTGGCAGCCCGGAGAGCAGTTGGCAATAGGAACAGCGCCCTTAATAGCGACAACAGTATGAGATGCACCAACTGCGCAAGCGTATCGGGGGTCCGAAATAGAATTACTTTTTTTCTTTTGAATTGTAGCCATTGTTAAAAATCCCCTTGTTATGCGCTAGTCGAATTGGATTCTGCACCAATTTTCAGTTTGAGATTTCGCGGTTCCGGCAAATCTTCAAGTGCTTCCGGATGGTGCGTCAGGTAGAACGAATCGTCCTGAGCAAGCCACCAGTCAGAATACGGAAGTTTCACGTTACGTTTGAGCACCTGGTTAAACTTGGTACGTGCAATCACGCCCTTGAGCATTTCGCCGATACGGAGAATGCCTTGATAGCCCACCGGGATATGTTCGTCGCCCATGGTGAGGGTCGGGAATCCGAGGTGGCCCGCGACAGAGGCGAGACCTGGATGGCGAATGAGCAAGAAGTCCGTCTTGGCGCGCTTCAATAGCTGCGGAAGCTGGAAGGCGCGGGTCTTGCTAACGGTATAGTGCGGAATATCGCCGTAGGTTTCGACTAGTTCCTTCAAGGTATCCTGATGTTCGCCACCGCCGTCATAAACGGGGTCGTGGTGGAACACGAGTGCAGCATCGTGGCCGATTCCCAGTTCCGAAAGAACGCTGATAAGGCCGTGTGCGTATGCAGAACCTGTCATCACGATGCCATTCTTGCCCTTGAAAAATTCACGAAGTTCGGCAAGTTTCGGAGCAATGCGCTTGTGCTCGCTTTCGATGTATTCTTCGGCTTCTTTTTCTTTGCCGACAACCTTTGCGATAGCGCGGAGCCATGCATCGGTACCCTTGATGCCGTAAGGCTGCGGAGCGTCAATCTGCGGAACACCGAAAGATTCTTCAAGTGCTGTTGCCATGTAGCCGCCCAACGTATCGCAGAAGGTTGCGGTAGCGACTGCTTCGGAGGCTTGGCGAATTTCTTCGAAAGAGGCGGTATCCAAAAGGTAGTTTACACGCAGTCCAAGCGGAGCAAGCATTTCGGAGAAATAGTCCGAACCCCAGAGGGCAACGATGTTAATCAAGTCATTCTGTTTCTTAGTCGGGTGGCGTTCCACAATCTGGCGGAGAACGCCATGGAACGCGACGTCGAAACCCGTAGACCAGTGCTTGGAACGGAATCCTTCGCAGTGCAGCGGAATAATAGGCACGCCAACTTCAGGCTCCATTTCTTCGGCAATGGAATCGATGTCTTCGCCAATGATGGCGGTAGCGCAAGCCATGCCAATGAAAATCGCCTTGGGGTTAAAGCGTTCCTTTGCGTCAAGGATGGTCTGGCGGAGTTTTTCGGAAGCGCCAAAGACCATGTCCTTTTCTTTCAGGTTCGTGCTGATGTTCAGCGTATTCTGCAGGGGCTTTCCACGACGGCGAAGGCCGTTATGCATCGAGAGGTTAAACTTGGAGTTTTCGCCACTGCAACCGATAGGAGAATGGTCTATCAAGGCGCAGTCCGTAAGGTTACCCACCTGGCACTGCACAATTGCATTAGAGCACATAGTCTCTTGGTTCAGCGGAGAACTCAATTCGCAAAGCTTGCAGCCCGAGCCCTTGCCTGCGCAGCCACCATGCTTTTTCGCACTGCGTTCGTCGTAGGCCGATTCCTTAATGAGGTCGCTTGCCTTGCCGTCCCAGCCGATAATCGTACCCAGTCGATACTCGCGGTTTTCGACTGAGGTCATGTTCAAATTAATATTAGTCTTGGCCATGAACCCTCACATTAAATCTGGTAGTCTTTTTCCATCATGCCGTAATCGATGAGAATCTGTTCCAAACGGTCCTGCGTCATCGGGGTCGGAATGGTAAAGAGTTCGTTTTCGTCGATATTCTTGGCGAGTTCACGATAAACGTTTGCCTGGCTAGACTTGGGTTCGAATTCAATCACGGTCTTCTTGCGGATTTCGGCCTGCTGCACAATGTTATTGCGCGGCACGAACTGAATGAGCTGCGTGTTGAGTTCCTTGGTGAATGCACGGAGCAGGTCAAGTTCGTTATCCACATTACGGCTATTACAGATGATACCGCCCAGGCGCACTTCGCCGTGCTGGGCATACTTGGCGATACCCTTACAAATGTTGTTTGCCGCATAAAGGGCCATCATTTCGCCGGAGGCCACGATGTAAATTTCCTTGGCCTTTCCTTCACGAATCGGCATAGCAAAACCGCCACACACCACGTCGCCCAACACATCGTAGAAAACGTAATCAAGGTCTTCGGTATAGGCACCGAGCTGTTCGAGCATGCTAATCGAGGTAATAATGCCACGGCCTGCGCAACCCACGCCCGGTTCCGGGCCACCGGATTCTACGCAACGCACACCCTTGAAGCCGACCTTTTCAAGGTCAGAAAGCTGAATTTCAGTCTTATTGTCACGAATGGTATCGAGCACGGTCTTTTGATGAAGGCCGCCGAGCAAAAGGCGGGTAGAGTCTGCTTTAGGGTCGCAACCGACCACAAGAACATGCTTTCCTTGTTCTACAAGGCCTGCGGTCAAGTTTTGAGTCGTGGTGGACTTACCGATGCCACCCTTTCCGTAAATAGCGATTTGACGTAATTTCTTAGACATATTATCGTGTCTCCTTGTTGTTTTCCTACAAAATCACTAGGCAAAAGCAAGTTAGAATTTAAGTCAACTCTTTCCAATACTTTTTGAATCCGTTTAGTCAAAAAAAATCACTTTTTTTAAGTTGTTATAAATTTCGTTTATAGCCCTTATTAGCACGAATCTATCGCATACATGAAAAAAACGATTTGCAATAATAAACGCCTATAACATGCGTTAGCATAAAGCTATCGCGCTCTCAAAAAAATGAACTTTTTTTATTTTCGCTCATACCTTCGTATTGAAATCCATTGCTGTGATTTTTAACTTTACACCCATACTTCTTTGGCTAAGAAGTTAAAGCATTAATCACGCTACAGAACGCTAGGCAAAACGTTCACCATTTTTAATACAAACTAAATCGGTTCTTTACCGATCATTTTTGTGCAAGGTTTACATACCTTGCGAGGTTTTATGGCAACCAGTCAAGAAACAGTTTTTAGAGAACACCCGTGTTTTGGTGCTTGCAAAAACCGGAAAGGGCGCATTCATTTGCCAGTCGCCCCAGGTTGCAACATCGAGTGCCGTTTTTGTGATAGGCGCATTAACGAAGATGCTCAGGTACCGGGGAATACGAGTAAGGTGATTAAGCCCGAAGAGGCATGTGGTTACATCCGCAAGGCATTGGAATTCGTGCCGGAACTCACGACGGTGGGAATCGCAGGGCCAGGCGATACATTAGCAACCCCTTTTGCGCTAGACACATTCCGCCTAGTAAAAAAGGAATTTCCGCAACTCATTCGCTGCATGAGCACCAATGGACTTTTGCTAAATGACAAGGCAGACGAAGTCATCGATGTGGGCATTGATTCGCTCACGGTTACGGTGAATGCCGTGGATCCTGAAATCGAGGCGATGATCAACGCGAGAATTTTCTACCACGGTAAAACCTATACGGGCGTAGAAGCCGCAGAAATTCTGATTCACAACCAGCTCGAAGGCATTCGTAAGGTGGCAAAGAGCGGAACACTTATCAAAGTGAATACGGTTCTTTGCCCGGGCATTAATGACAAGCACATCGAAGATGTGGCGGCCACCGTGCGCGAAGCGGGGGCCATCATGTACAATATCATTCCGTTGATTCCGCAAAACGGCTTTAAGGATATTCCTGCTCCGACTCCAAAGACTCTTGCGATTGCGCAGGAGCAGGCGGGAGTTTTCATCAACGTGTTCAAACATTGTGCGCATTGCCGTGCCGACGCCGTTGGCGTCCCAGGCGTTTACGATGTCGGCGCACAAATCTACATGGACCGTATCCGTGTAAAGGAGACTTTCTCTCATGGCTAAATATAGAGTTGCAGTCGCCACAAACGATGGCGAAAATGTCAATGTTCACTTTGGACATGCCGCGGCGTTCGATGTCTACGAAGTCGATGAAGAAAGCGGAAAATTTGAAAAAGTCGAGGTCCGCGTTAAGCCGGAGCATTGCGACGGCACATGCGGCGATGGTGCTTGCGGTCAGCGAGATGTAGAACGTTCATCTATGTTCTCGGCAGCAAAGAATCTAGCCGATCTGGATTATGTTCTCTGCTCGCAGCTTGGCCCGCAGGCGGTGCAGGCGTTAACGCGCTTTAACGTGCGCGCTTTCGATATCGCGCTCCCCATTGCTGAAGCGATTGCCAAAATCAACATGTACCGTAAAAAAATAGCGGAACGTACCCAGAGACTCAAATAAAATGGAAAGTTTAACAGCAAAATTATGCGCATTTGCACGAGCCTGGCATTCTCTACAATCGGACCATACCGTTTTCAACGATTTTCTAGCGCTCGACCTGATGGGTCGCGAGGAGTACGAAAATGTTTCGCGCTTGATTCTAAAGCGGTTTCCGCAGGAATCAGAAAATTCGGTCGAATATTTCAACCGGAAATACTTCCTCCCGATTGTACTTTCGAGGAGTCGCTTCGCCGAAGATCGCGTTAAGCTCCTTGCCCGTTCGGGAAAGATTCAATATGTAATTTGCGGTGCGGGCGTAGACACGTTCTCGTTCCGCAACAAAGACCCGAATGTCGAAGTTTTTGAATTGGATTTGCTTCCGACGCAAAGCTACAAGAAAAATCGCATTCGCGAACTCAAGTGGAGCGTTTCGGAGAATGTCCATTTTGTGGCGATCGACTTCAGCAAGGACAGCATTGTCGAAAGACTTGTCGCAAACGGCTTTGACTGCAAAAAGCCGACAGTTATTAGCATTCTGGGTGTCTCATATTACCTTCCGCTTCCTGTTTTTGCAGAAACCGTGCGGCAGTTTTCAGAGATTGCGTCAACCGGCATTTTGATTGTATTTGATTACCTGCAAAAAGAGGCCTATTCGAATTCGGTTCAGGAATTGCGAAAAATTGTTGCTGATTGCGGCGAAACCATGGCCGAAGGCTACTTGGACCGCGAAGTTTTCGAGGTGCTTGAGCGATATGGATTCAAGGTCGACGAATTTCTCGGCGAAAATGCGCTACAGCAGCGGTATTTTCTGATGGGAAACCTGAAGGCTTTTGATTCTGTACGCCTGATTGCGGCGGTTAAGTAGGCAAAATGGAAAAAGTGTCAAGCGGTGCCTTTATTTTTATACTATTTTTATAGGAAAGAAAAAGGACTTCATGAATGCACTACTTAATTGTTCCTGGTTTGAATAATTCTGGCCCGAGTCATTGGCAAACTTTTTGGACCAAAAGCCTGCCTAGCGCAAGCCGAGTCTATCAGCATTGCTGGGATAAGCCGCAAAAAGAGGATTGGATTGCGACACTCGACGAAGCTGTCCGCCAGCTGAAGGACGACACGATTCTGGTTTCACATAGTCTGGGCGTCGTAACGACGGCTCTCTGGCTTTTACGCACACAACAGCAGGGGAGTCTTCCGGCGAATATCAAGGGGGCCTTCCTTGTGGCCCCTGCCGATGCCGACACAGTCGATATCATCAAGAACTTTGCTCCGATGCCTACCGAAAAACTCCCGGTACCCGTTTGCATTGTGGGTAGCGATAACGACCCGTACATGACGCCCGCGCGCACGAAGTTCTTTGCCGAGGCGTGGGGCGCGAAGTTGTTTAACGCAGGCACGCTGGGGCACATCAATTCCGATTCAAATTTGGGCGAATGGGAACAGGGACGTGCATTTTTAGCCGAATTCGAAAAAGGCTTGTCGCTATAGCGTTTGTAATGTTTAGTTAAGCATTAAGGAATAATGTTGTACGAAAAATAATCCCTAAAGCGCATTAAAAAAAGTTATCTTGTGCGCGTTTTTTTAAAAAGCGGGTTAGGGATGAATCGTCAACAGCGCGAAGAGCTTCTTGATAGCATCAATCTTTTAGAAAATAGCCGAGATGAATATCTCCATACCTATGCTGGTGTGAGCATTCATGATCGTACGGTCAGGTCGGTGCAGCTGCGAAAGGCGCTCGAAAACGTGAAGCGGCCTTTCGCCCAATTGTGCGAAAAGATGAAAACGTGCGATTGGCTGTATTTGCCTTTCGACTTGCCGGAACCCGCCCGCGTAAGGGATTCCGAGTTGACTTATTTCGGTATGCCGCCCAAGACGCTTTCGCAACTGATTGTGCTGATTGCGGCATCGATCAAGAAGCAGAATGTCACGGTTCTTTCTATTTGTACGAGAAATCTTGCCGTATACGAGATGATGTTCGGCTTTTGGAATACCCCGCAAAAAGACAATCTGGATGAACGTATCGCCGCCATTACCGAGGCAGAGGAAAAGACGGGCGAGCTGTTTGACAAAGCGTCGGAAGAATTCGAAAGAATTCTGAAGATGACGGATTTGGTGAAGACCCAGATGATGTCTGTGACGGAAGCGGAACAGAATGCGAAGGCGAAGTCTGCAGAGGCGGCAGAAAAGGTCGCCGAGATTCAGTCGCTGACAGAACAGCTGGATGCCCGAAAGCAGGGCTTGGAAGAACTTAAAGAATCTTTGACGCTCAAGATGAATGACGCCGAAGACAGGGACAGGCAATTTGCGGAGAAGATGGAGTCCGCCCAGAGTCTGATTGACCAGGCTTGTGCAAGGATTTCTGAAATCGACAACATGACGGAAAATAGCTTGAAGGATGTTCAAGCTTGCTTGACGACGTCTAGCGAAAAAGTCGAAAAAATCAAGAAGATGACAGACTTTGTGGGCGGCGGCTCTTTGGGCAGCAGCTTTAGCAAGAGAAAACGGAGCTTGGGCCGCAAGGCGCGCCTTTGGCTGTTCCTAAGTTTGGTGCTGTTCGGCGGTGCGTCCTGGTGGATCTATAATGTGTTTACCCGATTTGGCGTGCATACGGATTCTGTATGGGCCGATGTGGTAATCAATGTCGCCATGTCTTCGATGGCGGTATTTGCGCTGATCTTTGCCTTGTGGGAATACGGCAAGGAACGCAAATTGCAAGAAGAGTACGCCTTTAGGGAGACCATTGTGTTGACTTTGACGGCGTGCTTGGAACAGCTTGATGCCTGCAACCGTGACGATGTGAAAAAGCTGCTTTCGGACACGGTCGAAAAGCTTTGCTCGAAATTGCCGGTATAATTTTTAACGATACCTAGGTATCAAAAAACATTATTGGACATTTGTCTTTGCGACTTCTACATTTAATATAATGACAAAAAAAGTGGCAGTCGGTTTATCGGGCGGTGTAGATTCCGCCCTTTCGGCGTATCTGTTGCAAAAGCAGGGGTACGATGTGGTGGGGCTTACCATGGCAACGTGGGACGGCTCGGTGAATATGCCCGCGGTAGAAGGCCGCGAAGGCTGTTACGGTCCGAGTGAGGACAAGAATATCGAAGAAGCGAAACTGGTGGCAGACCGTCTGGGAATCCCGCATTATGTAGTTCCCGTCGCAGGTGAATACAAAACTAAGGTGCTGGATTATTTCCGCGCCGAATACCGCGCTGGTCGTACGCCGAACCCGTGCGTGTGTTGCAATCAGTCCATCAAGTTTGGCGCATTGCATTTGGCCGCCCGCAAAATGGGAATTGAATTCGATTATTTTGCCACCGGGCATTATGCGTGTCTCGATTTCAAAAACGAGAATGAACCCTTTTTGTACCGCGCCCTAGATGCGGGCAAAGACCAGACTTATTTTTTGTCGCGACTTTCGGCAGAGCAACTTTCGACGGTGCTTTTCCCGCTGGGCGGTATGCACAAGCAAGATGTAAAGGCGCTCGCCGCTGAAATCGGCTGGGAAGATTTTGCCACCAAGCGCGAAAGCCAGGATTTTATTGAATGCGGCGATTATTCGGTGCTATTCGAAGAATCGGATCAGGTGCCGGGCGATTTCGTGGATGTAAGCGGCAAGGTGCTGGGTAAGCACAAGGGCATCGTGAATTATACGGTGGGCCAGCGCAAGGGCCTGAACATTGGCGGCCAAAAGGAACCGCTTTTCGTGGTGGCTATTGATGCAGCCAAGAATCAGGTGGTTCTCGGACCCCGCAGCGCTTTATCTTGTATACAAGTTTCCGCAATTGATTTGAACCTGATGGTAAACGAGAACTCGCCGCTGCTCAAGGGGCCGCTAGATGCCCACATTCGCTTGGGCCACAAGGGCTCTCCGGCAAAGATTCTGGATTTGGAACCTGGCCGCATTCGTGTAGAGTTCGAAACGCCGCAGTTCGCTGCCGCCCCTGGCCAAGTGCTGGTGCTTTATTCTGGCGACGGTGTCGTCGCTTCGGCAATTATTGATAAATAACTTATTTGCAGTGTCGCATAAGTGCGGCGATGTAAGCTTTGGCGTAGCGCGAAGGCGTTACGCCTTTTCGCATCACGTAGCCGATGGTCATTTTGTCGTGAACATCGAGGTGCCTCGCGATAATGTTTCGACCGTTGAGCTTGTGGCTGATGACGCCCGAGCAAATGGTGTAGCCATTCAAACCGATGAGCAGGTTGAAAAGCGTCGCGCGGTCGCGAACCTTGATATTGCGTGGACAATCGAAATCGATGGCGGTGAGCGGCTCTTCGGCGAAGTAGAACGAATTGAAGTCGCCCTGTTCATAGGTCAAGTACGGGTACGGTTTTAAGTCTTCCAATGTGATTTTTTCTTTTCGCGCAAGCGGGTTGCGTGAAGACATAAACACATGCAGAGGGGTCGCAAAGAGCGGTTCAAAGATCAAATTGTTCTTTTGAATAAGTTTTTTGATGACTTTTTCGTTCTTGTCGCTCAAATAAAGTACGCCAATTTCGCTTTTTAACTTCGCAATATCATCGATAATTTCGTTAGTTTGGGTCTCCCGGAGCGTAAAATCGTAGCTCGGACCGCCGAATTTTCGAATGACGTCGACGAATGCGTTGACCGCAAAAGAGTAGTGCTGGCAGCTCACGGAAAAGATGGTGTTACCGCCTTTGCCGCCTTTGTAGCGGTCTTCCATGAGGGTTGCCTGTTCCAAAACTTGCCTTGCGTAAGAAAGGAATTCGTCGCCCTCGTTAGTGATCGTGACGCCTTTATTAGAGCGGTTGAAGATGGTAACGCCCATCTCTTCTTCGAGGTCGTGAATGGCTGCCGTAAGGCTCGGCTGTGATATGAATACCCGCTTCGATGCTTCGGTGATATTGCGCGTGTCGGCGATGGCAATGGCGTATTTAAGTTGTTGTAAAGTCATGGTAATTCGGATTTCAGATTTCAGAATTCAGAGTTGTAAACTAAAATAGAAAATTGATGAAAGAAATAAAAATTTTTTATTACTAGTTATCAGCTTTTCTTTTGTTTATACCATAGGAAAAATCTATGGTGAATGCGAAAAAAATAGTATTTTACCGATGATAAAAAAGGAGATATATTTGGCGGCGTAATCGAAAAACAAACAAAAAAGGTAGGTTAAACACTATGAGCAATAAAAAAACATCTGTAATCGGTTTCCCGCGCATTGGTAAGGCCCGCGAACTCAAGTTTGCAAGCGAAAAGTTCTTCAAGGGCGAAATCTCCGAAGCGGAACTCCAGAACGTCGCCGCCGACATCCGTCAGTACGGTTGGGCAAAGCAGAAGGCCGCCGGCATCGACTTTATTCCCTCGAACGATTTCTCGTTCTACGATAACATTCTCGATACCGCATTCTTGTTCGGCATTGTTCCGGAACGTTATAAAAACCTCGACTTGAGCGATCTCGAAAAGTATTTCGCAGCCGCTCACGGTTACCAGGGTGAAAAGGGCGACGTGAAGGCCCTCCCCATGAAGAAGTGGTTCAACACGAACTACCACTACATTGTTCCGGAAATTGACGACGCCTCTGAATTCAAAGTGGACGGTTCCAAGCCGGTGCAGGAATATAACGAAGCGAAGGCTGCTGGAATTCAGACCGTGCCGACTTTGATTGGCGCCTATACGTTCCTCCGCTTGGCCCGCTACAATGGTCAAAAGAAGGCCAAGGATTTTGTTGCCTCTGCAGTCGCTGCTTACGCGAAGGTCGCCGAATTGCTCGCCGCTGCCGGTGCCGAATGGATCAGTTTCGCCGAACCCGCTTTGGTGTTCGACGTGACCGCCGAAGAAAAGGAACTTTTCAAGTCTATTTATGTGGAACTTATCAAGAAGGTGCGTGCCGCAGGCCTCAAGGTTGCCTTGCAGACTTACTTTGGTGATATCCGCGATGTGTACCAGGATGTGGTCGCTCTCGGTTTCGATGCCATCGGTCTTGATTTTGTGGAAGGTCTCAAGTCGCTGGAACTCATCAAGTCTGGTTTCCCGAAGAATACGCTCTTGCTCGCCGGCGTCGTGAACGGCAAGAACATCTGGCGTGCCGATTACGCACAGAAGAATGCCTTGCTCGCCGAAATCGTGAGTGCTGTTGGTGCCGAAAACGTGGTGGTCGGAACTTCTTGCTCGCTGTTGCATGTGCCGTATACGGTTGCTGCTGAACAGAAGCTTCCTGCTGAAACGCTCCGTCACTTCGCCTTCGCCGAAGAAAAACTCGTTGAACTTGCTGAACTTGCAAGTGGTGACGCCGCTGCCCTTGAAAAGAATAAGGCTCTCTTTGCAACCCCGCGTGTGCAGGCGAACGTCAAGGTGCAGGCGGAACTTGCCGCCCTCACCGCCGCTGATTTCGAACGCAAGCCGAGCCGCCTCAAGCGCCGCGAAGTGCAAAAGGCTGAATTCAAGCTGCCCGCTTTCCCCACGACTACCATCGGGTCTTTCCCGCAAACGGCCGAAGTTCGCGCGAACCGCGCCGCATTCCGCAAGGGTGAAATCTCCAAGGAACAGTATGTGGAATTCAACAAGAAGAAGATTGCCGAATGCATCAAGCTGCAAGAAGAAATCGGCCTCGACGTAATTGTCCATGGTGAATTCGAACGCAATGACATGGTGGAATATTTCGGCACGAAGATTGACGGATTCGTGTTTACGCAGAATGCCTGGGTGCAGAGCTATGGTACCCGTTGCGTGAAGCCGCCTGTAGTTTGGGGCGACGTGAGCCGCAGTGCTCCGATTACCGTTGAATGGTCTGTGTATGCCCAGAGCTGCACCAAGAAGCCGGTGAAGGGCATGCTTACGGGCCCGGTGACGATTCTCAATTGGTCGTTCCCGCGCGAAGACGTTTCGCTGAAGGTGCAAGCGCAAGAAATCGGTTTCGCAATCCGCGACGAAGTCCTGGACCTCGAAAAGAACGGCATTCGCATTATCCAGATTGACGAAGCTGCTCTCCGCGAAAAGTTGCCGCTCCGCAAGAGCGACTGGCACAAGGAATACCTCGACTGGGCTATTCCGGCGTTTCGCCTGGTGCATGCGAAGGTCAAGCCCGAAACGCAGATTCACACGCATATGTGTTATAGCGAATTCAACGACATCGTGCGCGATATCGACAACATGGATGCCGATGTGATCACCTTCGAAGCTAGCCGTTCCGACCTCAAGTTGCTTGACGCCTTGAACGAAGCCAAGTTCGAAACGCAGGTGGGGCCGGGCGTGTATGACATTCACTCTCCGCGCGTGCCCTCGGAACAGGAAATCGTGGATGCGCTCCACAAGATCATCGCGAAGGTGCCGCAAGAAAACGTGTGGGTGAACCCGGATTGCGGCCTCAAGACCCGTGGCGAAACCGAAACGACGGCAAGCCTCAAGAATCTTGTGGCAGCCGCAAAGAAATTGCGCGCCGAATAAGCCGTAAGGAACATTTCTGGATTGATGCGTCTCACGTTTTTGGCGTGAGGCGTTTTTTATTGCACTTCCGCTGAAATTATTATACATTAAGAGTATGGATATCGCATCGAGTACATACCGCCGCATTTTTGTGCTGGGTTCTGGATTCAGCAAGTCGTTTTGTCCGCAAATGCCCACGCTGCGCGACTTGAACGAACTGATTCCCTTTGGAATTTCAGACGAGTTCCCGCACCTGCGTGATTACTGCAGGCGGTTTCTGGAGCTTTGCAATAACCAGGCGGAATACCTGAATATCGAAACGCTTTCGACGTCGATTCTGTCGGCGCAGATTTTTCCCGGTGTGCGCGAGAGCCTTTACCATTCGAGCCTGCGTTTTGAACTGTTGCGTTTTATTGCGGGTTCGATTCGCCATGACCATGCGGTAGATTCCAAGTCGGCGGCCATTCTCCGCAAGTTTTTGGCGGGCTGTGTGAATTGCCCGAGCGAAGGTGTGCGCGATACCTTGCTGCTCAGCTTTAATTACGACACGTTGATTGAAAATATC
The DNA here is from genome assembly GCA_902756345.1 of Fibrobacter succinogenes. Classification (GTDB taxonomy): domain Bacteria; phylum Fibrobacterota; class Fibrobacteria; order Fibrobacterales; family Fibrobacteraceae; genus Fibrobacter. The sequence continues at coordinate 241,822 of CACVQR010000001.1, read as the reverse complement.
ATTGCCGATGACCCTAAGATGAGTGCAAATGTGGCGGTGGATTACGGCGTGCGTATTGACCCTGCTGACCGCAGTGCGGTTCGTGCGCCGCGGACTCATTCGATTGACTTGCTCAAGCTGCATGGCTCGCTGAACTGGTACCCGGTCAAGGGCGCTTCTGATCCGCTTGATTTAAAGAATGTGTGCCAGGTGGAACCTTGCGACCGCAGTTTTCCGATTTATCGTGAAGACACTCCGATTTATATTCCGATGGCGCATGCCAAGGAATCGTTCTTGCGCGGGAGCCTGTTTAATTTGTTGTGGAGTAAGGCCGATTACTACCTCAAAAATGCCCAGGAAATTTATTTCCTCGGGTACGGTTTCCCGAAAACGGATATGAACAATTTGGAATTTCTGCTCCGCCACCGAGCCCGCTTCAAGAAAGTGGTGGTGTTCGAACGCGAGGGACACCCCGATTTGGAACGCTTGCGGGCGCTGTTGGGCGAAACCCTGGTGCAGTCCATGGATGCCAAGGAATTCTTGACCAAGTTCTAGAACGGCCTGATTCGCTCCGCCAAGGTCTTGCTATATTTTGCACAGAGGGTGCAAAAATGAAACTTCTTGGATTGGCCTTATTGATGCTTGCGGGCGTTGCGTGCGCCCAGTTGGTGCAAAAGAAGGCTCCTACGGCAGCCGATAGCATTGATCTTGGCCATAAGAAAGGGCCCGTCGTCTATTCAGACCCTAAAGAAAACGAAAAGTCTGCCATAAAAGATGCGACTGTCGAAATGGACAGTAAGAAAATTTCAAACGATTCTACTGTCGGGACGCTGATTGGCGTTGGTGCCGAATTTGTGGGCGACATTGTGAAGGGAATGCTTTCGCCCAATTCTGCCGAAACCGACGCCGTCGAACTTGAACGCACGAGACGGTAGCTAGTTCGGAATTCAGAGTTCGGAATTAGAAATTAGAATAGTCGCGGCGAAGCCGCCTAACTAAAAAACTCCGAAATCTGAAATCCGAAAACCGAATTAGCCCAAATATTTTTCGCCGGATTCTACGCTCTGGTAGATGAGAGTGTTGATGGTCATGGGGCCTACGCCGCCCGGAACCGGAGTGTAGGCGCTGGCCACGTCTTCGAGACCTTTTTCGATATCGCCTACGCCACCCGGATGGTAACCGGCATCGACCACGACTGCGCCCTGCTTGATCCATTCCTTCTTGATAAATTCGGGCTTGCCGACGGCACCGACCAAAATGTCCGCCTGCTTGACGTATTCGGGGAGGTTTTCGGTCTTGCTGTGGCAAATGGTTACGGTGCAGTCTGCATTCAAGAGCATCATGGCCATGGGCTTTCCAAGAATCGCGCTGCGGCCTACAACCACGGCGTGCTTGCCTGCAAGCGGAATGTTGTAAGCCTTCAAGAGACGCATAATGCCAGCCGGCGTTGCACAGCCGTAAGCGGGTTCGCCCATCGCCATGCGGCCAAAGCCGAGGCAGGTCACGCCGTCCACGTCCTTGCGGGCGTCGATTGCTTCGAAAGCGGCGCGTTCGTCGATGTGGCGCGGAACCGGGTGCTGCAGCAGAATGCCGTGCACGTCGTTGTTTTCGTTGAGTTCCTGAATCTTGTCGAGGAGTTCCTGCGTGGTGGTGTTCTTCGGGAGCACCACGCGGATGCTTTCCATGCCCACGCGGGCGCAGGCGTTGCCCTTCATCTTCACGTAAGTGGCCGATGCCGGATCGTCGCCAACGAGAATCGTTGCAAGGATCGGGGTCTTGCCCGTCTTTTCCTTGAGACTCGCTACGCGGGCGCTGAGTTCTTCTTCAGTGGTCTTGGCAAGGGCCTTGCCGTCGAGGATGAGTGCTGCCATAAAATCTCCGTTGCGCGGAAAAGCGCTGTTTTTCGGGGTGAAAGATAGAAATTAAAAAAGCCCCGCGGAAAACGGGGCAACACGAATCAATCAATGTGAGATTTCTAGAATCTTAGAACATGTCCTTGAGGGACGGGACCAAGGAGCAAACAATTACCCACGGGTAGGAAAGCGAACCCTTAAGCCAACCAGTCTTGGCAGGGCTCGGGACTGCACGAGCAGTGTTCGAGCTGACCATGCTATCGAGCTCGCTACGAACGCTCTCGATGGAGCTTTCGAAAGCCTGCTTGTTAGCGGAGGCCGAATTTATGAAATTTTCGAAACGGTAGTTCATACAATTTCCTTATATTTCTCACTCTTATGTGTAAATTTAGTAACAAAAATCTCTTTTAGCAACCCCTTTGTAAACGCCCGTTTACGACGTTTGTGTAAGGAAAGTTGTTGCCTATTTGGATAAAAGTGTTTAAATTTTGCTAAAAACGTCAATTTTTGCTTAAAAATTTTTCTGAAAAGTCGAGTTTTTGTACATTTTAGGGCGAAAAGATTGTTCTAAAAAGTGTTCACGACGCGTTCTTTAAAGTCTTTTCTATTTTTAGGTGTGTCGTACATCACTGGAATTTGCGATGTAACTCGCTATAGATCAAGGAATTATATGAAGATAAACCATGTTTTTTCGGCTTCTTTGGCACTTTGCTCGGTGCTGGTTGCTTGCGGTGGCGGTCAAAAACCCGCTGTGGATCCCGAGGCTCAGACTGATTCTGCTGCTGCCCCCAAGTCTGCTTTGCCGGATTTGAATAACCCCACCGACCGTTACAGCTATGCGCTGGGTATGGACTTGGGCAAGGCAATTGCGAACGTGAACGTGCCGCTGAACATGGATGTGCTCATGGGCGCTATCAAGGACCAGGTGGATTCTACTCGCCCGGTGCAGATGGCCGATTCTACTGCTGAATCCGCCTTGCAGGATTTGCTTTTGCAGATGCAGAAGAAAAAGGAATCCGACGAAAAGGCCCAGGCCCAGAAGGCGCTTGATGAACAGACGAAGTTCCTTGCCGAAAATGCCAAGGATACGACTGTCAAGAAGACTCCGAAGGGCGTGCAGTATAAGGTGATTAAGGCCGGTGCAGGCATTAGCCCCAAGATGAGCGACAAGGTGCAGGTGCACTATATTGGAGCGCTCCTCGACGGAACGGAATTCGACAATAGCGTCAAGCGCGGTGAACCGCTGGAATTCCCGGTGAGTGCCGTGATAGAAGGCTGGCAGGACTTGCTGCAGGTCATGAAGGAAGGCGACAAGGTGAAGGCCTGGATTCCGAGTGCCCTTGCCTATGGCGAAGCGGGCGTGCCTCCGATGATTCCGGCGAATGCGATGCTGGTGTTCGAGGTGGAACTCTTGAAGGTTTATGCCGAAGTGCCTGCGGTTGACAGCACTGCTGTGCCCGCCGCCCCTGCTGCCGCTCCGAAGGCTGAAACGAAGCCTGCGGAACCAGCCAAGGCCGAGGCTAAGCCTGCCGAAGAGAAGCCGGAAGCGAAGCCTGCAGAAGCAAAACCCGCTGCCAAGCCGGAAACAAAGCCTGCCGAAGCGACAAAGCCTGCTCCTAAGAAATAACGATTTTCTAAATAATTATAAGGATTTTGCCCTGCACAAGCAGGGCTTGTAACCACTGCCTACCGCCTACTTCCTACTGTCTACTTCCTACTTCCTACTATTTTTTTAAATTTGCGGTGACACTTTTAATATTCTCCAGTGTTACAATGGTATGAACGGGAAAAATCTCCTTGACCGTATGGCTTTTTCGAAACTGTACGAGGCATATGCCCCGATGGTTTTCAGACGCTGTGTGTTTTTGCTCAAGGACGATGCCGAAGCGAAGGATATGGTGCAAAACGTGTTTTTGCGTATATACGAACGCATGGACACCTTGGATCTTTCGCAGCCGTCGAGCTTGTTGTGGAATACGGCGACCAGGCTCTGCCTGAACCGCATTCGCGACAAAAAGCGCCGCGGGCTAGATGTGGATTCGAGCGAACTCTTGCTCACCATCGCCTGCGCCGAAGAAGATGACGGAATCGAGGCCAGGGGCCTTTTGGCAAAGATTTTCTCGAAGGAGCAGGAATCGACCCGCACGATTGCGGCGCTACATTATGTAGACGGCATGACGCTCGAAGAAACTGCTGAAACTGTTGGACTGTCGGTGAGTGGCGTGCGCAAGCGTTTGCATACCCTGCAAGCCAAGATCAAGAATCTGGAGGTTGAAAGATGACATCTGTCAATAAAATTTCCGATTTCAAGCTGGAGCGCTATTTGCTCGGGGAACTCTCCGAAAAAGAAATGCGTGAACTCCAGGAGCGCGAATTGAGCGACGAAATCTTTGCCGCCCGCGTGGCTGAAATGCGCCTGCAGGGCAAGCGCTTTGTGGCGGAAAATCCGTTTGTGGCTCTAGAAGCGAAAATGACTGCCGCGGAACAATCGGCCAATGACGAACACAATGTCGTTTCTGTAATGTGGCTCAAGGTGGCTGCCGCGTTGGTGATTGCGCTGGGCGTGTTTTCTATGGTGCTTTTGAATCGTAATGTCGAAACCTTCGATAGCAAGGACGCTGCGATGCAAGTTGCCATGGCTGATGTAGATGACGGCACGCGAATCAAGGGTATGCAGGTTTCTCTGGAAGTCTGGAAAAAGACGGGTGACAGCGCCGTGCAAATGGTGAACCTGGGCGATGCCCACGAAGGCGACGAAATCCAGTTGCGTTACCGTGTTCCGCAAAAGTGCTTCGGCATGCTTTTTAGCATGGACGGCAACGGAACCATTACCATGCACATGGGCGAAGGCAACAAGGCCATTGAACTGGAACCCGGCAAAATGACGACGCTTCCGTTTGCCTACAAGCTTGATAACGCACCGAAATTCGAAAAGTTCTTCTTGCTCACATCGCAGAATTCTTTTGAAATTGACGGCAACGATATTGACAAGAGCCTGAAGCAGACCGGTGTAGAAAACGTTTCGTTTACGCTCCGCAAAGTTGGGAAATAAGGGGGAGAAAATGAAAAAGATTTTGGGTAAAATTTTATTCTGCGATTTTTTGTCGGGTTCGGCCATTTTCTGCCTGGTGTGCCTGGTGGCGATTTTGGCGGCTGCAAGCAATGCCCATGCCGCTGCGAATTCCGGCGAGATAGCGATTAACCGTTACGTGTTCGCGGTGAGTGCGAATAACGGCGGTAAGGGCCGCCCGGTGCTGCGCTATGCCGAAAGCGATGCCCGTGCATTTGCCAATGTACTTTCGCAGATGGGTGGCGTGCCCAAGCAGAATGTGTATCGAGTGACAGAACCGAGTGTGGCGACCTTGCAAAGCCAACTGGAATCTCTCGATAAAAAGCTTGCCGCTGCAAAGTCTGCAAAAGGCGCCGACGCCAGTTCCCGCGAAGAAGTGCTGGTGTATTACAGCGGTCACGCCGACGAAAAGGGACTTCGCCTCGGTGAAGAAATTTATAGTTGGAAAGAATTCCGCAAGCGTGTGGATGCCTTGAATGCTGACGTGAAGATTGCCGTGATCGATGCTTGCGGCTCGGGTGCTATCACACGCGCGAAGGGCGGTGTCGCTGTGCCTGCGTTCATGGTCGACAAGAGCAGCGACATGAAAGGCTACGCCTTTATCACCAGCAGCACTCAAGATGAATCTAGCCAGGAAAGCGACAAGCTCAAGGGATCCTTCTTTACGCATTCGCTGGTGAGCGGCCTTCGCGGCGCAGGTGACGTGAGTGGCGACGGCAAGGTGACGCTTTCTGAAGCTTACCAGTTTGCCTTCAATGAAACTCTCCAGAAGACCGAAGCCACCATGGGTGGCGCCCAGCACCCCAGCCGCGACATGAACTTGGCGGGCACCGGTGACGTGGTCATGACCGATTTGCGCAGCACGAGCGCAGGCCTCGACTTGGACGAAGATGTAGACGGTCACTTGTTCATTCGCGACGAAAAGGGTGAACTTGTCGCCGAACTTTACAAGAAATCTGGTCGCGCCATGAGCCTCGGGTTCCCTGCCGGCAAGTACAGCGTACGCTTGGAACGCCCTGCCGAATATAAGGATGCATCGATCACGCTTTATGACAACAACCGTGCGCGTCTCGGCAAAAAGCAGTTCACGGCGGTCGCTGTCGAAAAGACGGCTCTTCGCGGCGAAATCAAGAGCGAACGTTCTTGCGCTAATGGCGATACGGCAAAATGCTCCCTGGATTCGCTTGACCGCAACGGAGTTTCTCGCACGACGTTTGGTTTTTACGACCGCGACAAGGATCCGCGCAAGGGCGTGCAATTGGGTCTCTTTGCCACCAAGACGAAAAATTACATGGTCGGTTCGCAGGTGAGCCTGTTCGTGAATAGCGCCGACAAGGATATGCGTGGCCTTCAGGTAACGGGCCTCTTGAATATCGCGAACGAAAATATCGACGGTGCGCAGATTTCGGGTACCGTGAACTATGCCGAAAGTGTCGATGGTCTGCAGCTGTCCTATATCAACTGGGCGTCTGAAAAATCCGAAGCGGCGCAAATCGGTTTTGTGAATGCCGCTCTCGATACTATGCGCTATTTGCAACTGGGTTTTGTAAACGCTTCTGAATACAGCGGAACTCATGTGGGCTTTGTGAACGCGAGTGTGGGTTCCAAGGTACAGGTGGGCTTTGTCGATGCCGCTAAGAATGCCGACGTACAAGTGGGCTTTGTCAATGTGGCAAAAGACAACGACGTTCAAGTCGGCTTTACGAACGTGGCGGTCAATTCCCGTGTAGGCGTGGGCCTTGTGAATGCCACGGCATGGGAAGGCGGCACGCAGGTGGGTTACGTGAATGTGGCGCCCAAGTCCAAGGGCCGCCAGGTGGGTTTTGTGAACGTTTGCTTGGAATGCGAAAAGACTCCGGTGGGCTTTATTAGCGTGGTCGGTAATGGTGTATGGTCTGCTACCACCTCCTTGAACGAAATGGGAGCTCTGGATCTTTCACTCCACTTGGGTACGGCTTATTTCTACACGGCATTCCAAGTGGCCCGCCCCTTCGAAAAGGGTAACGGATTCAAACACTTTGAAGACCGCTACGAAAGCGGCTACGGTATCGGTACGCAGTTCGGCAAGTACGGTAACCACTTTGAATTGGAATACATGCTCCTGAACGCCTACGATGATTTCTCGTTCAGTGGCGATAGAGATTGGAATTATCACCACCGCCTGCGTCTAGGCTTTGTGCACAAGCTGTTCCCGGGTGTTGGCCTTGCGGTAGGCGGTACGCTGAATGTGGTGACGCTTGGCTATGCGGACAAGCTCTGGCCGAAGCCTTGGAACAACTACCACGACGACTTTGGTAGTGAAAAGCATAAAGGCCGTTTCTGGCCCGGATTCTACTCGGGCATTACTGTGGGTAGGTTCTAAAAGAAAAATTATTCCGCGCAAAGTCTGCCAAGTTCGTCCTTCTTTTCGAGGATGGTATCGAGCTGGCTTTTGTAATCCATGTCGGTATTGTTGCGGAGCAATTCGGTAATTTCTGCAACCGGCGTATAAATCGGCGTGAGCGAGAGGTTGCCGAGGACACCCTTTAGCGCATGGGCTGCCTCGAAGGCGGCTTTCAGGTCTTTCGCGGCAATGGAATCCTTGAGCTTGTCGAAGTTGCCCTCGCCGGGAATGGTCGCCACGAGTTTCAGGTACAGCGCCTCGTTCCCGAAGCAGCGTGCAAGCCCCTCGGCGGTATTTGCCCCAAAAGCGTTCAGTTTTTCGATGGTAATCATGCGCCCCTCCGGCGTTCAAGTTCCTTTTCGATGAAGGGCGCAAAGTCCTTCGGCGGGACCGGCTTCGAGAAGAAGTATCCCTGGATAATCTGGCAGCCCATTCCCTTGAGGGTATCGAGCTGCGACTGCGTTTCTACGCCTTCCGCTACGGCAGGAATCTTGAGGAATTTCGCGATGCCCACCACGAGTTCCACGAGCTTCAGGTTGCGTTCGTCCTTTTCCATGTTGCGCACGAACGACATGTCGATTTTCAGGATGTCGATGGGGAGCGTTGTGATCATATTCAGCGAAGAATATCCGGCGCCGAAATCGTCCATCTCGATGCGGAATCCCTTCTTGCGCAAGTTCTTGATGACTTCGATAAGGCGCTCCATGTTCTCGCAGTAGGCGCTCTCGGTCACTTCGAGCATGTATTCTTCCGGGGAAAGGCCGTTTTCATCGAGGAGCCGCAGGAACTTCGTTTCCAGTTCCGGATCCAGGATGTCGATGCGGGACACGTTCACGGAAACAGGCACCGTTACGCCGAATTCGTCCTTCCATTTCCGGATTTGTTTGGCGACCTCATTCCAGACAAAGTTGTCTACTTTTTGTATAAGCCCGTTCCCTTCGAACAGCGGAATAAAGTCGCCCGGGCTAATGAATCCGAGCGTCGGGTGTATCCAGCGGATAAGGGCTTCGGCGCTGGTGAGTCGCGGAATGTCACCTTCGATGTTAAACTTGGGCTGGTAATAGACAACCAGGTTCTTGTTGTCTATGGCGCTTTGCAAGTCGCGGATGAGTGTTTCCTCGAACATGTAGCGAGAATGCATCTCGTTGTTATAGCGGGTAAATGCCTGGGTCAGGTCGCCACGGTTCTTGTCGCAGGCGGCTTTTGCGCGGTCAAACCAGGCCTCGATTTCCACGTTGCGGTCCACGTTTTCCCATAGGCCGCAGCGTACGCGGATGTGGTTTACCTCGAAAAATTCTGTAAGGATTCCCTGGACTATGTTGCGGATGTTGTCGTAATTTTCCTGGTGCGTCGCAAAGATGTAGAAGGTATCCGCATCCGCACGGCAGGCGATGGCGTTCATGGGGGCGAGTTCATTCTTGAGCGCGCTACCGATTTCTGCAAGCAGGTGGTCGCCAAAGTCCCTTCCGCAGAACTCGTTCACCAGGTGGAACTGTTCGATGTCAAATACTATTGCGTCGCGCGGGATGTCCCTGCTCCACAGTTCTATCTGGCGGATGTATTCAAAGAAGTAGTCCTTGGTGTAGAGGCCGGAAATATGATCGCGCTCCGTCTGGCGGATAATGTCCTGGTCTTCGAAGAGTTTGATGATTCTTTCGCAGCGGGCGAGAACCACCTCGGGCATGTCGAAGGGTTTGGCGATAAAGTCGGCGGCGCCCAGCTTGAGGCTGCGGACTTCGGATTCCTTTTCGGAGGTCATCACGATGACCGGAATGCGCTTGAGTGTTTCGGTGGTTTCTCTTTTTTTCAGGAATTCAAACCCGTCCATCACGGGCATGAGCAGGTCCAATAGGATAAGCGAAAACCGCTTGTCTTGCTTGGAGAGGGCTTCGAGGGCTTCCTTGGCGTTGTCGGCGTATTCGACCTCGTAGTTCACGGAAAGGATATTACCCAGGATTTCTCGGTTTACCACCTCGTCGTCCACGATAAGGACGTGTCTCTTGACGGTAGTGATCTGGCGTAGTTTTTTCATTGGAGAAAACTCCTTTTATCCGTGAATAAATATATGTAAAAAGAAATAAAAAGGTATCGGATTGTGCGACAAAGCATTTTTTTTAGATATCTTTAAAACAGAATTACCAGAATACGAGGTCCCCATGTTCGGTCGACACCTTCCCCTGAGCGAACAGGCTTTGCAAGTTATCGAGCAGATCGGCGAAGACATGCCGGGCGGCTTTTTCATTTACAAGGCGACTGGCAACGAGGAACTGCTGTATGCGAACAAGGCTGTATTTACTGCGGTCATCAGGGCCATGACGACCTATGCAAGGAGAATCCCCATCGTGGCGATGACCGCGAACGCCTTTGCCGACGATATCCGCAAGGCGAAGGAAGTCGGCATGAACGACCATATCTCCAAGCCGATAGATTTCAAGGAACTTGCGAAAATTTTGCAGAAGTGGATAAGGGTGTAGCGTTATGTTGTCTGAAAAACACAAAAAATTGTCCGTTTTGAGTGCGTGGGCGCTCTCCTTCGGTTGTGCCGTAGGCTGGGGTGCATTCGTGATGCCCGCGACAACGCTCCTTCCGATTGCGGGCCCCCTGGGAACAGTTATCGCCCTTGTGCTTGGCGCCGTGCTGATGGGTGTTGTCGCCTACAATTTCCACGTCATGATGAACCGCATTCCCGGCACGGGGAGCGTATTCTCCTTTACCAAGCAGCTTTTCGGCTACGACCATTCCTTCCTTTGCTCCTGGGCCACGGCCCTTGCGTACCTGGCGGTATTGTGGGCCAATATGTCGGCCTTTGTGCTGTTTATCCGTTTCTTGTTCGGACCCGTATTGCAAAGGGGCTTCAGTTATACCATCATGGGCTACGAGGTCTGGGCAGGCGAGCTGTTTACCACGCTTGCAATTATACTTCTGTTCGGGTTCATCAGTTGCAGGAACACCAACGTGCTGCGCCTGGTGAATACGGTGCTTGCCCTCATATTCTTTGGCGGTGTGGTCAGCCTGTTTACAATTATTGCCTGCAAGGGCGGGATTGATTTCTCGGATATGGGCCCGGCCTTTGCGACGGCGGGAGTCGCGAAGGACCATTCCCCCCTGATGCAGATCGTGAACGTGCTGGTGCTTGCCCCCTGGGCATTTGTAGGCTTTGGCGTGGTGAGCTTTGCCTCTTCCACCTATGACTTCAAGCCGAAATACGGTTTCGCCATCATGGTGGCGGCTCTTGCAACCGGAGCGATTGTCTACGCCCTCATAGCTCTTCTTTCGGTTTCGGTGACCCCCGCGAATTTTGGCGACTGGGAAGCTTATTTTACCAACCTGAAGAACCTCAAGGGCATTGAATCAGTCCCGGTATTCCACGCCGTTTTCAAGACCCTCGGCAACGGCGGCCTTATTGTGCTCGCCATAACCATCACGGCGGCCATTTCCACGAGCCTTCTTGGGCTTTACCGAACAATCGGGCGCATGTTCATGAGCCTCGCCGAAGATTCCGTGATGCCGGCTTGGTTCGGGCATATCAACCGTCACGGCGCCACCAACTACGGCATTATCTACGTGATGCTCCTTTCCTGCATTATTCCGTTCTTCGGGAGAACGGCCATCGGCTGGATTGTGGACATCACCTCCATCAGTGCATCTATCATTTATCTGTATGTTTCTGCGGGAATAGTGAAAATTGCCCGCAGTGAAACCGGCAGGCGAAAGACGATGCTGAACTTTACCGGAATCCTGGGTGTCGTAATATCCGCCTTCTTCTTTTTCTTCCCGCTTACGCCGACGCTTTGGAATATGAACACCATCGCTACGGAATCCTTCATGATTCTGATGGCGTGGAGCATTGTGGGGTTCGTCGTTTACAGGGCCGTGTTCATGCGCGACCAGGAGAACCGTTTCGGCAAGTCGGCCATCATGTGGGTGACCATGCTGTTCATATTGCTGTTCTCGGCGGTGATGTGGGAACGCCAGGTCACCAACGACGAGGCCGAGAAAGTCATTGTGCATATCAGCGAGTTCCATACGGATCTGCATAAAAAGATGCATATTCCCATGACCGAAGCCCAGGTGGTACAGGAAAAGGACTTCATGGAAGAGCAGATGGACCTTGTCCGCGATTCCCAGCTGAAGAACAACCTGGTAGAAACGCTCTTCATTATCCTGTGTATTTTTATCGTGGTGAACATCTACCGCACGCAGCAGCAACGTGAACAGAAACTGGACCACGAAAAGCATATTGCCGAGGAATCCAACAGGGCAAAGACCATATTCCTTTCGAACATGAGTCACGACCTGCGCACGCCTATGAATGCGATTATCGGCTACACCAACCTGGCGCGCAAACCGGAGGCGACTCCCGAGCAAATCCAGAAATACCTGACCAAGATCGATTCTTCGAACATGTACCTGATGGCCCTCATCAATGATATGCTCGAAATGAGCCGCATCGAAATCGGGAAGATGGAACTGGAAGAGCGGCCCACTGACCTGCGGAAAATGATGGACGAAATCCGCGACATGTTCGAGGCGCAGATGGTGGGCAAGAATATCGCCTTTGCCGTGAAATATGATGGCCTCAGGAACCCGGTGGTGCTCTGCGACAGGAACCGCATGAACCGCGTGATTCTGAACCTGGTCAGCAACGCATTCAAGTTTACTTCGGAAGGCGGGCACGTTTCCGTGACTCTCGCCGAAAAGGAATGCATCGAAGAGAGCAAGGCCGCGTTCGAAATCCGCGTCAAGGACGACGGTATCGGCATTTCGCCCGAGTTTGCAGACCGCGTGTTCGATGCCTTTGAGCGGGAACGCGTCTCGACTATCAGCGGCGTGCAGGGTACGGGCCTCGGGCTTGCCATTGCAAAGAACGTGGTGTCGTTGATGGGCGGGACAATCAAGTTTGAATCGACAGTCGGCAAGGGGACGGAATTCTTCGTGAATGTGGTACTGAAGACGGCCGCAGGCACGGATGTTCCCGAAGGCGGCGAGCGCAATATCTCCATCGCAGCCAAGGCGGATTTCACGAACATGCGCCTATTGCTGGTAGAAGACATGGAAGTGAACCGCGAGCTTGCAAAAATCATTCTCGAAAGTCTCGGGTTCAAGGTCGAGATGGCGGTAAACGGCAAGCAGGCGGTCGAGATGGTGGAGAAGAACCCTGCCGGTTACTACAACGGGATTATCATGGATATCCAGATGCCCGTGATGGACGGCTGCGAGGCGAGTCGCCAGATTCGATCGCTCTCCGACAAGAAGAAGGCGGAAGTTCCCATTATCGCCATGACTGCGAATGCCTTTGGCGATGACCTCAAGAAGTCGAAAGAAGCAGGAATGAATGCGCATTTGGCGAAGCCCATCGATGTCGGCATGCTCACGGAAACACTTGCGCAGTGGGTACGGTAAAGTTTTAACAGGACAATGTTATGGAAACGAAAAAAAGAATCGGGATTGTAAGTATCGCCACTATCGTGGCCCCCATCATCGTTATCATCCTTGTGCTGGGGACAATCTTCACGGGTCGCCATGCGAGCGGAGATACGGAAAAGGCCGTGCGCAACGTAACGCTCCTCTTTATGAACGAACTCGCGAACCGCCGCGAACAGGTGGTGGCGTCGAAATTGAACGGCTACATCAACGACCTAGATGTGGCGGTGGGCCTGCTTTCAAAAGAAGACCTCGCAAGTACCGCAAGCTTGCAGAGCTACCAGCTCCGCATGAAGCAACTGTACGGTCTAGAAAAGTTCGCCTTCGTGGACACTACGGGTCTCATCTACACATCCCGCGGTACGCGCACCGACATTGACCTCTACAATTTCGATTACAGGACCCTGGCAAAATCCGAAATTTCATTAAAGAAAAACAGTGAAGAAAAGAAGACTGTTGTCATTGCCGTGCCTGTGGACCGTCTTGCCTTTAATGGTCGGGTTTTGGTCGTGTGCTTCATGGAAATCGACATGAACCGCATGTTGGAAGGTATTTCGCTGGAATCCGACCGGCAGGGAATTACATTTTGCAACATCTACTCGAAGGCAGGCAATTCGCTTACGAACCTGGTGCTAGGTGGGCTTGCGAGCGGCGACAATCTGCTTGCCGCCATGGAAAAAGCCAGCTTCGAAAAGGGGTTCTCCATGGAAAAGATGCGCTCCGACTTCGCGAACCACGAGGCGGGCGTCGTTTCCTTCGAGTACAACGGCATCCGTGAAACCATGTACTATGTTCCCATCCATTCTACGGACTGGATGCTGACCTACCTTATCCGCGAAAGCGTCATCTCCGAGCAAATCGGTTCCATTTCGGAAGACATTTTGGAACGCAGCCTTCTGCTATCCGGAATTATCGCGCTAGTGCTCTTGATCGTGTTCCTGTTCCTCTTCATGCAAATCAGGCGTACCTCTCAACTCAAGTTAGAAAAAGAGGTGGCCGATGCCGAAAGCCGCATCAAGCAGGAAAAACTGGAAGAACAGCTTGCGCTCCAGCAGAAGTTAGTTGAAGAAGAACGCAAGAGGAACGAACAGCGTAACATGATTACCGCGCTTGCGTCAGATTACCGCAGCGTCTACTACCTGAACCTGGATACCGGAATGGCGATATGCTACCGCAAGGACGGCACCGTTCCGGTACCTTTCAAGGAAGGGGACGAAATCGGCTACCTGGAAAATTTCAAAACCTATGCCGAAAAGTTTGTCGCACCGGAATCTCGCGAAAAGTTCCTCGCCTTTATACAGCCCGAAAACGTGCGCGCGGGTGTCGCGAAGAACAAGATCTATACCTTGCGCTACCTGGCAAACCATGGCGGCAAGGAAAGTTACGAAATGCTGCGCATGGCGGGCGTGCACAATGCCGGCGACGCCCCGGATGCACCGCTCCGCATTGTAGGTTTCGGATTTTCCGATATCGACGAGGAAATGCGTGATTCGCTCGCCAAGAGTCAGGCCCTTTCTGACGCCCTCAAGACGGCAGAAGAGGCGAGCAAGGCAAAGACCATATTCCTCTCCAACATGAGCCACGAAATCCGCACGCCCATGAACGCGATTATCGGCCTCGACAGCCTTGCGCTGCACGAACCCGAGATTTCGTCGAAGACGCGCGGCTACTTGGAAAAGATCGGCTCCTCCGCAGAACATCTGCTGAGCCTCATCAACGAGATTCTGGACATGAGCCGCATCGAGAGTGGCCGTACCAAGATCAACAGCGAAGAATTCTCGTTTCCCAAGCTTTTGGAGCAGGTGAACACCATCATCGACGACCAGAGCCGCACCAAGGGCCTGAACTATTCGTGCCATGTGGCGGGCAGCCTGGACGACTACTACATCGGCGACGTCACCAAGATTCGCCAGATTCTCATCAATATCCTGGGCAATGCGGTCAAGTTCACCCCGAAGGGCGGAAACATCGACCTCAACGTGGAAAAGATTGCTGCGTTCGACAACAAGTCCACGCTCGTCTTCAAGATTAGCGATACCGGTATCGGCATCAGCAAGGAATTCCTGCCCAAGATTTTCGACACGTTCACCCAGGAAAACGCCACCACGGCTTTCGAGTACGGCAGCAGTGGCCTCGGCATGGCGATTACCAAGGGTATCGTCGACATGATGAACGGCAAGATCGATGTGGAAAGCGAAAAGGGCAAGGGGACCACGTTCTGCGTGACGCTCACCCTCAACGACAGCATGCGCAAGCAGGCGACCGACGACGAAATCGAAATCCACCCGAGCGAAATGAGCGTGCTGGTGGTGGACGACGACGAGATTGCACTGGGGCACGCGAAACTCGTGCTCGGCAAGGCGGGAATCCTCACCGACACGGTGCTTACGGGCAAGGAAGCGGTGGAGATGGCGAAACTCCGCCACGCGAGACGCGAACCCTACAACCTGATTGTGATTGACTGGCAGATGCCCGAGATGAACGGCATCGAGACGGCGCGCGAAATCCGCAAGGTGACCGGCGACGAGTCCGCCATTATCATATTGACGGCCTACAACTGGGACGACATCCTGGACGAGGCCCTGGCAGCCGGCGTGGACTGCTTTATTTCTAAGCCCGTTTTCTCGGGAATCCTGCTGGACGAGTTCAAGAACGCCCTCCGGCGCAAGAAGGAACACACCTCACTTGCGAAGAACAAGGCAGAACTTGCCGGAAAGCGGGTTCTCCTTGCCGAAGACATGGATGTCAACGCGCAGATCATGATGGAAGTGCTGAAAATGCGGGACTTGCAGGTGGAACTGGCCGTAAACGGTCGCGAGGTCCTGGAAATGTTCCGCGACCATCCCGAAAATTATTACGATGCCATCCTTATGGACGTGCGCATGCCCGAAATGGACGGTCTGGAAGCGACAGCCGCCATCCGCAAGCTGGAGCGCTCCGACGCCAAGAAGGTTCCCATTATCGCGCTCACGGCAAACGCCTTCGACGAAGACGTGCAGCGGAGCCTGCAGGTGGGCATGAATGCGCACCTGAGCAAGCCGGTAGAACCCGACGTACTCTTTGAGACGCTCGAGGAATTGCTGTAATCCATATTTTTTTAGGTGAAGGTAACACATTTCGTTCCCTCGGGTGTTACAATGGCAAATAGGGCCTCCTATTTGCTATTTTTGAGAGAACGCGAGCTATTTTGAAACGTTATATTGAAATTTTTGCTTTGTTGCTGGCTATGTTGAGTGTAGCCGCCGTGGCACAAGAACCTGTGCCCGATTCGCTTGCACCTCAAGGAATCGCTTTTAACGGAATCGTACAGGATTCCTCTTTTGCCCCGGGCGAAAAACTCAATGTCGAAATCCTGGAGTCGGGCGAGGCGCTGCAAACCACCGTGGGCACGCCCTTTAGCATTGTGCTTCCCGAAGATACCCTTTGGAATGTGTGCGTCACGAATTCGGACACGGCGGGCGCCGAAAAAGAAAAATGCTACGAACTCAAGTACGTTGGCGCTGAACGCAGTTTCTCGCAAGCGCTTGGCGAGGCTTTTGCAGAACCCGATTCTATAGTAGAAGGGGAAGGCCTTCCCCTCGCTGCTGCCGCTGACACGGCATCCGCTACCCCTTCTAGCGGGACCGTCGCCCCGCAACGCCCCGACTCGCTTGCAAAAGATACTTTGGCACAAGATTCCGCGAATAAAGACGTCAATGTGGATGCGCTCCTTGCAGGCGGCGACAACGCCAAGGTGACCGAACTCAAGAAAGTCGTGGTGCAGTTGCGCCGTCGCCCCAAGCGTAAGCCCGGCGAATCTGTAGTGTCGGCTAAGTCCATCAAGCGTATGCCCAGCCTCGCTGAAGCCGACGTTATCAAGAGCATCCAGGCGCTCCCGGGCGTGGTCGCCAGCTCCGATTTTAGCTCCAAGATTTATGTGCGCGGTGGCGCCGCCGACCAGAACCTGTTCCTGTTCGACAATGCTGTCGTTTATTCGCCGGTGCATTTCTTCGGGCTGTTCAGTACCTTCCTGGTCGAAGGCATCGATGACGTGCAATTCTACAAGAGCGGGTTCCCGGCGCAGTACGGCAACCGCTTGAGTTCCGTGCTCAAGATGGATGGCCGCGCGGGTGGTCAGGATACCGTTGACGAATGGTTCAGCAAGTCGAGTATCAAGATCAGTACGTTTGCGGCGCAGGTTCATACTGAAGGCCACAAGGGGCCTGTTCGCTGGGTTCTCGCGGGCCGTACCACTTACATCGGTTACATGCTCGACTTGATGAACGCCCTTGACGTTATTGACTTGTCGCTGGATTATGAATTTACCGACTTGCAGGGAACGCTCATGTACGACTTTAGCGACGACACCCGCATGAAATTCAGTTATTATGTCGGTAAAGACCGCTTGAGTTTTGATCCGCTCTATATGGACTGGGGCAACGTGGCGATTCCGCTCGGATTTTACCACCGCTTTAATGGCGACTGGGACTACAACGCGACCCTTGCCTTCAGCGAATTTTATCAGACCATGAAGGTGAGCGACCTCATGTCGATTGAGATGTACCTTTATACATTCGCAGGCAAGCAGTGGGTCAATTACCGCGGCATTCCGAACCATACGCTCACTGCGGGTTACGAACTGGAATACGACTACGAACGTTATGGCGAACAAATGTCTACGCTTAGTATTGCCGATATTCAAAAACCGTTCCACCATGTGGGTTACCTGCAAGATGCCTGGAAACTTGCGCCCGATTACTTGTTGCAATATGGCTTGCGCTTTAATTACCAGACGGCCGCAGAACATTTTGGCGTAGAACCCCGTGCGTCGCTCAGTGTCAATATCGATGACGACAAGACGGTGGAATTCTATGGTGGCTACTACCTGCAGTATTTGAACTCGATTGTCTATACCGACCAGGAAACGCTAAACGAATTCTACTATCCGGCGACTACGACTACCAAGGGCAAGCACATCAAGCCGGCTTCTTCTTGGCTGTTTGCGGCCGAATACAGCCAGCGTGGCATTATGGAAGACTACGACGCCACCGTGGGTGTTTACTACAAGACTCAAAGTAACTTGAATACGTTTGTGGCAGTCCTCGACAGTAACGAAGAAACGGCTTCGGACGACTTTGTGGTGGCAGACGGATTCGGTACGGCGGAAGGCTATTCTTTCGGTTACGAGCTTTCGCTCCGTAAAGATAAGGGCTGGTGGTTTGGCGGTATAAACTGGAGCCAGAGCATTAGTGTCATGAAGGTGGACGATGGTACCAAGCCCTATTTCCCGAGTTGGCACCAGCCCTACGCCCTCAAGATGGATCTGGGTATCAACTGGCGCGGTCCGGAAGATGCTTTGACCGTACACCCGACACAGAAAGATATGTATGTGAGGTCTTCTGTGATTATGAAATATTCGGCGGGCATGCCCATGAGTGAATACAAGGGTTACTACATCTCGGAACACCTCGGTCATCAGGAATATTCCGACGAAACGGTCGTGGTGCCGGGAAGCCGCAATGGCGCCCGTCAGACAGATTATTTCCGTATCGATGTGAAGGCGATTGACATCGGCCGCGAAGGCAAGTGGAACTTTAGTTGGACGATTATCAACTTGACCGATCATGAAAACATGTTCTTTACATTCTACGATACGGGCAAGAATCCCCCCGAAAAAACGGAGATTACACAGTTCCCGTTCTTGCCGATTATGCTCAGTTACGAGTATTATTTCTAGAATTTTGTATAACGTGGTGACAAGGATTGCGGAAATTTTCTATAGTTCCTGTTACTATGGAACGCGAAACCTTTAAATCAAGACTCGGATTTATCCTCATTGCCGCCGGTTGCGCCATTGGCCTGGGCAACGTGTGGCGTTTCCCTTACATTGCCGGCCAGTACGGCGGAGCGGCCTTTGTGCTCCCGTACCTCGGCTTCCTGCTTTTCCTGGGCCTGCCCATCTTGATGGCTGAACTCGCCCTGGGTCGTGGAGGCCGAAGCGGTATCGCCCGCGCCTTCGACAACCTGGAAAAACCGGGTACCAAGTGGCATTGGGCCAAGTTCCCGCTGATTTCGGCCAACTATATATTAATGGCCTTCTACTCGGTGGTGACTGGCTGGATGTTCTATTACTTCTACAAGATGGTCACCGACCCCAAGTTCCTCATGGGCACTCCTGATGAGATTGCGGCCGGTTTCGGCGAAATGCTTTCGAACCCGGGCCTCATGATTTTCTGGATGACGGTTGCCATTGTCATCGGTCTCTTTATCGTGTCGCTTGGCCTCCAGAAGGGTGTGGAACGCATCACCAAGATCATGATGATCTGCTTGCTTATCATTATGGTGATTCTTGCAATTCGCGCCGTGACGCTCCCCGGTTCTACGGCTGGTCTCGAATTCTACCTGTTGCCGTCCTTGGAACGCCTTACGCAATCGGGCAAGGGTCTGGGCGAGGCTATCTTTGCCGCCTTTGCACACGCCTTCTTTACCTTGAGCCTCGGTATCGGTAGCATGGCTATTTTCGGTAGCTACATCGGAAAGAATCATTCCCTGGCAAAAGAAGCCACGAGCGTCTGTATTCTTGATACCGTCGTCGCCTTGGTCGCGGGTATCATCGTCATCCCGAGCTGCTTTGCCTTCAACCAGTCTCCTGGTCAGGGTCCGGGCCTCATCTTCGTGACGCTTTCTAACGTGTTCGCCATGATGCCTGCCGGTAGATTCTTCGGTGCCGCATTCTTCCTGTTCATGTCGTTTGCGGCCATGTCCACCTTGATTGCCGTTTTCGAAAACCTGGTGTCGTTCTGGATGGACCTCAAGGGATTCAAGCGCCGCAAGGTCGCCTATTGGAACATTCTGATTGTGTTCCTGCTTTCGCTCCCCTGTGCCCTCGGCTTCAACATGCTTTCGAGCTTTGAACCGTTCGGCCCCGGCAGCTGCGTTCTGGACCTCGAAGACTTTATCGTGAGCAACACCATGCTCCCGGCTGGTGGCATGTTCATCGCCATCTTCTGCTCTAGCCGCTACGGTTGGGGCCAGGAAAAGTTCTTTGCCGAAATGAATGCCGGTAAGGGTTACAAGATCCCTTACAATGCCGCCTTCAGAATCTACTTCAAGTGGATTTTGCCGGCTCTCGTTTCGATCCTCTTGATTCAGGGATACCTTTCCAAGTTTGCGCCGGAACTCTGCGCCAAAATCTTTGGATAAGTCAATTCGATGCGACGAAGAACCGCTCCCTAAAAAGGGGCGGTTTTTTTTGTGAAAATTACTTGCGGTGGGTAACACTTTTTAGGGGTTTGGGTGTTCTAATTATGTAAATTTGAAGGACCCGATGAAGAATAAACTTGCAATCTGTTGCTCATTGCTTTTGACCGCATTGTTCCTTGCGGCCTGTAGCGACTTTCATGGCCCCTGGGATTACTATCCTGAAAAGCGCGATGTCTACACGGGTATTTTCACTTACGGCACCATTGTGGCTGACGAAAATCCCGAAATCTGTTTTTCGAAAATATATGAACTCGACGAAACTTCTTCTAAGGATTTTGCCTTTTATGATAGCGCCTACGTGACGGTGAAGGGCTATTTTAAAAGGACTACCAACGACGAAGATGTTGATACGACAATTGTTTTGTGGGCCTATAGAGACAAGCCGAATTGTTTTTCTTCGGATTACATGGGCGTGGTGGGCAAGTCCTACACCATGGATGCCTACTTTGAATGGGATAGTTCAGGCCATAAGGCTAAATCCAGGTACACGGCCGAGGCGACTATTCCGACTCCTGTAAGGATCAAGGGGTTGAATGTTCCTTTGCAAAATGGGGACTACGAGTGGCTTCCTTACGACGAAAAGAATCCTGAATTTAGAGTTAAGTTTCTGGAATTTCCGATGGATATGGAATTTGTCAAGTGCGCGGTGGATTTTGATCGCGAAGTAGCGGGTGCCATTTCGGTTCTGCGTTACGGTATCAAGAATGCGGAATCGCAGAAGACCACTATTAATAACATGCTTAAAGGCCTTACAAGCGAAGATGACGAAGGGTATCGCGGTATTGCGATGCACGATCCGCTTGAAAGACGTGAGAATTTGGGCTTTTCCATGAACCGCTGGGTTGGCGGTTACAACATGCTCGATACGCTTTACCTGATGAACATGATGATGCCTTTGGGCGAAATCTATGTGGATTTCTATTCCACCGATGCGGCCTATGTCGATTACGAAACGAAGGTGACGGAGTCGTTCAATGATTCGCGTGTTGTTCCGGAATCAAACATCAAGAACGGTATGGGCGTGTTTAGCGGTATGTCCAAGACAACTATTAGCTTGTATGTGGAAGGCAACGGTGTTAGCATGAGTCATATTGCTTTAAGCAATTGCGATAATGCCAGTGGTGACAACTCCGATAGCTGGGATTCGAGAGGGTGCAGGTTGTATCAGGATGTTGCCTGCGCTTCTTTAGACTATGAATATGATGGTTATTATGACGATTTGATATCGCTGAATGAACGTGCGTATAAGGAATATAGGGATTCAGTCCATAACCGGCATCTAAAGACTTGCTATGCCTCGCACGTGAAGGCCGCCATGATGCTCGATACGACCAAGTGGTCGCTGTTCTTGCCCGACACGATTGGCGAAGGTGAAAAGTTTATGGCCTATTCCGATGGACTCAAGCGTTACTGCGTGGCGAGCAACTTTGAAAACAATAAAATTGCCGACTGTTACGGATTGTATCAGCAGTGTATCGAAAGCCCGGAAAAAAACAGCTGCAAGGAATATTTGTGGTTGTGGTGTGCTGACCGTGGCTGGCCCGATATGGAACAGTGCAAGAGTGCGCTTGTTAGCCGCTATTATTTGCAAGAGCAAAAGTCCAGCATTTTCCAGCGCGAAGTTCAGAATGTTTGCAACTATTATCACCCCGCTATTTGTGACAACTGGTGCGAAAAGCAGAAAGACGGTCGCATGAAATGCCAGTAACGTTATGGCAATAAGTTTGTAAGACAAGAGCCCCAGCAATAAAGCCGGGGCTCTTTCTGTATGCAAGTTTTGTGAATGCTGAAGAGTTATTTCTTCTTTAACGCGAGGATGCGCTTGACGCTTTCGTCGATGCGGGTTTCTTTGATGTCGCCCTTTTCGACGGCCTTGACGACAGCGTCAAATACCTGCGTAAATTCGCGGGAGCAAAGCACCACGTCGACACCTGCCTGAATCGACTTGATGGCGGCTTCGGCGTTGCCGAATTGCGTGGTGATAGCGCCCATATCCATGGCGTCGGTCACGATGACTCCCTTGAAACCGAGTTCGCCGCGGAGCTTATCTTGCAGAATGACAGGAGAAAGTGTCGCGGGCAGATCGTCGCCAGTGACTTTCGGAGCCGCGATGTGGGCGGTCATGATCATCTGGGCGCCTGCCTTGATGCCGGCCTTGAACGGGATCATTTCGCATTTGAGCATTTCTTTCCAGGTCTTGTTGGTCTCGGCGTAGCCGGAATGCGTGTCGGTCTTTACGTCGCCGTGGCCAGGGAAATGCTTGAGCGTGCCGATAATGCCTGCGGAATCGAGGCCGTTGAGGTAACTTACCACAAAATCGGCGGCGGTCTCGGGATCGTCCGAGAAGGCGCGCGCCCCGATGACGATGTTTTCAGAGTTCGTGTTCACGTCGGCGACCGGGGCGTAGTCGATGTCGAAACCGTATTCCTTGATGTAGCTTCCGATGGTGAACGCCGCCTTGTAGGCTTCGTTCGGGTCGCCGCTTTCGGCAATGGCGGCCATGCTTTCGTACTTGGGAACGTCAAAGTTCTCGTTGTTCGCGATACGGGCGACGCGGCCGCCTTCTTCGTCGATGGCAAGGAGTGGAGAGCCGTTCAGTTCCCTGATTTCGGCGATGAATTCGCCGAGCTGGTCTTCGTCTACAATATTGTGGGCGTAAAGAATCATGCCGCCAATGGGGTAGTCCTTGTTGATGGCGAGCATGGTCTTGTTCACGTGCTGCAGTTTGTAATCTGGAAGTTCCGCGTATTCGTTCCAGTGAATGCTCGTGTCAAGCGCTTCGGGGCGAATGAAGAACATCTGTCCCACTTTTTCGCGAATCGACATCTTGCTTACGTCAATCGTGGCGCTTTCTTTAGAATCGTCAGAAGGCGATGACGAAGAATCATCACCGCAGGCGACAAGCGTCAAGGTTAACGATAATGCAAAAATGGAATGTCGCGCGATGCTCGCAATGACGTTTTTCTTGAAATCCATAAACACCTCAAAAATTATTCAATTGAAAAAATCTTACCCGAAAGCATCAGGCGAATCGCATTCGAAAGGGTAGTCTTGTTTGTGAGTTTGTCTGTATCGATGTCTTTGTTTTTGCCGCCGATGTCAAAGGCGAGTGTGGCGCCTTTGTCGTTTACGTCTAATTTGACTTTTGCGCCCATCACGAGCGGCAGGTTTACGTCGTCGTGACCGGCGGGGAATCCACACATGACAGGAATGTCGTATTTCTTGAGGTAGCTTGAAAGCATGGCTTCGGTGCTTTCGTAGTCGAGATCGGTGCCGGAATCTACAAATTCGCCGAGAATCACGCCGCGTACATTTTCCATGACACCGTGCAACTCGATGGAATGGAACATGCGGTCGATGTTACGCAGGTTCTCGCCGATTTCTTCCATGAACAAGATGATTCCGTCGTTCTGGAAAACGTCGATGTCGCTTGCGCCGATGAGCGGTACGAAGGTGGTCATGTTGCCGCCCACGAGAATGCCTTCGGCTTTGCCCTTCTGGTTATACTTGTGCTTGGGGACTTTGTAAGTCGGCACTTCGCCCTTGAGCAAGTCGCGTAGGAGTGTGCTGTTGTCGTCTTTGCCTGCGGTTTTGGCGATGCTGGAACTCATGGTGCCGTGAATGCTCATGACGCCTGCCTTGGTCTGCATGGCGTGTAGCGTGGTGATGTCGCTATAGCCAATAAGCCACTTGGGATTTTTTTTCACGAGCTTGGGATCGATGAGATCGACCAGTTGAATGGTGCCGTAGCCGCCGCGGTTTGCAAGGATTGCCTTGATGCTTGTGTCCTTGAGGGCGGCGATAAAGTCATCGGCGCGTTCTTCGGCGGTGCCAGCGTATTTGCCAGCATCGAGTTTGTCTACATTCTTGCCGATAACGGGCGTGAATCCCCAGTCCTTGATGACGTCGGCGGTCTTTTGAATGTTGGAATCGGGAGTGGTGTACGAGGGCGAAATCAAGGCGATTTTGTCGCCTTTTTTCAGGAATGCTGGCATTGTGCATTCGGCGAGCGGAGCCGTTTTTTCTCCGGGCCATTCTATGGCGCCAGTGGAGCCGTCGTCGCTACAGGCGGAAAGGAAACATAGGGCAACAATAGCACTGAAAGTGCAAATTTTTTTAATATCCATAATCACCTTCTTAATTTTGTAAACATAAATATACCTTGAAGGCCGGTTCATGTCAATTAAAAAGGGGCGGAATGGGGCGCCGGATGGGGCCAAACGCTAAAGTTTTTTTGATATATCGGTAACACTTTTGTTTTGGCCGGGTGTTTTAATTATGTAATTTTGATGTCTCACTTATTGCGGAAAGTTATGAAACGACTGAAATTATTACCGTTGACGCTTGTCGTGATGCTCCTTTCGGGAGTGGCGTTTGCCGACCGCGACGCTGAAATTCGCGACTTGAAGCTGGAAAAAGACAAGCTGAATTCCGAAATCCAGAAATTGAACCGCCAGATTGCCTCGACCGATTCGATGCTCAAGGCGGACGATTCCCGTTACAAGACGTTGCAGGCCCGTTACAAGGCCGACACGGAACGCCGTCGTAGCGAAATCGATACCTTGAATGTGAAAATCAAGAACGTGGCTGCAGAACTCCAGACGGAACGGGGCAAGCAGGCCCGCGCCAAAAACAAGAGCGACAATGTAGCCGCCAAGCGCAAGGCCCTGCGCGAAGAACTCGCGGGCATCAGCAAGCGTTTAGAAGCTCAAGTCGCACAGACGCTCCCGTGGGAACGCGAAAGCAGACTTGACCGCGTCAAATCGCTCACCCGCGATATCGAAAGCGGTAACGCCAGCGAAGAAGAAGCCTTTTCTCGCCTGAAGTCGCTTGTTGCCGAAGAAACCAAGTTCGGTGACGAAGTGGCAATCATCAACAGCCCGCTGACCCGTAAAGACGGTGAACTCATTAATGCGGCGATTCTGCGCATTGGTAACCAGTGGATGGTTTACAGCGACGACAACGGTACCGTTTTCGGAACGCTCGTGCGCAAGATGGTGGACGGCAAGATTGTTTACGAATGGAACGAAGACTTGAATCTGGAAGAACGTGCTGCGGTAAAACTCGCGCTCGACGTGAAGCAGGCGAAAAAGCCGCCTCAGGTCGTGAAGCTGCCCGTAAGCCTTTCTGTGGTGGGGAGTGATAGATAATGTTTAATGTGAAAATGTGTAATGGTGTCTTTGCTGCAGTTCTGTTCCTCTCGGCATCTTCTGCATTTGCGTGGCCGTGGTCGGGTTCGGGCGAAAGCAAGGCCTCTGCCGAAGACCAGGCCCGAATCAAGGATTCCCTGCAGACCGAAGAAGTTCGCAACTTGCAGCGCGAAGTGGAGGCTTTGACCCGCATTCGCCTGCAGAAGGCTGATTCGCTAGAAAAGCTTGAAGCCGAACACTGGCGCAAGCGTTATGCCGAATCCCAGTTGACCGAAGAACACCAGGCCGCCTCGCGCGAACTGGATGCCCGCTATTCCAAGCTCTCGACCGATCTTGGCCGCGTGAGCGAAGAAGTGGCGGCAAGCAAGAGCTTGACCGAAGAAGCCGAAGAGCGTGCGCAGTCCGAAGAATCGGCCTACGAGGCATTGAATACGCAGGTGAAACTTTCGATCGACAAGACGCTTGGCGATGCCATGGGCGATTACCCGGTGGGCATGAACGGTCGCCTGATTCGCCTGAAGCAAGCCTCTAACGAAGCCGAAAAGGCGACGCCGAATACGATTGGTGCGGTGCAGAGCTACATGGACGATTTGCTGATCCGCCATGAACTGACTTATACGCAGTTCTACGGACGCGAAACTTCGCAGGTGGGGAGCCGTCCCGATGTAAACGTGAACCGTTTGCGCCTGGGTACCGTGTTCCTCGGCGAAGTCGCACAAGATAACGGTGACGTGCAGGCATTGCTGCGCTCTGGTGCCTTGCAGGGCAAGGTGTTCGAATGGAATGCGACGCTCCCGCCCGAAATGGCCGGAAACGTAAAGCAGGCCGTGGTGCAGGCCGGTTCCGCTGGCGAAAATGCGACGCCGACGATTGTGATTCCGCTGGATGTGCTCCAGAATAAGGCTATCAAGAATGCGATTACAGACACCAAGGAACTCACGATGACCGAACAGTTCAAGGAATTCTTCAAGAAGGGCGGTATCGTGATGTACCCGCTCATGCTGGTGGCGATCTTTGCGTTGCTCCTTTGCTTGGAACGCTTCCTGGTGTTGACTTTCCGCGGACATTTGGGCCGCCGCTTCTTGAAAAAGTTGAATGCGCTTGTCAAGGAATCCCGTTACGAAGATGCCGCGAACCTTTGCCTGAAAAAGGAAACAAGCCTTTCGCTGGTATTGTTTGCGGTGCTGAACCGCGCCCGCGACAAACGCGAAGATGCTGAACGCTCGCTGCAAGAAGCGATGTTGCGTGAACAGCCGAAATTGGAACGCCGCATGGGCCTGTTGGCGGCCATGGGAACGATTGCTCCGCTGCTTGGCTTGCTCGGTACGGTGACCGGTATCATTACGCTCTTTACCGTGATTACCGAAGTCGGTACGAACGACGCCCGCGTTTTGGCTGGCGGTATTTCCGAAGCCCTGGTGACGACGGAAACGGGCCTTGTGATTGCCATTCCGGTGATGATCTTGCACGGCCTTTTGAGCGAAAAGATTGAAAAGGTCACGAGCGAAATGTATGTGCAGAGTACCTCGCTGTTGAACAGGATTTTCGGGAAGGAAGCGTAAGCGGGCATGTCTAACACCCATTACATATTCCTGGAATCTCTGCAGAACACTTACCAGGCGGGTGGCGTGGTCATGCTCCCGATTCTCTTGGCAGGCGTTATCGGATTCTACTTTCTGTTTTCGAGCTGGTTCCGTATCGGGAGTGATTTCTTCCGTGCCGATATTCACAAGGTCATCAAGCGCATGCGTCTTGACTTGAACGGCGGTAACGAAGAATACGAAAAGAATGCCGAACCCCCGAGCGTCGAGAAGGCATTACGCAGGCTCCGCAAGCGTGGCGGACTTTTGGGCCGCGAGCTGAGTTATGCCATTGATGTGGCGAAGGAAAATCCTGAAGGATTCCGCGACTACATGCAAGTACGCATGATGAAAACGGTACGCTACATGGAACAAGGAAACCACATTGTGTCTGTGATGGCCTCGGCAGCGCCGCTTCTGGGGCTCCTTGGAACCGTGACGGGCATGGTCTCGACTTTTGAGGTGATTACGCTTTACGGAAACCAGAACCCGGTGCTCATGGCCGATGGAATTTCCGAAGCGTTGATCTCGACGCAGAGTGGCTTGCTTGTCGCATTCCCGCTTACGCTCTTGAAACAGCGCCTGGATGAACGTGTTGAAATTTTGCGCCAGAAGATGGAACTCGGCGCGACCGTGATAGAGAATTATTTTGTGGAGAGTAAGTGCCTGTGATTCGTCATTGCGAGGCTTCGGAAGAAGCCGTGGCAATCCAGGAATGAAGGAATTGTATTATGGAATTCAATTTGCCGAGAAGAAAGCAGAAAGATATGGGCATCGAAATGGGCCCGCTGATGGATATCGTGTTCATCTTGCTCATTTTCTTTGTGGTGACGTCTTCGTTTACGCGTGAAACGGGTGTGGATGTGACGAAGCCGCAGGCACAGTCTGCAAGCCAGCTCGAAAAGGAGAACTTGCTGATTGCCATTACGCGCGAAGGCACGATTCACATGAACGAACGTCAGGTAGACTTGGCGAGTTTGCAGGATATCTTGAAGCAGTCGCTTGCGAAGGCTCCGGATCGCGAAGCGGTGGTGATTGCCGACAAGGGGGCTGAAACGGGCGTGTTGGTGCAGGTGATTGACATGTGCAACTTGGCTGGAGTAAAAAAGGTCTCTATCGCGGCTCAGGCGGAGTGACACGTAGTGTCATCCTGAGCTATACGAAACTTAGAACTTTAGTTCTGTAGTTGAGTTAGGTTCGCAGGAGCACGCGGAGCGCGTCGAAAGATCTAAGTAAGATTTTTTTTGATTGTATGTTTAGATATTTGAAAAAAATAGTGAAGCGTTTTAGCATTTTACTTGCGGCGGTTCTCGCGAGTATGCTTCTCGTGTTCTCGGTGACGATGGCGAACTTGTTCTTGAGCGGCAAGGTCTTTCATGAAAAGAAATACAACAAGACCGAAATTGCGATTAAGAAGGTTGACGAAGTCGAGAAAAAGGTGGAAAAGAAAAAGCCCGCACGCAAGCCGAATCGCATGAAATCAAATTCCCGCTCGCCCAAGGCGGGCCCGCGCTTTGCGATGAACCTGGGGGCTGCTTCGGGTAACGGTGGCGCAGCCGTCAGCCGCGACTTGGTGGCCGATTTCCGCGGCGGAGCGCTTTCGACGGAAAAAGGCGATGTGGACAAGAAACCCGAAAGCCGCAGCATGGTGAATTTTCAGGTGCCGCCCAAGATTCGCGATAACGAAATCGATGCGACGCTCCGACTCAGTTTTTGCGTCGATGTCAGCGGCAAGGCATACGACATCAAGGTCCTGGAAGAATCTCCTGCTGGCTCTGGGCTTGCGCAGGCCGGTCGAGAGGCTCTTGGCCGCATGACGTTTAGCCCTGCCGAAAAGGCGGGCAAGGCGGTGCCCTTCTGTGGCATGGAACAACCGTTCGAAGTGAAGTTTAGGGATTAGTTAGAAGTAGACGGTAGACAGTAGGCAGTATTATTTTAAGTAGAGATGGAAGTTATGTTCTTTGAAAAGATTTTAAATAGTTTTTGTGGGTTGCGGAAGAGCTCTATGTTCTGTCTACTTCCTACTTCCTACTTCCTACTTTTTTCCTTTGCTGCCTCTTGTTTTGCGGCGCAGTCCGCGTATGATTTGATGGAACGTGCGAATGCCCTTTACCGCGACGGAAAATTCAAGCAGGCCATTATGCTTTACCGCAAGGCTGAATCTCGCGGCGCGGACCCCGTCGCCACCAGTTTCAACATCGCGAACAGCTATTACCAGCTAGAAAACTTGCCCGAGGCCGCCGCCACTTACCGCAAGGCGATTGATTTTTCGAACGGAGCGTTTTCGCCAGCGCTCTTCAACATGGCGAGCGTGTATTTTCGACTCAAGCAGTATCCGGAATGCGTGGCGGCGTATCACCGCGCGTTGAAACTGGAACCGGAAAATGTTTCCGGTTGGCTTTACTTAGGCGAAGCCTACAGTAAAACCGGCGACGCGGTCGGCGCCTTGCGTGCCATCGAAAAAGCCTACCAGCTCGACAAAGAAGACATCAGCATCGTGTACCAGCTTTCCGAAGCGAACATCTCGCTCAACGATTTTGAACGCGCCGTGACCGTGATTCGCGAAGGCTATGCCGCCCACCCCGAAGAAATCGACTTCCTGGTTTACCTAGGTGATGTTTACCGCCTGAACAAACAGTACGAAGAAAGTGCTGCCGCTTACCGCGAAGCGCTGGGGGTACGTCCTGATGATCCCGCGACCATGTACAAACTCGCCGATGTTCTTGCCGAAGACAACAAACCCTTCGTGGCGATGGATGTGCTCAACAATCTCACTCAAATCAAGCCCGACTTTAGCGATGCCGCCATCTTCCTCGGGAACCTGGCTTATGACGCCAAGTTCCTCGACCGCGCCGAATCCGCCTACGAGCTTGCCGCAAAGCAGGGTAACACCGAAGCCGTATTCGGCTACAAGAACATGGCCTACGATGCCCACGCTCAAAAGCGCGACGACGAAGCCTTGCGCTTGTTGCGCGCTGCCCAGACCTACTTCCCGGACGATGTTACCTTGCAGGCCGATATTCTGGAATTAGAGCGAAAATAAATGGCTAGCCCTAAAAAGGGGCTTTTTTCAAAGGCAATATTTTAAAATGCCTCCGTTTTAAGCGGGAAAATTATATTTTCTACTTGAAATGACCCAAGACCATTTCATTACAGTTGCAATCCTTTGGGGATCGATTCTGATGGTGATAAACATCGTCAGGTATTTTCGATTCATTAAAAATTCGCACGACGTCCTTTCTGCGGGTAGCCGTCGTGACCGCATCTGGAAAACGATTGCTGCTGTCCTGTTGATATTTTTCTTGTTGGGGTACTTGTTCAGTGCTTTCATTGGCGATCCCGACCTGGTGATGGCGTTGATTCTTTTGGGCGGCAGCGTTTTCGTGGCAATCGTACTCACGCTGATGTTCAACTTGATCGAAACGGCCAAGTCCAGAAGTATTGACATTGCGGAAGTGCTTGTGGGCGTTATCGATGCGCGTGACCCGAACTTGAACGGTCATAGTCGCCATGTGCAGCGGCTGACGATGCTTTTTTACGAATACTTGCCGAAATCAATAACGTACAAAATCAATCCCGTAAGCCTAGAATATGCGGCGCTAATGCATGATGTGGGAAAACTGGGTGTCCCGGAGGCTATCTTGAACAAGCCCGCAAAACTGGATCCGGACGAATGGATCGTCATGAAGCAGCATCCGAAAGTGGGCGTGAAAATTCTCGAGCCGCTACAGACTTTTGCGCATATCAAGAACTGGATTCTTTATCACCACGAACGTATCGACGGGCACGGTTATTATGACCAACCCGGTGACCAGATTCCGCTGCCGGCAAGAATTATTTCAATTGCAGACACCTATTCTGCCATTACGATGCGCCGTTCCTATAAGGCGCCCAAGACGCACGAAGATGCCATCCAGATTATCAAGGATGTGGCGGGAACTCAGCTGGATGCGGAACTCGTGAAGTATTTCCTCACGATTCCGCGTGAAAAACTGATCAAGTGCATTCCTGAACAAGTGAAATATTAACAACATGGCTTTAAACAGGAGTCCTTATGAAAAAGCGTTTTCTCCCTCTCTTTGCCTTGATGGCGTCATTTGTCGCTTTCGGCTGCAGCGACACCAAAAACCAAGTTGCCGAAAAAAATGCTGAACAGGCAAAGCCTGCTGCGGAATCGGCAGAAAATGCGGCTCCTGCAGAAGCGGCGAATGTTGTTCAGGTGGCAAAGACTATCACGCTTGCGAACGGAGCGAAAGTCAGCTGGATTCAGGACAATCAGGGCGAAAAGCTAAACCCGCGCAGCCTCTTTAGCGACGCGAGCGATTCCCTGTTTGCTAGTCTGAATTTGCCCGATGGCATTCCGGCATCGGTGAGCGTATTCCTGCTGCAGGTCGATGGCAGGAACATTCTGTTTGATGCCGGCCTTGGCGCGTTCGGCGGCCAAATGTTGAACCGCCTTGAAGCCCTCGGCGTAACACCCGAAAATGTCAACTTCATTTACTTGACGCACTTTCATGCGGATCATATTGCAGGCATGATTGCAAAAGACTCTGCTGGCAAAGACGTGAGGGTTTTCAATAATGCGACGGTTTATGCGGGCAAAGTGGAATACGATGCTTGGATGAACGACATCGCGAAAAATGATTTGCAGAAGGTGATTATGGGCGTCTATAAAGATAGCCTGCACTTGTTCGCTTTTGGCGACACGTTGCCGCAGGGGGTGATTGCGCTTGACGCCGTGGGCCACACGCCCGGCCATACTGCGTTCCAGTTTAGCAACCTGCTCGTGATTGGCGACTTGATGCATGGTTATGCGTTGCAGAAGGACCACCCCGAAATCAATTCCAACTATGACATGGATAAGGAAAAATCCATCGAGAGTCGCAAGCGCCTAATGCAATACGCCCGCGACAATAAACTTACTATGGCCGGCATGCACCTGCCGCCGCCGGGATTTGCGGAATAGTTCTGCGCGGACAAGGATTTACCTATGCAATGGAATGCTGAAACAAGGGAGCGGATAGAAGCACGGTTGAACAGTAAAGAGAATTCGCTTGCGCCTTACGCTTGCAAGTCTGCACAGGCGATTCGTTTTCACGAGGCTTCAGAAGATCTCCGCCCGAACTTTTTCCACGATTCCGACAAGATTATTCATTCTTATTGCTACAGCCGCTACATCGACAAGACGCAGGTCTTTTACCTGGTCGAAAATGACCACATTACGCACCGCGTGCTGCACGTGCAACTGGTGGCGAAGATTGCAAGGACCATCGGGCGTTTCTTGAATCTGAACGAAGACTTGATCGAGGCGATTTCGCTGGGGCACGATGTCGGCCACACGCCTTTCGGTCATGACGGCGAGCGAATCATTTCGGCATTTTTGCAGGAACAGGGTGAAGGAATTTTCGAGCACAACGTTCAAAGTTTCCGCTTGTTCCACGACCTTGAAGCCTACGGAAAAGGCCTGAACCTTACCGCGCAAGTTCTTGACGGAATCATCTGCCACAACGGCGAAATCCTGCAGAACCATTACGGCTGCGACCGCAACAAGACTCCGGAAAAGTTGCTGACGGAATACCGCGAAAGCCTCAAGGGAAATTTCAAGTCGAAAGATATGGTCCCGATGACGCTCGAAGGCTGCGTCATGCGCATCTCGGACGTAATCGCCTACATTGGCCGCGATATCGAAGACGCCATCATCTTGAAATTGGTGAATCGCGAAAGCCTGCCCCGCGAAATCACGGAAGTCCTTGGCGATAAAAATGGCACCATTGTCGACACGCTTATCAAGGACCTCGTGAACAACAGCATCGACAAGGAAACTCTCAATTTCTCGCCGGAAGTTTTTGAGGCGCTGAACCGCCTGAAAGATTGGAACTACAAGAACATTTACCTGAACCCGAAAAAGTCAACGCAAGACACAAAAATCAAGACGATGTTCCGAACCGTTCTGGAAGAATGCCTCGAGGAACTCGGCTCTGGCAAAAAAGTCACCGGAATCAACCACTGGTTCAATTCCATGAGCGCCGAATATAAAGAGACGACTTCCAAGCTGCGTGCCGTTGCCGACTATGTTGCAGGTATGACCGATGACTACCTGATGAACGCCTACAAGGAAATCGTCATTCCCAAGTCGTTCGGGATTAATTTTGCCTAATTTTAGCTTTTTTTGCGTAAAATTACAAAGTGTCATTTTATGACACTATTTAAATCTATATTTACATTGTAACCTTCAACAAGGAGGCCTACAATGGCAAATGATATCTTTTACGTCAGTATCAAAACATCCAAGGCGGTGAATGCTTACGCCTTTACCCGCAGCGAAACCGGAATCTTGGATTATGCTGGAGCTGCAACGCCTTCGGCCGATGAACTTTCGCGCATGCAGTGCGTTGAGGGAAGTGCCTATTTTACGCCTTCGTGGTACACCTACTTGCCCGAAGCATTGCAGGCAGAGATTTCGGTGTACATTCCCGTAGACATCGAGAACCTGGATGCAAACCAGTATTCCTTCTTGTTGCATGTCGGGGCGCTGTTGCTTGCGGTTGAGATGCGCGATAGTCTTTTGGTGGCGGAACTTTTGCATAGGCGTTCGATGGTGTTTGCAAACTTTACGCCGATTCTGCTGCATATCTTGAAGCCAGTGGCTCCCGAGTCGCTTTTTGCCTGGATCTACGGGGGATTCCATGGCGATGGAAACTTCTTGCAAATTTATGCGAATGATGCACCTGTTTCTACTGGCGAAACCGATACGGCGACGATTCTTTATGCGGCTGCTCGCGAGGCCCTGAAACCGGAACCCAGCAAGGAAACGGCAGAGGGTATGTTCATTCGCTATTTCAAGGGTGACGGAAATCGCAAGTTCAATTTCACCATGGGAATCGTGGGGGCGGCAAATCACCCCTGGGTCGATAGCATCGAAAAATTCGAAAGGATTTCTGGGGCAGCGACAGGATTCCATTTTGCGGACGATCCTGAAAAGGCAGGCAAGAAACGTAGCGAAATTTTTGAATCGCTCAAGGTGAAGGTGCAGGCAGAACCTTACAATCCACATGACCACAATGCCGTCAGTGTATTTATCGACGATTTGGAATCGGTGCTGAAGGGAGCCCGCAGCAAATGCAAGGCGGGGTATCTGCGGTCGACGGGGGCTGCCATTCTTCGCCATGCGCGTCCGAACTTGTACAGCTACGAATCTTCGCTTTGGCGCATCGGCGGTAATCCCGACTATTTCGAGAATGCTATTATTGTTCGGCTGAAATTCTAGCGGATATTTTTTAGATTGCAGTTATGTTGCACCTGAAATTTGCATTGAACCTCGAAAATCTCGCCGACGAAATGATCGACGAGATTTCTCGGTGTTGGAAAAATCCTTTCGAGGCTCCGATTGTCATTTTCCCGGACCCGAAACTGGAACAGTGGTTCCGCCTGCGCTGGGTGCAAAAGAAAGGGGTGCTTGCAAACCTGAACAAGAGTACCATCGACAGGTTCCTTTTCGGTATTTTGGTGGGCGAAAACGGCCGCCTTAAAAAGCTTTCTTCCGACATGCTTGCAAACGTCATAATTGCATACTTGCAGCAAGAAACGGACGGAAAACTTAATTACGAGCTTTTGGGCGAAAGCGTCAAGGCATATCTCGAAAGCGACGGTGTGATTGACGAAAACCGGCTTTTCGATTTTGCGAACGTGATGGCGGGGCTCTTTTTGGAATACGAAACGAGCCGCCCGAGTGGTTTTATTTCGGATTCCGAAACCGGCGACAGTGCCAAGGGAATTTTGGACTGCTGGAAACAGGGAAACTTGCGTGATTTCTTTATCACGCGCGACGGTTCGGTAGCTGCAAACGAGGAATGGCAGCGAAAACTTTATTCGGCCTTGTTCCATGCTGGTGACAAGGGAAAATCGCTCTTGACGCAGGTGTTTGAAAAGTCTGCCGAAAAGAGTGGCGAAAATGTCACCTACCTGACGCTTCCGTATTTGTACGAAGCCTGCAAAACTGAAAACGGCAAGGTCAAATTCAATTACGATAGCGATCTCCCGGTCTTTATTTTTGGCCTTTCGGGCATGGGGCAGTTCTACCGCGTCATCTTGCAGGAGTTTGCAAACCAGCACGAAATTTACGCCTATATTCAAAACCCCTGCATGGCGTTCTGGGAAGATTGCAGCGGCAGGCAGAAACCACTCGAAAGCATGAAACTTGCGCTCCCGCGTCTTGCGGCAGATCCTGCCGACGAAAGCGAATCAATAGACGAAGACGAAAACGAGCTTTTGCGCTATTGGGGCAAGGCTGGTCGCGACAACATCAAGCTCTGGAGTATCGCAACCGATTACAACTTTATATTCGATGGCGATTCCATTGTCGACCGTAATAAGGAAATGCCTTGCGACACCCTGCTGCATCAGGTGCAGTGGATGGTGGCCCATCGTAAGAATGTCTTCTGCGAAAATACGGATGTCCTCGACAGGATTCCGTTTGAAAAAGACGCTTCTTTCGGCGTGACAACGGCGCCTTCGAAAATTCGCGAAGTGGAAGCGCTCCATTCCCGCATTTGCAAGTTGCTTTCAGAAAAAGATGCTCTCGGAAACCCGAAAGCGACGATTGCCGATATCCTCGTGGTTTCCCCGAATATCGACGATTACCGTACGGCGATTTTTCAGGTGTTTGATCAGACCCGTGATGGGTTCCATGTTCCGTTTAACATTGTCGATTCTGCCGCCCGCGATTCACTGACGGCGAATGCGCTTTCGATTCTTTTTGCGATTCACGAAAAGGAAACGCTTTCGAGGCCCGACTTTTTTGCCCTGGTGCGTAACCCCGTGGTGCAAAATGTCCGCAGGATTCATGCTGACGAAGTTTCCAATTGGGAATCTTGGGCGTCGAATATGAATGTTTACCGCGACCGCATCGTCGACGACAACGGTGAAAAACGTCGCGAAGAATCCTGGGTGACGGCGACCCGGCGGCTTTTGCTTTCACGTTTTTCTTATGGCGGCGTAGAAACCGATTCTGG
The DNA here is from genome assembly GCA_902756345.1 of Fibrobacter succinogenes. Classification (GTDB taxonomy): domain Bacteria; phylum Fibrobacterota; class Fibrobacteria; order Fibrobacterales; family Fibrobacteraceae; genus Fibrobacter. Next base: position 206,130 of record CACVQR010000001.1, on the reverse strand, counting down.
CGAAATTCAGCCCTACAGCGATATCAGCAGCTCTGACAGCAGTTCGCTTTACCGATTTGTAGATGCCATTGATTCGCTTGAAAATTGGATGAACGTGGATTCGGACCTTTCAGCCATTTATCAGTTTTTGGATTCCTGGCTTTGCATGGGGAACCCTCCCAAGGAACTTGCGGGCGAAAGCGTCATTTACCACGCGGTTACTTCGGCACGTGAAAATTTGGAATACCAGTACCTTGCCGGTAGCGAGGCGATTTCGTTCAAGATTGTTTCGCAGACTCTGATGTATGCGGCACGTGGTTCGGAATACAGTTGCGGAAATCTGTTTATTAACGGGCTTACTTTCATGAAATTCGCGCCGAACCGCATTGTCCCGACAAAGTACCTGTTCTTTATGGGTGCCGATGCGGCGAACTTTCCGGGGGTACGGAATACGAATACGCTTGACTTGCGCAAGTCATGCCGCCCCTGGCCTGGCGACGATTCGGTCGTTAGCAGGAACCGCTACGCTTTCCTCTGCCAGCTCATGAGTACTGCCGAGGGATTCTTCATAAGCTATGTGAATAAGGACCTGCAAAAAGACGAGGACTTTTACCCGTCGTCGATTGTCAACGACATTCGCGGATTCCTGCGGAACGCGGCGAAGGCTGCTGGTGTGACGGATGTTTCGACTCTCAAGAACTTGTGGCCCGACGACAATATCCCGCTGGATGAAACGCGCCCGTGGGAAATGCTATTTACCCAGCGCGAGATTCGTAATAAGAAGGCGCATCTGGAATTCGGCAATGACCGCGATGTGGTCAACTTTACACCCGACCCCGAAAATGGCGAAGACCCGCGCCTCCCCGAACAGGTGAGTGTCTATCAGTTCAAGGAGTTTCTCAAGGATCCTTTCGTGTTCCGCGTCGGCCAGATGATGCAAATCGAAGACGAAAAGGAAGACCCCGAAAAGACGGAATTCGAGCCTGTCCTTGTTGACAAGTTGCAAGAGACGATTTTGCGCCGCATGCTGCTTGCCCAAATGTTGGGTGTCTTTGAAAACGATCATTTGACCACATGGGATGACATCCGCACTTATGCCCTTTCCAAGGGGCTTTTGCCCAAGGGGGCTTTCAGCGAACGCATCTGGAATGACATCCTTGATGAAACAAAGTGCTGGGCTAACTTGATTGCCGGTTTGTATCGTAAGCCTGATTTTCGGTATGGCCGAAAGACCGTCGAACTCAAGATGAATGGCTGGACACTGCTAGGGACTATTCCCCTGTATGTGCAGAACGACAGGTGCATTCACCTGATTGATACGGCGGGTGTTGAAATCCACCAGTACCATTTTTTGACGGGTTATATCCAGGCGCTTGCACTCATTTGCGAGGCGGGGCAGAAAAACGAACCTGTTCCTGAAATTTTCATCGACTGCTATTCCAAAAAGATATGGCAAGCGAAGCCTGTCCGGCGGACTCCCGTCGAAGCGGAACTACTGCTCGAAAAGATTTACCGCAAAATGTTTGCGGTACAGATGGATACGAGCGGAAAGTGGGAACGCTACAGCAAGGTTCTCCCGATTGACATGGTGCTCGAAAACAAAGTTGAATCTTACGACGATTACATCAAGGCGTTCAATGACGAAAACCATTCGCCTTGGAAATATTTCGCAGGCGCCAAGTTGTTCGATATCAAGAAGGTCAGCGGGTTCCCCGAAAAATACTTTATGGATCTCTGGAACAAGGAATGTCAGGACCTCAAGGAATTGACTCCCGATTTGTGGACTTCCGATGTGATAGGAGGGACCGTCGATGACCCAGATTAAGCTTTTTAACATTGATGATTTTCATCTCGGCAATAACCTCTATATCGATGCTTCGGCAGGAACGGGCAAGACATACACCATCCAGCAGTTGGTGGCAAAACTGGTGCGTGGCGAAAATGGCCGCGCAGGTATTCCGCTTTCGAAAATTTTGATTGTCACTTACACCGACAAGGCGACCGGTGAACTTCGCGACCGTATCCGCCAAAAGATGGAAGACTGCCTCGCCGAAGAAAATCTGGAATGCTACCGCGAAGCCTTGCAGAATATCCATACGGCACCGATTTTTACCATCCATTCCTTTTGCCAGAAGGTGTTGCACGATTTTGCTTACGAGGCGGGTTCTTCCTTTAACTTGGAAGTCGTTTCGGACGACGGCATCGAAACCTTGATTCAGCGACTGATTCGTGATAAGTGGTCTTTCGAAACGGAATTCATGAACATGCTGAATTCTTCGAAATTCAAGATGAACTTGTTCGTCAAGAATTTTGTGAATGCGGCCAAGTTTATGTTGCAGAATCGCGAGGCAAAAAAATTTGAACCCGACTACAGCACTCTTGAAGGAATTTTGCAGTGGGCTCCTGGAGCGCGTAACGCGTGGAATGTATTGCTCAAGAACAAGGGCGAAACTTACGAAGAAGTCCTCAAGACGAAAACGAATATTCTAAAACTGTCGGATTTTATCGCTGCCATAAAGGCTTACAAGGGTGACGATAAGCTTTTCCCGAGGACGTTTACGAAAAAATGGCGAGGCGTCTGGGAAAGCGACGAATTGAATGCGGCGGTCGATTTTTTCTTTGACCTCAAGGATATGGATTTGCAGAAGGCCGCCCTAGAGGTGTTCCAGAAATTCATTTTCGACCATGTGAAAGACCTAGTGGAACTTTGGCAAAAAGAAAAGCGCGAAGGCAAAGCGCAGTCGTTCAGCGACATGATCAATGATGTCCACGAATCGGTTTTAAATGGTAGCGGCGAACTGGTGCAGAAACTGCGCGAAACGTATCGCTACGCCATCATCGACGAATTCCAGGATACGAACCAGTTACAGTGGGATATCTTCAAGACGATTTTCTTGGAGTCCCCTGATAACAACATCGTCGTCGTGGGCGATCCGAAGCAGTCTATCTTTTCGTTCCAAGGGGCCGATGTGGGTGTTTATCGCCACGCCATTGCCGAAATCGGCGAGAAGAATGGGCGCAGGCTTTCGACAAACTACCGTTCCAGCGACGATATCATCGAGGCCTGCAACGAACTGTTCCAGGGCGATTTCCTTGAAAATGGCGACTTCTCGAAATCGGATGTCCCGGTGGACAAGTTGAAAAAGCAGCCTCCTGTTTTGAATGGCGAAAAGACGGCACCCTTGTGGATTTCGAACGTGTCGGACGAATACGAGTTTGCAGAATTCGCGGTGCGTAAAATCGTCGAATGTTGTGCTCCCAGTGCAGGTGATTTTTCCAAGACATCGCTGCGGGTTTTCGACAAGGACAAAAAAGAACTGCGGAATGTGCGCTTCTCGGATTTTGCCATTCTTTCACGTACCCGAAGCGAGATGACTGCCTTGGAAAGCGCCATGGCGCAGGTGGGTATTCCTTATACCCGCTACAAGGATACGAATCTTTTTTACGGCAAGGAATGCGCCCATTGGATTTCGCTGTTGAAAGCTTTGGATGCCCCGGATTTTTCCAGTTGGAATCGCAAGTTCCTGAACGAGGCCTTGATTACAGACTTTTTCAGGGTTCCCCTGGAACGCGTTGAGGATGAATCGTTCATTTATCCGACTGGCGACATCATGAAGCTTTTTGTTGGTTGGCGTCAGTTGGTGGCGAAAGGCCGCTGGGCGGAACTTCAGGAAAGCATTTATCAGGAAACGGAAATCGACAAGTATCTGAGTACGCCCGCAACGTTGCAGCAGTTGGCGAAAGTCAAGCAAATCGGGACTTACATTTTTGACTACCTGTACAATAATCAGGTCTCGCTGGAAGAAGTTATCAAGCACCTGCAAGGGCTTGCGAATTCTTCGGAAGATGTCGATGACGCCGATGGAAACCTAGTCGCGAAGGGGAGCGATTTTGATGCCGTGAACCTCATGACAATCCACGCTTCTAAGGGCCTCGCTTTCCCGATTGCGATTATTACTGGCGGGCTTCGTGGGGATAATTACCGCAAGGAACGTGAACCGTTCTCTTTCGATTACGAAGGGCAAAAATACATCGGCTTTGATGCCGGAGTTTCTAGCGAGACGAGTAAAAGAGAGAACCATGCGGAATGGCGCAGGCTCATTTACGTGGCATATACCCGCGCTGAATCATTGATGATTGTTCCGCAGTATAAAATCTGGTTCGAAGATGATGATAAAACGGTTAAGCCGAATAAACCTTTTGCCTTCTTGGCGAATGCCATTGCGCGACTTTCCGAAACGGATTTTGCGCGCACCTGTCAGGACGATTCTCATGCTGATTCCTATGCGACGGCAAGCGCTTCGCAACTTAAAAAAATAGTAGCCCAGATTTTGCGCAACGCAAAAAATGAAAAGCCCGACGATAGCAGATTGCCCGATTTCGAATCGTTGCAGAACAAGGTGAATGACGCCTGCATTTACCAGTATTCCTATTCAAGCCTGGCTTCTAAAAAGCGCGTGCTTGAAAATCGCGAAGATTTTTACGACAACGGAGAAATTTCTGTCGATGGGAATCGCGCAAACCGTGAAGACTTTATCGAGGCGGGCAGCGGAACTAACAGCATCTTGATAGATGATGCATCTGCGTTGGTGCAACCCTGCGCAAATTACGACAAGAATGCACCTGTCGCAGGTGTCGCGAATTATCCCCGCGGCGCGAATTTGGGCGATGCCTTGCACAAGGTTTTTGAAAATCTGGATTTTGAAACCGTCGGAAATTTGCCTGACGAAAATGCGGCTCGCGAAGACGCAACCCTGCGCAATCTGATCGTCGAAACTTATCAAGGCAATTCGATTCATATTCAGGAACACCCCGAATGGAACGACTTGACGGCGGGCTTTATCTGGAATACCATGAATGCGGAACTCCCCGAAATTCACGGGAGCATTGCTACCGGAAAAACATTCCGCCTCAAGGATTTGCCTGCCGCTACGCGCCGTGCCGAAATGGGGTTTCATCTAGATAGCCACGGCGAAGAATCGTCTTGGATGAATTGCCTGTGCAAAGGATTTATCGACTTGATGTTTGTCCGCAAGGGCGACGACGGCGAAGATTACTATTCGATTCTGGACTGGAAATCTGACGTGATGGACGATGCCGATTACAGCGACAAGGACGCCCTTTCGCAAAAGATCGAAGAGGAATATTCTATCCAGCGCGTACTTTACAGTTATTTGCTGATTAAGTGGCTTAAACAATTTTATGGAGAAGACGAACCGCAGATTTTTGAAAAGCATTTCGGCGGCATCTACTATGCACTTGCCCGCGGCACTAACGCCGGGACCTGCAACGGCATTTATTGCCAAACATGGAAGAGCTACAGTGACCTTGAAAAGAGCTACCGCAATGTCGCTGCCCTGATGAAGCGTAGCACGAAGGAGTCCGCATGAGTGTTGTAAACGTCAATGGTTCGGTCGCGGAATACTTCTCCCTGCTTCGTGAAATGCGCGGGATTTCTCCCATCGCCGAAAAGATGCTGAATCTGCTCTGCGCATTGCAACAGAAACCGCAACTGTCTTTCGAGGCGCAAAAGGTTCTGCTCATTTACCTCTCCTTATTGGAAGACGGCAACACCCGCATTCCTCTCGATGCCGAAAGGCTCTATGCTAAATGGGAACAGAAGTGGAACGGTCTCGTGGTTCAGGCGGAAAGCCGCGACGCCTTAAAAAGCTTCAAGCGTACGGAACCATACCTGGCCGCAGATACATTCAAACCGCTTATCATGAGTGGGGTGCGAGATATTGCCGCGGGCAAGTACACGCAAATTATAGGTGACAATGCGACGCCGTTGCGCTTACAGCAAACGCCCCGATGCGACTATCTGATTTCGGCGAAGCATCTCGAAGACAAGAACCACATCGAAAACATTTTCAAGTCGGGCTTCTTCAAGGAATCTTTGCTTGATGGCGCCGCCGTGCAACTGGCCAAGGATTTTGTACAGGGGTTGCTCCGTGAAGGTTCGCCGATTCATTTCGATGACCGTCAGGCCGAAGTCATCGCTCGCGGTGTATCGCAGAATTTGATTGTCACGGGCGGGCCCGGCACCGGAAAGACGACCGTTATCGGATTCTTGCTCTGGAAACTTTTTGCAAGCGATGCGGACTACTTGAATTGGGATTTGTACATGGCTGCTCCGAGCGGTAAGGCGGCTGACCGCCTCGCCGAAAGTATGGACGATACCTTGCATGAAATTTCGACGGCGGCCTGCGACGAAAATCCTCGTTTTGTAGAAAAGCTCGCCAAGGCATCGAGCTATACCTTGCATAGGCTTTTGAAATACAGCGTTGCGAAGGGCGGTTTCACTTTCAATTCCGGCAATCCGCTTCCCGAAAAGGCGATTTACATCATCGACGAAGCGAGCATGATTGACGTTTCGTTATTTGCCGCTTTTTTGCAGGCGCTCCCGCCCAGCGGAAACTTCAAACTGTTCATTTTGGGCGATCCGAATCAGTTGCCCTCGGTTGATGCAGGCGCCGTACTCGGCAACATTCTGGAATTCGACTACAATTTCGTCGTCAAGCTGATTCGTTCCAACCGATTCAACGACGAGTCTAGAATCGGTGTGCTGGCGGGTAAAATCCAGCGCGGCGAAGAAGTCGCTTTCGAGGCCGCCCCCTTTAATGCTCGCGCGACTTATTGGGAAGAACGCGATAGCGTTCACCTGATAGACCTCGACCAAGGTCAAACGCTTTCTCGTCGGGAGGAACTCCGTGCCGTCGAAAATCTAGTCCGCAAGTGGAGCCTGAAATTCTACGCCCCGCTTATGGACCTTGCAGAAAAAGTCGATCCGGATATTCCTTCGGAATGCGTGACGCCCGAACAGCGGTCCATTTGCGAAAAACTTTGGGATGCGGCGAACCAGGCGAGAATCCTTTCGGCAGAAAGGCGCGGCAACCGCGGTGTCGAAACGCTGAATCAGATTGTCGCCGAAACGCTCGCCCCAAATTCGTCAACACGGTTCGTAGGGCAAATCCTGATTTTCAATCGCAACCAGAATGAATTTAAGTTGTATAATGGCGACACGGGAATCGTGGTGAAATCGAATCGCCATGAGCAGTACTTCTTAATGCTTAAAAAGCAGTCCAAATTCGTCTTCTACCCGCTTTCGTATTTTGCGGAAGATTGCCTGGAGCCCTCCTTTGCCATCACCATCCACAAATCGCAGGGGTCCGGCTACCCGAATGTCATGATGTTCCTGCCGACGCGCAAGGGACATCCGCTTTTGAATCGTCAAATCCTGTATACGGGAATAACCCGCACCAAAAAGCAGTCGCTCACCATCGTCGCTACTCCCGAGACGTTCAAGGCTGCCTGCGAGACGGTCATCGAACGCGACACGGGTATCGAACTGTAAGACTCGGTGTTTTTGCTCGCGGTGGCCTGTTTTCGCTGCCAAAATCCTTGAAATTAGAGAAATTCCGCGATTTTTCTAAAAAAATTGCGTTTTGGGGAACTTTCGGGGTGTTGAGAATTGCTGTTGTAAAAAAAGCAACGGAACTTTATAACTCTCAACGGATTGTAAACATTTTCTATCTATATTTGGGTAAATTATGGCTATGCCCGAAGTATTAGACTATTTGGAATACCGCGAGTTCCTGAAGGATTGGTTTGTCGAAACCAAGAAAGGCAGCCCCTTCACCTCGTACCGCTATCTTGGCCAGAAGACCGGAGTTGACCCGGCCTGGCTTGTGCGTGTATTCCAGAAAGAGGGGCATCTGAACGAGGGCACGCTCCCGGCATTTATCCGTATTTGCGGTCTCGATGACCGCCGTGCCGAATACTTCAAGACTTTATACCGTTTCAACAAGACCAAGGCAAAGCAGACTCTTTCGGAACTGTACTACCGGCTCATGGAACTGCGTTCCATGGAGACCCGAATCTTGTCTACGCCGGAACTTTCGTATTTCGGCAGCTGGGCATGCGCCGCACTCCGCGCCCTGATTGGCATTACCAAGGACACTAGCGATATCGGCAAGCTCGGCAAGAGTTTGAATCCTGCCATTTCGCAGGACGAAGCGCGCTCTGCCCTTGGCATTTTAAAGCAGCTGGGCCTTGTGGTGCCCGATGGCAACGGCGGTTGGAACATTACCGACCAGATTATCAGTACCGGTGGCGAAGTCAAGAGCCAGGCCGTTCGCGACTTCCACAGGCATACGATCGAACTTGCGCAAGAATCGCTTGATCGTCATAAACCCGAAGAACGCGATATTTCGTCTGTGGTGTTTACTGCCGACGAATCCGACCTGCCTGAAATCCGCCATCGTATCGAAGAATTCCGTAGAGGTCTGTTGCAGTTCGCCCGCAAGAGCGAACGTGCTGACCGTGTGTATGCCTTAAATATTTCGATGTTCCCTTTGTCCGACAAGGTGGACGACCCTGACACAGGATCTGCACCGCAAAACAAGGGGGTATAGAATGTTCAAGGCTCCTGAATTTTTGTATCTTTCTCGCGTGCTCCGCAAACATGGAAATATTTCTAGCATGCTGAAAACAGCGTCGTCTGTTTCCTTGGCTCTTTCTATGGGCTTGGGTCTTGTGGCATGTGGTGAAACCAAAACAGCGGGCGGTGGCCCGAGCGGCACCGAAGCGGGCAACGCAATTACCGCACAGATTTTGACTGCCGAAAAGTCTCCGGCGGCTCTCGCCAAGGTCCGTCTCATGGACAGCGAAGACCTCGGCAACGAAAAGGCTTATTCTGCCGAAGCCGACAAGAATGGTAACGTGATAATCGAAGGCGTTGCCGATGGCGACTACACGCTCGAAGCAAAACTCGATGGCGAAGCCTTGCAGATTCCTGTGAAGGTTGCTGGCGAAAATGTAGACCTCGGCAAGGACAGACTCAAGAAGACTGCGACCGTTTCCGGTTCTGTGGGCGACAAGTCCTTGAAGGGTACAGTCAAGGTTCGCGGCCTGAAACATTCCACCTTGGTCGAAGACGGCAACTTCACGCTGGATTCCCTGCCCGAAGGCGTGCTCAGCCTGGTGTTCATTCCCGATGTCGAAGACGTCGATACCAGCAGCACTTACTTGAAGGTCCTCGCAGGCGAAAGCACTGTGTCCGGCACGTTCGCTGACGAAAGCCGAGCCCTGTTGCTCGAAGACTTCCAGGATTCCAACTACCAGAACCGCTTTATGCCGGCACGTACCTACGATGGTGGTTGGTGGTATTTTGACTTTGCCGACAACGTGACCCCCGACTTCATTATCGGCGAAAACCATCTCTTTACGCTTGCGAACGAAGACGGCAACATCTCCGCTCATGTGGCCGCCCACTTCGGCGATATCGTCAAGGATTCTTCCGGAAACGCTTACTGGCCTTGGGCGACTATGGGTGTCGAACTGGGCAAGAGCGACAAGGCCCTTTGCAACGACATTTCGTCGGTGGATTCTGTTGCCTTCCGCATCAAGGGTATCGGTTCCGTGGTGTTTAACATCATTGATTCCAATCTGAAACCGGACCATCAGAAATTGATCCAGTCCGAATACGGCCTTGATAGCGTATGGGTGCGAGTGAGCGTGCCGCTGCCGGCCGACAAGGCCGCCTTCAAGTGCGTGAACCAGTTGGCGTGGGATTTCAAGACGATCGACGGCTACGCAGAAGTCTGGCTCGACGATGTCGAACTGATCGGTGGCGATCGCCTCTCCATTTGGGAGAAATAGTTATACGTCATTGCGAGGAACGGAGTGACGAAGCAATCCAATGGTAACGTAGTTCATTCGGTAAAGTCAAACCAAGAAGACATCTACAAGAATTTAGAAGCCGTGGTGCGCAAGTACGCTGCCACGACTTTTTTGCGTCCGGTGGCAGACCATACCCGCGAAGCGTTTGAAAAAGCCTCGGACTTTGTGCGCTCTTTTTATGGGTCTAAGGCTACAGGGCGCTTGGATCTTGTGCTGGATTCCGGCTGTGGTACCGGCGAAAGCACTCTGCACCTGGCAAGGAAATTCCCGAATGTCCCGGTCATAGGAATCGACAAGTCGGCGGTGCGACTCTCCAAGGCCGGCAACGAGCGGCAGCTCGAAGTTTCGGCGGGTGCCTCCTGCGATGTTCCGGCGAATGCCTTCTGGGTGCGTGCGGAACTGTTGGATTTCTGGCGCCTCGCGCTCGATCGCGTGCAGGCGGGCGAGTGGAATGTCCTGCACCATGCGCTTTACTACCCGAACCCCTGGCCCAAGGAAAGCGAGGCTACTCGGCGCTTTCATTTGCACCCGATATTTCCGACGTTACTTCGCCTGAGCCCAGTCACGGAACTCCGCACGAATTGGGAAATCTACGCCCGCGAATACAAAGAAGCCGCCTGCATTGCAGGCGACTGTCTTTCGCTAAATCTTGATGTCGAGTGCGCGGCGTTTAATCCAGAAAATCCTGAAACCGCCTTCGAACGCAAGTATCAAACTGCTGGCCAGAAACTGTATAAGTTAATAGTTACTACAGCCTGTCCTTAAGCCACGTGAGGAATGCGCGGTTCTTGCGCGTGAACTTCACTTCGATTTCGGCGCCTTCCTTCACGATGAATTCCGAAAGACCGTACTTGCTGTTCGGATTGCCCCAGTCGTAAGTATAACCCAGGCGAGTCCACGGACCGGCGTCCCTGTTGCGCGATGCGCTTTCCTTGTCGAACCAGTTCTTGAACCACATGGCGTTAGCCGTCGTGTCTTCTTCGAGCGTGTTCGTGAAGGTCGTATTCATCATGTTGCTATTGATTTCGGGGAAGTATGCCGGGCGGAATACGTCGGTTACCCTTACCCAGAACACGGTAAAGTACCTGTTGTCCGATTCGGGAGACTTACCCAAGAGCTGCTTCAAACGGATATCCCAGTTGTCCACCTTGTCGTTGTTTTCGCGGAACCATTTCAGGAATTCCTTGTCGGTGTAGGCCCAAAGCACTTCGCCGTCTTTCAGGGTGGTCAATTCGCCATCCTTGAAACGGTCCGGATTGTTGTGCCACGTGACGAGAATGACCTGGGTGTTGTCGCCGCTCATGCTTGCCATGTCGGAACCTTCTTCGATGGTAACCAGCGGGTAAATGTCGTCAGTACCCAGTTTCTTGGAATTTTCGCGGGCGGCCTTGTACTCTTCGCGGTAAAGCGAGTCGCGGTTCATGAAGGTTACCACGTTACCCTTGGTGTCGATCACGTCGCAGTAAGGAATGTTCGGGTAACCGGCGGCCACTTCGTTCTTTTCGAAGGATTCACTCAAAAGGTCGTCGTTGTGCGAGAACAGGTTGTCGTTTTCGAGGAACGAAATCACGATCTTGCAGAAGCCCTTGTCCGGAATCTTCACGGCGTAGGGGAAGGGTTTCTTGCCGTTGTCGGTGGTGTCAAGCGAGAGCTTGGTCTCGTCGATGCCGCAAGAGTATTCGTACTTGTACAGCGGGGCAATACCCGGCTTCATTTCGCTAATGAACAGGTTGTCTTGTTCGTGGCTCCAGCCCGGTTTCACCACGATCTTCTGGGAGCCAAGTGTCATGTACTGAGGCATCACGTCTTCGCAGTAGAAGGCGGTCTGGCGGAACACGCCGATAATGCCGGTCTTGTTTCTGTAGACATCGGGGTCTCTCGGGTTGAGCCCCCTGGCGCATCCGACGATCAGGGTGGCCACCGAAAGAGAAATTGCAAGTAGTGTTTTCTTCTTCATAGCGGTTGGAAATATAATTTTTTTTCGAATGCCGCCCCGACCTGGTTGTGCGGGCGTCGGGCGGGAGTCTTCAAAATAGATGTTGATAGATTGTTGATAAGTTGAAGAACCTGTTGGGGAAAGCTCGAAAATGTGAGTAAATCTTGCTTACGCGGGCCCTGACCCCTTGATTTATCTAGGAATTTTTCTAATTTTGAGACTCAAAAAATTTGACTTTTAATAAAGGTTACTACAATGAAAAGAACATTCCAGCCTCATAATCGTAAGCGCGCCAACAAGCATGGTTTCCGTGCCCGCATGGAAGACCGTTGGGGTCGTGCTGTTCTGAGCCGTCGTCGCGCCAAGGGTCGCAAGCGCCTCACCGTGAGCGACACCATCTACAAAAAGTAGGATTGGCTCATAGCCTCGTTGCGCTCCTATAGGCTGCCTAACCAGCCAGCTTATCGGCAAGTAGCCGTCCATGGGAAGTTCATCCGCACGCCGTCTTTCACGATGCGTTGGATAGAAAGCCCGGACGGTTTTTGTCGTTTTTGCTTTTTGGCAAAAAAGAAGAACGGTAACGCTGTTTACCGCAACAAGTGCCGTAGATTACTGCGGCCCCTGTTTTTTGAAAGGGTTCCCCATATCGCAAAGCCCGTGTGGGCGATGATCATTGTGAGCGACAATTCCGAGGTCATGTCTTCGGAACGCATGCGCGAGTCGGCGCTCAAGGTGTTCAAGAAAATGGAATGGACCGATGGCTTGGACGCACAAGGTTAACGAAGTCCTGAAAGGCTCCTTGATTGTGCCTATCCGGCTGTACCAGTTGATTCACCCCTATTTTTTTCACGGGGTATGCAGGTTCCAGCCGACATGCTCACAGTACGCGATTGAAGCGATTCAGGTGCATGGCGTGTTCAAAGGTTTCTTTCTTGCGGTTTATAGAATTTTAAGATGCAACCCGTTTTGCAAGGGCGGCTATGACCCGGTCCCGCCCAAAAAGGAAAAGAGATGAACAAGAATACTCTTATCGGATCAGTCCTTATCGCAGCCATCATGATTTGGTGGTTCTCCATGACGAGCGCAAACAACGAAGCTGCCGAAAAGGCCAAGCTCGCAAAGCAGGCTGCAGCGAAGGAAGCCGCCGCCCAGGTCGCCGATTCTGCCGAATCTCCGTCCGCAAGCGGACTCGTGCTCCCCGGCGCAACTGCCGAGATTAAGGCTGCCCCGGTTCTTGGAAATTCGGAATCCGGAATTCAGAATTCGGAATTGAAGGCAGCGGGGGATACGTCAAGTGTCGTTACAAGCGATTCTTCCTCTGCCGCCGTCGAAGCCCCGAAGGTAATCGCCCCGCGTACGGTCACGGTCGAAACCGACAAGTTCATCATGACCCTTTCTAACAAGGGCGGCAAGGTCCAGAGCGTTATCGTCAAGGCCCTGCCGGATTCCGCAAACCATTTCCCCGAACTCATTCAGGATACCGCGCTCGGCGCCCTCGACCTGAACCTCGGCGGTGCGGACCTTTCCGAAGTCATGTTCAATGTAGACGCTCCGGAATGGATCAATGTCGAAAACGATACCACGGTGCAGTTTGTCTTTACCGATGCCAACGGCAACCAGCTCGTGCGTAGCTACGGCTTTACCAAGGCTGGCGTCGCTGTTCGCCAGGTGAACAAGTTCAAGGGTTTCCGCGTCGACAAGTACGAGCTCTCCTGGAAGGGCGGCATGCGTGAAACCGAAGAATTCCCGAAGGGCAAGAGCTTCGGCGGTACCAGCTACTTCTTTAGCGAAGTGATTTTCAAGAACAACGAAATCACCGAACGCGAAACATTCAACGATGCCATGACCTTCGACAACGCCAACTACTACTGGGTCGGCATGCGCCGCAAGTATGTAGCGATGTCGGTGCAGTTCGATTCTCCGGTGCCCGCCCAGGTCAAGGCCAAGCACATCAATTTGGCGACCGAAGGCAACCCGGATCCGGGTACCTACAGCCTCTCCATTGCAGACGCCGTGCGCGGCGATTCCGTTGCCTACAACTTTATGGTGCTCCCGCTGGAATGGGCCGAAGTCGAATCTCTCGGCCAGGGCTATGAAAAGATTATCGTGACCGGTTCCAAGTGGTTCCCCGGTTCCAGCGTCTGGTTCGTGTGGATTTGCGCCATGCTCCTCAAGCTGCTCAAGTTCTTCTACTCCATCATTCCGAACTACGGCGTCGCCATTATCCTCGTGACCTTCATCGTGCGCGGTATTACGACCCCGTTCACCATCAAGCAGCTCAAGTCGACTTCTGCCATGAGCAAGCTCAAGCCGCAGCTCGACGAAATCAACGTGAAGTACCGCAGCGATCCGCAGAAGAAGCAGGCCGCCATTATGGAACTCTACGCCAAGAACGGCGTGAACCCGCTCGCCAGCTGCACCGGCGGCTGCCTCCCGATGATTATCCAGATGCCGATTTTCATGGGCCTCTTCTTCGTGCTCGGTCGCGCCGTCGAACTCCGCGGCATGCCGGCCTTCCTCTGGATTACCGACCTCAGCCGTAGCGACGTGATCTTCCACGGCTTCAGCATTCCGTTCCTCATGCCCGATGGCCTCGCCCTGCTCCCGTGGATTATGGTGGTTACCACCTACTTCCAAACCAAGGTAACCATGAGCGGCAACGGCGCCATGGACCCCGCCCAGGCTAAGATGATGACTTGGATGATGCCCGCTATGATGTTCCTGTTCAGCGCGGTGATGCCGTCTGGCCTTGTGCTCTACTGGATCGTGTCTAACTTCTGGAGCATCATTCAGTACAAGATCATCCGCCGCGACAACGGCAATAACGGCCCGAAGACCGTGAATGGCAAGAAGGTCGTCGACGCCGAAATCGTGAAGTAATAGCTCTCAAGATTTATATTGGAAAAGCTCCCGATTTTTTCGGGAGCTTTTGCATAGTAACAAAATTTATTTATACTCGTCGCCGTCAAGCGGCTTGCCGAGAATCTTGTATTTTGTTTTAATGGCGGTGCGGAGCACGGGCCAGCCGACTTTGTCGAATGCGTTCTGCCAAAGTTTGTCTAATGCCTGGCTTGTAGAATTGCCAACAGGTTTCGGGAGCCATTCTTCTTTAAAGTCGGGAGCAAGTCCTGCGTCCAGAATCATCTTGTGGTAGTCAGCGTTCAAGGCGTTGTAGGCCTTTTGACGAATAAAATGGGCTTTCTCTTTAAAGCTGAAACGATGCTGCAAGAGCTTGCGCTTGATGAATCCGCCGCCTTGTGCAATCAGCTCGGGGTAGGCGAACAGGGCTCGTAAATGCGTGTTGTATAGCGATGCAGTCCTGATTTCGGCTTCGTCGAATACATTCGCCATGCCGATTTCGAGGCGGTGCACCACGTCATAGAACGTGTCTTGTTCGGGCGTTTCAAGCAGGTGCAGGTAGAATGCTCCGAGGGCTTCTTGCTTTAGGTACAAGAAGAACGATTGCAGGTGCGGGCGAACTTCGTCGTTTTGCGTAAGCGATACCACGTCGGCGGTGCTCGCTTCGGCGCGGCGGATAAAGTCGGCAAAGTTGTTCTGGAAGTAGACGATAGAATCGTTTACGAGCAGCAGGCGAGTGATGCTGTTGAATTCCACGAGGCTGCTACGGCCGTTGGCAACATCCTTCAGGAACCGGCGCCACATGCCAAAATCGAATCCGTGATTTTCGGTCAGGTAAAGCTTGATTCCGTTGTCTTCCAGGAACGACATCGTCTCGGCCGAAAGCGGACGCTTGTTCGTGAGCAGTACGACGGTAAAGTCTGTTTCCGCAAGGTGCTTTAGCGCAAACCTCACATACCCGGGGAGAGTTTCCCCGGTCTGGTAGCTGGCGTAGAGAATGATTTTACCGTTGCTGGACATAGTTAGTAGACAGTAGGAAGTAGACAGTAGGAAGTAGACGGTAGGTAGTAGACAGTGGTTAGTGCGAAGTGTGGAGTGTGAGGTGTATAATTACACTTCTCACATCACGCATTGCATATTACCTTCTCCTTTGGCTGCGACCGGCACCCTTGCGGGAGCCGCCCCTACGCGGCTTGCTTGCGACATGGAATCCTTCGCGGTCATCGCGGCTGTTTCGGTCGCCACCACGAGAGCTTCCGCCCTTGCCGCGAGAACTGCGGCCAGAACGTTCGAAGCTCGGAGCATCGGAATCGAACCTGCCGCCGCGTGATTTTCCGCGACCGCCACGGTTCATGTGGCTGTGCGCCGAAACGAATTCCGGAACGTCGTCGTCAAAGTCGTCGTCGGGCTGGCTCACGTAGCCGAGGGCTTCCGCCGCAGCGGCGCGGTCAGCGCGTTCATGAACGTCGCGGTTGCGGTAGTCGTTGTAATCGTCGCGAGATTCACCCTGACGGCGGCGCTTCTTCGGTTCGCTAGAGAGTTTTTCGATAATGCTGAAGTCCGCCTGACCGCGCAGCGGGTCTACCCGCAAAAGGCGCACCAGCACCTTGTCGCCGCGCCGGAACGTACGCCCGCTCTTCTTGCCAAAAGCGAGTCCCTGATCTGGGTTGAATACGTAGAAGTCGTCACCGGCAATATCGCGGAAGCGCACTAGGCCTTCGGCAATCGGGTCGGCGATAGAAACGTAGATGCCCCATTCTTCGATGCCCGTGACGGTTGCCTCGAAGTCGTCGCCAATGTGGCTCTTCAAAATCCAGCAGCTGCACACCTTGATGGCGATGCGTTCGATTTTCTGGTTCTTGACTTCATTTGCCGAAATCAGGTCGCACACTTCAATGACGCTGTTCTTGCGTTCGGCGGTAATTTCCTTGCCCTTGCGCGCGAGTTCACGGTGGCACCACAAGTCGGCGTAACGGCGAATCGGGCTCGTAAAGTGCGCATAGTCCTGCCAGTTCAGCGCAAAGTGGCCGAAGCTGTTGCTGTCGTAATGCGCCTTCTGCATGCTGCGCAGAATGCGGTTCGTGAGCGTCTCGTCGCCTTGGGCGCGTTTCACCAAATGTTCGTACAGCTTGAATGCCGTCGGGTTCAGGTTCGTGTCGCCGCTGCGGGGCTTGCCCAGGTCGCGCAACATCACCGGAGAATCCTTGAACAGGTCCGGGTACATGTAGTACAATTCCATGATGTCCTTGGTGTCTGGCGCCTCGTGGATACGGTAAATGCCCTGGAGCTTACGCTTCTTGAGTTCCTTCGCGCAGCAGTTGTTCGCAATGAGCATGCATTCTTCCACCCACGAATTCGATTCGTCAGTGGTGCGCGGGTAAATCTTTTCCGGTTCGCCTTTCTCGTTGAATTTGCAGCCGAATTCGGTGCTCTGAAATTCCAGCAGGCCGTCCTTGGTGCGGTTCTGCTTCAAGAGTGCGGTCACCTCGGCGAGCGCCTTGATGTCGTCGTCGCCGTTCTTCATCATTTCCATCGCCTGCTCGTAGGTGATGGACTTGGTAATCTTCACGATACTGCGGTGGAAATCCCAACTGAGCACGTTCGCGTGCTTGTCGAGTTCCATCATGCAGGTGAATGCGCAGCGGTCCACGCCCTGGTGCAAGCTACAAATATTGCTCGAAAGCTTGTCCGGGAGCATCGGCACGGCGGTCCACGGCAGGTACTGCGTGTAGCTCCTTTCCAGAGCCTCTTCATCGAGTTCGCTCCCTTCGGGTACGTAGTAGCTCACGTCGGCAATGTGCACGCCCAGCCTGTAGCCCTTGGCGGTGCGTTCCACGCTAATGGCGTCGTCGTGGTCCATGGCGCCATCGGGGTCAATGCAGAGAATCGTGAGCTGCCTGTAATCCACGCGGCCCTTGAAATCCTTGCCGCACGGCTCCTTGACGCCGTCCACATACTTCTTGATGGCGGGGCTGAAGTCCTTCGGCAAGTTCGCGTCTTCCATGAACTTGGTCTTGACTTCGTCCCAGCTGATGTTCATGGCTTCGGCGGTGCGGTCTACCTTTGCGAGGTAGCTGTGCTTGAGTTTCGGATGCGGGTACAGCGTAAAGCTGATGGTTTCGCCTTCCTTGCCCGGGGCCTGCCTGCGGTGGCACATCTCGTACACCTTGCCGGTTTCGAGTTCGTGCACTTCCCATTCTTCTTCGCCCGTCTGGTGCAGAATGCCGCGTTTTACGCGGGTTTCGTTTTCCTTGCCCGTCTGGCGGCGGCTACGTGCGCCCAGGCGGCGGTTGTCTTCGGGGTACTGTTCCGCAATCTTCTTCACGCGCTTTTCGCGTTTTTCTTCGACAGTTTCGCCATCGCCCAGCTGGTATTCCTTGTGGCTGGTACGCTTCAAAAGCCCGCGGTCCACCATGTCGGCGAGCATCTGCTTAAAAGCCATCTTCTGCTTTTTGGGCAGCCCGAGTGCGCTACGCAGGCGGCTACCGACCATCGGTTCGTCACGCAAAATGGCAATAATCTGTTCTTCGCTAGGTAAATGCTGAGCCATATTAGGCCTCCTTGTTTGCCGCGGTGGCGGCGTCGGCCTGTCTGTAGGGCAGCGCCGAAGAAATCATGTTGTGAATCTCGTCGCGCAGCTGCGTGGCGGATTTGTTCTCAAAGCTTTCGGGTGTCTGGAGCGGGTGCACCACAATCTTTACCACACCCGGGGTCTGCGCCCACTTGGTCTTGGAAAGCCGCTTGCCCGTATCCACAAGCGTCACCGGCAGGAGCGGAAACTTGTTTTCCTTGGCCATGCGGAAAATGCCGTTCTGGAACGGGAGCATGTGCCCGTCGTTGCTGCGATGTCCTTCGGGGAACACCGAAATGGTCACGTTGTCTTCGAGGCGCTTTTTCACGACAGCACCCATGCCTAGGTTCTTGCGCGGGTTCTTGTGCACCGGAATGCAGCCGATTTTAGTCAAGACCCAGCCGAACACGGGAATCTTCCAGAGTTCCGCCTTCGCAATGAACGAGGTCATGGTAATCGAGGGCCAAATGACGTTGATGTCCAAAAAACTCTGGTGGTTGGCTATGAGCACGAACTTCTTGTGGTCCGGAATGTTCTCCTTGCCTTCGATTTCGACCTTGATTCCCGACAACTTGAACAAAACCTGGAAAAACGGGATGCATATGCGGGTGCTGTCTGCCCAGCGCCTGCAAAGCACGCCCTTGTAAAACATGAACGGAAGACCGACAACGAAAAGCCCTACTCCAATGAACAAGTAGTAGAAAATTGCACGAATAAATGCCATAAGTGTCCTAAAAATAAGGGTTTACACCCATAATGTATATTTTTTATGGGCAGTGGAACATAAAACTGAAAAAAATATGCTTATGTTGAAGGGGGGGAGGGGTTCTGCCCGCTGTCATGCCGGGCGTAGACCCGGCACCTCCTTTGATGCATGAAAAGGGAGAAGTCTCTCCCTCGCTTCTGCCGTGTGCGGCATCCGCTACCTTCTCGCCTAGGGGCGTTGCCCCTAAGACCCCAAATTCAAAATGCCCACGGCTCCAGAAATGAGCCGTGTGGAATGAATTGCTCACTGTCTTGCCGCACTCGATGCGGCACCTCCTTTCCCCGCCCGCGTCATGCCGATGGAAATCGGCATCAGCTTTTCATGTCCGAAAAAAAAGCGCTCCGGCTCAGCCTGCTCCGCACGCCATCAAGACCGTTCGGCTCTATCGCAAAAAAGAATAGTCGATTTCGCCTCACTCTCGCCACAGCCCCAGCTTAACGCATGGGGCTTTAAGCTCACATGGCCTCGGCCTTCGGCCGACGAATGTTCGCTCAACGACTTATCTTCTTCCGCCTTTGGGCATGCCACTCCCGTTGTCTTCCCGGCGAAGGCCGGGCGGACAGCACTTAGCACTTTTAGTGCTTAGTGCGCATGGCCACCAAGGTGGGACCTCCTTTGATGCATGCTAAAAAGGCCACACGGATTGTACTACGTACTAAATGCTAGGCTCGGAAATAGGCTTGCAAGCAATCCTGTTTCACTCGCCTTACGCATTTATCGAAATCACTAACTTGTTTTTTTGTTAAAATTTTTACTTAACGAATGTATCGCCTTCGTCCATTACGCAGCGAACCGGAAGTGCACCCTTCTTATAAGTCGGCGAAATGATAAGAGAAGACGAAATGTTAACTATTATGGCGCCTAGGCCATCATCAGCTTTTTCTTCAGGCAACCAAAACGTAGCAAGACCATTACTCGGATTTTCATCCCCATTAGGCAGTAATGACATTCCACTGGAATTAGTCTTTTTTTCGTTTTCCCATACAGCACGAGACAACATAGTATAACTAGCATCTATTCCCCGAGGTGACGCAAAGTGTTTCCACTCAGTCTCGTTCATCACATGCCAACCTTCCGGGCAAACACCCTGCACTTTAGCATCGTAACCAAGCTTTATGTTACATCTTGAGTCATCTGCAACACCGACGCTGTCACACACTTTGGGAAGTCCCAACGCTTCGCTCCAAGTGTAAAGTGCTCCGAAATAATTGTCACAATACCAAGGGTCATCTTGGTAGCAACGTTTTTCAACCTTCGAATCATCAAAAACCGTCGTTGTACTATCGATTATCGTATCAGCGTAATTCAGATTCTGAGTCATCACCGTAAAAGAATCAATGACAGTAGTGTTGCCACTTTGGACCTCCATATAGTATTGAACCGTCTTGTAAACCTTTCCATCACGAGGATCTTTAAAAGAACCATAAGTCACAGCCGGATTAAATACGCTATCCATGTTCGGATAAACCTTGGGTTTTACAACATTCACAGTAGAATCAAGAACCCATTCATTATCGTGGCAACGATAATAAAACACATTTAACCCCATTTCACTTATAACAGTATCACCTTCTTCACATTGTTTAAACAGAATAGCAGAACTGCTGCTAGAATTCCGCGCACTACTACTTGACTCTACCACACTCGAGCTACTATTCTTACCACTTACAGAACTAGAAGAATTCTTTTCAGCAACCGAGGAACTAGATTTTTTAGAATCTTTCTGAGAAGACGAGGATGCAGAATCGTTATCGTCATTACTACTCGACGAGATTTCACCGATTGGATCGGGAGCGGAGCTACTTGATTCATCGCCACATGCTGCGAGCAGGGCTAAAAGAGACAATAACGCAAAAATCTTTTTCATGGAAGACCTCCTAGAATCCGAAAATTAGAAAAGTATTAATCTAGTTTCGCGGCAAGGTTCATCAAAGTTGCGAAATTGAGCTTGTTGCTCCTTGCGAATGCAAGAAATTCCTTTTCCTCTTTCGTGACGCGAATCTGAAATTTCAACGGGGAGCTGAACTTTGTCTTTCTACCAGCGTTTTCGCGCGCACCGCCGTGCCCGAACTTTTTTACGTAAAGGGCAATGCCCGATTTTTTCAGATATTCTTTTTCCGAGATAATCTTTTCATCTGCAGCGACATCCGATTCTTTTTTCTTGAATACGAATCCTTCGGAATCTTTCACATAAACATACGGCATCTAAACCTCCTTCAATCGCTTTATGGCGAGTTTAATCTTTTCTTTCGGAGTTTTTTGTGTCTTTTTTACGAAGACAACTCCAATTACAATAATCGCTCCTGCCTTGTACTTAAACAAAGACCGTAGTTCATTCGACTTGATTTCAAAAATTTCTTTTTGAAGTGGTCTTACACGAACATATTCTAGTCCCTGTTTTTCAATTGTTTCGTACTCCTTGTTCAGAAGTTCTTTCTGAGATTGCTCCAAGGCGTTAATTTCGGCAGCGGCGGCAGGCAACTTTTCTACAGTGAACTTCATATTAGAATATAGGTAAAGAATTTGAATTTGTCAACATATTCAAGTTTTGCGAGTCACTTTTCGTATTCATATTGTCCTTTTGTTTTTTATGACCTCCTCTTTATATACACGCCAAAAAGGGCCAAAGTGTCTGTTTTTATCCCCTGTTTTTGCTGAAAAAATTTTTATACCAGAAACGCAAGCAAATCCTTTAAAATCCTTGCTTTACAAATGGGGGCGAAAAGACGATAATATATTGAATTTTCTAAATTGTACCCGAACAAAAAGGATTTATTATGGCAGATTGCAACGAAAAGAAAGAGAACGCCCCTTCCGAGATCATGAAGAAGGCTGAAGAATTCCTTGCCTCCAAGCGTAAGATTTTCTTGTGGGGCGGTGTCGACGACGAAAGTGCCGAGCGCATCGTGAAGGAACTTTTGTATCTGGATTCCTTGAATCACGACGATATCTATTTCTTCATCAACAGCCCGGGTGGCGTGATTTCTAGCGGCCTTGCCATTTACGACTGCATGAACGCTATCCAGAGCGACGTGGTCACGGTTTGCTGCGGTCAGGCTGCATCCATGGGTGCGGTACTTTTGACTTCGGGAGCAAAGGGCAAGCGTTATGCATGGCCGAACGCCCGTATCATGATTCACCAGCCGCTCATTCACGGTGAAATTGTCGCCCCGGCAAGCGACATCCAGATTCAGGCCGAAGAAATGCTGCGCATCCGCAACATTACGGGCAAGATTCTCGCCGAAACTTCTGGCCACACCATGGAAGAAATCGACCGCGACACGGAACGCGACAACTTTATGAGTGCCGAAGAGGCCAAGGCCTACGGCCTGGTCGACAAGGTCGAAAGCATCGTTTAACGATTTTACGGAAATTTTCGAATGGGACTTTTTTCTGCCATTAAGAGTGGCCTAGCCAAGACCCGCGACGCCTTGATGGGCGAACTCAAGGGTATTGTCGGTGCAGGCAAAATTACAGACGACACTCTTGAGGAACTCGAAGAACACCTGATCAAGGCCGACGTGGGTGTCGAAGCGGCGTTCCTGTTGACCGATGCGCTTCGTGAACAGGCGCTGGGCAAGTCGCTCACGACCGAACAGGTGCTAGGCATTATGCGAAGCGAAGCGGAACGCCTCTTGAAGGACCCGCCGCCGTTTGAACTTAAGGGTAAGCCGCATGTGGTGCTCGTGATTGGCGTGAACGGCGCCGGCAAAACGACCACGATCGGTAAGCTTGCCGCACGCCTCAAAGGCGAAGGCAAGAAGGTGATGATTGCGGCCTGCGACACGTTCCGCGCTGCAGCCATCGACCAGCTTGAAACTTGGGCCGAGCGTAGTGGTGCCGAATTCGTGAAGCACCAGGAAGGAAGTGACCCCGCGGCAGTGGCGTTCGATGCCTGCAATGCTGCAGTGGCCCGCGGCTGCGACGTGGTCCTTATCGATACCGCCGGCCGTCTGCACAACAAAGACTACTTGATGGAAGAACTCAAGAAGATTGTCCGCGTGATCAAGAAGGTGAGTCCCGACATGCCGCACGACATGTGGCTCGTGATCGACGGCAATACCGGACAGAACACCATCAACCAGACGAAAATTTTCAACCAGAGTTTCCCGCTCACCGGCCTCGTGGTGACCAAGCTCGACGGTACGGCCCGTGGCGGTGCGGTGCTCTCGATTGCAAGCTCGCTCCAGATTCCTATCCGCTGGATAGGCATGGGCGAACGCATTGACCAGCTGGTGCCTTTCAGCAAGGCCGAATACGTGGAAGGCCTTTTCGAAAACGCTCTGGAAGAAAAGGAATAGTAACGGGACCTTATGAAGTTTAGCGAAAAAGAAGCAAACATCATAGTGGCCCCCGATCATGTCATGCCGGGCTTGTCCCGGCATCTCCTTTACGTTTTGATTTCTTTTGCGCTTTGTGGAAGTCTCTTCGGCTGTAGCGGCGAAGTTTCGGTCGACCAGAAGTTCGTAGACTTGTTTGTCGAACTGCGCGTGGCCGAAATTACTTATGGCAAGGATTCTCCGATGGGTCGCCTGGTGCGCCAAGACGCTTTGAAGGCGGCGGGCTATACCCGCGAACAGTTCCTCGCCAAAACCGACGAAATCTTGAATGACGAGCGCCAGTGGGTGCCGTTCCAGAAGGCGGTAAACGCCCGCATCGATTCTCTGCTGACACCTCCGCAGGCCGCGACAGTAGATGCAAAAGAGGCTCTTCAAAAGGGTAATGGTCCAAAGGCGCGCCTGCCGAAGATTCCGGCGCCGCAAAACCAGATGCCCGCCCACAAGGGAGGTGTACATTGATTTTACGTTTGTTGATGCTTGTAGCGCTTTGCATTTCGGTTACTTTTGCTGCCCCCCTGAACGATGCGGTGCCTGCCAAGAAGGCTGCTAAAAAGTCCATGGTACATTGGATGGGCTACAATGAAGCGCTTGAAAAGGCGAAGACGGGGCCGAAGCTGATTTTTGTGGATTTGTATGCGGACTGGTGCATTCCCTGCCGCGTGATGGATGCGAACGTGTACAGCGACCCCACGGTGGCCTCGCTTTTGAACACGCGTTTTTATGCCGTTAAGCTCAATGCCGATTCACAAGATACCATCATGTGCGATGGTCAAAAGAAAACGGTGCAACGTTGTTATTTTGATGTATGGGAACTGAATGCGCTTCCGGCTTTTGTGCTTGTTGCCCCGAAGGGAATGAGCATTTTGACGGTGACTGACTCTATGTCGCCGCAAGAACTGCAATACATGCTGTACCAGTTCCTTGAAAAAGAGAAGGAGTGGATGGCTCGATGAATGAACAAATCCTTTTTTACGCGCAGATTGTCTTTTGGCTGATGATTTTCTTGCTGGTGCATTGCTACCTGCTGTTCCCGATGACGCTCCCGTTCGTGAGTGAAATCTTCAAGCGTCGCAAGTCTCCGGAACAAGGTGACGTTGAACTGCCAACGGTGTCGATTCTGATTTCGGCCTACAACGAAGAGGCTGTAATTGAACGCAAAATCCAGAACATTCTGGAACTCGATTACCCCAAGGACAAACTTGAAGTCTTGATCGGTGATGACGGCTCTGCCGACAAGACCGCCGAAATCGTTGCCCGCTATGCCGACAAGGGAATTACGCTGGTCAAGGCGCCCAAGAATGCGGGCAAGGCTGCCATGCTGAACCGCCTGAACAAGATTGCAAAGAACGACATCTTACTCTTCTGCGATGCAAACACGATGTTCTTCCCGAATGTAGTGCGCAAGCTCGTGATTCCGTTCCAGGACAAGAAAATCGGTTGCGCATGCGGTCACTTGATTCTGTCGGACAAGAGCGGCTCTACGCTGGGTCGCGGTGAGAGTTCCTACTGGGATTTGGAATCCGAAATCAAAAAGTTCGAAGGCATTCTTGACATGCTAATCGGCGGTAACGGCGCCCTCTATGCAATACGCCGCGAACTGTATACGGAACTGCCGGTCAAGAAGAGCGTCATGGATGACTTCTTTGTGACGACCAAGGTCCTTGAAAAGGGTTACTACTGCACGTTCGTGACAAGCGCTATCGGCACTGAACAGACGTCTAAGGAGTCTAGCGGTGAATTCCGCCGTAAGGTGCGTATCGGCCGCGCGAATTTTAATTTCTTGTTCTCTTACTTGCCGCTGTTGAATCCGCTGCACCCGTTGCTTGCTTACTTGTTCTTCTCGCACAAGATTCTACGCTGGTTCTCGCCGCACATCTTGATTTTGCTGTTTGTCGCCAACGCTTGCCTGCTCACGAGCGGACTCTTCTACCAGATTTTCTTTGGCGTGATGACGCTTTCGCTGTTGGTGGCCGGTTTCAAGATTGTGCCGAGCGGCTACTACTTCCTCTCGATGAACTACGCCATGCTTAAAGGTTTCTTTATGGCCTTCAAGCCTGAAAAGAGCGGCGGTTGGGCCCGCGAAACCCGCAGCGATGAGTGATTTTAGTAGGAAGTAGACAGTAGTCGGTTAGAAGTGTCATTCTGAGCTATACGAAACTAAGAACTTTAGTTCTCAAGTTGAGTTATGCCCTTTGGGTAGTAGTGCAATGAAGTCGAAAGTCGAAGAATCTTTAGTGAATTTTAAGTTATATTGTAGATATGAAAAAGTTTCTGACATCTATTCTGTTTGCTTTTGCGTTTGCCGCGGTACCGGCAAGTGCCTTTACCATGGATGTGCAGGGTGGTGTCGTCAATCATGTGAGCGAAATCGGCAAGTTCAACTTGAACGTTTTCGGTCACTTTTGGTATCCCATTGACCAGATGCTCTTTTTCGGCATCGGCTCGGGCTATCAAGAAATCGACAACGTGAGCTTGATTCCGGTTTCGGGCAGTGTGTGGGTTCGCTTGCCCATCGGTAGCACGGCGCTCCCGGTAGCAACCGGTGACTGGGGCTATCTCTTTGGCTCGAACCATCAGATGTTCTGGCGCGCCGGCGGCGGCTTTGACATCAAGAACGGCGACTATTCGTCAATTATGTTGATGGGAGGCTACCAGTTCCTTGATCACGAAGGCAAAGGCTACGCCTACGTGCAAGCCGGCATATTAGTAGAATTGTAAAAACAATGTGCAATGACTGATGTGAAATGTGTAATTACTCATCTCACATCTCACATCTCACATCGCACATCTCACATCGCACATCTGATTTACTTCCCTAATTCTTGTTCCAGGAACTTCTTGTTCTCTTCGACTTTCTGCTTCTGCGGATTGTCCGGATATTCTGTCAGGCACTTGTCCAGCGGGGCGATTGCTTCGTTCAACAGCTTTTTCTTCTTGGCCGCATCTTTTTGCTTTTGGGCCTTGGCGAACATCTGACTCGTTGTCTTGCGTTGCTTGGTGCAGAAGTTGTTTGCAAGCTTTGTGTAAAGCTCGTTGGCCTCTTTGCGTAGCTTGCTCGCCCTCAGTTTCATCAGAAGTTCTTTGGCTTCGTTGAACTTTTCTTTTTGCAAGAGCGTGTCGGCTTTGGCAAGAGCCGGCGCCGGGTCATGAGATTCCCAGTATTTGGTGGCTTCGGCGTCGTTTGTTTGCGCAAGTTCGCGAATGTGGTCGATGAGCGCCTGAATATGGAGGTCGTTTTCAAAGTCGCGGTAACGCATCTGGAACGTGAGAGCCTGCTTTTCTGCTTCGGCAAATTGCGCCTGGTTGTCGGCTAGGTCCTTGATGGCGGCGTATTCTTTCTTTGCCTTGGAGAACGTATTCTTGTAGGCAACCCCCTTCTGTGCCTTTGCCCACTGGGTCAGCGAATCGCCCGGAGCAAGAGCAATCAAACTATCGGCGGTTTCTGCTACAAGGTCGTAGTCGGAATTTGCGCGGTTCATGTTCTGGATCTGGAACACCATCGGCTCGTAAGCCTTCGCCTTTTCGGCTCGAATCTTTCCGAATTCATTCAACATGGAATCGGCTTTAGATTCCCATTGTTCCCATAAGGGCTTGATTACACGGAAACGTTCCAGGTAAGCGCTTGCAGAATCGGTGTAGCCGGCGTTGTACAAGGTGTTGGCGTAATCAAAAATGCTCTGGACAATCGCGGGGATTGCGGTGTAGGGGTCTGCGATCGCGGCTGCCGTTTTGCTATTGCTAGCTGCGGGTTCGTGTTCCGGTGCCGTCGGAATGTTTTCCGGGGTGGCCAGGCGGTAGCCGTCGAGAGCTTGCGAATTGAAAATCGCGCCCGATGGGGAGCCCGGTTCCTGCGTGTTCAGATGCGACGTGTCGCTTGACAGCGTGCTGGGCTGCTCTTGCTCAGAAGAAACGTTTGCAGAAACGTTAGTCGGTTCTGTTTCGGGAGCGGGAGCATTGCCCACGCAAGCCGTCAGTGCAAAAGCACTTGCTGATAACAAACTAAAAAACTTGATTCTCATTTTATTTTCTTCTTTCGCTAAGTTTTGCCGACTACTAACTGCTAACTATCAATCCGCTTCGATAGGCACGAATGCGCTCTTGCTATCAAAGCCTTCAGGCAAATCCCAATCGTCGTCCTTGGGCATGGCGGCAGCCTTCGGCTGGGCCGGTTGTGCGGGCTGTGCGGGCACGGCCACTGCGGCGCCTTCCGAGGTAGTGCCTTCGGCAGGAGCACTCGGGGCGGCGCCGGCTGCATTGGCAGAATCTGCGGTGGCGGCGGGTGCTGCGGCCGGCATGGGCAAACTGACCATGATTCCGTTTTCGGCGGCGGTTTCTGCAGCTGCGGCGTGTACCTGCGGCGGCGTGAATCCCGGAACCTCAATCCACGGGAGCGGGCGGCCTTGTTCGGCGCTACCGCCTGCGATAATGCTTCCGGTCATCGGGTCAACCGTCAGCTGGCCGCGTTCATTCGGGAGTACCAGCGGAACTTCGCCCGCGGCAAGCATCGAAATATCGAGGAAGTCAATCTTTTCAGGCAGTCCCAAAATATCGATTTCTTTCTTCGCAAAGTCAGCCCACTGCGGAAGGCCGCCGCTCGCGCCTGCAATACGCGTGCGGCCCGATTTCAGCGGCTTGTTGTCGTCAAAGCCCACGTAGCTGCCGATGGCAATCACGGAATCAGTAGAAATGCCGTTCTTCTCGTTCACGTAAGTCGGGAGCGCGCCGAGGAACGCCACGTTGCGGTAATCGTTGGTGGTACCGGTCTTACCGAGGGCGGGGTAGCGCAGCGTAATGGCATTATCCGGCGAGGTCACCGTAATGTGCGTGTACTGGCTGCGTGCCGTACCGTTTACGAACACGGAATGCAACATCACTGCTATCTGCGAGGTAATCGTGTCGCCGAGCACTACCTTGCTTTCGGTCTTGTTCTTGAAAATCACCTTGCCGTCGCGGTTCTTGATTTCCTTGATGAAGCACGGGTCGGTCCAGTCGCCGTCCAGGCACTTGAACACCTTGCCGGTCAAAAGCGTCTGGTAGGCAGTCGAAATTTCGGCGAGCGTAATGTCGTTCACGCCGAGCGGCATACTGAACACTTTCTGCAACTTCTGCTTGATGCCGATTTCCTTGGCAAAACGTGCGTATTCGGCAAAGGCCAAGGAACGTCTGTAATCGGGCCAGTAACGCAGGTGTTCGGCATCCAGGTAATCCACTTCGCTGTCCACCGGTTCGATCATGGTCGAAAGGCGCTTCATGTCGGCGAGTGTAAAGTGGTTGAGCAATACCACGGAATCCAGCGGCGGGAGCACAATCGACGGGTCCAGTTCTTGTGCCTGGCGTTCGCGCAAGATTTCGGAATAGCGCTTATAGTTGTGCTTGATGAATCCGAGAGTCTTCGCATCTTTCTTGGACTGCTTCACGGCGATATCGTTAAAGGTTCCGTAGCGCAGGTTCAGCACGTCGAGAGCCTTGGCGTCTTTACCTTCGAGCCTGTAGCGTTCGGCAAGGGCGTCGCGTGCCTTGGTGAATTCGATTTCGCGCTTGGTGTCTTCTTTCAAAATCAAACCGTACTTGTCACGCAGGCGTTCAAAGAACTTCTTGGTGTCTTCGTCTTCGTGGCGTGCCATGTCGTTCACGGCGGCGATGTCGTTGAATTCTTCGAGCGAAAGCTTGTCGAGCAAGTGCTCCAGAAGCCAAATACTTGCAATGTTTTCAGAACGAGTTGCAGACCAGGCAATGCTTACGACGTCACCCTTGTTCTTGTGGTCCGGACGCGGAAAATAGAACTGATTGGTGAACTGGAAAACGTTGAAGTCGTTTTCAAGCATGTCCAGGTAATTCCAGTGGTACTTGAGGGCGAGTGCATAAAGGATCGGTTTCCAGCTAGAACCCAGCTGGCGCACAGCTTTAAAGCTACGGTCGAATCCGGTGTTGTGAAAACCGCCCTGGCTTGCGATTACGTTGCCGTTCTGAATGGCGAACAGGGCGCCTTGCAGCACGGGTTCCGTTTCAATCTGGCAAGGGGCAAAGCCGTCTACAAGCTTATCGTCCATGATGCTCACCAAGAGGATTGCTCCCTTCTTGAGCTGCGGGGCCAAAATCTTGTTCACGTCGCCGCCGGCCTTTTTCGCGAAGTCCTTGACCGATGCTTCAGAAACCAAGCCCTTGAGCTGGCCGAAGCTGAGAGTCAATGCCTTGAGGCCTCCCTGGTCATCGACCATGATGCTGTCGACAGTGCCGTACAGGTAGTCGCCCTTGCGTGCGGTCTGTGCGCGGTTTGCAAACTGTGCTTTCGGGAGTACAAAACCGCCGAGCTGCATCTGGAGCCCGCTGATGTTTGCCTGCAAAGCGGTCTTGGCGGCGTCCTGGCTGCGGGCGTCAATGGTCGTCGTAATCGAAAGCTGGGCCTTGCGCCAGTCCTCGATACCTTCGGCTTCAAACTTTTTCTGGAAGAATTCGCCGTCCAGCTTTTCTTCGATGCGTTCAAGCATGGTGCTCACGCTAAAGCGGAAGTTGCCGTGGTTGAATTCCAACGGCTTAGCCAGCGCTTCGCTCATTTCTTCTTCAGAAATGTAGTTCTCTTCGACCATGCGGCCAAGCACGTATTCCAGGCGTTCCTTGCCGCGGGCAAGAGCCTTTTCGCGGCGTTCGGCGCTACGTTGAATAAACGGGTCGTAGTTGAACGGGCCCTTTACCGAGCCTGCAATAAAGGCGCATTCGGCAAGCGTCAGGTCCTTGAGTTCCTTGTTAAAGAAGTACTGGGCCGCAATGGCGACACCCTTGCCGGTGCCCGAAACGTGGAACTGGTTCAGGTAGAATTCCAGAATGTCTTCTTTGCTAAAGTGCTTTTCCATGCGGAGCGCGTTAATGAGCTCCTTGCCCTTTTCCTTGATGCTGCGTTCTTCGCGACCGAAAATGTTTTTCACAGCCTGCTGGGTAAGGGTTGACCCCCCCTGACGCATGTGGCCGCTCTTGATGTTCGAAATCATGGCGCGGGTAAAGCCGTAAATGCTGAATCCGGAGTGAGTCCAGTAGCCGGCGTCTTCGGCGGCAATCAAGGCGTTCACGATGTTTGCCGGAATGTCGCCGTAAGGCACGTACACGCGGTGGTTTGCGTCAAAGAAGGCGCCCAAAAGTTCTTCGCCATCGTTATAATAGACGCGGGTTTCGCCCGAAAGCACCTGCAGAATGGTGGAACGGTTGAACTGGTTGTCTGGATCCTGGGTCGGGAGTATCTTGAATACGACGATATAGGCGGGAATGCAACAAATGAGGCCGACTAAAGCGAAAGCAGCCACGATTTTGAACAATTTGGAGAAGAGACGCATGTATAAAATTTAGAAAATTTGGTTTTTTGCTCCATGTAATGTAAAAAAAAGTGCCATTTTGGGGCTAAATTTGCCATTTTTGCGTCTTTACCCTTGAAAAATTACCGAATTTTATCTAAAATTTGTGTCCCCAAGATGGGAAGATGGCCGAGCTGGCCGAAGGCGCGTCCCTGCTAAGGACGTATAGGACTTAATCCTATCGCGAGTTCGAATCTCGCTCTTCCCGCTGCAAAGACCCTCTGGAGCAATCCGGAGGGTCTTTTGCTTTCTTAAAGTCAGGGGTGGTCACGAATAAGCTCCTTTAGGTGTATTCAAATCGTATTCAAATTTTTGAAATTTGAAAAACTACCCTAAAAACATTGCTTAAATGTGCAAAAAATCACTTTTTGTATCAAAAATATTGACGCATTGGCTGAGGTTGTATAGATTTACACTAATGGCTCCTATTTTGCAATATCAAGATTTTCGTCGTTATCTACAAGACTTTTACGATTGGAAAAAGCGTACTTCGGCTTTTTCGTGGCGTGATTATTCAAAAATGGCGGGGTTTACCTCGCCGGTGTTCATGAAACAGGTTTGCGAGGGTAAGGCAAATCTTGGCAAAAAGGCCACCGTCAAGGTGGCTGATGCGTTTAATTTTATCGGTATCGAGCGAGAGTACTTCTTCAGTTTGGTGATGTTTGCGCAGGCGAAGACCGATGACAAGAAACGTTTCGCTTATGCCGAAATGCAGTCCATTGCGAAGGCGAGCAAGGTAAACCTCATCGGTGTCGATGCATACAAGTATTACGACTCTTGGGTGCACCCGGTAGTGCGTGAATTGGCGCCTGCCATGCCGGGGGCTATGCCAAAAGAAATCGCAGGCAAGTGCGTTCATGAAGTTTCTGCGAAAGAAGTGAAGGAATCTATCGAGTTCCAGGTCCGTGCGGGAATTCTTAAAAAGACGGATGACGGTAATTATTCGCAGACAGATAAGCTGCTGGGTGGCGACACGCAGTCGATGTCTTTGGCAGTGCGTTCCATGAACAGGCAAATGGCCACCTTTGCGGTAGATGCACTTGACCGCTTTGCTGCGGATGAACGTTATGTTGCAGGGGTTACCATGGGTGTCTCGGATGGTGCCTTCGAAAAAATTGTCGAAACCTTGAAACAGTGCCGTAATCAGGTTCTAGAAATCATTGCGAATGACGACAAGGTGGATCGAGTGCTGCGCCTGAATTTGCAACTGTTCCCGTTGACTCAGAAAATAGAAGGTGCAAACGATGAAAAGTAAGATGCTTGGAAATGTTGCGCTTTGGCTTGCTTTGTGCGGCGCCTTGTTGGGACTTGCCGCATGTTCCGAAAAATCTACGGCGGGTGCAACTGTAGATGATAATTCTGTGGCAGAAATTTCTGCGGATGAAAAGTTGATTCTAGAACATCAAGTTGATTCTGTCAAGAACTTTGTTGATGGCATACCGGCAGATATTGACGATTATGAAAGGGATACTACCAGGTTCTGGTTCGAAATTAGGTTCAGCGGCGAACATGAAAACTTTTTCGCTTACGAAGAAGAAAACCCTTATTCTTATTGCGATGTCCGTATATATCCATCGGAATATGGGGTAAAGGCGATAGGGTATATTCCGAATGGAATCGTTGGTTATGATCAAACATTCTTCCTTACGGCTGATAGCGAAGGTGTTGCCTACCACGAAAAGCTAGATGGATTCTACTATGACGAGTATTCCTGCGAAAAATATTATGCTGATTTTGAGAAAAACTGCAATGCAGAAGGCTGGACGTTGTCCCGCCACTTGGTAAAATGTCAAGAATCCCCAGAATTGCATTTGACCTGTTCGTCTTCTGGAAAACGATTAACGGAAAGTCCAAAAGCTGTTTTGGAACGCTATGCAGAAAAAATGAAAAACTGGTATTTGGAGAATCGGTAAAATGAAAGCAATGCCACTTGTTAGATTCATTGGTCCAATTTTTTTGTTAGCCTTTTTCCTGTCGTCTTGCGGAGACGATGGGTCTGGCGTGTCTAATTCGGTGACAGTCGAAGAGTCGTCAAGTTCCGCAGAGTCATCTAATTCGGAGAAAAAAGACATTTCTTCAAGTTCGATTAAAACGGAGGGGGCCTCTAGTTCTGTAAAAACGGAAGAATCATCGAGTTCAAAAAAAACTGATGAGTCGTCTAGTTCTGACAAACCTGTAGAATCTAGCAGCGGCGAAACGAAACCGATGGAATCGTCCTCGTCGGTAGAAAGCTCATCTAGCGTAAAACCTACAGAATCCTCGTCGTCGGTGGAGAGTTCATCCAGCGAAAGTAAGTCTTCTTCATCAGTGAAGAGTTCTTCCAGCGATAGCAAGTCTTCTTCATCGGCAGAGGGTTCATCCAACGATAGCAAGTCTTCTTCATCGGCGGAGAGTTCTTCCAGCGATAGCAAGTCTTCCTCATCGGCGGAGGGTTCTTCCAGCGATAGCAAGTCTTCTTCATCGGTGGTGAGTTCTTCATCTTTAAATAGCGCGTACGATTCTGTTCATAATACACTGACAGATCTGCGTGATGGTCAAGTCTATAAAACTGTAACTATTGGCGCTCAAATTTGGATGTCGGTGAACTTAAACTATCTTCCAAACGACACTGTTGGTACTATTTGGGCGGGAAGAACTCTATGTGGAGGAGGGGAGTGGAGAACGAAAATTGAAGGCGATTGTGAAATATACGGAAGATTGTATGAAGAAGATTTTGCCTCTATAAAAAAATATACACAAGCGATTTGCCCAGATGGTTGGTCACTTCCTACAAAAGCGCAATATCAAGAATTTATTTCTTTTCTCGAAGATGATGCGGCGAATAAAATGAGAATAGATAATCCTATTTATTGGGATATTGATGAAGCTACGAATCAATCAGGTTTTTCTGCAGTTCCTTCTGGTTATTATAGTGGAGGAAAAGGCTTCAATTCTATATATGAGCAGGGTACGCCTGTTGTTGCTTTTATTTTTGATAGAAAATCACAACCGGGTGATAACACGATAATGATTGTCGACAATGAAATTAATTATATGCAATTTGGGGATAAACAATTTGCCGCAGTACGTTGCATAAAAAATTAAAAAGGAATCGTTCTATGCCCAAGACTATACTATTCTGGCCATATGTTTACAAGGAACAGGGCCACTGGTTGCCGACGTTGAAATGGGCCGAAGATTTTAAAACAACAATTTATTGAGGATAAGTAAGATGACTACCCAGATCCGCCCCTTCCGTCCGAGCCGCTTCTCGGCTTTCAAGACAATAGTTCTCTGCTTGTTGGCAGGGCTTTCTTTACCAACCATGCTATATGCAGATTGGGATGGTGGTGTAAAAAAGCCCTCGATTATCGAAAAAGATGGCAAGACATTCTATGAAATCGAGTCAGCCGAAAATCTAGCGTGGTTTGCGACGCAGATAAATAAGGGTAATACCGGTTATAACGCAGTCTTGAAAAGAGATATTGCCATTGTGGACACTGCTGTGGGGGCGAATTCAGTCAAATGGACGCCGATTGGAGATGCAGATAGTGTTAGTTACAAGGGTGTGTTTGACGGTGATGGGCATACGATTTCGGGAGTTTATTCAAATGCAAAGTATGCAGGTTTCTTCGGGTTTATTGGACCTGGCGCGGTTATTAAAAATCTAAATCTTCAAAATGCATTGGTTCAAAGTTATTTTGGAGTAACATCTAGAGCAGGCCTGCTGTCTAGTATGTTCTCTGGAGATTCCGTTATTAATGTTTCTGTTGCGGGAACTGTTTCGGATACCACATATGCAGGAGGTCTTGCCGCCATTATCAAGAGCAAGGCTTATATTGACGGCTTTAGGGGCGATGTTTACTTTGTAGGAAAAGCAAAAAAATATAACGAATATATTGTATATTCTACAAAACAAGTTGCTGGTGGTGTCGCTGCGCTGGTGTTGGATTCCGTAAGGATTTTGAATAGTCGTGTTTCAGGAAGTGTGGATAGCACTGACGTAAGGGGGTATGTGGGGGGATTTATCGGAATCGACTCCGCGTATGCCTATTTTGAAAACGATACCAACGATATTAATATGAAGTTGGGCAGTTATCCTTATATCTTGGGTGGGTATGTGACACGAGTGACTGTTAGGGCCGCTGCTGATTTTGTTGGGTGTCTAAATCGGGGTAATATTTTGGGAGCATCTAATAATGTTGCTGGTTTTGTGGGCAAAAATGAAGGAAACCTGTCGTTTTCAAAATCTACGAACGAAGGAACTGTTAAGATGACTGCGTCATCGTTGGCTTATGCGGGGGGATTTGTCGGCCAGTCCCGTTTAGATAAGGATTCTGATACGATTGAGGTTTCTTTTGAGTATTGCATAAATAAAGGTTATGTTTATTCGCCTCACAGTTCCGGTGGATTTGTGGGAGGCGCCTTTTACACAAAGCAGAGCATTACTGCTTCTGAAAATGCAGGTAAAGTGAGCGGGAAGGAATATGTAGGGGGCTTTGTTGGTTATGTATCGAGCCATTTAACTTACATTGATTATAGCCGAAATACGGGAAACATTGTTGGCCCCAAAGTAGGCGGTTTTGTTGGGGTTACATACGGAAAAGTTACTATTGACCATAGCATAAATGATGGCGATATTTCTGGACTCGGGAGCTATACGGCGGGTTTTATCTCTTGCATAAATAAGAATGCTCCTACAGTTAATGTTAAAAATTCCGCCAATAGAGGGAAAATTACTGCGGGCGACGAATCTGACGTTGGCGGTATTCTTGGTGCAACAGGTGGTTCTAATGCCGTTGCCACAAATTGTGAAAACTATGGAGAAATTTTAGTTGAGTCTACGGATTCTTCTTCAATAGCAAATGTTGGGGGCATAATAGGTAATTATGGAACAGCAAAAAATTGTAGAAATTATGGAAACATAACCACATCGATTGCTTCTCCGCATGTAGGCGGTATTGCTGGTTATGGCGGTCATGCAGAAAGGTGTATTAATAAAGGAACAATTACGGCAAATGCTAAAGGTGGTCAGATTTGCGCTGGCGGAATTGGTGGGACTGCAAGTACGCTGCTTTCGTTGAATGAAGGACGTGTGGTCGCGCATGCAACGAGTTCAACTGCTGCAAAGTGTTATGTTGCCGGCATAACGGTAAGTGTGATTTCGTCATCACGTTTTAAAATGGGAGGAAACATCAATAAAGGAACTGTTGCGGTGGATGGCGGTGTAGGACATGTTTATCCTTTGTTTGGGACTACGACTTCGGCAAGAGCCATGGCAGGTAGTATTTCGTTGTCTGATTCCATTGTCAATAACGGTCGACTGACAGCAGGCTCTACACGGCGTGCTGACAAGGACACCGTCGCGATGTGTTCTTTCTTTGATAAAGATGCTTTATTGGTAGAGGATGATTCGCTTGGATTTGGCGTATCGGCAGCTGAAATGCAAACTGAGGAATTTGCGTGGCGTTTGAATACATGTAACGGCAAAATCAAGAATAATGGTTATTGGAGTCAGCGTGGTGAAAATTATCCGATTCACGCAGATTTGGATAATCGTGCAATACGAAAAATTACATTCAGGGATTCGTCCAAGGTGATAAATGTCAAAGATTACATAGTCGGTGAAAGCTTTACGGATTATACTGGAAAAATTATCCATATGCCTGAATCGCCGAATCCAAGCGATGCCGATGAAGACTTGAAATTCGGCTATTGGGCTGTGGGAAATGATATTATAGATGAAAATACTGTAATCCTTAATGAGTTTTCTGTGTATGCCTTCTACGTGTCAAAAAAATCGCCTCCCGAAATTTTGGTATTCAATCAAGATGGCGATATTCGCACAAGTTATG
The DNA here is from genome assembly GCA_902756345.1 of Fibrobacter succinogenes. Lineage (GTDB taxonomy): Bacteria > Fibrobacterota > Fibrobacteria > Fibrobacterales > Fibrobacteraceae > Fibrobacter. Next base: position 169,821 of record CACVQR010000001.1, on the reverse strand, counting down.
CTATTTATGACAAGACTACAGAAATTTCGTTGCCGAGTGCGCTTTCTAAAACAGGCTACGAGTTTATTGGATGGTACAATGGTGACCAGTTTGTGGGTACTACAGGTACAAAAATTATTCCAAATGGTTTGTCCGTACTAAATGCAAAATATGAGCCGATTTTATACAAGATATCTTTTATGAACGGATCGGAAGTTTTACAGATGGAAAATCTCGCTTACGGGAAAATACCTGAATACAGGGGACAGAAACCGTCTAGTGGCAATGCCGATTATGTCTTTGATGGATGGACACCTCTTGTTGCGGCAGTTTCTTCAGATATAAATTACTATGCGCATTTTGCAAGTATTGTCGTTGAAAGTTCCTCAAGCGTTGCATCGAGTTCGTCACAGATGCCGAGTAGCAGTTCTGTGATTGCATCTAGTTCTTCTGATGAGTCCTCTTCGGCGAAGTCCTCGTCTTCTGAGCAATCTTCTTCGAGTTCCGCGGAGCAGGAAAGTAGTTCCTCCGAAGAACATACGACGGTGGTGATGGCACCCCCGCAAAAAACATTCAACCTTGCGGTGAATGGCATGACGATTACGCTCTCCAATACTCAGGGCGGGAATGTCCGCATCTTTGATGCGCTCGGCCATTTGGTTGTTTCAAAACCGCTCTCGGCAACGGGGACAACTGCAATTACTATGCAAACATCCGGCAGCTATATCATTCGTGTAAATGGTGCATGCCAAATGGTAATGCTTCGATAATTTACTAAAAGGAGTATTCAATGAAATTTCAGAAAGAAAATATCGCATCTCTCGTTTTTTTCGTGAGCATGGCAGTGTGCCTTGCCGCTTGCGGTGACGATTCTAAGGACGAGGCCAATCCGGCTCAGCCCTGCATTGGTGAATCGTGTGCAACTCAGGATTCCTCGGATTCAGGCGTAATTCCTGTTGCTTCTAACGCTTCAAAATGTGATTTGGCAACTCAGAAGCTTCCTGCGTCTTCTCTCGCTTGGCAGCCGACTTTCAGTGGTGGCTGTGAAGCCCAACAACAAATTGCCTTGGACGAAATGCTGAAGTTTGATACATTGCTGATTGCAGCGGGCTTTCAAAAAGAGGAACTGGTTCAGGAATCTTATCGTTATGTAAGAGAGACTCCAGATTATACAATGCTTGTTGCCGTTAATGACACGTTGGCTTTTACCTATATGATGGGAACATTTGTCGGTAATTTCCGTTCGGTTCCAAGTCCATTGGACGAAAAAGTCTTGCAGGAGAGGTTTGTAACTCCCGCTTGTCCGGTTCTGTTGCCGCCTGACGCTTTAGCATCAGATGTCTGGGCTGGAGCCGATTTGTGTACAATATCTAATAAGAATGGATTTGTGTATATGAGCTCGTTAATGACATCCAAATCTTTGAATGTGGTTAAAAATGATTTGGCTAAGTATGGTTGGTCTTGCATAGGAACGGCTTCCGTTACTTGTTCTGCAACATATGACTCCCAGAATTATACACTGAGTTTTACATATGCTTCTTCGATTAATGGAGCGAATCTTAAAGAATTGAAACTTATGTGGACTCACTAATCTCCTCTTTTTTTGTATATTATTTCCTGACAGGCACTGGTAGCGGATTCCCGCCTACAAGCCACGTTCGACAATAAAGTCGGCTTTTTGATTATATCCCCAATGAATATTGGGATTTCGTATATCAAAAGCCGGCTTTTTTTGTTTTTTACTCTTGACACTGTATCAAAAAGGAGATACATTTGGAATGAAGGAATATGTCGCCTATGAAGGCCCATGCTTTACCATAGAATGGTTCTATAACGAACAAGGAGTTAGCCAGGCTTTAGAATATTTTAATGGATTGAGTGATGTTCAGAAGCGCAAAGTGCTGATGCTCTTTAAGCGGATTGGCGATTTTGGAAGGATTTCGGATATTACGAAATTCAGGAACGAGGGCGACAAGATATTCGCGTTCAAGCCACAGCCGGATCGATTTTTGTCCTTCTTCTATACGGGCAAGAAAATCATCGTGACTAACGCTTTTCGCAAAAAGTCGCAGAAATTGCCAGAAGAAGAAAAAGAACGGGCTCAACTTGCCATGCAAAACTACAACGAACGGATTTTAAAGGACGAATACTATGAAAAAGACTAAATCGACTTTTGAAAGGATCATGGAAGACCCGAAACAGAAAGAGTCGTTTGAAAAGGAATACGCGAACTTTTTGCTGTCAGAACTTCTGCTGGATGCAATGTCCGAGCAGGATATTAGTGTGCGTGCCTTGTCAAAGGCGTCGGGCATTTCGACCTCGGTGATTCAGAACCTGCGCGCCATGCAGCCCGTAAACATCACGCTGAAAACGCTGAATGCCCTGCTTTCCTCTCTAGGCTATGAACTTGTCGCCCGGAAAGGCCGTCGTTGCGTAAGTCTGACCAAGCAATCTGCGTAAGGGAAAATCCTTCCTTAACACAAAAAGTCCTATGAAAAATGTAATTGCAGTTGCAAAAGTCCTATGACTTTTGTGTATTAAGGGTATGGAACGCGAGTTTTTCATGGATTTGCCCCTAAAAATCCGAAAAAAAGACCTCTTTGGGTCTTTTTTTACTTGATTTTTCTATTTTCAGAATGGATATTATAGGAAAAGATTTTTCAAGGAGCTTAAAAATGAAAGCATCAAGTTTTTTTGCTGGTCTTGCCTTGGGCGCTGTTGCTGCTATTGCCGCCTCTAAAAAACTCAAGGCCATGTGCGACGACGAAGATGATTCTTGCGACAACGATGCCGCGCTCAAGGATGCCGAAGACACCGTCCAGAGCCTGCGCAACTCTGCCGACAGCTTGCTGAACGATCTCAAGACCCAGACCGAAGCCAAGCAGACTTACGCTGCCCAGTGCGAAGATCTTAAGGACCAGCTTGCAAAGAAAGACGCCGAAATCAACAACCTGAAGAATGTCTGCGACAAGCAGGCCGGCGAAATCAGCAAGCTCGAAGCCGCCCAGGCAGGCTAATTAACCTCTTGTTTTTGCAATTTATCCGATTTCCGGCTCGGGAATCGGAGTTTTTCTTATAATAAAGGTATATTTGACCCATGACAAAGTACCTTTTTGTTCTGACGAGTTCCCCGAAGGATTTTTTCTGCGAACAGACGCTGGTGGCGATTGCGTCGCTCCGCGTCCATAACCCGGGCGCCTTTGTGACGCTCTTGACCGACGACAAGACGGCGGCGACTCTCACTGGCCCGCGCGCGGTCCTTAAAGAAGCGGTCGACGAACTCAAGGTACTCACCCTCGACGAAAAGTTCACGCCCATGCTGCGTTCCCGCTACCTCAAGACGGTCATGCGCAATGTGGTCGACGGCGATTTTCTGTACATGGATTCCGACATCGCGATTGTGGGCGACCTCTCGATTCCCGAGGAATGGAAGGGCGGCATTTACGCGGTGCTTGACTTCCACACGAACCTTTCGAAGGCCATCAACCGCAAGAAGGTTTTGAACAACGCGAAGATGATGGGCTTCTCGCCGATTCTGAACGATGAAATCTTTAACGGGGGAGTGATGTTTGCCGCAGACACTCCCGAAGCCCGCAAATTTTTTGAGACTTGGCACGAACTCTGGCTCTATTGCGTGTCCAAGAATTTCCCCTACGACATGGCAAGCCTCGCCGAGACGAACTTCAAGTTTAATTACATCACCAAGAAAATGCCCGGCGGCTGGAACTGCCAGCTGGCTTACGGCAACCGCTTCTTGCCCACGGCAAAGGTGCTGCACTTCTTCGGTTCTCGCATCATCGATACCCGCGGCCACAAGGTGCCTGCCAGCATGGACTTGTTCTTGCCCAAGATTTTACGCAAGGACTTCTACACGAACCTGAAGAACATTCCGGTAAAAGTCAACGCCGACAAGAGCATTACGATTAACGAGTACTACGACGACGTGATTGCCCACGCCAAGGAAGAATTTGAATTCCAGACCCGCAAGGTGGGGGCGGCGGGCGCCTACATTATCCGCAGCTACGCCTTCGCCAAATCGCTCGCCTGGATTTATAAGAAGATGCCGTTCCTCGTGTTTCCGCTGAGAATTTTGGGAACGCTTCTCGGGAAGGATAATCGCGGGGGCCGCAAGTGAACCTGCTTTTCAATTTGGTCGCGGTACAGCCGATTCATAGCGCCAAGTTCCATGGCGGCGGCTCTTACGGCGAAGTGATTTTCTGGGCGCTGGTCAAGCGCGGCGTGCAGTTCAGCTGCGCCTACGATAGCCGCAAGTATCTGGATCCGATGATTCTCGATGCCTGCAAAACGCAGAACATTCCGCTGTTCGACATCAACGAAAAAACGCCGCAGCAGATTATCGACGAAAATCAGATTGACTCCTTTTACACCCCGCTTTATTCGCTCGAAAAAAAGTGGGACATTAATGTGAAGGATTTCGTGTTTACCTGGCATGGTGTGCGTGCGCTTGAAATGCAGTACAGCTGGGCGGGCGTCGGTTTCGCCAAAAAGCTCGGACAAAAATTCGAAGCTTTGGTACGCTACCGCGAAAGTTGGAAAAAGTACTTCTACAAGCCCAAGTACCAGGCGCTCGCGGCCCGCATGGCCGAAGGCAAAGCCCGTACCATTACAGTGAGCGAACACAGCCGCGCCTCGATCAAGTCGTTCTTCCCGGAACTTCTGGATTTGGAAATTCCGGTATTTTATAGCCCCATGACGGCATACGAACCCGAAGGATTCTTGCCGCCGGGAGTCGCTGCGAAAAAGTATTTCTTGCTCACGAGCGGTGCCCGCTGGGAAAAGAACAACCTGCGTGCGGCTAAGGCTTTCGATGAACTGGTCGGCATGTACGAATCGCAGGGCAAACCGTTTGATTTCAAGATGGTCATTACCGGGGCGGCAAACACCAGGGCGTATCTGCGTCACCTCAAACACAAAGACCGCTTTGTGCTGCTCGGCTATGTCGAAAACAGGGAACTGGAATTCTTGCACCAGAACGCCTACGCTTTTGTATTCCCGAGCCTGAACGAGGGCTTTGGCTACCCGCCGGTGCAGTCCATGCGCTACGGCGTGCCTGTGGCGGCAAGCGGTACGACATCGATTCCCGAAGTCTGCGGCGATGCGGTGCTGTACTTTGACCCGTATTCCGTGAGCGAAATCAAGAACCGCCTGGTGCAATTGCTCGATTCCAAGATTTACGACGAGTATGCGGCCCGTGCGCCCAAGCGTTACGCGCAGGTTCATGCCCGCCAGAATGAAGACCTTGAACATACCATTGATTTTATTTTAAAACGTTAACCCAATGTCCTCCCGGCCTTGTGCCGGGATCTCCTTTGTTTGTAAAGATGAGCCTGCTTAATAAATTGAAGAACCTTCTGAAAAATCCTTACCTAGTAATGGCGCTTGTGGCCCTGGTGGTGCAGAGCGTACTGTTGATTTTCTTCTATAGCTTGCCCGATCCCTTGGGTCTTTCGATGTCCGAAATGTTCGAAGGCAAGACTCTCTGGCAGATTTTTATGGCTTTCGGTGCGGTGCTTGCCATGGCGGGCCTCTTCGGCTTTGCGCGCGCTCCGCGCGGTCTTGCGATTTTTTACGGGCTCTACTTTTTTGCCGCGGTGGCGGACTACGATGTTTTCCGTTTTTCGCACCAGCGCCTTTCTTTCTCTTTCTTGCGCACGTATTTCCATATTTCAAACATCACCGATGCCACGACGGTTTCGACTCTCGGTGGCGACATGCTCGGGACGGTGCTTTGGGTAACGATGGTAGTCCTCTGCCTTGCGGGCGCAATTGCATTTGTAACCGTCTACTCGCTTAGGCTCCGTAAACAGCGCCGCACGCTCGTGTTGAATAATGCGGGTGGCGCCTGGAAGCCCGCTTCCCGTAAGGTTCCCGGCGTGATGTTTGCCGTAGGTATGGCACTCTCGCTGGTGCCACTCGTGCTGTTCCTTACGGGAACACGCGGGTGGATTGAAATCCCCGTGACGCACACGAAAGTGGACATGCGCTTTACGCTCGGCAAGCACACGCTGACGGCGCCGATTCTGCACATTGCCGCGGTTGAAACTTTTGAATTCATACACGACAACGCCAAAATCACCGAAGAGCTGGTGAGTGATTTGGATGCCTTCTTGCCGAAGGATTTTGCGGCAGGCCGCAAGAATTCCCTTGAACTTCCGATGTACCGGAACGCTCCGACGCACGAATACAGGGCGAAAAAGCCTTACAACATCGTGTTCATTATGGGCGAATCGTTCAAGGGCCGTATCTTTAACAAGATGCTCGAAGGCGATACGACTGTGGCGCCGAATATCTGGAAACTTGCAAACGGCGGCTACTATGAAAAAGATTCCGCCGGCAATTCGCTGGGTGGCGGCCTCTGGTTCAAGCATGCCTTTAGCGGTGGTTACCCCACGGTACGCGGTACAATGGCAACCTATATGGGATTTCCTTCGCACCCGAACCGCGATGTGCCGAGTTTTTATGCTGCAAACAAGTTCAAGGGCTGGCCTGAATTTTTGACAAACTATCAGCGCGCGTATGCAACGGTTTCGAACCCGATTTTTGACCATACGCTGCCCTTTATCGAAAAGTTCTTCGAAAAAGATTGGCACTTGATTGGTGAAGAAAAAAGCGAAGGCACTGCCGACAGCTTGGGTGCAAGCCTCGCTATCGATGTGCTTGCCAAAATGCCGACCGATAGACCTTGGCAGATTTCTTTCAACACCATTGCGTCGCACATACCGTTCTACGGCTATCCCAGTGATTTTGCTGAAAAGCCTGACGACGCCATGGTTCGTTACCGCAATGCCGTTCGCTATACCGACAAGCAACTCGGCCGATTCTTCGATTCGCTTTCCAAGCGTCCCGATTTCAAGAATACGGTAGTCATTGTCTTGGGCGACCACGACACCCCTGTAGATTCTATCGATTACAGAGTGCCGCAACCGCTTGGCCTTTCGGCATCGCAGATCTTTATCGGAATTTTCTCGGCAGATTCCGCCTTGTTTAACGGACTTACCGTTCGCGAAGATGTGGCATCGCAGCTCGATTTGGGCCCGACGATTTTTGATCTTGCGCAGGTGCGTGAACCGAACCATTTCTGGGGTTATGACTTGCTCGCGCAGGAACGCCCTGCAAGTCAACCGTCGGTGTTCTTCTCGCAAAACGCGTACTACTTGGGCTTCCGTGACCATGTGCTTACGGGCGGCCTCGAAAACGAAGATGTTTACCGAGCAGGTGTCGGCGGCGAAAGCCCTTATGCAATCACGACCGATGCAAATGATCTTGCGTGGAAAAAGAAAGCGGTGGGTGCTGCAAAAGCCGTGCGCTCTGTGCTGCGAAATGATATTATGATGCCTTAGTAAATTAGGTCCCAATTTTCTATATTGCGAGTAATTATGAGTAATCTGGAAGCAGACAGCAAGTTTTTAAAGAAGGCTGTGATTATCAACGTGGTGGGGGCGATTCTCAAGGTTTGCGGCCCGCTTTTGACTTTTTTGATGGCGCGTGTTTTTGGCGCCGCTGAATTTGGCATTTTTGTCTCTGCGCAAACGCTTCTCTTGACCATTGCCCACTCGGCAACGCTTGGGCTCGATAAGGGCCTGTATTGGTACCTCCCGCAAAACAAGCTGAATGGCCGCCCGGCTTATGACGGCATCATGAATTCCTTTTGGGTGTCGGCTCTGATTGCGCTTTTCTGCTCGCTCGTGATTTTTGTGGGTTCCTTTACGCCCTACATTTCCAAGGAACTGCCTTGGTATGGTATTTCGCTTTTGTTCTACGTGGGCACATTCGTCTTTAGCACAGCTTCCGAAGGCAATCGCCGTCCACAAAACGCCGTGTTCGTAAATTCCTTCCTTACGGTAACGCTTGCCCCGGGTGTGTCGATTGCGCTACACTTCCTGGATATTCCCCATGCGCTTCCGTTGGGCTTGTTTGTAGGCCAGATGGCTGGATTCATTGTGCATTTTGTGCTGGTGCGCCGTCAGTTCCCCGACATGCCGCTTCACCCGGCCTTGCGTGTGCCCATGGTTCTTTTGAAGTATTCGCTTCCGCTGGGCTTTGGTGAATTCGTCGCTTCGTTCTTGATTCGTTCTGCCCTCTGGATGGTCATGCTGTTCCTTGGTCCCGAAAAGGCGGGCGCCTTCGGTATCATGGTGACGATTTCGAATGCTCTCCAGACGATTCACGTGGGCTTTACACCGATTTTGACTCCGGTTGTTGCCGGCATGGAAAAACAGCGCTTGAGCACGGACTTGAAATTCGTCTATAGCTATTGCGTGTTCATGGTGACGCTGATCCAACTTTTGATCGGTTTCTTTATCGTCTTGTTCCCGAGCGAAATCTTGAGCATTGCGGGTAAGGACTTTATCGTGCAGCCCGAAGCTTTGGGTATTTTGCTCTTGGTGCACTTGGGTACCGGATTTGGCGGACTTTCCGTACTTGTTTTGAAGGGTATGGGCAAAAGCCTTTACACGTTGATTATGGATACGATTTCCCTTGGCTTGACGCTTGGAATGGGCTATCTGTTGATTCCGAGATTCGGCCTTGTGGGGGCGGCGCTTGCCATGTTGAGCTCTACGCTGTTCTCTGCAATCGTCAATAACGGTTACCTTTACAAAATGGGCTTTAGGCTTTATTCGTCCAAGCTTATTTCGCAGGTGCTTTGGATTGTGGCCCTGGTTGCATTCTATATTGCCGTGAATACAGGGAAGTTGCCCATGGTGTTATGGCAAAAGATTGTCGCATATTTGGTGATTGTGGGCCTGCTTGGCCTTTACTGGAAACTCGTAAAGAAGTATTTTTCTGTAAGCGCTATTTCAAACAAAAAGTAAAAGACTATGATTCCCAAGAAAATTCATTACATTTGGCTTTCTAACGATCCGCTGCCGAAGCTTCCTCAGCTGTGTATTGAAAGCTGGAAACGTCATTGTCCGGATTACGAAATTATCCATTGGGACATGGCCAAGTGCGAACAGATTATCAAGAACGTTCCGTTCGTCCGCGAAGCGGTTGAACTCCGTAAGTGGGCTTTCGCAAGCGACTACATTCGCCTTTATGCGATTTCAACAGAGGGCGGTATCTACTTGGACAGCGATGTTTACCTGTACCAGAGTTTTGACAGGTTCCTCGACCACCGCTACTTTACGAATATCGAGTTTACGACTCATTTCAAGAGAAATAAATCTTGGAAAAAGTTGAACGAAGACGGCACCAAAAAGAACAAGGACGAAATTCCTTTGCCGGGCCTTGCTTTCCAGGCTGCTATTTTCGGTGGCGAAGCGAATCACCCGTTCTTAAAGAAGTGCATGTCGTACTACGAAAATCAGAAATTCGTTTTGCCGAACGGTAAACTGAATATCGAAAATATCGCTCCGTTTGTTTATGCGCACATGGCAATGGACTTTGGCTTTGTCTATAAGAACCAGATGCAGAACTTGAAAGACGATATGGCCATTTACCCGAGCAAGATATTCTTGCCCAGTTGCGACGATGTCGATTACAAACCCGTGGCCATTCATGTTACCAGCGGAAGCTGGCGACCGCTGTCCCACAGAATCGGGCGCTTCTTTAGGCGCTTGCCGATTATCATCCAAAAGTCTTTCAAGCCCAAGCAGACGATTGATGATGTCTTGAATGGTTACGAATCTAAAAAAGCAATAGAATTCTAATACACCTTTTTATTGAAATCCTGATATGGCTACAAAAAAGACGATTCCCGAAAGATTTTCTAATTGGTACATTCCGCTGATTTGCAAGCACCAGTACAAGGCACTTGCGTTTTACCTGATTTTGGCGCTACTTTTTGCGATTCCCATTTTATTCAAGCCGGGACTCAAGCTAGATGCCGACCTTTCCCACTTGCTGCCCGAGGGCACCCCGAGCGTGAAGGCGCTCGAGGAATCGTACCAGCGTTTCGGTTCCACCGACAAGTTCATGATCGCAATCCAGAGCGAAGACTTGAACTTGGTGGTGGCCCTGCAAGATTCTATTGCCGATTACATCCACAAGAACTGGCAGGGTGACTTCGTTTCGACCCAGGTGGATAACGACAACCAGTTTTTCAAGGACAACGCGCTCCTTTATCTGCCGGTAAAGCACCTCGAAAATATCCGCGACAACCTTGAGGATTTGCAACTGGAAATTGGCCGCAAGAACGGCCCGCTCGTTGTGGATTTGCTGGGCGACGCCTCGACTGATTCGACAAGCGCAGGGGTTGACAGCGCCGCGTCTGCAGAAAATGCTCCCGCGAAAAAGAAACGCGTGTGGTTTGACGAGAACCTGCCGCAGGAATTGGGTCTCCCTGACGAAGCGGTGAGTGCCTTTGACGCATTCTTCAAGAAATCCAAGGGCGACACAATCGATGCGAAGGCCGCCTCGAACGAAGAGGTGGAATGGGATTCCAAGTCGACGATTCCTTCTGAACTCAAGAACCGCCTGGTCGGTTCCCCGCGCCCCGACAGCACTGGCAAGATTCTCTATAACGGCGTGGTGAACGCGAAACTCATCAAGCCCTCTACCGACTATGAGTTCGTGACGCATATTTTGGCCCGCACCGATTCCCTGCTGGCCTATTTCAGCAGCAAGACGTACCCGGTGCCGACCCGCTTTACGGTGGAAGGCACTTACGAAGGCCTCAAGGAAGTGGATGAAGTGGCCAACGATTCCGTTTTCTCCTTCGCCATCAGCCTGGTGCTTATCATCTTCCTCACCATATTCTTCTTCAGGAGCGTAAAGGGCCCGATTCTGGTGACTGCTTCGGTGCTGTACGCCTGTCTCCCGACGCTTGCGTTTACGGCCCTCTTCTACGGAAAGCTGAACCCGTTCACAGTGTTTGTAGCCTCCATCATTCTGGGCATCGGTATCGACTACTCGATTCATATCCTAGGCACTTCGCAGAAGCTGCTGCACAAGTACGCGACCCTCGAAGAAGTGCTGGAACACGCCCAGAGGAAGATGCTCAAACCCTTCTTGCTCGCAAGCTTCACGACGATTGCAGCTTTCTTGACTCTTCTCGCTGCGCACTTCCGTGGGTTCTATGAGTTCGGCGTGGTGGCCTCCGTAGGCGTATTCTTCAGCATGCTTACCTCTGTGCTTGTGCTCCCCGTCTTTATCAAGTGCATAGGCGGAATCCCGAAGGCTCCGGAAAATTCCCTGTTGCCCAAGTCCTGGGACGAGGCGAAAATCCTCAAGTTCTTCAAGTATGCGGCCTTTGCGAGCTTTGCGCTCGGTGCAGTTTCCATTTGGTTTGCACAGGATGTGGACTTCGAACACAACCTCCGTAACCTGCGTCGCGTCTCGACGAACGTATCGGCCTCGAAGAACAAGATTTCTACGAAGGTGACGCGTGCTACAGGTAAGGCGGTAACGTCGACACCGGCCGCCGTGATGGGAAGCAAGCCCGAACAGCTTGACAAGCTTTATGACACGCTGATGGTGCGCCTGCACGTGGAACACGATTCAACCCTCGGGAGTTTCCTCACCCTCAAGAGTTTCGTTCCGCCAAAAGATTCCCAGGAAGCCCGCCTCGAAATCATCGAAGAAATCCGCGACCTTGTAGAGGCCCGCGTGTTTGATCGTGCCGAGGGCGAAGATTCCGTGAATATTGCGAACCTGCGCAAGCTATCCTCTGTAGAGAAAACCTTTACCGCCGAAGATGTCCCGAGCTGGACTCTTGACCTGTTGCGAGAAAAGGACGGCAGCTATGGAAAAATCGGCTTTATCTACGGTGATTTTCCCAGCTGGGATGCCCACGCGTTGCACCGATTCCAGGAACGCTACGGCCATTGGAACTTTGACGGCGAAGACCTGCGCACCTTCTCTTCGCAGTTCATCCTCTCTGACGTGATTGATTCAGTAAAGCAGGATAGTTTCCGCTTGGCTCTGGTCATTATCCTCGTGATTTTCGGCACGCTGGTTATTTCTTTCCGCAAGCCGAAACTCTTCTTGGCAGGCTGCATTTCCTTTGGCATGGGAACACTCCTCACCCTCGGGCTTCTCGGGTTCCTCACCGACATGTTTGAATTCGGGAAGATAAGCATCTACAACGTGATTGTTATCCCGATGGCGCTCGGTATCGGAATTGACTCCACGATTCACATGATTACCTCGTGGATGAGTGACAAGAACCTGACGCTCCGTCAGTTGATGGATACCACCGGCCGTAACGTGATGGCAAGTTCCACCACGACCATCGCGGGCTTTGTCGGGTTCCTGTTCACGACGCACCGCGGCCTGAAGGGCATCGGCGACCTCGCATGCATCAGCATCGCGATGTTCCTCATTACAAGCATCATCTTTACGATGTATTTGTGCGGTTCATGGCTAAAAAAGAAGTAGCCTAGTTATAAACTTCGCATAGCTGCGTCGCTGCGGCTACTGAGGCTCTGCGCTTTAGCGCAGGAGGTTGACTTGGTCAACCGTTCGCCGAAGGATGTCGTTACCATGTTTTGTCGGAAACTTGTTTCCGTAACAAAACATAGGTGAGGACCTTGCTATACTCGCTTCTGACTTTGACTGTAGTTAAATTGTACAGCTTCGGTTCTGCGGCATCGCGTTTAGAATTTAAAGCCCGCGTTCGAGCGAGTAATCCGAAATCTTGAGCAATGTATCGAGGGTCGCACCTAAATAAGTTTCTATTGGGCGGCCTTCTTCATTTTGCAATTTGCCGGTGAGTTCGTTTTCCTGGCGGGTGTCGCCGTCGGCGAAGATGTGTGTTTCGTCTTGTGCGGGGTACTTCGCGATAAAGCGGTAACCGTCAAGCCCGATGGCAGCGTAACCGGAGTATGCGCCGAGCGAAAGACCTGCGAGTGGTTCCGGCACGGAATCGGCCATATGTTCGCGCAGCAAGTTGTGTCCCATAAATATATTCGGTACGGCGAAACCTGCAAGTTCAAGCACCGTGGGCGCGATGTCAATCTGAGCGGCTGGAGTCGTGTCACGGACGGCGTCAAGCCCCTTCCCATGAATAAAGAACGGAATCCAGCTCACGTTCGAAAAACCGCCGCCGTTCATGGTAGAAACGCCGTTTTCGCCCAGGGGGAATCCGTGGTCGGCCATGATAATCACGTAGGTGTTCTTGTACCATTCCTCGTTTTCGACTGCACGAATAAAGCGGGCGATTTGCCTGTCGGCGTAACCCATGGTTACGTTGATGCGTTCCTGCAACGGACGGTTCTTTTCTTCGTCGGTCATGCCCGCGGCAAAGTTGAACGGGTAATGATTGGAGCGCGTCATGAGTGTGGCAAGGAAGGGCTTGCCTTCTTTAGAAAGGGTGTCGCGTACGTATTCGATCGCATTGTCGATGAAGGTGGAGTCGTCTTCGCGTTCGCGGTTATAATGTTCGGCGGTGTACCACTTGGACATCCAAACGCCCAGATTATCCCAGGCGGGGTCGGCGGCGGACATGTAATGCGTGCTGTAGCCGTTTTCGGTCAGTACCTGCACAAAGCTCGGGAGCGTTACGTGGGCAAGGTCTGTTGCCTGCGCGAGTCTGGAATGGTGCGGAATGCCGATGTGCGTCGAGAGTACGCCGCCGGTAGTGGGCACGCCGCTCGTGTGCATGCGCATCCACACGTGGGAATGGGCGGCGAGCGAATCCATGAACGGAGTGGGCGAGGGCTGGAGTTGCGGATTCATGTAGCCGGTATTCCAACCGCGCTGCGATTCCATGAGTACCAGGATAAAGTTGGGCTGCATTTCGCGCTGGACCTTGAGTTTTTCGCTGTTCAGGAGTTCTGCACTCGGCACACGGTAAAGCGGGAGTCCGTTGCCCTCTTTGGCGTCAGAGAATTCCCAATCGGAATCGCCTTCGATTTTTTGCCACAAGTTCTGGTAAGCGGTGCGGTAATTGCCAAGCTCGGCATCCGTGAGGCCAACGATTTTCTTTGCAACAAACAAGTCATTATAGATTAGCGAAACAACCGGACGGAGCTTTGTCATGCGGGCGTTTCCAGTCCAGATAAAGTAAACGAACAGGTAAGAGGCGATGTAGAAAATAATCATCGCAATGACGGATTTCTTGACGTAGAATCCGTCACTGGGGCGGTACCACTTGCAAAGTAATCTGTAAACGCCGTAAGTCAGCGGGAGCATGAGCGCGAGCACTACAAACTGCAAGTACGGTACGGACAAATCGTTCGCTACGTAATCGTAGAAAACAATGATAGACGAAGTGTCTTTATAGGTGTCGACAAGTCCAAAAGTCAGGTGGCCGCCCAGGAAACGCTGGGTTTCGTTGTCGAGCAAGGTCAAAAGCAGAATCGCAGTGTGAAAAACGGCATAGAGTACAGTGGTGATTTTCACGACGACTGCTTTGAGTGTCGCCTTGCCGGCTGTAATGCGGTAAACAATGCCGCCCAAAATCAGGAACACCACAAGGGCGTTCACAATCCACATGAAATCGATGCACACCGCATGGAAAATGAACCAGTCCGGCTTACTTACAAACGGGAATCCGTAGGGGTTGCTGCGGAACAGGAGCAGAACGCGCAGAATAATGTGAGTAAGCCATGCTGCAAGCGATATCAGCACCAGTTTCTGAAAGGGGGCAACGCTTGCCGCCACTTTCTTCAAAAAGCCGAGAATAGTAAGTTTCATGTGTTTAAAATAGAAAATCAAATTATGTATATTTGGCCTATGATTCTTCAAAAGTGGGCGTTGATACCTTTATTGCTGACCGGTCTCATTGTGACCGCTTGCGAAGAAATTGAAGAAGAAAAGCCCTGGCTGCAGGTAGAGCGCCCCGAAATGCTTTTTACTGACACCACCCTCATGGATAGTTACGACAAGGGTGTGCTGGCCTGGAAACTCAAAACAGCCTATTTGGAACGCTGGAGCGACAAGGAAGTCGTGTTTGTGCGCCCGGTGCTGGTAGATATTTACGATTCTCTCGGAGAACGTACTGCTTTTTTGCGAGCTGATTCTGGCCGCATGGATTTGAAGTTTACTTACGTGTATGCCTACGGCCATGTTTACGCCCTTACGCCTAAGGGCGCCTCGGTGCGCTCGGACTCCTTGATTTGGAACAAGGGAGACAACCAGGTGACCACCGAAAGCTACGTACGTGTGGTGAGTGAAGAAGGCGACGTGTTACAGGGTCGCGGCTTTGTGAGCGATGCCCACATGGACAACTGGCGCATTCTTTCGGATGTGACAGGCATCTTTCAAGATGCAGCCCGCCGCTTAAAAGAAGAAGACAAGAACCAGGCCAAAGAAATCGAAACCCGCGACAGCGTGGAGGCGGCAAATCCCGCGCCCACTCCAACTCAGGCGGCTCCTATTCCGACGAATTCTCCTATAAATTCTGCGCCTGCTACAAAGTCTGCTCCTAGCACGGCTCCTGCTTCGAGTTCGGCGACGCAGCCTGCTGAAAAGCCTGCAGAATCGGATTCCTTGAAGAAGGCGGCCACAAAGGCCGCTACCAAGATAGAAATGGACTTGTTCAAAAAGATCAAGAACCGGGGTGAACGCGCCAAAGCAAAGCAGAGGGATGCCGAATGATTTTGCGCCTTTTACCTCTGTTGCTTGCCGCACTGCTTGCGACAAGTGCCGCTGCGCAGACTTCGCCCTTGATCATGAAACATGCCGACAGCCTTGCTGTCGCCCGCAAGCGCGGAACGCTCTTGCTGCAAGGGCGAGTGCATTTCATTCACGACAGCATCCAGTTCCGCACCCAGCGCGCCTTCTGGAACAAGAATGACGAAAGCGTGCAGTGCAACGGCGGCTTCCTCTTTACGCACCCTTCGGGCTACATTAAGGCGGTAAACGGCTTGTACCGCAAAAAAGTCGGAATCGCGACCGCTTCGAGCGATGTACACGCCGGCGACTCGGCAAACTCCTACCTGTTCACGGGCGAATATCTGGAATATGACCGCGAAAACGAAATCCTCACCATGCCGCAAAAGCCCAAGCTTTACCAGTACGAAAAAATGAAAAGCGGCAAAATCGATACGGTGACGATTTCGGCCAAGCGCATTATCTACAACAAGAAAGATTCCTTCGCTCAAGCTTTTGATTCGGTAAAGGTCACGCAGAACGACATGGTTGTCACTTGCGATACGGGCTATTTCGACCGCAAGAACAACTGGCTCAGCATGAAGGGCCACCCGACTTGCGACATGAAGAATTACCACCTTACGGGCGATTCCATTTTCTTGGTGCTGGATTCTGCGGGCAAGTCTCTCAAGTCGGCACTCGTGATTCGCAATGCCCACGGCGTGCAGCAAGAAGATCCCAAGCGGGGCGCCCCCGGCAGTGTGACCGAAGCTTTTGGCGATACCCTTTACGCGCAATTCAATAACGACAAAATCGAGCGCCTTTACGTGAATTTGAACGCCCGCGGATTCTTCTACGAAACAGACCTCAAGGATTACCGCAACTTGATGGACGGCGATCGCCTAGACCTGTATTTCAATCAAGGGAAGATGGACAAGGCGGTGGTGTCGGGCAAGGCTCAGAGTACGTATTTCTACGTGAAAAAGGACCGCTCCGTTTCGGGCAAGAACGAAGCCGCCGGCGATACCATTCACATTCTGTTCGACGCTCAAAAGAACGCTGTCAAGTCGCTTAAACTCTTGGGCAGCGCAACCATGGCAAGCGGTCGCTACATTGACATGGAAAAGACGGAACGCCTCAAGAGAGAGGCTGAGGCTGCCAAGGCGGCAAATAAGGATATTGACAAAAAGAACGAATCCGACGATAATAAAAAAGCCGGTAACTTAAAAAGCAAATTGGATATAATGCGAAAAGCCCGTGAAAAGGCAATCGCACCGCCGAAAGATTTGTAAATTGGGAGAGTATGAAGAATCTTGTTAGTACCATACGCACGGAACACCTGAGAAAGGTCTATGGCGGTCGCCAAGTGGTGAGCGACGTGTCCATTCGCGTGTCGCAGGGCGAAATTGTCGGACTCCTCGGCCCTAACGGTGCCGGCAAGACGACTTCGTTCTACATGATCGTGGGCATGGTACGCCCGGAGTCCGGACACATTTTCCTCGATGACATCGAGATGACGGACAAGCCCATGTACAAGCGCGCGCGCCTCGGCATCGGTTACTTGCCGCAAGAAGCTTCGATTTTCCGCAAGCTCAGCGTCGAAGACAACATTATGGCAATTCTTGAAACGCAGAACATGAAGCGTTCCGAACGTAAGCGCCGCCTCGAAGAATTGCTTGAAGAATTCAAGATTACGCATATTCGCAAAACCAAGTCCATGAGCTGCTCGGGCGGTGAACGCCGCCGTCTGGAAATTGCTCGCGCCCTCGCAAGCGACCCCTCGTTCTTGCTGCTCGACGAACCGTTTGCAGGCATTGACCCGATTGCCGTGGCCGATATTCAGTCCATTATTTCGGGCCTTAAGGAACGCGGCATGGGTGTGCTCATTACCGACCACAACGTGCGCGAAACGCTTTCGATTACTGACCGCGCCTATATTATGTACAAGAGCCAGGTGCTTACTGAAGGCTCTTCGGAATATTTGGCGAACGACCCCGAAGCCCGCCGCATCTACTTAGGAGATTCCTTCAGTTTAGGATAAATATGGATATCGGACTGCAAATAGGTACAAACCAACGGCTGGAGCAAAATCTTTCGCCCCAGCTGAGGCAATTTGTAACCATTCTGCAGAAGAATTCCCTGGAACTCGATACCGCCATCAAAGAAGAACTCGAAAGCAATCCGCTTCTGGAATTGGACGATGCCGCCCCGATGGAAGAGCGCGAAGTTCACGAAGACGAACTTCCGGATTCCGGAGCCGAACTGCGCGAAGTCAAAGACGATTTTGACGACTACGATTCGGGCGACTATTCTAGCCTCGAAGACAGCGCCATGGGCGACAGCAGCCTTTTGGACGGCAGCAACGATATCAATTACGAACAGTACTTGAAAGACGGCTCCATGAACGAAGACGCGCCTTTCAAGGACTTGAATGTGGGTAACGATTCCGATGACGAATGGGACCGCCCCATTAAAGATCGTGGCAAAAGCCTGCAAGACCAGTTGCGCGACCAGCTTTCGCTTTGGTCGGGCACCCGCGAACAGCTGGAACAGCTTGCACAAAGCAATTGCTCCGAAAAGAAATTCCGTTCGCTGGTGGAATACCTGATCGATTCTCTCGACGAAAACGGCTTTTTGCAAGAAGTATCTGTCGAGGTGGCTCCGGTGCGCTTGTCGAGCGACCCTTGCATCAACGAAATTGAATCCATGCTCCGTAACGAGATTCCGCTAGAGAAATGCTCACTTCCTGTGCGCGAGGCGGTTCATGTGCTGCAGGGTTTTAACCCGCGTGGAATTGGGGCCCGCAACCAGCGCGAATGCTTTTTGATTCAGGCTTATGCGCTCCCGCAATTTCCGCCGCTCGGCATCAAGATTCTCGAAGAATGCTACGACGATTTGCTTGCGCTCCGTTATGCAAAAATCGGAAAGTCCTTGGGCGTTTCGACCGAAGACGTGCAGCGTGCCGTTGCAAGCTTTGCAAAACTCAACCCGCATCCGGGTTTCCAACTTTCCAATTCCCGCGTGCAGACCGTTGCCGCCGATCTCAAGGTGATCGACAAGCATGGTCGCATGGAAGTCGAATCCGTGCGTTCTTCGATGCAAAAACGCTTGCGCGTAAACCAGACTTACAAGGCGATTCTCGACGACAAGGGTGCCTCCAAGTCCGATAAGGAATACGTGCGCACGCACCTCTTTAAGGCTGTCGAATTTATCAAGGCGCTCGATAACCGCTACACGACTATGGAACTCGTGATGCGGGCGATTTTCAAACGCCAAAAGGATTTCTTTACCAAGGGCCCGGCATTCCTTAAGCCCATGGTGCAGCAGGACATTGCCGACGACATCAAGCGCGACGTGAGTACCGTGAACCGCTCGGTCAACGGCAAGTATGTCGATACGCCCTACGGCATTTTCGAACTCAAGCAGTTCTTTACTTCGGGTGTCAAGCAAGATTCCTCGCCCGATGGCGAAGAACTCAGTTCCGCAACCATCCTGGATGCCATCAAAAAACTCGTGGACGAAGAGGACAAGAAGAAGCCTCTTTCGGACCAGGCCATTGCAGACAAACTGATGGAACAGGGAATCAAGGTGGCGCGCCGTACGGTGGCAAAATACCGCGAAGAAGAGCTGCATTTATTGCCCGCCAGCAAACGCAAAAAACTTATATAATAGGCGGTTTTAGCTCCAAAAAGCCGAATTTTCGGCCATTATTCCAATTTGGAATAACTTTTTTTGAAAATTTTTGAAAAACCCTTTGTTTTTGAACAAAAAAAGATGTATATACTCTAGACGTAGAGCAAAAAGCTCTGCAATACATACGAAAACCCTTTTTAAGGAGGTTAATATTATGGATATTCAGTTCTCTGCTCGTCACTTTAATGCTTCTGCCGGACTCCAGGATCGTATTCAAGAAGAAATGGACAAATTAGCTCGATTCTATCCGAATATCACCAGTGCCTCCGTTATCCTTGACCATGAAGTTGAACATCAGCGCCATTGCGAAATTACTGTGAACATTACCGGCTCCCAGGTTGTAGCCTCCGCCGACGAAGAAAACATGGGCAAGGCAGTTGATGTAACCCTTGAACGCATCAAGGTGCAGCTCAAGAAGGCAAACGACAAGCAGAACGATCACCGTGCCCAGCCTGTTTCCGAAGTTGTATAACCGGTTGCAATCGTGGCTGAGTCTAGATTAAAAGACATAAAGATCCTGCACCGGGAACGTCTCCTGGTGCGGGACTTTTTTTTGCATTACGGCAGGGACCTGCAAATGGCCTGCCATTCTCCGGAATCTGCTTTGGACGCCCCTATTGCCGAAAGCGGTATTCACCGCCCGGGCCTTGCCATGGCAGGTTACACCAAGGTTTACAGTTCGCAGCAGATCCAGGTAGTCGGGCACACGGAATGGAACTACTTGGAATCGATTGGCCCCGAAGGCCGTGCGAAAGTCTTTGAGAATTTGTCTGTATTCAAGGCCCCGATGTGGGTGGTAACGCATTCGCAGATGCCGCACCCCGAACTCAAGGCCATGTGTGACCGCTTGAACATCCCGCTGTTCTCGACCACGCTTCACACGTATGAATTCAACAAGATCGCCCAGCGTATTCTTGAAGAATTCTTTGCTCCACATGCCATTATTCACGGAAGCCTGGTCGACGTCTATGGCGTCGGTATGCTTTATGTGGGCGACAGCAACGTGGGTAAGTCCGAATGCGTACTGGACCTCGTGGAAAGCGGACACCGCATGGTGGCCGACGACGTGGTCCACATCAGTAACGTGGGCCGTGCCATTATCGGACGTCCGGACCCCTTGATCAAGCACCACATGGAAATCCGCGGCGTGGGCATCCTCGATATCCGCTCCATGTTCGGTATTCATGCCATCCGCAAGGCAAAAAAGATCGAAACCATCGTAGAACTGCAGCAATGGCAGCGCGACGGCGGTTACGACCGCACAGGCTTGAACGAGCAGGAAGAAGAGGTCATGGGGGTCAGAATCCCCAAAGTCGTGATTCCTGTGGCTCCTGGCAAGAACCTGACCGTGATTTCCGAGGTCATTGCCATGAATACCTTGATGAAATATAACGGTCAGAACGTGGCTCAGGACTTCAATGAGTCCCTAATGCAAAAGATTAAGGCCAAGGCCAAGGGTGAGTATGTCGATGATTTGTTAGATTTCGACAATCAAAACTGGTCTTACTATGAATAGGGTCACAAGACGCATTAAAGAGAACCTTTTTCCGTTTATCGTGTTCGCCATTATCGTGGCGTCATGTTCTGCGGCATGGTTCTTTTTCCATCCGTCTAGTCCGTTCCATGAACGTTATACCTTCGTGGTGTCTTACGATGCTATCGGTACGCTTTCTCCGGGGAACTTGGTTAAGGTGCGCGGTATTCCGTGCGGCCAGATTACCAAGGTGCAGCTGACCGACGATGCTGTCTTTGTGACGGTCGAAGTCCTTGCGGAAACAATCATTCCCAAGAACTCCGAGTTCCGCCTGATTACCGCAGGCCTGATGGGTGAACGCGAAATGTGCGTGCTTACGGGCGATTCCAAGGAACTTGTTCACCAGGGAGATACGCTGATTGGTCATTTTGATCAGGGTATGAGCGGTTTTGGCAAAAAGGTGGGCGCCATTATGGCGGACCTTGCCGAACTGAAGGATTCTGCCCGCTCGGTCATGGATTCTCTTTCGAACGGCCAGGCCGGCGAACAGCTGGATCGCGTTTCCAAAAAGGCCAAGAACGTTGTCCGCAAGACCAAGGTGAACGTGAACAGCTGGAAAACTCAGGTCGATTCGCTCCTGGATGAATGCAATCACAGCCTGGGTAATGCCCAGGCGGCCCTGGAGGCTATTGCCCAAACCGGTGCTGCCAAGGTTCACGACCTGGGAAGCCTGGTCGACCGTACCCGCAAACTGCTGGAAACGGTCAAGGCCCTCAAGGAACAGTCCGCCTCCGTTTTGGGCAAACTTACGCAAGACGACAATACCGCCGGTTTGATTATTGGTCTGGATTCCCCGTTCAACAAGGGGTTGGATAAGCTGCTTCAGGACGTCGATGCCCTGCTGAATGACATCAAAAAGAGCGGTTTGAATATTAATATTGATATTTTCTAAAAAAAGTTTACCCTTTTCGCGAAAAAAAAGTTATTTATCACTTTATTGGTACAAACGAGTATAATCGCAACCAAGGAGAAAACCATGGCTGAAAAGAAACCTGTAAAAATGAGCGATGCTGACCTCAAGTTTTTTGAGGATATGTTGATTGAAAAACGTAGGCAGATTGTAACGGCGCAGACCGATTTTGACAAGACCGAAACGTTCAAGAATCAGGCGCAGGCGGGTGAAGGTGGCGAATCGAACAGTGCCGACCTAGCAACCGACTATAACGCTCTCGAAACGAACTTCTCCTTGGCAGCCCGCGAAGGCAAGTATCTGGTTTACCTCGAAGAAGCACTCAAGCGCATCAAGAAGGGAACTTTCGGTATTTGCAAGGTTTGCGGCGAACTGATTCCGAAGGCCCGCCTGATTGCCGTGCCTACGGCCACCAAGTGCGTGAACTGCAAGGAAGAAACCAAGCGCAAGGAAAAGGAAGACAGCCGTCTTGAAATGGCTCGTATGCTTGCCGAAGCCCAGCGCCGCGAAATGCAGAAGCGCACCGCCGGAAAGTAATTCGGATTTCGGAATTCAGAATTCGGAAAAAAAGAATTGCACCCAAACAATGTTTGGGTGCTTTTTTAATAACTCTGAACTCCGAATTCAGAATTCTGAATTCGGGCTTACCCCTTGGCGAGCAGTTCCATCAGCTCGCTGTCGAGCCTGTCCGGATTGTCGTACTGCTTTAAGTTCTGGTGCAGCGATTCGCCCTTCGATACGATGCCGAAGTCCAGGTTCTTGTAGTTCCAGTAGCTGTAGCCCACGTCTGCATCGCGCAGAATTTCCATGAAGTCGCGCATCCAGGCGAGCTGGTATTTGCGTGCGACTTGCACGTACACCCCGAATTCATTGCAGGCGACGGGCAGGTCGTACTTTGCGCGGAAGTCGAGTGCGTTCTGGATGCTTTCTTGCAGGCGAGCCTTGTCCCACTTGCCGAATTCCACGTTGAGGCGGGTGGTGGCACCGGCCTCGGGAGCGGCGTAGTCGCCTGGCCACGGGCGTTCAATCTTGAAGAACGGGTCGTTGATCCAGGCGGCACCCTGGTGCGTAAAGGTCACCGGGGTGTAGGTATGAAAGCTGTAGATGGCGTTGTCGTCGTCCATCGGGGTCAGGTACTTGAATTCGTGGGCGCTGTTCCACTTGTTGCTGCCGACCACGATCGTGTTCTTGGGAGCGTGCTTGCGGATTGCCCAGAAAATTTCGTCTTTTACTTTGTCCCAAACCAGGGAGTCGGCCGCAGCGGGCTCGTTCAGGAGCTCCATCATCACGCGGGACTCGCCGCTGTAACGTTCGGCCATAAACGACCAGACCTTGGCGGTATCCTTGCGGGCATCGGCACTTACAAAGAATGGCTGCTCCTGGTAAGAGCCGAGGTGAAAGTCGTGGCCCGGGCACTTGTGCAGGTCAAGAATCACGTACAGGTCATTTGCCAGAATGTCCTTGATGGCCTTGTCCAGCAGAGCGAAAACTTCTTCTTTAGGCTTGATCGTTCCTTCGTCGAACAAGTTGAAGTAGTCCACCGGCAGGCGCACGTGGTTGAACCCCGCACCGCGGATGCGCTTGAAATCGCTGTCCCCAAGGAATGTCTTGATGTGTTCAATGATCCCGGGAAACCCTACGGGATCTTTTTCCTGGATGCAGTCTACCTGACTGAACCATCCACCCAAATTCACTCCCCGCAGTCTTTCATTGATCATTGTATCATCCCTGTGTGCGAAAAGGCTGAATTGCCTTACTCGTTAACAATTGTCAGGTCTTCTTCGGCGATGTTCAGGCTCATGATCACTTCCATGTCATCCGGAAGATCCTTGAAATCAACAACCAGGCCGACCTTCTTCGATTCGTCCTTCTGCTTTTCGAACAGGACGACATCAAAAATCTTCATTCTTACCACCGCCTCTTGTGTGACGGGGATTTCCACAGTCATGCCCTTGCTAATTGGGCCTTCAACAATCTTGCCCTTGAACACCAGAGACGTCTGGTCGTCGCCGAGCGAGGTCTTCTTTACATGAAATACAGCCATTATACCTTAGCCATTTTTCGGTTATTCTTTGGTTATTTTATTTTTCGACCCTGTTGTAGGTCGTGGTGAAAAATTAACTTTTTTACATGGCTTTACGAGTTGGACGAATCCCTTTTTTGGTCTGTGCGCCGTTTTTTCATGACTTCCTTGGACGAGAGTCCGAATTTAGCGACGTGGAATTTGTGGATGGCCCTCCGAGTGCGCATTGTGCAGGGCTTAAGAATGGGTCAATCCATTTGTCTCCGGCGTCGTCGATTACGTTTGCGCAAAAGCCGGGAGCCTTTGTGCTTGCTCCTGATATTTGTACCTCGTGTTCGTTCGAGGTCCGCTCGGTAAAGCTTTTCTCCAAGGTGCCTATTGAAGATTTGTCACACAAGACGGTGTGCCTTACGGCGCAAAGCATGACGTCTATCAACCTGCTCAAAATCTTGCTGCAAGAGCGGTTCGGTCTTTCGCCCGAATACAAGTCCGCGCCTTACGCCGCAAGCGATGACGCGTGCTTGCTGATTGGTGACCAGGCGCTCGAAGAAAACGAACGCCACCGTTTTGCTTACGATTACGACCTGGGCGCGCTTTGGCAGGACTGGCAATACGTGCCGTTTGTCTTTGGCGCATGGATTATTGCAAAGAGCGCTCTCGAACCTGGTTTAGAACAAACTTTACTCCGCTACCTGCAGGCGACACGCGAAAGCATTGGACGGTTTCGCGAGGACCCTTCGAAATGCCTTGACCGCTGGCTTGCCCGGTACCCCGTCGATTTGCCGCGGACGGTCGTAGAAAACTACTATTCGGCGCTGGATTACAGCTTTACCGATGAACGCAAACGCTCGCTTTCGCTGTTTTTTGAGCATGCGGCCGCCTTGGGACTTATCAAACGGGTGCCAACCCTAGAGTTTTTGTAGACAAAGTCAAAAAACAATATTAATTTAAGGGAATCCCAAGGTTGTTTAATGGGAGGTTTTTCTATGGTTGAAGAAAAAATTCTTGTTGTTGACGACAATGAAGATATCCTGGACAAGACCAAGGATCTCTTGCAACGTGTCGGCTATAGCGTTGAATGCTGCAATTCCGGAAAAGACGCTCTGGATTACTTGAGCGAAAACAAGGTGGACTTGGTACTCTTGGACATCAACATGCCGAAGATGAACGGCTTCGATGTCTGCCTGCGTATTCGCCAACGCCATGCCCTCGACGACCTGCCGGTAATCTTCCTTACGAACCGCGAAGATTCCGACAGCGTGACCAAGGGCTTCCAGGCGGGCGCGTCGGACTTTGTGAGCAAGAGTGCCATTGCCGAAATCCTGCTTGCCCGCGTGAATGTGCATATTCGCTTGGCCCGATCGCTCCGCAACCTCCGCGATATTTCTTTGACCGACGACATGACGGGTTGCTTTAACCGCCGTCATGGTATGTTCTCGCTGCGCGAATGGTTCTCGCGCTCCAAGCGTTATGGAACCCAGTTCGCCATCATTTATTTTGACTTGAATGGCCTGAAGGAAACGAACGACCGCTATGGGCATCAGGCGGGTGACTTGCTTTTGCGCTCTGTCTCGACATCAATCAAGGATATCTTGCGTGAAACCGACCAGCTCTTTAGAATGGGCGGCGACGAATTCATGGTCATTTGCCCCGAAACAGATGTAAAGGGTGCCTTCGTTTGTGCGGAGCGCATGGAAAAGATTGTTTCCGAAATCAAGATTGTCGATAAGCAGGCGTCCTTCGCTTACGGCGTTGCCCATTCCAGCGAAGACTACAAGGAAGTCGACGACATGCTGCACAGCGCCGACGTTTCCATGTACAAGATGAAACAGGAAATGCGTAAGAAGTGATGAGTGATGTGAGATGAGAAATGTGAAATGAGTAATTAAACATCACACATTACACATCCCACATTGTATGAGTGTCATCCTGAGCTATACGAAACTAAGAACTTTAGTTCTCAAGTTGAGTTATCCTCTTTGGGGAGAGTGAAACGAGTCGAAGGATCTAAAAAAATCCTGCTTAAAAGCAGGATTTTTTTGTTGTTTGATTTTCGTGCCTGAGTCATGCTGAACTTGGTTCAGCATCAGCTATTGAATGGACTTCAGAAGTTTCTTCAGGCGTTCGGCAATGGTTGCCCAGTCGCCTGCGGCCATCAGCTTCGGGTCGTAAATGCTTGCCCCGAACGAAAGCAGGTTTGCGCCGGCCTTCAAGTAGCTTGCGGCGTTCTCCGGGTTCACGCCGCCGCATGCCATCAGTGGAATGTCGCGGAACGGCCCGCGCAAGGCCTTAATGTATTCGGGCCCGCCCACGCAGTTTACCGGGAAAATTTTTACGGCGGTGGCGCCCAGGTCGAATGCCTTTTGCACTTCGGTGGGTGTCAGCGCGCCCGGAATAATCGGGATGCGAGCCGTGGCAGACAGGCGGATGATTTCGTTGCGGGTATTGGGCGTCACGATAAATTCGGCGCCTGCGGCAATGGCCTTCTCTAAATCGCTGCCGTGGCGGACTGTGCCTGCACCGACAGCAATGCCGTGAGGCTTTGCCGCGGCCTTGAGGGCTGCAATAATCGATTCGGCGCTTGCGGTGTTCATGGTGACTTCGATCGCCTTGAGTCCGCATTCAACGGCGGTTTTGACGCATGCTTCTTCGGCGCCTTGGGGAATGTCGCGGAGAATGCCCACGACCGGCATCGGTTTTAAAAATTCTAGCAGTTCCATGCCTATAGTATAGTAAAAGTAGGCAGTAGACAGTAGACGGTAGGAAGTAGACCGTAGGCAGTAGACAGTAGGAAGTAGACTGTAAAATAAAAATGTAAAAAGAAAAGCGCCCTTTCGGGCGCTGATTCTTTTAGTTCCGAACTCCGAATTATTTCACCTTGATGCTTTGGGTTGCAAGCGTCTTGCCGTTTTGTACGACTCTTGCAATCAGGGCGCCGCGGTGCGGGAGCTTGGCGAGGTTCACTTCGGTGCGGGTTCCGTAGAAGTCCTGAGCCATCAGCTGGTTGCCGAGCATGTCAAAGATCTTCACGGTCTTGGTGCCCTGTGCACTTGCTAGCACATAGAGCTTGCTCTTGTTCACCTGCATGCGAGCCTTGGCAATGGTTGTCTTCGGCGCAACAAAGCCTACGCGGTCGCTGGTGGTTTCACCCGGGCCGTAACCCCACAGGAGCTTGCCCTTGCTGCGAATGACGATGTACGGATCTTGAGGTGCCTGCTGAATATCGCCCTGATCCTTGTCCCATTCGGGAGCGCCGTCGTAAGCCGGGGCGTCCTTGGTTTCGGAGTGGGCGGTAAAACTCCAACTGTCAGTGACCTTGACCTTGGAGGGCGTGAGAAGTACTTCGCATTTGCCATCGACCTTGGTTCCAGAAGAAATTCCGATGTCAAGACGAAGCCTGCCGCCAAGGCCGATGGTGCCGATGCTGATGGCCTGCTCCCAGGTGTAGGTCTTTTTGTCTTTGTTGTAGGTGTCGTCGACCTTTTTCGGTGTACTCATGTTCTTTGTCATTGTTGTTATTGCGTCAGAACAAGGCTTGTCGAATCCTCCCATGTCCATGTCGTATGCTCGACAGATGTCAACAAGGAACATAGCTCCGCAAGCGTCAACATCTTCTTCGGTTGCATCAAAGTAAATGTAGGCTACAACGCTGTCAGCATCTTCAAGGGTTTCGTTATAGAAGTTGATGCTGAAATAATCCGTGCTGTCGGTCCAGAAATAATGGTATGCCGTTGCGTAAACTTCGTTGGAGAAGGGCGAGGTTTCCGTGGTCTTGCAGTTGTCGCACTTCTTTTCGTAGTAGTCGTTGCCGCCGTTGCTTACAAAGGTAAGGGCCGAAAGAAGTGTTGCGGAGGAATAAAGGCAAGTTTCTGATTTTTCCCAGTCTTTCCAACTCGTTTCGTTTTCTGGAACCAACGAGCTTGAATCGCCAGGAACAGTCCCACCAAAAAGGGCTCCTACGGGGCAATTATACTTGTAGTTAAAACCCGGAGTGTTCTTACCTTCGGGGTTAGAAGCACGGTGATGCGGGTGGGCGTCGTTCTTATCGCCAATGCCGTATACGAACGAAACGTCCCACGGATTCACGCCGAGCATGTAGTTCAGCTGGTTGATGCCGAGCTGGCGCATTTCGCTTGCCTTGAGGCCCGTACTTGCCATGGCCGGAAGCGTGACGCCCTGCTTTTCGATATCGGCGGCCACGTCGGCGTATGCCAAAACTTCAAAGATGTTTCCGGCTTGATAATGGTTGAAATTCCATTTCTGGTCGGTAAACATGGTGTACCAAGTGGGATTGTAGCTGACGGTGTTTTGTGTCCAGCTGATGTCCCCTTTGGGAAGAACGATGGAACCGGTCCCTGTGCCGCTTACATCGCCAAGGTTGGCAATCATGTCGGCAAGGCAGTCTTCGATGGCCGCGAGACGTTCATCTTCGGTAAGTCCATATTCAGATGTCGCCTTGGTCTTGTCGGCAAGAATTAACTTGTACAGAGCGTACAGCGCGAAACTATGGGCGTTTGCCCAGTTGGTGTTCTTTGGGTTTTTAAGCATGCCACTCGCATCGGCAGCGAACCAACCGCCACCAAAGAAGCCTGCGCCGTCGATGATTCGTTGACCTTTGAAAAGTTCCGTCGTGCGGATCATATCGTCGGCGTAATCCTTCTTGCCTGTAGCGTAAAGGAGGGCCACCGAGGCAAGTGCCAAGTCATCAAGGTATTCGTGGTTGTTGTTGTAGGCGGGAGTATCGAAGAAAGCCTTGTTGTTCTTGAAAGTCTTGCCTTGGGCCAAGTCCTTGGCAAAGGCGTACATCTTTTCGGCAACCACCAAGCAACTGTCTGCAAATTTCTTGTCGTACTTGGCGTAGTCCTTGGAGAGAATGGCGAGACCCGCGGCAATATCACTCGAGATGTTGGAGCCGAGTTCGCCAAGTCGGACCGTGCGTTCGGTAGGACCTCCGCGATGTTTGGCATTCACGTAATCCTGAGCTTCGGGGCGTCCCCACCAGCCGTGATCACTGCCGAAGCTGCCCACGGAAACGGGCATGTCGTCAACGACGCCCTTTGCAAATTCGTACGCTTTCAGGAAGAAGTCAGCACCATGCTTGGCCTCGCGCAAGACATCGGGCACGCCGTCGGTCTTGACAAATTCACCCTGATTGTAATCGTAGTGGTCCACGTCTTTACCGGGGTTGGTAGCATGCATCACGGCAAGGGTCATGAAGGCGTACGCCATGGTCTGCGATTCCTTCAGGTGATCGCCGCAATCGTACCAGCCACCAGCAAGGGAACCTGCCCTAGATGCGTCAAAGGAAGAGGTAGTATCTCCTGCCGTAGTAATCGCGCCGCCGCCGTCTTTGGTATGGCTCGGACCATGGAACCAGGATTCGGAGTTGCCGCTGCGCTGGATTCCGAAGAACTTGAGCGTGGCGTCCTTTGCCATGGTGTAAACGTCGTCGCTCACAATGAAGGTGCTGGAAACTTCGTCACCGACCTTGATGCGCAGGCGCTTTTCGGTAGGTACGTTCTGCGGGATTTTGCCGACAAAGATATTGCCTTCAGGTCCGGTGATTTCGACCTTGTAACGCTTCAGGTCGTTTGTAGCGGCATCTGTACCAGCAATAATGGTCCAGTCGCTCTTGGTGGCCGTTTCGGTTGTGGTGAATGTTCCGGTTATCTTGGTGCTGAGCGACTTGCCGTCTGCATCCACGACTTCGAATTCCGAGGCCTTGGTGCCCACAAAGTAGAATTGGCGTTCCGTATCGCTCTTGAGGTAACCCGCTTGGTTCACGCGAATCGGCGAAATCTTGGTGTTGATGGCGTCAAGGTAGGCCTGGTCCAAGGTGTCGGGCATCATCGCCCCCGCCTTAAAGCTTGCGGGTGTTGCGGGAATATTCAGAACGCCAATCTTCTTGGTGACCGTCGTATCAAAATTCTCGAACACTTTCGCGTCCCAGCTCAAGGGCCAGGTCGGGCGAATCAGGTCGTATGGCGTGGTGGCGGCAAAAGCTGCAGATGCAGAAAGAGCGGCCAAGGTAGAGGCTATAACCCCTGTCGACTTTTTAAGATGCATATCATTCTCCGGTTATATGGAAGAAATATAGCACCTCTCGTTTTTTTTTTGCAAGTAAAATGTAAGTTTTTTGTGACCTGTATTACATATTATTCGAATCGTAGTGCTTCGATGGGGTCCAGGCGACTAGCCTTACGGGCCGGGTACCATCCAAAGAACACGCCGGTAGCAAAACATACGCCAAAGCTCACGATAACGCTCGTGATGGACACGCTCATGGGCCAGTTCATGGCAATCTTGACCGTCTCGGAAGCGGCAATGCCAAGGGCGATTCCGATGGCGCCGCCAAGTAGGCTGATGATGACCGATTCAAAAAGGAACTGCAACAGAATGTCGCGGCCGCGTGCACCGATAGCCATACGCAGGCCGATTTCCTTGGTGCGTTCGGTCACCGACACGTACATAATGTTCATGATACCGATGCCGCCTACAAACAAACTAATTCCTGCAATCGCGGTCAGCACCAGCGAGAGCATGTCCGAGGTACTGGTGACCATCTGGATCATTTCTTCTTGGGTAAAAACGCGGAAGGGGTCGGTGGGCTTTGTCCAGCTGCGGCGTTCTTTCAAGATTCCCATGATTTCTTCGGTGGCTTGCGCCGCGTAGCCTTCGCCAATAGAATTCGCGTAAATCTGGCGGATGTTCGTGGTGGCGTTGAACCGCTTCATCACCGTTTGGTAGGGCGTAAAAATCACGTCGTCGTTGTCTTGCCCGAAATCGCCGGAGCCTTTCGCCTTTAGGGTACCGATGACCTTGAGCGGAATGCTCTTGTAGCGGATAGTTTTGCCGATGGGGTCGCCTTCGGGGAACAGGTTTTTCACGACAGTCTGGCCAATCACGCAGACTTTGGCCATGCGGTCTGCCTGGTCGTCGAACATGACGCCGTCTTCGATTTCGTAGTTGCGGATTTTCAGGTAGTCGGCCGATACGCCGCTCAATGCCGTGGGGGAGTTGTTGTTGCCTACAATGGCCTGCCCGCCTACGGTTATCATGGGCGAGACGCCGTTAATGTAGGTGGCGTTTTCGCGGATAGCAATCACGTCGGCTTCTTCGAGCGATTCGGTCGATTCCATTTGCACGCCGCCGCGACGGTCGCGGTTCGGCATGATGATGATGGCGTTCGTGCCCATGGCGGTCATCTGTTCCTTGATGGATTTTTTGGAACCTTCGCCCATGGCGACCATGGTGATGACGGCTGCGACACCGATGACGATGCCGAGCACCGAAAGGAAGGTGCGCATGCGGTTACGCAACAAAGCGCGGAGGGAAATTTTTATGAGAGTTAGTGGGGACATAGACAGTAGGAAGTTAGAAGTAGACAGTAGGAAGTGGTTAGGTATGAGGTGTGAGGTCGGTCGCTACGCTCCCTTTGAGGTATGGGGCTCTTTTTTGAAATGCTCAGAGCGCAAAGCGCGACCTCGTTGCTCAAAGCACCGTAGGTGCGACCTCATTCCTCAAACTCCTCTGGGGGAGGGAGCGCTTCGAAGGCGGCTTTGGCGTCTTGCACGGTTTCGTTCTTGACGTCTTTTTTAAGGAGGCCATCGCGCAGCGTAATGGTGCGCCCGCTAAAGGTCGCGATGTCGGGTTCATGCGTCACGAAGGCAATCGTTTTTCCTTGGCGGTTCAGCTCCTGGAAAATCATCATGATTTCGTAACTGGTGCGCGTGTCCAGGTTTCCGGTGGCTTCGTCGGCCAAGATGATGACCGGGTCGTTTACGAGCGCGCGGGCGATGGCGACTCGCTGTTGCTGGCCGCCCGAAAGCTGGTTGGGCACATGGTTCATGCGGCTTTCGAGTCCGACCATCTTTAATGCCTCGATAGCGCGGCGGTGGCGTTCCGCTGCCGAAATTTTAGAATTGTACAAAAGCGGGAGTTCTACGTTTTCGATAGCCGTGGTGCGGCTGAGCAGGTTGTAGCTCTGGAACACGAATCCGAGTTTCTGGCTGCGGATGCGGGCGAGGGCATCGCGCTTCAGTTTTTCGGTGTGTTCCCCGTCCAGAATGTACTGTCCGGAGGTCGGTTTGTCCATGCAACCCAGAATGTTCAGCATGGTCGACTTGCCCGAACCGCTGGTACCCATGATGGTCACGAATTCACCGGGATAGATGTCAAAAGAAACTCCACGCAGCGCGTGGACCGTTTCTTCGCCCATTTTAAAGTCACGGCGGATATTTTGTATGGATAAAATCGGGTTCATAAGCGCTATTTTGATGCCTAATATAAACTTTTGGTTGCATTGCGCAAATTTTGTACGCGTTTTCGGGTGTGAGCGGCGTCACATTGGGCCCTGCTATAGCAAAAATACTACATTGAGGACAAAATGTAATAAAGACATGCGAGGGATACAATGAAAAAAATCATTGCTTTGTCACTAGTCGCTGGCGGTCTTGCCTTTGCCCAGTCCGGGCTTCAGGGTGGAACTTCCGGTATACATCAACACAACGCTTACACGTTGGGTCAGTGGGGTATCGAACTCGGTACGGGCGGCGATATCTCTACGGACTCTTGGTCCCAGTCCCGTGGCGGCGTGGTCAATCAGGGTTCGCAGGAACGCTTGTTCCATAGGAATGCAGGTTCTCTTAGCGGTAATGTTCACGCTGCAATTGGTCTGAAGGATTTCATCGACCTCGGTGTGGCTCTCCCGCTGTACTATGACCATGCCAACTTGAAGGGCGATGGCGAAGGCGATCTCTGGAAAGCTAGCCGTGGCGACCTGAACGTTTGGTTGAAGGCCGGCCTCATTGGTGACTCCAAGAGCTTCTTTGGCCTCGCTATCCAGGGTGATGTCTATTTCCCGACCGGTGATGAAAACGTGGGCGTCCGTCCGCGTCATGCCTGGTACTTGAATGACGACGGTGGCAATACCAACCCGTATACCTCTGGTGGATTTAACTATGCTGGAACCGTGGTGCTCTCCTTGAACTTCGGCGCACTTGGTGTACCGGTCTTGTGGAACACCCATGCAAGCTTCGTTTATGCCGACAAGGGAACCAATACCTTGGTTTATGGCACGGGCTTGAACGTGATGCCGACCGACTGGATGGACATCTTCGTTGAATACTCCGGCGAAATGCGTATCGAAGAAGGTTCATACCGTCGCGACCCGATGGACGACCCGATGCTCCTGACTCCAGGTTTCCGTTTCCACCTGCCGTGGCACATCGACTTCGCTTTGGGTGCAGACATTGCCTTCCGCACTCTTGCTAACCTCGGTTACGACATTGACGAAGAAATGAAGAATGTCAAGGAACACACCATCCATCACGACAACACGACTGGCCCGGTTAGCTACGGCTATGCTCCGACCCCGACTGTCGCTGTGACTGCAGCCCTCACCTGGCGCTTTGGCGGCAACGTCAAGGATGTGCAGACCGACGGCGATGGCGATGGCGTACCTGATGCCAAGGACCAGTGCGAAAAGACTCCGGCCGGCGCAGTGGTTGATAGCCTCGGTTGCCCGCAGGATTCCGACAAGGATGGCATTTTTGACGGCCTTGACAAGTGCCCGAACACTCGCGGTGGCGCAAGCGTTGATTCTCTCGGTTGCGAACCGGACTTCGACAAGGATGGCGTTCCTGATGCTCTCGACAAGTGCCCGAACACCGCCGAAGGCGTGAAGACTGACTCTGTCGGTTGCCCGCAGGATACCGACAAGGACGGCGTGTACGACGGTCTCGACAAGTGCGAAAATACGCCTGCGGGTCTTCCGGTCGACGAAACGGGTTGCCCGGCTGATGCTGACAAGGACGGCGTTGCCGACGCATTCGACAAGTGCCCGAACACTGCTGCTGGCCTCGCTGTTGACACCCTCGGCTGCCCGGCTGACGCCGACAAGGATGGCGTACCCGATGCTATGGACAAGTGCCCGAACACCAGCGAAGGGGCCCAGGTGAACGCTGAAGGTTGCGAAGGCGACTTCGATGGCGACGGTATTCCGGATGCCAAGGACCAGTGCCCGAACACCAAACAGGGCGTGGCTGTTGATTCTACGGGTTGCCCGGCTGACGCCGACAAGGATGGCGTGCCTGACGCTCTCGACAAGTGCCCGGATACGAAGGCTGGCTTGAATGTTGACAATACCGGTTGCCCGCTCGACTTCGACAAGGACGGCGTGCCTGATGGTATTGACCAGTGCCCGAATACTCAGCAGGGCGTGCCTGTTGATTCTCTGGGTTGCGCTGCTGACGCTGACAAGGATGGTGTTTACGACGGTCTTGACAAGTGCCCGGATACTCCGAAGGGTGCTGCCGTTGACACCGCTGGCTGCCCGGTCGACAGCGACAAGGACGGCGTGGCTGACTTCCTCGATAAGTGCCCGAACACCCTCGAAGGCGTGCGTATCGACAAGAAGGGTTGCCCGCTCAACAAGGCTGAAGACTTGGAACAGTTGAAGAAGGGTATTAACTTCCAGAGTGGCTCCAAGAAGCTCACCAAGGCAAGTTACAAGACCCTGAACAACATCGTGAAGCTCATGAAGAAGTTCAGCACCGCTAACATCGAAGTCCAGGGTCATACCGACAATACGGGCTCCGAAGAAACCAACAAGCAGATTTCTCAGGATCGTGCCCAGGTGGTGGTGGATTACTTCATCCAGAACGGTATTTCTTCTGACCGCGTTCGCGCCGTGGGCTTCGGCTCCGACAAGCCGATTGCCGACAACAAGACAAAGAAGGGCCGCTCCAAGAACCGCCGTGTCGAACTCGTACCGTTCTAATCGGAAATCTTGAAAAGTTACTGCAGCTTAGCTGCAAAAAACGCTCGCTATTAGCGAGCGTTTTTTAGTTCTAAGTTCCGAGTTGCTAGAAATGAAAGTTGAAATTTCCTAGTAACTCAGAACTAGTAACTTCCTTCAACTCTGAATTCCGAATTCAAAATTATCTCAATTCTGAACTCCAAATTCTGAATTCCGAATTATCGTAACTCCGAACTCTGAACTCTGAATTCCGAATTATCACAACTCCGAACTCTGAACACTGAATTCCGAATTATCGTAACTCCGAACTCTGAACTCTGAATTCCGAATTATCGCAACTCCGAACTCTGAATTCCGAATTCAGAATTACCTAAACACCCACTTCTTATACAGCGTAAAGCTTGCAATCACGTACACGCCGTTCGCGACAATGTTTGCAAAAAAGCCGGGTTTCATGAATTGCGAAATGAAGTCGGTAAACGGTTTGCACCAGGCGGTGTTCAAAACGTAGACGGAGGCTTCGAGCGTGACAAAGTTCAAGGCGTAGGCCGCAAGGAACACGATAATGAATCGGATGACTTCGGTGCGTTTTTTGTTATGGCTCTTGAAATTCCAGATGCGGTTCATCAAGTAGCTGTTGATGGCGCCGAAAATGAACCCGAGAAAATTCGAAAGTTCCAGGTTCCAGTCGAGCATCTGGTGCATTATCCAGACCGAGGCGAGGGTAATGAGCGTGTTCATGACGCCAATCAAGTTGTATTTGATAAAATGCTTCACGTGGAAAAATGTAGGAAATAGAGCTTAGTTGATAGAACTTAGAACTTAGAAGTGAAACAAATTCTAAGTTCTAAGAGCGTAGCGGTCTAAGTTCTACCGACTAATGACTATCTTTATGCTACTATGAATTGGTTTGATTCTAAAAAGTGCTCGGCAGCCGATGCCGCGGCAATGATTAACGATGGTGATGTGTTGGGAGTGTCCGGTTTTACCTTGGCGGGTTACCCCAAAGAGGTTCCGACGGCTTTGGCTGCACGTGCCGAAAAGTTGCATGCCGAGGGCAAGCCTTTTAAGGTGACGCTCTTCTCGGGAGCGTCGACTGGCGACAGCTGCGACGGGGCTTTAGCCCGGGCGCAGGCGGTGTCGCTTAGAATGCCTTACCAGAGCAATCCGAGCTTGCGCAAGGCGATTAACGCGGGTCAAATCAAGTATATCGATGCCCACCTCGGCAAGATGGGCTACCTGGTGCGTACGGGCGCTGTGCCTGCGCCGACGGTCGCTGTCATCGAAGTCTCGGCCATATTGAGCGACGGTCGCGTATGCCTTTCGACCTCGGGCGGAAACTCGGTGACCTACCTTGAGATGGCGCCCAAGATCATTCTGGAATTGAATACGCGCTTGGGAGATTCCTTCATGGGAATTCACGATACCGCGCTCCCGGAACTCCCGCCGCATGCAAAACCGCTCCCCATCTATAGCGCCGGCGACCGCGTGGGTTCTGAATTCGTGAAAATTGACCCGAGCAAGGTCATCGCCGTTGTCGAAACTTCGCGTCTCGACGAGGTGAATCCGTTCGTAGAACCGGATGCCGTCTCCAGAAACATCGGCGAACGCATTTTGGATTTTATTTGCCATGAAGAAAGCATGGGCCGCCTCCCCAAGGGAATGGCCTTCCAGAGCGGCGTAGGCAAGGTGGCAAACGCCGTCCTTAGCGCCATGTCCGACGATAGTCGCCTTGGAACAATCGACCTTTATACCGAAGTCATTCAAGAAGCTGTGTTCCCGCTTTTAAAGAAGGGCAAACTCGGCGTCGCTTCGGGTACGGCTCTTACTTTGTCTGAAAACGCACAGAAAGAATTTGTGGAAAACGCCGCCGAATGGAAAAAGCATTTGGTACTTCGCCAGCAAGAAGTGAGCAACAGTCCCGACGTGATTCGCCGCGTGGGTGTGATTTCGATGAACACGGCGCTCGAAGCCGACATCTTCGGTAACGTGAACAGCAGCCTTGTTACGGGCTCTGCCATGATGAACGGAATCGGTGGCGCGGCAGACTTTGCCCGCAACTGTTACCTTGGCATTTTCTTGACGCCCTCGGTTGCCAAGGACGGCACCATCAGTTCGATTGTGCCTTACGTGAGCCATGTGGACCAGACGGATCACGATACCATGATTTTCGTGACGGAACAGGGACTTGCCGACTTGCGTGGGCTTGCTGCCGAAGAACGCGCCCGCTTGATTATCAAGAATTGCGCGCACCCGGATTTCCGCGAACCGCTCACCGATTTCTTGGAATATAGCCTCAAACATGTGAAGGGCTTGCACATGCCCCTGGCCTTGGAAAGGGCTTTCGAAATGCATTCGAGGTTCCTCGAAACCGGGAAAATGCGCTAAAAAGTTCCATTTTTTCCGTTTTTGTGTGATTCTACTCATTGCCTCTGCGCTGGTGGGGGCGATTGGCAGATTCTATTGGCTTTTTCGTTGAAAAGAAAGTAGTTTCTTGTTATATTGCGAATAGTTTTTAGGATCGACGAATGAATCGCCTGTTTTGGATTATAATCTCTGCTTGGTTCGCCTTCTCTATGCAGGCGTGTTCCGGTAGTTCGTCTTCTTCGAACGAGGAAGTTGACCCTGACGAAATTGGAGACGAATACGGTGATGACGATGATGATGGCGATGGTCACAGAGGTCGTTCAAGCGGTTCCCGCTGGGAAAAGCGTTCCAGTGGCGTTGTGCAGAAAGATTCCTTAGGCCGTCCGATTTCGAGTGCGGCAGACCCGGATAAACCGGGCGAACCCGGATCAACGACATCTAGTTCTTCGACAGGGCCCGTTATTGGTGTTGAAGAACCGGTTATTGAAGACACCACAGCCGTGGTCGATGTAGAAGCCTTGCCGGAATGTACCGCCCAGAGCGAGGGTGAATCCTTCTTGGTCAAGAGCGAAAATATTCTGTATTTCTGCTTGGCGGGCCAGTGGGTTCCTTCTGAAGAAGTCTCCCAGAGTACGGGTATTTCTTGCCGCGATGGCAAGATGTACACGGGTGTAGAAGATGAAGACGACAAGGGCTCGAGTACGGGCGGAAGCACCTCGCCTTGGGGAAACTTTGGCGGAGGTAACTCCGTTAATACGGCCGCTGTCGATACGGCTGAACCGCGTATAGTGGGCGCACACTTGGTGGGTGTCGCCGAAAAAGGGCCGTTCCGCTACGGTACATCCATTAAGCTGATTGAGCTTGACAGTACGCAACATCTGGCTGATTCCAAGCGTACCCACAAGACTTGTATTTTGAATGGCGATGGCAACTACAGCTTTGATAGCGTAGACTACGTGTCGCCCTATTTGCGCGTGAAGGCGAACGGTTATTACCGCAGTGAACTGACGGGCGGACTTTCTCCCAAGCCGGTGACACTCGAAGCCGTGGTCGACGTGACTGAAAAAGATACGGTGAATGTGAATATTCTGACCCACATGGAAGCGGGTCGCGTGCTCAAGCTTGTAGAAAACAGCGGCAACAACCAGCCGATCCGTAAGGTCAAGGCTCAGGCGCTGCGTGAAATTCTTTCGAGTTTCGAAATCCAGTGGGATAAATCTTCTGGCTCCGGCAGCACCGGTGGCGGCTTTGGCGGCGGTTGGGGCTTTGGCCAGCAGCAACAGCAGCTTACGACCGATGGCCGTTTTGCCGAAGATATTGGACTCTTTGACGGCGACGAATACAGTGGCGCCTTGCTTGCTATTTCTATCATGATGCAGCGCAAGGGCTCGGGCTCCGAGATGACTTCTTATGCCGCAGGCATTGCTGACCGCATTAAGGGTAACGGCAACTGGGACGACAACAACGCCAAGGCAGACCTTGCCGACTGGCTCATGGTGCTCGATACCAGCGGTTCTTACGCGACGATTCGCAACAACATTGCCAGCTGGAATATGGGCGAGGTGCCGGCCTTTGAAAAGCACTTGAAGCGCTTCTGGTCCAGGGCCTATAACTTTGGCGATTGCAATGCGCAGAATGCCGATACGGTCAAGTGCATTACGAACAGCTTGAGTGCCTATTTTTGCGGGGGCGGCTACGATCAGCCGGGCCCGACGGTTCGCTTTATTTGCGATGCGCAAACGCATGAATGGCGCGCCGCTACCGCTGTCGAAAAAGACACCTACGGCTATGGCAAGGGCGAATATCCGGGCCAAATCAAGAACGGCCGTGTCGATAAAGAAAAGTATTATGTCTACGATGACGCAACCAAGAAGTGGCGTGTCGCTACAAGTGATGACATCCAGGAATTCGAAGATCTCGAAGACGTGTACAAGAGCCTGCAGCCGGGCGAAAAGGTCATCTTCTTCTTGCGCCATGCCAAGCGTAGCGACGATACCGGCAAGAAGGGACATTTGACCGATGACGGTAAGACCCAGTCGCAGGATGTGGGCGCCAAGCTGAAGGGCGAAGACATTTATTTTGCGAACTCGACCTACACTCGAAGCATGGAAACCTGTGAAAATATTGCTAAGGGTGCCGGTGCTAGCTACTCTGAAAATACGATTGAAGCGCTTGATGGCGAATGGTACGTGAAGGACAACAGCAAACTCGAACAGTACAAGAGCAACAATGGCGGCGGCTGGGTCGTGGCTTCTGAATATGCGTACAAGGGCTCGTACTCTGATGCGTTCTACGACCTTCAAAATTACAGCGAAAACTTTATTGCCGAAATTATCAAGCCTGAATTTGCGAACGTGAAAAAAGTGGGTGTATTCATTTCGCACGACATGTTTGTGGTTCCGCTGACGGCGTACTTCACCGACAAGAAGGTGAACCTGCGCTACTTTGATACCAAGCAATGGATCAACTACCTGGCGGGCCTTGCAATCATCATGGGGAAAGACGGAACCATTCGTTATGTTCCGGTGAGGGGACTAGATTCCGGAACCATGACGATGTAGGTCGCGTATGAAAAAAAAGTGGTGTGTGGAATGTTTGGGTGCTGCCCTGGCAGCAGCCCTGTTCTTGTTTGGATGCAGTGCAGAAAATAATGGCGGTGTCGCAAATGGTGGCGAATCTGCAAACGGGGACCCAGCAGAGGTAAAGCCCGATACCCAGGCGGTCCAGGTGCTTGAACCGATTTATGCACCGCTATATACCTTTGAAATTCTAGAAGAACGTATCGCCGCCGCCGATTCGGCGGATTCCGTCAAGGTGGCCCATATAGTGGATCTTTTGGCGCGCCCCCGTGTGGAACAGCACTTGATGAACCATGTTCCGTTAGATTCTGCCGTGGAACGTGCGAAGTACGAAACGCTTGCGGCCTTCGGGGTGGATTCCCTGCAGTATGCGATGGATTCCAATGCGGTGTTGCTTGCCATTGCGGCGATGGTGCAGAACCGCTTGAGTAAAGAAGAATCGCAGAACTTTATCGGCACTTTGGGCGAAGACCTGAAGGGCGATGGCGTATGGAATGACCCTAACTGGAAAATCCAGGTCGCCGACTGGATTGTAGGGCTCGATAGCAACTGGCGCTACGGCGAAATTCGGAACAACGTAACGTCGGCCTACGGCGGGAACGTACCGAACTTCGAAAGTTACATGCGCAGCTTTATTCCGCTTGCTTACGCCTTTGAACCTTGCACCGATGCAAATGCAGGAACGGTCGTTCATGTGAGCCTGGGCCAGAGCGCTTATTTTGCAAATGATTACGAAACGTCGGACCATTCGGCGGTGCGCTTTATTTGCGACGCGAATGGATTCCAGTGGCGCCTTGCG
This sequence comes from Fibrobacter succinogenes, assembly GCA_902756345.1. Lineage (GTDB taxonomy): Bacteria > Fibrobacterota > Fibrobacteria > Fibrobacterales > Fibrobacteraceae > Fibrobacter. Next base: position 129,683 of record CACVQR010000001.1, on the reverse strand, counting down.
CAACCTATGGAAAAAGATACGGTAGGCTTTGGCCCGGGCGAATACGACAAGGAAATCCGCGAAGGCCGCGTCATCCATGACAACTATTACATTTTCGATGCCGGCGCCTGGCGACTTGCTACCCCGCAAGAGGCCGATGGCTTTACCGACTTGGTCGAAGTCTATGCGAACTTGGCTGCCGACGAAAAGGCCGTGTTCATTATCCGCCACAGTGAACGCACCGGCGAGACAGGCGCAAAGGGCCACTTGACTGACAACGGGAAAAAGTACGCCCAGGATTTGGGAAAGCGCCTTGCTGCCGTGAATCAGGAAAAATTCTACTTCGGCTATTCGGGTTACACCCGCACCCAGGAAACCTGCGAAAACATTGCCGCGGGTTATGGTCAGTCGAAATACGATTTGGAAGTGCTTGCCGGGCTCGATGGCGATTGGTACATGAAAGACAGCTTGAAATTTGAAAGCTATTCGAACTCCGATGGCGGCGGCTGGGTCGTGTGTTCCAAGTATGCCTTTTTAGGGGCTTACCCGGATGTGTTCTATGATTTGGAAACGCGAAGCGAAGATTTGCTGCAGAATGAAATTTTGGCGAATTTGGGCAAAATGAGGCGGGTGAACTTCCTGGTTACGCATGACTATCTGGTGGTCCCGCTGCTTGCCTATGTAACGAACGGGCACGCGAATGTGCGTTTTTACGAAAAATGGAAATGGGTGAATTACATGGCCGGCGTGGCCATGATTATCTCCGCGGACGGCTCGGTGCGATATATTCCCGTAAAAGGCCTCGAAACCGGGGTGATGTAGCTTTCGGCGGCACTAACCAAGCGCCGCTTTTTCTAAATTTTCACCGCTGATTTTTACAAAACAGAAACCCAAAAGAATGGATTGAATCCAATATGAACGAAACACAGACCAATGCACCCGAAGCTCAGGTGGCTCCCGCCGCTCCGGCCCAGGATGTGCAGCAGCCGGCTCTCGTTGCACCGCAACCTGAAGCAAAGGTGAAGGGCAAGTTCGACGAACAGCTCGGACTCATGCTCCCCTCCGATGCCGCCCAGGTTCAGGAGCAGCTTTCTATGCCGGGTATGAATGACGACATGGTTTACAAGATCGTGGAAACCCACGCTGGTAACCATTCGGTTCTCTATAAGACCTACGATCAGGCAGTTCTTGCACGCGACGTTCGCGATTCTATCGAAAACGCCGGCGGCCACAAGGTGTTGCCCATCGCCAAGGCCAAGCTGGGCTCGACCTACTGCAAGGGCGAATTTTCGACCGAACAGGGTTGTAAGGGCGACTCCGACACCTTCGGTATCGGCTCCCTGATCGAATTCCAGGCAACCGGTCTTATCGTGGTGATGGTGGTTATCGTGGGCCTCACGGTGCTCTGCTACCTCATGAACTTCATCATGGCCAAGCTCGGCCTCAACAAGGACAAGGCTCCGGCACCTGCAGTTAAGGCTGCCCCGGCCGCCGCTCCCGCCGCTGCAGCACCCAAGACCATCGGTCCTGCCCACTGCGACTGGGATCCGAACGCAAAGAGCGTCCATCCGGGCTTCACCAACAAGCAGCTCCAGGCTTTCCTCGGCATTGCCGCCGTGGCAGCCCTCGAAGAACACCCGGGCATGAGCAACGACCAGTTCCTCGCCCTCGTGACCGCAGCGGCGACCCAGGCTATCGGTCAGCCCTGCCGCGTGACTGCTTACAGAAACATCAACTCTCCTGCTTGGACGATCGTCAAGTAAGGTAAACTTTTAAAACTCAACAGGCTTTTAAGCCAGGAAATATCAAAATGAAGAAAACCGTCCGTATCAGTTTCGAAGGCAAGACCTACGATGTCGAAGTAGAAGTTCTTGATTCCAATGCCGCCGTTGCCGCCGCTCCTGCTGCAGCTCCCGCTGCCGCTCCGGCTCCTGCCGCCGCTCCTGCTGTTGCCGGTGGTACCGAAGTCAAGAGCCCGCTCGCTGGCTCCGTGTTCAAACTGAAGGTCAAGGTCGGCGACACCGTTACCGCCAACCAGGAAGTGGCTATCATCGAAGCTCTCAAGATGGAAAACCCGGTCGTCGCTCCGTGCGCCGGCACCGTGAACTCCATTGCCGTCAAGGAAACCGACACTGTCGTCGACGGCCAGACTCTCATGACCATCGCCTAAGAGGTACAGATAAATGAGTTCTCTTTTAAATTCGGTCGTTGAGTTCGCAGGCGACACCGGATTCGCATACGTCACCCCTTCGATGATCGTGATGTGGATCGTGAGTTTCGTCCTGATGTACTTGGCGATTGTCAAAAAGTACGAGCCGCTGCTGCTCTTGCCGATTTCGCTCGGCGCACTGGCGGTGAACATCCCGAGTGCGGGATTCTACGATGGTGGCTGGAGCATCGAAGGTATGTTTACCCCGACTGCCGGTCTCTATTACTACATCAGCCAGGGTATCCACCTGGAACTCTTCCCGCCCATCATCTTCTTGGGCGTGGGTGCCATGACGGACTTCGGACCGCTTATCGCTAACCCGCGTACACTGCTCCTCGGCGGTGGCGCTCAGTTCGGCGTGTTTGCGACCATGTTCTGCGCCGTGGCATTCGGTGGCTTTACTCTCGGTGAAGCTGCCTCTATCGGTATCATCGGCGGTGCCGACGGTCCGACCTCCATCTTTACTGCAAACAAACTAGCAAAGCACCTCATCGGACCTATCGCCGTGGCAGCTTACACGTACATGGCCCTCGTTCCGCTGATCCAGCCGCCTATCATGCGCCTCATGACCAACGACAAGGAACGCAAGATCCGTATGAAGGCTCTGCGCAAGGTGTCCAAGGCCGAACGCATCGTGTTTGCCGTGATGGTGATGATCGTGTGCATCCTCGTGGTGCCCGATGCTTCTGCTCTTATCATCATGCTCATGCTCGGTAACATCTTCAAGGAAGCCGGCGTTGTCGAACGCCTGGTGAAGACCTCCTCTAACGAACTCATGAACATCGTGACTATCTTCCTCGGTACTTCCGTGGGTCTCACGATGTCTGCCGACATCTTCCTCCGTCCGCAGACCCTCATGATTATCGCCATGGGTGTGGTGGCCTTCGGTTTCTCGACCGCTGCAGGCCTCTTCCTTGCCAAGATCATGAATAAGTGCACTCCCAACAACCCTGTGAACCCGCTCATCGGTTCTGCTGGCGTGTCCGCCGTGCCGATGGCCGCCCGTGTTTCCCAGGTGGAAGGTGCCAAGTATGACCCGCAGAACTTCCTCTTGATGCACGCTATGGGCCCGAACGTGGCTGGCGTGATTGGTACCGCAGTCTGCGCCGGTTACATGATTTCCAGACTCTCGTAGTCAGAGTGTCATCCTGAGCGAAACGCCGTAAGGCGTGGAGTCGAAGGAACTAAAACAGAATATAAGGGAAACCCTCGGCAATCGCCGGGGGTTCCTTTTTATAGGGCATTGTATTACGGGCGGGATTAATGTATATTTTTGTTAAAATAAGCGAGGAGAATTATGAAATTTAGGTTTGTTGTTTCGGCCGTATTGTCGTTGTTTGCGATTCAGTCTTTTGCCGCAAAAGGCACCATGGTGGGTGACGGTTCTGCAGAAAAACCCTTCCTGATTGAAGACTATGAAGACTTGAAGGCGATAGGTACAGGCGCCTATCTGTATTCTTCGGATTATGCTTTGGCAAAGGACATCGATGCCTCGGCTTCCGCCCATGAGATGTGTGATGGGGGCTCCTGCAATGGCTTTATCACAATCGGTAAGAATAAGGATGCCTCTGGCAGCACTTATTTTAAGGGCAATATCGATGGGCGAAACCACACAATTAGCGATTTGAATATTTGGCTTCCTTGCGAAGACGATATAGGCTTTATTTCGGTTTTGGATGGAAAAATTGCTAATCTGAAATTTGAACGCCTTAATGTAACGGGACGCGTTTCTCAATCGAGATATGTGGGCGGTGTTGTGGCATTGCTTCATGGTTCTATTGAAAATGTGCATGTGACTAACGGCTTTGTTCAAGGCCAACTTAATGTGGGTGGTATTGCTGGTAGAATTTATGGGAGCTCGGTCCTGAAAAATGCGTCGTTCCAAGGTGAAGTCGTTGGCGATAAGCATGTCGGTGGGCTTGTTGGACAATCTAATGGAAATATCCTTAGTGTTTCTGCTTCGGTGAATATCAAGGCTACAGGTTATGATATCGGTGGAATTGTTGGCTACATAGAAAATTCCAGCTTCGTTAGGAGTGCTTTTTCGAGAGGAACGATTGTTGGCGAAGCGGCGAGCGTTGGCGGTATCGTCGGATCATCTGACAGGGGCTATGTTTTAGAGTGTGTTTCGATGATGGACCTGATGCATTCGCACCTTGGTAAACTTGAGTCTGATATCGGTGGAATTGTCGGTGAAAATTCTGGCAAAATTGAACAGTCTTATTTTATAGGAAATGTAGAAGGATTGTGGAATGTTGGTGGTGTTGCTGGATCAAACGATGATACGCTGAGAAATGTCTATGCGATAGGTAATGTAAAAGGTGATAGTGCTGTTGGCGGCTTGGTGGGTGAAAATTCGGAATATATAGAAAACAGCTACACGGCAAGTATTGTTCATGGAGGCATCACTGTTGGAGGCCTTGTCGGTAATAATTATGGAGAGACGGAATATTCTTACTGGGATACCGAAATTTCGGGGCTCGACACGAGTGCTGGCGGCATAGGACTTACGACGTCCCAAATGATGACTTTCTCGTCTTTTTCGGGTTGGGATACTCTAGGCTACAAGGAATATGAATATATCCAAAAGGACCCTTGCGATGGAATTGTTTTGGATAGTGGCTGGTGCTATCGAGCAACAGATGGATTGGTCCATTATTGGAGTATTGACGAAGGCAAGTCTTTCCCCTATTTGACTGTCACTCCGCATGTGACAAAAGCGCTTGTTCCGATTGCAACTCCGACTGCTGTGGCAAAATGGCAAGAGTCTCCGAAGGTGGCCTCGCTTTTAGAAGTAAATGGCAAACTGGTGGGCGAATGGCTTGATTGGATAAAGACGAATGATTCGAAGGATTCTCTTTATTATGGTTACCGAATCGGTATGATGAATGGTAGTGATACCATTTGGGGGACATCGAGTTACGTGGCCGTACCGAATAAGATTGAAATTTCGACTCTTGATGAACTTAAGAAGATTGGTTATGATCCCGCCTATCCGTTGGCAGGAAATTACGAACTGACGGCCGATATCAATGGCTTGGGCTCCGATTTTAAACCCATTGGCGATAGTGTCCATGTGTTCTCTGGCTCGTTTGATGGTAAAAATCACACCATCAAGAATATGCAGATTGGTAGTACCTATCGAGATTTTTCCGGCTTGTTCGGCTATGCGGAAAAAGCGGTCATTAAAAATTTAAAGCTTTTGAATATGAAGATAGTTGGTGATTGGTATGTTGGCGCCTTGGCTGGTGCTGTGAACTATTCCCTTGTAGAAAACGTGGTCTCGCTTGATGGTGATATTCAAGGATCAATGAATGTGGGCGGCTTAATCGGTAAGGCCGGCGGAAGCGAAATCAATATTGTAGGTACCACGGGTAAAGTGAAGGGTGAAGAAGAAGTGGGCGGCTTGATCGGCTCCACGGGTTCAATGATCACGAATGCGTTCTCGGTCAATGTTGTTAAAGGTTTTGAAGATGTTGGTGGGGCCGTTGGTTACTATACGGGCTCGCTCTCGTTTATCAAAAATGTGTATTCGGCAAGCCTTCTCAAAGGTCGAAACGATGTCAAGGGCTTGGTGGGGTACCCTCACTTGAATACGCTGACGAATTGCTACTTCGACAGCACTATTACAGGACATTCTAGTGAAGAAGGCAGAACCACTGCCGAAATGTTGATGAAGAATACATATGAAGGGTTTGACTTTGAATCAGTTTGGAATATTCAGGAAGGCGTTTCTTACCCGTACTTCAAGGGTATGGACCCGATTTTGCCGGGAACGCTTATAGATGACGGCTCTGTTAATGTGCTTGCCGGCGCTGGCACAGAAATGCGCCCCTATAAGATTAGCAGTTACCATGATTTGAAATATATCGGAAAATATGAATACACGACAGACCTTTACTATATGCTGACGTCAAATATTGATGCGAGTGACTCCCGTAGGGAATCCTGCAATGGCGATGGCACGATCTGTAAGGGCTTTGAACCGATACAAAACTTCAAAGGCGTATTTATCGGCAACAAGAAGAAGATTTCGTATTTGTGGATTTCCCGCGAATCAGAAGACAATGTCGGTTTGTTCGGCTCGCTTGCGTCAACAGCCAAGGTTTCGGGTTTGGTTGTGGAATCGGTTAACATTCGCGGAAAGGACCATGTGGGTGTCATTGCAGGTGAAGATGCCGGAGCTACCTTGGATAGCATCTACGTGGCCGGAAACATTGCTGCCAATGATTATGTAGGTAGCATTGTCGGTTCCAAGACTTCGGGCTCCATTGCGCATAGCGCATCGAAGGGCTCTGTTGCAGGTAATGAGTTTGTCGGGGGTATTGCAGGCTCGATAAATAAGGCTACAGTTTCTGACTGCTATTCTATGGATACGGTGTCGGGCAAGTCGGATGTCGGTGGTCTTTTCGGCTTGGCAAAGTCTGCTGCGGTGAGCAATTCTTATGCCGCGGGCGATATCAAGGCCACTTCTAAATTGGGTGGCTTGGCTGGCGAAGCCTCTGCTTCGACATTTACCTCGGTGTATTACGACAGCTTGTTCTGGGGCGTGAACGTGACTGCTGCGGGCAATCTTCGCACAACGCAACAGATGGTCAATCCCGAAAATTACAAGAACTGGGATTTCAAAAACACTTGGCAAATTGCCGCAGATACGAGCTACCCCTATTTGAAATGGATTGGCGTTAAGACTACTCCGGATCTCTATCGTGATTCTTCAATGTTGCGTATGGCGGGTTCCGGAACTGAAAGCGATCCGTTCTTGATTAAAACATATGGGGACCTGAAGTCAATCGGTTTTGGAAAGTATAAACTTTCTGCAGTGTATCGCCTGAAAAATGATATCGATGCTTCTGTATCCAAGAATGAGGTCCTTCGATACGGTAAGGGCTACGGATTCAAGCCGATTTGCAAAGTATGGTCGGTTCCGTCAAATATTGTAACCGATGGCAGATTTGAAATGGATGATTCGGGGGTGTTTACCGGAAAAATTCATGGCGGTGGTCATTCCATCAAGGGTCTTCGCATAGATTACAATGCAAACTATACGGCCTTGGTTGATTCATTGGGTGAATCTGCTGTAATAGACAGCTTGACTCTGACAGACTTTACGGGATCTTCCAAACACCTTGCATCGATTGCTATCGGCTCTCTTGGCTTGGTAAGGAATGTTTCTGTTAAAGGTTCGTTGAAGGCTGAAGGAAGTGCGGTTGGCCTCGTTTATAACAATTACGGTAAAATCGAAAACAGTTCTTTTGAAGGTAGTGTTCTTGGGCTTGAATCGAGCTATAAAGGCGAAAATGCTGGGTTGGTGTTCTTGAATAAGGGCTCCATCAAGAACGCTCGCGTTGATGTTGAAGTGACAAGCCTTCAAGGTGGCGCCGGCGCCGTTATTCAAAATAATGAAGGAGCTGTTATCGAAAATGTGCTTGTGAATGCCAAGATGACTATTGGTGGAAAGTATTCTGGAGGCGTTGTCTCGAAAAATTATGGGGAATTGGCAGCTTGTTCCGCTTCTGTGAATATTGTGTCGAAGGGCTCCTATGTTGGCGGGCTTATTGGGTATAATGCCATGACGGACCTTAAGAATTTGGGGGTCTCAGGGCGTGTTGAGGGTGACCAGTATGTAGGAGGCTTGCTTGGCTACAACTACTCGGGAAATCTTTCGAATTTGCATGCTTCTGTAGATGTTACTGGTAGGCAGTTTGTGGGTGGCTTGATAGGCTATGGCAGGGATCATCTGGGTGATACGATTTCGTATTCCTACGCGACAGGAAATGTGACGGGAACGGAGTTTGACTCCAACAAGGTTGGACTTAATTTTTCCGATGAAAACTCTGTTGGCGGATTCATTGGTGGAACAAGTTATGTGCGTATCCATGATTGCCATGCGACAGGAAACGTCAAAAATGGTAGCGGTTTTGTCGGGTCGACTACGGCCGTGATTTGGGATTGCTATGCTGAAGGTGACGTTACGAATGGTGCCGGTTTTGTAGGCTATTTATCTACGAATGGAATAAGAAATTGCCATGCAAGTGGAACTGTCCATAATGGATCTGGCTTTATTTTGGATATGTGGGGCAGTTCCGAAATTGATATGTGCTATGCAACAGGTGATGTATATATTGATGCCGAAGAAAGTGTCTTTAGAGGAGCTGGATTTGGCGAGTTCAATTATGGAACCATTACAAGGAGTTTCGCCACGGGCAATGTGTATGTCACGGGTGAAAAATTTAGGGACCAGATGACGACTCAGGCCGGCTTTATTGCGGAGAATTATGGTGATATCAACCGATGCTTTGCGCTTGGCAATATAGAAGGCGGTGATTCGGCGGGAGCCTTTGTTGGAGGAAACTACAACTTGGTGCGAAATTCCTACGCGCTAGGAAAAGTGAAGAGAGTCTTTTCGAATGACACGACTCCGATTGAGGGGCTCCTTGTTGGATGGAATGAAGCCGATGTCTTGGTTTCTTATGCGGTTGGCTCGGCTATGAATAATGCCGGTGACAAGAAAGAACTTTCTGATGCGGAAATGCGTAAACGGGAATCGTTCGATGGCTTCAATTTCAATACGATATGGTATATCAAGGAAGGCGAAAGTTACCCGATGCTACGTGAAATGCCCAATGTTCCGTATGTGGGCAAGGTTAGCCTGAATTACGGCAAGGGCGGTATTACGGCAAAGCATGTCGTCGGAGAGTTGCTCAAGGGGGCAATCGTGGCGGATACTTCGTATGCCTTGGTTATTGAAGTGGATTCCGCGAGCAAGGCTCTGCTCGATTCGCTTGAAAAACTGGGCAAGAATGCTGGTGGCGAGTATGTTGTCGATTTCCGAGTCGGTGTTGCTATCGTGGGCGATACGCTCTGGAGCAGGACAGCCAGCGTTGAACTCACCATTGAAAAAACGACGGGTGCCCGCGTTCGCAATGTCGTGGTGATGCATTCGCTCGGTGCTGCGTTCCGCGACGCTCATGTGGCTCTCCACTTCGGAATTCCTGACGCGGGTGCGGTAAAGTTCTCGCTCATGGATATGCAAGGCCGTATTGTGAAGGCGTTTGACCTTGGCAAGCGCGCAGCGGGTGAATATTCTGAAACCGTTGCTGCCGAAGAAATTGCACGTGGTCGCTATATCGGCGTGCTGCAGCTGAACGGCAGAGTGACAGACAAGGTGATGTTGCTGAAAAAATAAAGCGCAACCTTTGAAAGAGAATTGAAGGCTCTCGCAAGATGCGGGGGCCTTTTTGTTTTATAAGTTTGTTTGTTTTGTTTTATGAATTTAAAATTTTTTCATATTGTTTTCAAAATCTTTGAAATTTGTGAAATTTCGCCAAATTTGTTTTTTAGAAAATGTTGCACGGCCGCCCGCATAAATCTATCTTATAGTCATGATGAAATCAGTTATTGAATACAAAGACTATCGCGAGTACGTACTCGACTACTACCGCGAACGCAAGCGCACGTCGGCGTTTACCTGGCGCGAGTTTGCAAAGATTGCTGGTTTCGCATCGGGTTCATACTTGAAGCTTGTTTGCGATGGCAAGACAAGGCTTCGGGAGGAAGGAGCAAAGAAGACGGCCTTGGCAATGGGGTTGCTGGGGTTTGAGTTCGACTACTTCGTCTTGATGGTTCGATACGAAAGCGCAAAGACGGACCGGGAAAAGAAAAAGTGTTTCGAAGAAATGGAAGCATTGAGTTCGGCACACCATGTGAAAATTCTCGGCAGTGAAATGTACACGTTCTACGAAACCTGGAAGCATTCTGTCGTCCGTGAGCTGGCGGTTGCCATGCCGGGCGCAAAACCGCACGAAATCGCGAAGGCTTGCAGGCTGCCTATATCGGCTGCCGACGTGAGCAACAGTTTGCGTTTCCTTTTGAATGCGGGATTCTTGACTGTGGATGCGAAGGGCCATTACCAGCAGACGAATCGTTCTCTCACCACGGGGCGCCTGAAGGTTGTCTCGGTGGCGGTGCATTCGTTGCTGCGCCAGATGGGCGAATTCGCGCTCGAGGCTTTGGACAAGTTGCCTATTTCGGAGCGCCACTTTAGCGGCGTTACCATGGGCATGACTGCCGAAAGCTACGAGAAGGTCATCGAGGAACTCACGGAGTGCCGCAAACGCATTGTGTCGATTGTCTCGGCTGACAAAAAGGTGGAAAAAGTTTGCCGCTTGAACATGCAGCTTTTCCCGCTATCTGAAAATTTAAATTGTGACCCGACTGATTTGGGTAAAGGAGCTTGAAATGATTCACTTTCTTGACGAGAAGAAAACGGGGCTTGTCTTGGCGCTTGCTTTGGGCGCGTCGCTCACGGCATGCTCCAATGTGGACTCGAAGTCCGCTGGTACGAGCGAAGAAGCGGAAGGCATTATCGCCATTTCGGACAAGAAGATTGTCGGCGTGTCGCAGAAGGGTCCTTTTGTAAAGGGTTCTGAAGTGACCCTTAGGGAAACTTCGAAAGACGGAAGTTTTGAACCTACAGGCAGGGAATTTACCACCAAGACTGTCAGCGACAAGGGCGATTTCAAGTTTGACAATATCGATTTGGAAAGCCAGTACGCGCTTCTTTCTGTAGAGGGGCACTATGAGCGTGAATACACGGGTGAGGCATCTAGCTGCCCGATGCGTCTCGATGCCGTATCTGATTTGGAAAAACGCGAAACGGTAAACATCAACCTCTTGACTCATTTTGAATACAAGCGTGTCCTGAATTTGGTCAAAGAAGGCAAGTCTTTCGCCGAAGCCAAGAAACAGGCTGCAAAGGAAGTCCTCGGCGCATTCGGTGTCAAGATTGATATATCTTCTGCAGAAGACTTGAATATCTACAATTCAACAGATGGTGATAGAACTCTCTACAATATCAGCCGAATCATCGACGAGCAGCCGGAATGGAATGCTTGGCGCGACTGGTATAATGCTGTAGATGATCTCGATTGCTCCAAGTTGCAAGAATACATTGACGGATATGCCAACGATTTCGCAGACGACGGCGTTCTCGCGGATTCGATCATGCAGTTCCTTGCTGGCGAAGGCTATAGCTCTGCCAAGGAATGGAGCAACATGATGGATGTAGACGAAGATGATATCAAGAGAAAGGACGAGGCTAATCCGGATGATATCAGTATCCGTTTCTTGAAAAGCGAATACGACTTTGGCATTCTGGTGTTCCTGAATTACATGGACCTTGAACTCTGTACTGCCGACCTTTGGGGCGAATACAGAAAGTTCGATAAGGCTATCGATATTGACGGTGATCATCTTGAATCGGGCTATTTCCTTTGCAATGGGTATTATTGGGATTTGCAGACAAAGGGATATATCGATTCTCTCAAGATTCCGGTTGATCACAAAACGGGAACTATGACCGACCCGCGCGACGGACATAAGTACAAGACCGTGAGCTTTGAATACGAAGGGAAAAAGTATGAATGGATGGCCGAAGAACTCAAGTATGAATCTGATGGTCTCTATACTTGGACGGAAGCCATGCAACTTGATGACAAGTACATGACGGATGTCGTTGACGACAGCTTGATCGGTGAGACTCACCAGGGAGTCTGTCCTGAAGGTTGGCATGTGTCCAGTACCGAGGATTGGAGAGCCTTGGTGGATTATGTCGGCGACGTTAAAAACTTGCTTAACGAAAACTGGAGAACTTCCGATATAGATGCCGCCTTTGGAAAAGATTTGATTGGCGTGTACTACAACAAGTTTGATTTTAACCTTATGCCGGTGGATACGGTGTACTTGGAAGTCTATTACCATTCTTACAAGCAAGGTTCTTACCATATGAGAGAGATTGACGAAGATGAGGCGGCTTTCTATCAACTGATGCTTGATGTCGCTAAGGATGAAGAAGAACGCGAAGAAATTGAAAGTTATCTTACTCCGACGCCGATAGGTGACTATTATGTGGAAGTCTCTCCCTACGATTATCGTGTTGAAGAAGAACCGCTAAAAGAAGCTTACGTGCGTTGCGTGAAGAACTAGGACAGACAAAGTGAAACACATTTGATTCCCTCAAAATTTGGACCCGGGAGTGTTCGGGCTGAGGGAAGGTTAGGGAAGAATCCTGCGGAATGATCTGCAGGATTTTTTTTGTGTTCTAGGGCATGTTCCTAGAATATGAAATCATGTTCTAAAAATACTTAATTTTTGTGAATTTAATAGAAATTGGTAAAATTTGGCTATAAACGCTAATTTTATGTTCTATTTAGACCAAATGAATCTATATTTGTAGTCATGAAGGAGATCATAGAATACACTGATTATCGTAAGTTCATTCAGGACTACTACGATGAACGAAAACGCTGCTCTGCTTTTTCTTGGCATGCGTTCGCCCAGAAGGCGGGCTTTTCGTCAGATGTCTACTTGAAGTACGTCTGCGAAGGAAAAAAGAATCTGAGCGTCGGCTCGGCGGGCTCGGTGGCAAATGCCATGGGGCTTGTCGGTTTCGAGTACGAATACTTTGTCTTGATGGTATCTTATGCGCATGCAAAGAGCAACGAGGCTAAAAAGGCTGCGTTCGAGGAGCGTTGTGCGCTGGCGAATGCTCACAAGGTGCGTGTGCTGGGTGACGAAGAATTCAAGTATTTCAAGTCCTGGAAAAATTCCGTAATCCGTGAGTTGGCGCCGCACATGCCCGGTGCAAAACCGCTCGAAATAGCCCGTGCCTGCAAACAGAAGATTTCGGCGGCGGAAGTTTCCGAGACGCTCGATTTTTTGGTGAAGGCGAAGCTCCTGAAGAAGGACAGGAGTGGAAACTACCAGCAAACGGACAAGACGATTAAAATGGCGCCTGTGGAGGCCGTGCCGCTGGCCGCTCGCGATTTGCAGCGCCAGATGGGGGAGTTTGCCGTCAAAGCAATCGACTTGCCGATTTCGGAACGCATGATGTCGGGGTACACGCTTGGCCTTACGCGCCGCGCGTACGAACGCATCAAGAAAGAGACTGAAGATTATTACCGTCGCGTGGTGGCGATTGCGACGGAGGAAGACGAAACGGAACAGGTCTACCGCCTGAACGTGCAGTTGTTCCCGTTGAGTGAACATTTGAAAACCGAAAAGGAAACCGTTTTAAAAAAGGGGCAGAGAAGATGAGGAAAATGATGATGAAAATGAATCGAATTATAGGGAGCCTCGCGATGGGGGCTATGTTCTGGGGCTGTTCGGACACGGGTTCCGACGACAATGGCGTTGCGGGCGGTGCTTCGGGCGATGCGGGCATTGTTGCCGTCACGGACTGGGAAGTTGCGGGCGTGTCGCAGAAGGGCCCGTTCGTCACGGGTTCTGCCGTGACTGTGCAGGAACTTGACGGTATCACGCTCAAGCAGACGGGCAAGAGCTTCAAGGGCACCATCAAGAGCGACAAGGGCGACTTTGCCATCAAGGACATCAATCTGGAATCGCAGTACGCGATCCTCGAGGCCTCGGGCTACTACCGCGACGAGATTTCGGGCAAGAAATCCGCAGCTCCGGTGACACTCCGTGCACTGACCGACCTCAAGGACAGAAAGCACGTGAACATCAACCTGCTCACGCACCTGGAATACGAACGCGTGATGTACCTCGTGACCGAGAAGAAAAAGTCTATTGCCGAAGCGAAGGAACAGGCCGAAAAGGAAGTGCTCGCGACGTTCGGGATCGAGGGCGACTTCGCGGAATCCGAAGATTTGAACATCTTCGAGACGGGCGACGGAAACGCGGCTTTGCTTGCGATAAGCGTGCTCTTGCAGAGCGATGTTGACGTGGCCGGGCTTACCGAACGCATGGGCGAATTCAGCATATCGCTTGCGGAAGGCGGCAGCTGGGACGATGCCGACGCGAAGACGGCAATCGCGGACTGGGCCTGCGATGTGGATTTGAAGGGCTCGCTTTCGAAGGTGCGCAAGAACGTGGAAGATTGGAAATATGCTGATACCGTGCCTGCGTTCGAGAAGTATGTGTCCAACTTCTGGTGGGACAATTACGGCCTTGGCGTTTGCAATACGAAGCGCGAAAACGAAACCAAGCGCAACGTGAACAAGCTCAGTAAACTGTACAACGAATACTTTGTCTGTGAAAACGGCCGCTGGGTCATTCCGGGTGATGATGCGAAATCCTCCAGTTCTGAGGAATCGCCGAACTCGTCGTCCAGTTCCGAAAATCCGCCTAGCAGTTCGTCCATCGATTCGGGAGAACCTGTCTTTGGATCGTTAACGGATACTCGTGACGGAAAAGTTTACAAAACTGTTAAATTGGGATCGCAGGAATGGATGGCGGAAAACCTGAACTATGCCGCCGAAGGCAGTCTCTGCTACGAAAATGACGAAAAGAATTGCGAAAAATATGGCCGCCTCTATAACTGGGAAGTTGCCTTGGATACATCGAACAGGGGATGTGGCGACAACTTCTCCGGGTGCAGGCTCCGTAGCGATTTCCATCCCCGTGAAGGAATATGCCCCGATGGCTGGCACGTGCCGGAACACGCAGAATGGGACACGCTGTTTGCGTATGCCGATGCCCATGGCGAAGGCGAAAGCGCCGCGGATGCTTTGCAGGCGTATTACCGGGACGATTATCTCGAGAAAACTTATTCCTCGGATCGTTTCGGCTTCAATGTGGTCCCTGCGGGCGTGTTTAATGGCAATGAATTTTCGGGGCTTGGAACTTCGACGGAATTCTGGACGGCCTCGATAGAAACGACGGATTGGCTGAGCTATATTTCGATTACTCCTTCGACAATCCATTTCGTCAAGGGTTCCGGATCCAATGTGTATATGACGCATATCAGCCATGCCGTTTCCGTCCGCTGTGTCAAGGGACAGGGCGGGAAAAGGAATGGCTATGATTTTGATGCCCCGCGATATGAAGTGGACTTACCGGAAGAAGTTGACTTTATTCAGGATTATGTTTCAGATAAGCGGCGTGTATCGTGGAATGATGATTCGCTTATGACATTCTGGTGTGTCCGTCATATAACGGACTCTGAGGATGTTCTAATGAAAAATTGGGACTATTCGACGTATGTATCCGTTTCAAAAGAGAATGCTGCCAAGGATAGCCTTGAACCGTTCAAGGACATACTTTTGGAAAATGGTTTTGCCTACAAGAGATTGGATTCAGTCAGCCAGCAAACTTACAACGGAGGGAATGACATTTTCTTTATTAATCAGGTGGCGACAAGTGATTCAAAGGTTCGTCGCGAATATTATGAAAAGGAAACCGCTAAGGCGAGGTACGTAATTGTGGTTCTTGTTGGAGCGAATATTGCTAATGCGAATATCATGGGCGAGGCGACAATTTATAGGTATGGTTACTCTATAGAAGTTCATACTTATTATAAGCAAAAATCGTAATGTAGGTAATAGGGCCTCGCTAGGAGTGAAAAGATGCCTCGTTAGAAAACTAGCGAGGTTTTTCTTGTTTAAAGCGATTCCATCCAGCGGGACATGAATACGTTGTACACGCTGTAGCTTTTCCCGCTTAAGTCGCTTTGCTCTAGCAGCAGTTCCTTTTCGACAAGGGCAGTGAGGATTTTCTTTGCGGTGGCCGCGTTTCCGATTTTGTATTTCATCAAGAAATCTGCTGCGGTCGGCTTTTTGACTTCGCCTTCTTTGGCGACTGCGACGAGGTATTTCCACTGTTTCTCGGTAATCAGATTGCGACGCTCTATGAAGTTTGTTGTTTCGAACCGAAGAATTCTGGATGCGACGTTTTTTACATCTTCTAACGTAATCCTTTGGGATGAATCCGCAAAAACCTGGTTGCAGACGAATTGAGTGTAATAAGTGTGCCGTTTTGTCCAACCCAAGATAAAATCGACGGCGTCGTCGTCAATGGATTTGCCTGCCTTTTTGAAGAGACCTGTAATAAATGCCTTGTATTTATCTGCATCTATACGGTTGATATAGATTGTTCTTGAACTTTCATAAAAAGGTTTCTTTGCGTTGGTAAACATGTCTGCCATTAAATGTTTTTTGCTTCCGCAGAAAATGAATTTTACATGGTGTAATTGTTGGATGTATGTCCGCAGTAGGGCTTCGGTATTTGTTTCTTTGAATTCTCTTATTTGTTGAAATTCGTCAATAGCAAAAATGATTTGCGTTTCTTGTTTTTCAAGAAAATCAAAAATGGATTTTAGTGTAGGATGTTTTTGTGAGTCTGTTTGGAATGAAAGCGAAACCTGTGGGCTACCGGAAATGGGATCGTAACTGAGTGTGGGCCTTGCGTTTTTAAGGGCGTTGAAGAATTTTTTTATTATGGACTCGCTTGTTACGGCATTAACGATTGCTTCGGAAAGAATCTTGAGAAAATCATCTAGGTTTTGAGCTGAGAAAATATCTGCATATATGCAGGTGCATTTTTTCTCGCGGAGGTCTTCAAATGTTCTGAAAATTAGGCCTGTTTTTCCGTAACGTCTAGGCGAAATGAGTGTCACGTTGGAGCCATTCGTTAAGAGAGAGACGATTTCTTTGAGCTCCTGTTCGCGGTCGCAGAACAGTTCCTTTGATGTGTAGGGCTCTAGCAAAAACGGGTTTTTCACGATGACCTCACTATACTTTTGGTAATATACCTTTAGTAATATACTAAAAGTATAGTGAAATGTCAATAGGATGGCGGTCCCGTGTTCCAGGAATACAGGTTGTGTTCTTGAAAATGCTGAAATTTTAAAAATTTTGCATAAATGGTAAAATTTGGATAAAAACGTTAAATTTGTGTTCCCAAACAATGAAATTAGTCTATATTTGTAACCATGAAGGAGATTATAGAATACACAGATTACCGCAAGTTCATTCAGGACTATTACGATGAACGTAAGCGTACTTCGGCGTTTACCTGGCGAGACTTTGCGCGAGACGCGGGGTTTTCGTCGGCGGTTTATCTGAAGTATGTCTGTGAGGGGAAGAAAAACCTGAGCGTAGGGGCTGCAGGTTCCGTAGCGAGTGCTATGGGGTTGGTGGGGTTTGAACACACGTACTTTGTGCTGATGGTTTCGTACGCGCATGCGAAGGGGGACGAGGCGAAACGAGCCGCGTTCGAGGAACGCTGTGCGCTTGCGAATGCTCACAAGGTGCGTGTGCTAGGGGTCGAAGAGTTCAATTATTTTAAATCGTGGAAAAACGTGGTGCTGCGAGAACTCGCGCCAAACATGCCCGGCGCAAAGCCGCTCGAAATGGCTCATGCGATTAAGCCTGCGATTACCGCTGCCGAAGTCACGGAGACGCTCGACTTTTTGGTGCGGGCAAAGCTCTTGAAAAAAGACAAAAACGGAAATTACCAGCAGACGGACAAGGCGATTTCGATGGGTTCTGTAGACGCCGTGCCTGTGGCTGCCCGCGATTTGCAGCGCCAGATGGGCGAATTCGCGATAAAGGCAATCAATTTACCGCTTTCGGAACGCGACATGTCGGGCCTTACCATGGGCCTCACCCGTAAATCTTACGAACGTATTCGTAAGGAACTCGCAGATTGCCGCCGCCGAATTATCGCGATTGCCTCGGAAGACGACGAGACGGAACAGGTTTACCGGTTGAATTTGCAACTGTTCCCGCTGAGTGAACCTTTGGCAAAAGAAAGCAAGACTTCAGTTAAGAAGGAAGGAGACAATGAAAAATAACTTGTGCAAGATGACCAAGAAAAACTTGGTCTTTGCTTCTGCATTTATAGGCATGTCGCTCTTTGCTGCATGCTCCAGTACCGATGACAAGGGCGTTGCAGGCGGCGTCTCGGAAGATGCCGGCTTTGTGGCCGATGTGGAGGGCGTTGCCCAGAAGGGCCCGTTCTTGAAGGGGACTGCCGTGACGGTGCGCGGTGTTGACTGTAAGACGCTGGAATTTACGGATCAGTTTTTTGAAAGTTCGATCAAGAGCGACAAGGGCGACTTTGCTTTCGATAGCATTGCTCTCGATGCGTCTTGCGCGGTTATTGAAGTTTCGGGTAAGTACTTGAACGAAGTCTCGGGCAAAAAGACGAAGAATGAATTGACGCTGCGTGCGTTGACCGACCTCAAGGATCGCGATAACGTGAACGTCAACTTGCTCACGAACCTGGCATACGAACGCGTGATGCACCTCGTGAAAGAAAAGAACAAGTCCTTGGCCAAGGCAAAGACCCAGGCCGAAAGCGAAGTGCTTGCCGCCTTCGATATCAAGGGCGACTTTGAAGAATTCGAAAACCTGAATATCTTTGAGTCGGGCGACGGTAACGCCGCACTCTTGGCGGTAAGCGTCATGATGCAGGGCGACACCGATGCGGACGGACTTGCAAAGCGCCTCGACAAGTTTGACGATTCCTTTGCCGAAAGCGGCAAGTGGAAAGATTCTACGACCAAGGCCGAAATTGCTGAATGGGCCGCCTCTGTCGCCGCAGACGGCAAGCTTGATTCCATTCGCAAGAATATCGAAAGCATGAACGACGGCGAGAATGTGGCCGCATTCGAAAAGTACATTCCCGCTGTAGAACCGGCTGATTCGATCGAAGAAGTGTCTTCTTCTAGCGATGAATCTTCGTCTTCTGTCGAAGGGTCGTCTTCCAGCGACGTCATTACAAGTTCCGAAAGCGAGCCTAAGATTGACTCCACGAGGCAATCGAGCAGCAGTAAGCAGGATTCGCGCGACAGCGTTGTAACTTCTAGCAGCAGCGGGGCCGTTGCCGATACGGTGCTGTCTAGTTCTGCAAAGGCGGATAGTTCCGCGAAGGCGGATTCCCTGGAGCGCGATACGATTAGATCCTCGAGCTCTTTTGTAGAGGATACTTCGAAAACGGATATACAGGATTCCGTAAAAAGAGATTCCTCGGTTTATGATTCGATTGATCCTGCAATTTACAGGATGATCGATTCCATAAGGTCCACCAGGCGAGAACCGTCGAACCCTGTTTCTGTAAAGGATTCTGCGGCTTGCGCTGATGAAGACTTTCCTTGGGAATTGGAAAACTTGTTAGGAAACAGCGTGGAAAGATTGGCCCTTCGTTGCGATGAAGATACCATTGTCGTCAATTGGAGAATCCGCCACACGACTAAAGAATATGAGGATACTCTTCTTAGAAACTATGTGTTGGCGGCAGACGAAGATCAAGAAGCGACCGACAGCCTGACCAGATTTAGAGAGGAATGGCTGGATACTACTTACGGGTACGTAGCCGTTCGCAACTTTGAATACAGCAGAAATGACCTGATGGAATTCTTGTGGGGCTATTCATATACGGATGTGGATGCGGACATCTCTCGGATTGGTGATAAGGTTCGTGTTTACTATTACTCGAAAAGGTTGAAGAATTTTGTATATACGGTTGTCGCTTACCCGATGACGGAAGTGATAATGGAAACTAGTAGTGTGCGCACAATACGTTATGGATTTATTCTGGATGTATACAGCTACTACATAACAAAGTAATTTCTCCTCACTCTCTAAAAAAGCGGCCCTGCCAGAAATGGCAGGGTTTTTTGTATTCCTGGAATACTTACGTTGTATTCTAGTTTATTAAATTTTTAGCAATTTCTATAAAAACTGTAAAATTTGAAGAAAAACGCTAATTTTGTGTTCCAATGGCATGAAATCTACCTATATTTGTAGGTGTGAGGGATGTGAAAAACACTCCAACAAAGAAGGGAAAATGAAAAAGAAAAACAAATGGTATGAAGTTCTTGGCGCGGGCCTGTTGTCTGTTTCGGCAATGTACCTCTGCACGTCTCTGGTGGTAACGGGCTGCTCCAGCGAAAGCAGCAGTGTTGCCGGGGGCGATACGGAGAAATCCCTCGAAGAGGAAGATTCCGATAGTGACGAAGGAGTTTCTTCGTCTTCGGTTGCAAGCAAAGATAAAAAGGCGAAGTCCTCGAGCTCTGAAAAGAACGAGAAAATCGAATCTTCGAGTTCCGAAAAAGCAGATTCTTCTAGTGTCGAAGAATATGCAATTAAGAATATGACTTTAACTGGCGTAGCGCAGAAAGGCCCGTTCGTTGAATCTGTAGTCGAATACAGGGAACTTAATTGCAAAACGTTAAGAATAACAAGCAATGGGTATGTTTATAAAGGTAGTGTGGAAAATGGAGTGTATAATCTTGAAAATCTCAACACGATTTCTCCATGTATTGAAATCAGTGTGTGGGGCAATTATCTAGATGAACATACTGGGAAAAAGTCGAACAAAGACATTCGACTACACGCCTTTGTTAATTTGGAAAAACGTAGCACCGTGAATATTAACGTGTTTACGCAGCTTGAATACGACCGCATAATGTATCTTGTGGAAGAAAAGAAAATGCCTGTGGCAGAAGCAAGGGCTCTGGCGAAAAAGGAGATCCTTGCGCTGTTTGATATTAAAGACGATGTCGGTGATTTTGCTGATTTGGATATCCTTAAGCCTGGAGATGGCAACGCAGCACTTTTGGCTGCAAGTGTGCTCTTGTCGGCACAGACCAATTTAGACAAGAAAGCTTATCTTACTTATAGCATAGACTCGTTGGGGGATTCTTATGCTAAAACGGGTGAGTGGGATAACGAAATGAAAACCAAAATTGCCAACTGGGCTAAATCAGCCAAGGCAAACGGTCAACTGGAAACGATTCGCAAAAATGTGGCCGGGTGGAAAAACGTAGAAACGGTTCCCGAGTTCGAAAAATATGTAGAATCATTTGGCGAAAAATTCTCCAACCCAGAAAATGAGGAATCTTCAAAGGAGTCTTCCCATCCGAAGGAATGGCACGAACTTCATGACCTTGTTTACCATTATGTTCTAGAAGAAAATACTCCTGAAACCTTGGATAAAGGATGTTGCAAAGGAATTGATCGAGAAGATGAAGAATCGAATTTAGAAGAATACTTGATGGATCTAGATGCCTTTAAAGCAGAATATAATTTTGATGACAAAAGTACTATGTATGACATAGATCGTTTTGGGGGTTCCAAAGTGAGGAATGATGCTAGAATATGGGATGGCGATGAATGGGACGATCCTCGATATCCGAACGTTCATTATGAAGTCTGGCTAGACACGATGTGTGTAGGGGAAGCATACGAGTATGATTCGGATAAGATTAGAGCTGTTGCAGGATATATGATTCGATATACTGTTGGGGTGGCTCCGGATGTTGAAGTACATACTGTTCTTATACAGTTCCCCATCAAGCTCAATGCGCTTGATATACCCTACAATCCGTCCAAAAAAGAAGACGACTAAAGCTCTTTTGTCTCCTCACTAAAAAAAGAACCTCGCTAGGAAACTAGCGAGGTTTTTTAAGGGTGGGTGACCGGACTCGAACCGACAACATCCAGAATCACAATCTGGGACTCTAACCAATTGAGCTACACCCACCATGATTGTGAGCCCAAATATAAAAAAGCCACCCCGATTTTCAAGGGTGGCGGTCCAATTTTTTACGAAAAAGCCCGATTTTTAGTCGTTTTTCAGCTTGGAAATGATACGCAGGTAGTTTGCGCGCTTGAAATCGTTGCGGTGTTCTTCGCAGAAACGGGGGTAAATGTACTGCTTCGGGAACACGCGGATAGTGAACATCTCGTTGCAGCCTTCGAGGCAGCACTTGAAGGTGAGGTCCATGGATTCCGTGTAGTTGTGGCGGAAGATGATGTTCTTGGACTCGATGTTGTCCACGTCCTTCTTCTGCTTCTGGCGCTGCTTGATGTCGCGGTGCAATTCGCAGTACTTGGCGATCGGGTGGCCCCAGAATTCGCGGCCGCAGCCGGGTTCCTGACAGACTTTCAGCTTGATACGCTTTTTCTTTTTGTACTTGGGTAATTGCATAAAAAACCTCGGTTTAAGGGTAAATATAGTAAAGTTTGCCGTCTTTTTCATTTTTGGGGGTAAAATCAGACAGTTTTGCCGATTTTGGCGTATAGGAAAGAGAGGCTTTTCCAAAAAAGGATGTCGTCGTATGTTCGATAAAATGCTCGTTTCTAGAAATCCTGTGCGTCAAAACGCGAATCGGTGGATTTATTTGTGGGTGCTGTTCTGTGCGGCGCTTTGGAGCGTGTTTTTTGGCATGCTGCTGTCGGGCTGCACTTATGACAGCGGCTGGGACGGCGAGCCGGTGCCGGTGCGAATCACGTTTTTGGATGTGGGGCAGGGGCTCGCGGTGCTCCTGGAGCATGAGGGGCGATACGCCCTGTACGATTCCGGGCCCGATTCGGTGGGGCTTGCTGATACGCTTGCGTCGAGGGGCGTCAAGTCGCTCGACTGGGTGCTGGTGAGCCATTTTCACCGGGACCACGGCGGTGGGTTTATGGAAATGGGCGCGGCAATCGAGTCGGGGCGGCTCAAGGTCGGGCGCCTCTTGGTGGGGCTGGACACCGCGGTGGGCTTTGTGAGCGATAGCGTCTTTAAGGTGGCGCGGCGGCACAAGATTCCGGTAGATACGCTTGAACGCGGCGACACGGTGTACTTTGCCGAGGGGCTAAGGCTCGAATGCCTGTGGCCTGTAAGCTACGGGCGCTTTGGCGAAAATCGGGCGAGTGTGGTCCTCATGGGCTCTATGGTCGGTTCGCAGGCGGGGCGTGAAAGCGCATTCTTGCTTACAGGCGACCTGGATACCGCGGGCGAAAACCGCTTGATGGAACTCTCGCGCGACTTGTCTGCAGACTTACTGCAAGTCGGGCACCATGGTTCCGCGGGCAGTAGCGGGCTTCTGTTCCTCGCGCGGGTGGCCCCCAGGTACGCAGGCATCGGGGTCGGTAAAAACAACCGCTACGGCCACCCCAAAGACGAGGTGGTCAACAAGCTCCGGCTTGTCGCGGGCGATTCTGCTGCAATCTACCGCACCGACCTGCACGGGAGTTTCGGCTTTGAAATGTGGCCAGGAGTCGGTCTTGTTCCGGAGAAGTAGGCTCTAGAGGGCGAAATGGTGGTAAAATGAAGGCGAAATGGTGGTTGTACAGGCCAAAGAGATGTGAAATGTTTCTTTAGCCTGTACAAATCGCGCTTAGGGAGGGGTGTTGTTGTAAAAAAGGAGGCTGCGTACAGGCCAAAGAGAAGAAAAATGTTTGTTTGGCCTGTACAAATTGCAAGGAGAATGGATGAAATGTCTTAAAAATGCCTTGGCGTACAGGTTAAATGAGTGGTTTGCGCTTGCGTGGCCTGTACGCCGTCGGGAAAAAGAGCGTGAATTTGTTTGAAATCGTGGATTTGTACAGGTTAAATGTCTCTTTGTGGCTCATTTAGCCTGTATTCACCCCCCATAGATTCGTAATTTCAAAGAGGAAAATGCAAATGAATGAAATTTTGAGTGTCGCAAATGTTCTGCCGGTGCTTCAAACGGCAGCGGACCAACTTCAATCGTTGATTTCTGCAAAGGAAAAAGCTTTGAAGAAAGCTCCGGCGGGTCGCCTTCGCCTTTCAAGAAGAAAAAATCAAGTTCAGTGGTTTCATGTAACAAAGGGAACAACTGTACATGGAAAGTATATTCCGGTAAATGAAATTGGGCGGGCGAAAGCCCTTGCTCAAAAAGAATATGACCAGAAAGCCTTGCCCGAATTGAAAAAGTGGCGGCTTTTAATTGATTCCTTTTTGAATCGTTTCCGACTGCAGAATTTGGAAAACCTGTACGCTTGTATGCACGAAGGCCGTCAGAAACTGGTGACGCCTGTATATGAGTCAGATGAAACTTATATTGCGCAATGGCTTGCCGGTGTATATGAGGGCAAAAAAATTGAGGATGATGTCCCTGAAATTATGACTCTTCGCGGCGAACGGGTGCGCTCGAAATCCGAGGCAATGATTGCGGATACATTGTATAGACTGAAAATCCCTTACAAGTATGAATGTCCCTTGGCCATTAGGCATAAAAAGGGAACGTCTCGTAATACGATGACGATATATCCTGATTTTACTTGCTTAAATGTTCGCTTGCGGCAGGAATTCGTGTGGGAACATTTTGGAATGATGGATGATGCGGATTATTCTTCGCAGGTGGCGTGGAAGGTGACTTGTTTTGAAGGCAACGGGTATTTCCTAGGAAAAAACTTGATCGTGTCGATGGAATCTTCAGAAATCCCGCTGGATGCAACGAGAATCGAAAAGATTGCTATGCAGTATTTGCTTTGAATTAGGGCTTGTTGTTCCCTGGAATTATTCCCTGAAACCTACGCGGGCCTGAAAGTGGCAGCGGTTGGTGGTGGGGCTCTTTTCCATGTCGGCGTTCATGCCGAAGAATACGACGTGATGGTTCGTATCCTTGAAGCGGATAATGTTTACGTTCGCACCGAGCGGCACCTGGTTTACAAAGTTCAGCTGCAGCGAGCGGATGCCGCGTTCCTTGATTTCTTCTTTGCTCAGGCAGTCGAGAATCCATTCCACGTAGCGGCAATGGTTTACATGGTGGTTTAAGTCCAAGTCGCTATTGCGGGCATGTTCTGTATAAACTAATTGCGGGTCTTCACCCATGGGCAAAACCGAGAGCATTTCGGGCATGGCGCTCTTTTCAAGCTGGATGGGGAAGGGGTACGGACTGTTTGACGGCGGTTCTGCAAAGCCGGTCTTCAAGTTCACCAGAATCCAAGAAGAAGTGCCTTCGGCCAAGGCGCGACCTTGGCTATCGACAACGGCGTAGTCTTTGAGGACTACCTTGTCTTTGTAGATTTCCTTGATCCAGGTGGAAACGCGAAGGTCTTCGCCCATAAGCGGAGTGTGATTGATGCGGACCTTCATGCGCGTAATGGCCGAGGTGTAGCCGGCCTTGATCATACGCCACAGGCCAAATCCGCCGCGTTCGGCGTCAGCGATGGCGGCCTCTTCCATAAACTGGAACAGGCGCGAAAGCTTGAGTCTGCCATATTCGTCGCAGTCCGAAAAGCGTACGGTGAATTTGAGTTCTGTGATTTCGCTCATCATTTAATGCTCCATAAAGTCTAATAGCTTATTTAATTTATAAATTTATGAGCATGGATACACCCTTTATTCGCCCTAGTCATATTCAGATTCCTGCTTTGTCGTCTTATAACGGAGAACTTCGCGTGCCGGGTTCCAAAAGCATTACCAATCGAGTGCTCTTGGTGTCTGCTCTGGCCGAAGGTACTACCCGTTTGCATAACTTGTTGAAAAGCGACGATACGCGCTACATGGGCGAGGCCTTGAAGGCGCTCGGGGTCAAGGCCGAGATGACCGACGACTTTACCGAAGCCGTAATTGAAGGCAACGGGGCTCCTATCGATGCTCCGTCGGTCCTGATGGAAAACGACAACTACGTGGCAGGTCTCTATCTGGGCAATGCGGGCACGGCCATGCGCTCTTTGTGTGCGGCCTTGGCTCTCGGTCGCGGCGTGTTCCACTTGAGCGGCGAAGAACGCATGAAGGAACGCCCGATTCGCGACTTGGTCGAAGCGCTTCGCTCGCTTGGTGCCGACATCGACTACATGGAAACCGAAGGCTTCCCGCCGGTATGTATTAACGCCCGCGGTTTAAAGGGCGGCTCGGTCTCTGTCCGCGGGAACATCTCTAGCCAGTACCTCACGGCGCTTTTGATTTGTGCCCCCTATGCAGAATCCCCGCTCCACATTCATGTGGAAGGCGAGTTGATTTCGGCTCCGTATATTCTCTTGACGCTCGATGTCATGAAACAGTTCGGTATCGAAGTCAAACATGCCGATCTGAAGGAATTTTATGTGCCCAAGGGCGTGTACAAGACCCCGGGCGACTACATGGTCGAAGGTGATGCAAGCTCGGCCAGCTATCCGCTGGCTGCCGCCGCCATTGCTGGCGGCAAGGTGCGCGTGCTCGGTGTGGGTAGCGATTGCCGTCAGGGCGATATCGCTTTTGTCGACGTGCTCAAGAAAATGGGCGCAAACATTACCATGGGTCCCGACTGGACAGAATGCTCTGGCACGGGTGGCAAGCTCAAGAGCCTGGGCGAATTCAACGCAATCGAGATTCCCGATGCGGCCATGACGGTTGCGGTGCTCGCCCTGTTCGCCGACGCCCCCATGACCATTACGGGCATTGCCAGCTGGCGTGTCAAGGAAACGGACCGTATTGCGGCCATGGCGGCTGAACTGCGCAAGGTGGGCGCCGAAGTCCGCGAAACGACCGATTCCATTACGATTACGCCTCCGGAACACTTGCAACCTGCAACAATCGAAACCTACAACGACCACCGCATGGCCATGTGCTTTAGTTTGGTCGCCTTGGGCGGTGTTCCGATCAAGATTATGGACCCGGCTTGCATAAACAAGACGTATCCGCGTTACTTTGAAGATTTTTTGAGAATTGCCCACTAGCTGACAACGGTGAATTAGTATTTTAGAGAAAACCATGAAGAAGCGTATTTGCGGCATAGCTTTATTTGTGATGACACTCGCCTTGTGCGGGATTGCTCATGCTATGCCGGAACTGAAGGCCATGCCGACACCTCCCGATACGCTTGTGCTTTGGGTGATGGACCAGGATATCAATGCTGGTGCCGCTCTCCAGAAACTCATGAAAAAGTACACGCGCCAAAGCGGAACTCCGGTCAAGATCCGATTCGTGGATTGGGGAGTCGCCTTCGCCGAACTCAACAAGGTCTTGGTAACCGAAGCTGGCCCGGGGACCGATTTTCCGGATGTGTTGCAGCTGGGCTCGAGCTGGGTGCCGTATTTTGCCAAGGCGGGCATGATTAACCCTGTCACAGAATTGTTAGACGCTGTCGATACAAGTCGCTTTTATCCGGAGGCCATGAAATCTGGCCATATCGGTCGCGATACTTTGGTGTACTCGATTCCGTGGTTCCTCGACATTCGTGGATTCTTCGCGAACGAACGCATTTGGTTGGAACTGGGGCTGCATGATTCCGAAATCGAAACTTACCCGCAGTTCTTTGGCGTGCTCCGGGCCATTTCGGAAGCCAAGGTGACTAACCGGCAAGATGTTGAGGTGGTGCCGTTTGAATTTGGCGTGAAGGACGACTGGACGGGCTATCAGCAGATGTCTCCGTTCCTCTGGAATTACGGCGGTGACTTCGTTGCAGAAGTCGATAGCGGTTACCGCAGTGCCCTAGCAGACCCATTGACGCTGGTGGGACTTTGTTTTTATTTGAAATTGTTGCGCGACCATGACGTATCGCCGTACAACCTCAAGGAAAATTCGGCCCAGAGTGCAGACCGCTTTGTGCGTTCCGAACAGTTGATGATTTTTGGTACGTCCGAATTGATCCGCAAAATTGAATTCGACACGGAAATGGGCGGCTTGAGAGATAGCCCGCTCGCCAAAGACGGCTTGATTACGGTGACCGGTCCCAAGGGCCCGTACGGCAATTTCTCGTTTGTGGGCGGAAGCCATTTGACGCTCCCGAAGAACAGCAACCCGATTAAGCATGCAAAGGCCCGCGACTTGTTTCTGTTCATGCTCCGTGCAGACAATATCGATTTCTATTCTAGACAGTGCGGCTTCATTCCGCCCGACAAGAGCTTGATTCGAATCTGGATGCAGGATCCTCGCTACAATCATTTGATTGACGGCCTTGAAAATCATGGCCGTAGTAGCCAGAACATTCCGGAATGGAGCGAAATCGAAATGACGGTGAACAGCATGGTGTCTGCCATTGCGAGTACATTGCTCAAGCAAGATTCTTCCGTGAACGAAGAAATTGCAAGTCACGTGTTTGAAGCTCACCAGAAAATCAATGGCATTTTGGGGTACAAAGACCCCGAAACGGAATCCGCTGTAAAGCGCCGTATTCTTGCGGCTTTGGAAACCCCGGTCGAAGAAACCAAGTACGAAAAGGGTTTCGGTTCAGTCAGCGTGCAGCCTGAATTTAGCTTGCGGCTTATTGTGGTGATTTCTTTGGGTGCTGTTGCGGTCGTGCTATTGTTGGTGTTCTCTATTCGTCGGTTCCGCAAGCGCTAGAATTATGCGAAATATTTTTGCCTTAATTGGATTCTTTACAACTGTCGCTCTTGCCAATTTTCAATTGGATTCATTCCAGGTGTACGTGGATTCGGTGGTGCCTGGTGCCCGCTACGGACTTTCGGTTCGCTCGGTAAAAACCGGTAACGAAATCGGTAACATTCGCGGAGATGAAAAGTTCACGCCTGCAAGTACGCTCAAGACTTTGACGACTGCGGCGGCGGTTCACTACTTGCCGCTCGATTACGCGCCCAAGACCGAAGTTTCTCTGAACGGTAGCGTGCGCAAAAAGACTTTTGTCGGCTCTATCAATGTCCGCGGTGCGGGCGATCCGAATTTTTCGGGCCGCTATTACGCAGACCCGTTCCACATGCTGTATGCAATGGCCGATTCCATTCATGCCTTGGGCATAGATTCCGTTTCGGGCAAGATTAATTTGGATTCCAGCTATTACAAGGGGCCGTGGCGCGCTGAACACTGGCGCAAGAATTTTTATGATGCGTGGTACGGTGCCGAAATTGCTCCGCTCGGATTTAACGACAACTGCACTATGATTCGCTTTAAGCCGGGCACAAAGGTGGGCGAGCTGGCCCGTGCCGAAGTGGTGCCTGACGTTGGCTATGTCGTTTTGAAAAATGAAATGGTGACGGTTCCGGGTAAAAAGCGCAAGTGGACTTGGGCGCTCGATTCTGCAAAGCCCGAAATCACGATAGGTGGCGCCATCGGTATCGGCGTGGATTCCAGTCAGCTGGTGCTCCCGGTGCGTAACCCGATTGCGTACTTTAAGGCCGCCTTCATTCACGCTCTCAAGGAACGCGGAATTGCCTTCAAGGAGCAGCCCAATGTGCAGGAGGGAATCCAGATTGCCTCTTATACATATTCGGCGGCACCTTTCTTGAGCATTCTCGATGAAATCAATCAGCGCAGCCAGAACTTGCATGCCGAAACGATCTTCCGCAATTTGGGCGCCCAAAAAACAGGTGTCGGAAGTGTTGAAAGCGGCCGCGCGATGGAAATGAAATTCCTTGCCGAAATGGGAATTGATTCTACCGACTTCGAAGTCTGGGACGGTTGCGGACTTTCGCCCAAGAACAAGGTAAAGCCTTCTACCGAGACCAAGTTGCTTGCCAAGATGGCGCGCCACCCCAAGGGTAGCTACTACATCAACAGTTTTGCGGGCCCCGGAATCGGTACCGGCGGCAAGCGCATGCTTGATTTGCCGTACCCCTGGCTCACTCGATTCAAGACTGGCTTTATCGGCGAAGTCCACGGCCTGGTAGGCTACATTTATACGCTCGATGGCGATACCCTTGCGGTGGCCATGTACTTGAACGAAACGGGCAAGAATCCTGACGCGCAACTCAAAGATGCGCTCGATACTTTGTGGACCCGTCTCGTTTATCGTGCAAATGACAGTTACGCTTCGTTCATGAAAATGAAACAGATGTGGCTCGGTGCTCAAAATGTGGCAGGACTTACCGCAAGGCTCGAATATTTCTCCCGCCTCATGAAGGGAACCCCATACAAACTTGGCCCCATGGGCGAAAGCTATCTGGATTCTATCGAAAACAAACCGCTGGTGTACATGGATTCGGTCGACTGCGTGACGTATTTGGAACATGTTCTTGCGATGGCCTTGTCGCCGAACGAAAACGAAATCTTCAATATGCTCCAAAAGATCCGCTACAAGGGCGGTAAAATCGGTTACGTGAACCGCAAACATTACCTGCTGGCCGACTGGGTGAGCGATAGCAAGTTTGCTCGCGTGATGCAGGTGCCGGGCGATACGGTCGTAAAACGCACGATGCCCAAGCAGAATTTCTTCAAGGCGAAAAAGATCAAGTACGAAACTCCGGATGCTCCGATGGACTTGCGCTACTTGCCTTACAATCGTGCGGTAGAAATGGCTTCAAAACCTTATGCCGGCCCTCTGATGGTGACGGGGGTTGCCTTTGTCGCAAGTGCAAATGACTTGGATGCGACGCATACGGGCTTCGTGATTTTCCGCAACGGTGAACTTCCGAAGCTGCGCCATGCTGCGTGGAAAAAGCACGTGGTTGAACTTTCGCTGAAAGACTACCTGGCGAGCCGCAAGGGCAAGCTTCCGGGAATTACGCTGTTCGAATTCCTGAAACAATAATTCAACGTGTCATCCTGAGCGGAGGCGCGTAGCGCCGAAGTCGATATACGAAACTAGTCAACTTGTTGACTTAGTTGAGTTATCCCCATAGAGGATAATTCGACTAAGACTCTGAAGAGTCTAGTCTCATATAGGTTCGAAGGAGCAGGATCTATTCTCCTAAATCAAACGCAAGAATCGCGACGAGTTCGTGCTCGCCCGCGTTAGTGTGCTCGCCGCCTTCATCACCCTGCGGCTCCTTTTCGAACAAAGTCCATGCATCCGGCATCCAACCGTAGGTGGCCATGGTGAGTTCCTTGCCGATGGCAATTTCGGCGGCTTCTACCTCTTCCCAGCGCACGGGGCCTGTGGGTGCCTTGTAATAGCGCAGCATTCCGAGCGCTTCCATTGATTCTGGATAGTTGTCCACCAGCTGGTAAACGCAGTCTTTGTAGCTTTCGCCTTTCAGACGAATCACGCGGTAAAGGCGCTTGTGCCCCAGGAATTTAGAGAGGTCGCCGTGGTGAACGTCAATCTTGGAACCTTGCCCAAAAAATGTCATAAGCTCGCGGAAAATTTCCGAATCCTCTTCCATGAACGGGGAGAGCTTTTTAATCAGGGCGTTAACTTCGTTTGCGAGCATGTTTAAATTATAGATATTTTTTATCTTTTTAGCTGTATAAAAAAGAGGCTTCAAAATGAAAAACGTAGTTCTTCTCGGTGCGACCGGTTCTATCGGTACTTCTAGCGTCGATGTCATTCATCAGCATTCCGATATCTTCAATCTTTACGCCGTTGCCGCCAACAGCAGTGTGGCCAAAGTTGCCGAAATCGTGCGCAAGTACAAGGTCGAACGCGTGTGCATGTTCGATCCGAATGCTGCGAAGGAACTTGAAAAAGAAATCGGTATGAAGGTGCTCGCCGGTATGGAAGGCCTGTGCGAACTCGCCGCTGACCCGAAGGCCGATATCATCATCAACTCGTTGATGGGTGCCGTAGGTTGCCTCCCGACGATTACTGCTATTGAACACGGCAAGCATGTGGCTCTTGCAAACAAAGAAACAATGGTCATGGCAGGCCCCGTCATTTGGGACAAGCTTGCCGAAAATCCGAAGTCCTTCATCACGCCGATTGACTCCGAACACAGCGCCATTTTCCAGTGCCTCGAAGGTGGCAAGCGCGAACACGAAGTGGAATTCCTCGAAATTACGGCATCCGGTGGCCCGTTCCGCGAATGGCCCGTTGAAAAGTTTGAAAACATCACCGTGGCCGATGCCTTGAATCACCCGGTGTGGAGCATGGGCAAGAAGATTACCATCGACTCTGCTTCCATGATGAACAAGGGTCTCGAAGTTTTGGAAGCTCACTTCTTGTTCCACATTCCATACGACCAGATCAAGGTGGTGGTTCACCCGCAGTCCATGGTGCATTCGCTGGTGCAGTTCCGCGACGGTTCCCTCATGGCTCAGCTCGGCGCTCCTGACATGCGCATCCCGATTCAGGTGGCGCTCACGTGGCCCGACCGTCTGCCGCTCGATACCAAGCGCATTGATCTGCCGACGCTTGCGAAGCTGACCTTCTTTGAACCGGACTTCAACAAGTTCCGCTGCCTTGCCTTGGCATTTGAAGCGGGCCGCCGCGGCGGTATCGTGCCTGCCATGATGAATGCCGCGAACGAAGTGCTGGTGGATGCTTTCCTCAAGGGTAACCTCAAGTTTACCGACATTCCGCGCCATGTGGAAACGATTATGGCCGGTGCCCCGAACGTGACCGGTCACCTGACGCTCGACCAGGTGCTCGAAGCCGACGCCGAAGCCCGTCGCCTGACGCTTGACCTGATTAAGTAAGTTGTAATCTTGTACAACAGAATTTTGAGTCGCTCCGGAATGGGGCGACTTTTTTGGTTTATATTATTTTATGGGCGTTTTGCCTGTTTGGAAAAGGATTGAGTATGAACAAAATTATAGCGGCTTCATGCCTCGCTGTCGCAGTTGCAGCGTTTGCGCAGGGCTTTGGGGGACAACAGTCGGGTAACGACAAGATGGAGTATTCCGAGAAGTTCGCTGACGTGAACTATGCGGGCGACGGCATGAGATTCCACAACATGGATATCTACCTGCCCAAAGAAACGAAGGATGCTTATCCGGTGGTAATCCACACCTACGGGAGCGCCTGGAGCATGAATAATATGAAGGGCTCTGCGGACTTGAATACAATCGGCTCGGCACTATTGAAGGCCGGATACGCGCTTGTGACTCCGAATCACCGTTCTGCAAGCGATGCCATTTACCCAGCGCAGTTGCATGATCTTAAGGCCGTAGTGCGCTTTATTCGCGGTAATGCAGCGAAATACAAAATCGATACGTCGTTTATCGCCATGTCCGGATTTTCGTCGGGCGGACATCTCTCCAGTTTGGTCGCTACAACCTGTGGCTTGAAAGAAGGCAAGTCCGGTTCCGTAACGGTGGACTTGGTGGGCTCCCTGGGGGAGTTCACCAAGTTCAGTAGCTGTATCGATGCGGCGTCGCTGTGGTCTCCTCCGACCGATATTTACACCATGAATCCTATCAATAATTTCATGGGCAGCGGAACTTACGAAGGCGCCTTCATCGGTGCCGAGCGCGAAGGCAACAAGGATAAGTGGATGGTAGCCAGTTCGCCGTACTATGCCAGCGAAGATGACCCCCCGGTCATTTTGTTCCATGGAACTTCGGACCAAATTGTAAACAAGGAACAAAGCCAGGAACTTTATGATTCTCTGAAAAAGCATAATGTCGTGACGGAACTTGTTTCGGTGTCGGGAGGAACCCATGGTGGCAACGAAATGTATGTCGACGAAAACTTGAACAAAATGATCAGTTTCTTCAATACGGCTCGTGAAGCAAAATCGCAGATTGTCAAACCTTTGGATACGGCGAAGGTAGATACCTCCGTAACGGATACCTCGGTTACCGATACTTTGGATAACGATTCCATGCAGACTCGTCTGCCTTCGAACTGGAAACTGCTGGCTCATGTCGGCTTGGTCGGTAACAAGCTGGTGGCCTTCGGGAATGGCGGCGAATACCATTGCGCAATCGTCTCCATGAACGGCTCGGTTGCCTGGCGTGGCGACTTCCGCGGCACCCTGGACCTGTCTTGGCTGCCTTCCGGGACGTATGCCGTTGTTGTGACATTCCCGTCTGGAATACAAAAAAGGCTCAAATTTGCGAAAAAATAACACAATGGGTACACTTGTGTCCAATTTCTGGCGTAAGAGAACTCTCTTGCGCTTTTTTTGGGGTATATTTGTAGTTACATAATAATCATTAAGGAGTCCGAGATGTTGAAATTTGGCTTAAAACAGTATGCGGCTGTCGTACTTTCTCTTACGACGGCAGCTTCTGCTGCTACAGCATATATCAACCAAATTGGTTACCGTGTGGGCGACGCAAAGGAATTTGCTCTGGTCGACGGGAGTGGCAATGTTGAAATTGTAGATGCAAACGGAACGACCGTTTTGACGGCGACACCGTCGGCTGCATCGAATTGGGAACCCAGCGGTCAGAATGTCCAGTTGGTCGATATCTCGGACTTGAACACTCCGGGCACCTATTCCATTAAGGTGGGTGGTCAGGAACTTCGTAAGGATCTCGAGATTGCCGCTAACACTTATGAAGATGTCACCAAGGCTTCTTTGAAGTGGTATTACTACCAGCGTGCATCCATGGCTTTGGAAGAATCTTACGCCGGTCAGTGGAAGCGTGCTGCAGGCCATACCAATGCAAGCGTGCAGCTCCACAATTCTACAGGTGAATCCGGTTCCATCAATTCGTCCAAGGGCTGGTACGATGCCGGTGACTACGGTCGCTACATTGTGAACTCGGGCATTACCACTTATACGCTCCTTTCGTTGTACGAACATTTCCCGGAATATTTCAAGACGCTCAAGTGGAACATTCCGGCTGACGGAACTCTCCCGGACTTGCTCGCCGAAATCAAGTACAACTTGGACTGGATGCTTACCATGCAGGCCTCTGATGGTGGCGTTTACCATAAGCTGACTTCTCTCGGATTCCCGGGTGACGTGATGCCGGCAGACGATATCGATCCGATTTACGTAATCGGCAAGGGTACTGCTGCCACATTTGACTTTGCCGCAGTGATGGCTGTAGCCGCCCGTGTGTACAAGCCGTTCGATGCAACTTATGCTAGTAAGTGCCTCGAAGCTGCCAAGAAGGCTTATGCCTGGGGTGCGCAGAATTCCAACAAGGCCTTCAAGAACCCGTCCGATGTGGCTACGGGTGAATATGGCGACAACTGGCTCGAAGACGAAAAGATGTTTGCCGGCACGGAACTCTTCGTGTCTACCGGCGATGCAACTTACAAGCCGAGCAAGGCTTCCGCAAACGTTCCGAGCTGGGCTGATGTCGGAGGCCTTGCAACTTATGGCCAGGCTACACACGCTACCGAATTCGGTGCCGAAGCTCAGGCTGCAAAGGATAGCTTGCTCAAGACAGCCGATGACTTTGCAAATCGTAGCACTAAGGGCTTCGGTGTCGTGATGGCTAAGAACGACTTTGTGTGGGGCTCTAACGCTGTTGCTGGCAACCAGGGCGTATGGCTGTTGCACGCCTACTACCTGACTGGCGAAGCCAAGTATTACCAGGCTGCCGTCAAGGTACTGGATTACCTGCTTGGAAAGAACCCGCTCGACATGTCTTTCTTGACTGGTTTTGGTACAAAGTCCGCCAAGAAACCGCACCACCGTCCGAGTACCTCTGACAAGGTGACCGCTCCGATTCCGGGAATGATTGTGGGTGGCCCGCAGCCCGGTGGCGAAGACATCGGTTCCGAAACTTGGGAATGCAAGGACTATAGAACCGGATTCCCGGCAACCTCTTATGTCGACAACAATTGCAGCTACGCTTCGAACGAAGTGGCTATCAACTGGAATGCCCCGTTTGCATACCTCGCTGGCGCTATCGAAGCAATCAACCACGGTTATGCTCCTAGCTTTGCTGTGGACGGTGTCGCTCGCAGTACCGATGCTATCAAGCCCGCTGTCGCTCGCAAGGCTCACGTGAAGCAGGGCCCGCAGCTCCGCTTTGTTGACCAGAAGCTCTATGTCGAAAAGAACGGCAAGCGCTTCAACCTGAAGGGTCATCAGGTTAAGTAGACAGTAGACGGTAGGCAGTAGACAGATACCGCGCCGAATTTGAATGGTTTGCCCCTGACTTGTTCAGGGGCATTTCCTTTTTCTTCCTACTTCCTACTTCCTACTTCTAACTTCCTACTATATTTGTTTTGAGGTTTTTATGAAAAATCATTTTGTATTTGCTGCCGCAGCGGGGCTTTCGCTTTGTGCTTCCGCTTTTGCCGCCCAGAATGTCATCAAGGTCGATGACTTGCATCCGGGTGTCGTCATCAATAAAGAAAACATGATGTCTGCGGACCTCGCGATTTGGAATCCGCCGAGCCGTTATTACGACATGACCTCTGCTTTGGTCGATGGCGGTTACACGCTGTTTAGATTCCCGAATGGCAGCCTTTCCAATGATTACCACT
The DNA here is from genome assembly GCA_902756345.1 of Fibrobacter succinogenes. Classification (GTDB taxonomy): domain Bacteria; phylum Fibrobacterota; class Fibrobacteria; order Fibrobacterales; family Fibrobacteraceae; genus Fibrobacter. The sequence goes on along the minus strand of CACVQR010000001.1, from coordinate 94,023 downwards.
GGAATGGTATCGGTAGCTACGATAGCACTGGCCTCTGGACCGCCGACGAAACCAAGTGGGCGCGCGGTTTCTTGGGCGAAACGATTTACCGCGGCACCACCAAGGACAACTACGGCTTTGTGCGTCGCAGTCACCTGGCCGACGGCAATATGGAAACCATGTGGTGGGGCGAAATTTTGGACCCTGTCGATCCGCCTTGGGTCGTAGTGGAATTTCCGGAAAAGGTGAATGTCGATTCGTTGGAAATCGATTGGGGAACACTGCGCCCGAAGGCTTTTGAAATTGCCTACTGGACCGAAGATTACGCTGAATATCCGGGCGTGCACCAGGCGCTCGAAAACAAGCTGAAACTTGAAAAAGTGGTCAAGGTGAATGGCGCGACCACCAAGTACAAGTCTAAATTCCGCAGCCGCTATGTGGCCATTCGCTTCAAGACTGCTGATTTGCCTAGCAAGGGCGTGCAGATTCGCGAGATGAAACTTTATAGCGGCGAAACCGACTTGCTCGGCGGTAACAACTACAAGTTCTACGCGATGTCTACCCGCAATGGCGACAAGGCCCGCACCGATTGGACCGACATCAAGTGGGATTTTGAAGAATTCATGAAGTACATCCAGACGCTTCCGAACGCAAAAGCCGTTATCTGCGTGAATGCGGGAACCGGAACTTCGAAAGAAGCTGCCGCCTGGGTGCGTTATGCAAATAAAGTAAAAGGCTACAACATTAAGCAGTGGCAAATCGGCAACGAACTCGACGGCGAATGGGAAGAATCCGGCCCGATTTCGGCAAGGCATTACGCCGCACGATTCCTGGAATACGCCCGCGCCATGAAGGCTGTCGATTCGACAATCGTTCTGCATGGCCCGCTGTTCAGCACGCATAAAATGCTGCAGAAGGGCGCCGGCTTGCTCGATGGCAAGTACTGGATGGAAGAATTCCTGCGCATCGTGGGCGAGGCCGAAAAGAAAGACGGCAAGCGTTACCTCGACGTGGTGGACTTGCACAATTACCCGTACTGGACGCCCAACGAACCGAAGCCTGCCGATATGCTCAAGGCCATGCTCGATGTGGGCCCGAATATGGATACGCTCAATGTGTGGATGAAACGCCACCTCGAAGGTGAACGCGGCGTATTCCTCTCGGAATTCAGTACCTGCGTGCAGGGCTTTAGCCTGCTGATGGATTATCCGCAGGCCGCTGCCGTGGCAAGCATCTTTGCTCAGCATGCCATGCGCTTTGGCAACCGCCTGCAAGTGCTCCCGTGGGACGCTTTCGGTAACTTGTTCAAAGGCCCCGATGACACTTGGGGTACAATCAGCATGACCGCACTCCTTAAAGAAGGCTCCTGGAATTATTGGAAGTCTCTGGAGCCGACGGCGGAATACTACGGCATTTACATGACCTACATGGATTTCCTTGAAAATGGTTATGCGGTGTTGCCTGTAGAATCGACGAGCCCCGATATTGAAGCCTACGCAATCGGCAAAGGTGATTCAGCCCGTGTGATGATCGTGAACTTGAGTGATGCCCCGCAGGTGGTGCAGATTGACCGCGCAAGCGTCAAGGGCAATTCTAAAGAAGTCGGCAAGGGCGACCTAGTGCGTACACAGGTCGAAATCTTTGGCGAAGATCAGTTCAAGTGGGTGGGCACTACGCAGAAGGCGTATCCGTACCCGAAAATGGGCCCGAGCGGTCGCCGCATTAACCCGAGCAAGAGCAAGGACATTACGGTGCCGCCGTTTGGACTTGCCGTCGTGCAAGTCAATCCGAAGGTGGTGGGCTTGAGCGAAGCGACCAAGGCGCAGGCCGCGAAGCCGAAGTTCTTGGCAGCCTCTCTCGAAAAAAAGGTCCTGATGGCAGGCGATACCATTGACTTGTTCGTGACGGCAATTCAGGAAAATGGTCAGCTTACAAACGGCGCCGTGACGGTTGGCAATTGGGGCAAGCGCGGTATGGTCTTGCAGAACGCCGTTCCCGATGACGGCAAGTGGAACGCTTCTATCGAAAGTTTCCATGTGCAAATCCCGATTCCCGAAGATGTGTATCCTGCTGCTCGCGAAATCCAGGTGACGGTTCAGGGCTTGGGTGGCAAGCTCTCGGTGCTCAGGATTCCGTTCCGCGTTCGTGGCGCTTACCGTACCACGCACGTGATGCAGAACTTTGATAACGGCCTCGATGCAGTCGACTGGTTCCCGGTCGCTAACGGCGACAACGCAACGACTATCGGTGCAAAGGTCTTTAACGGAGCGCCTCCGCACGGTGGCTTTATCCGCCACGACTTTATGATTGAGCAGCCGCCTACGCAGGGCTGGCCGAACTTTGCGGGCGCCTACTACGTGATTCCCGAAGAAGTTCACAATTCCGTGGGTATCGTGTTCGACTACGCCACGAACCATAGCAATCCCGATGGCTATTTCGAAGTGCAAATCGCAAGCGAACAGGTCAAGGATTACGATGAATTCATGATCCGCCTCAAGAACACTCGCGGTTCCTGGATGCGTGACACGCTCATCTGGGAAAATATGAAACAGGAAGGCTGGGGTAAGACCATTCCGCAACTCGACCCGAAGCAAATCAAGAATTTCTCTTGGCGCGCTCGCCATAGCGGCACGGGCTACATTAGCCTCGACAACATCTACCTGCTCGGCGAAGAGGGTGAAGAGGTGCCGATGCCCCGCGGCCTCCGCCGGTTGAGATAATTGAATCCTCGGGTTAGGAATATTGCCCGATACAATTGATACATTGTTGCCTGTAAACGCGCTTTTGTAGGACCGTTTGCAGGCTTTTTTCTTTATATTACTCTTGCACGCGCGTTGGTGACGCGTTTTCTCGAAAGAGAGGGATGTTGTGGAATACAAATTTTTTGCTTTAGTCGCAGTTTCTGCGTCTGTTTTGGCGTCTTCGGCCTTTGCCGCTAACGCTTACATTAACCAGGTGGGTTTCCGCCCTTCCGATCCCAAGGAATTTTCGCTTGTCGGAGCCTCTGGCAATGTTGAAATCCAGGATGCCTCTGGCAAGACTGTGCTTACGGTAACGCCTGGCGCCGCCTCGTTCTGGGATGCAAGCGGCCAGAATGTACAGCTGGTCGATATTTCAAAATTGACCGCCGAGGGCAAGTACAGCATTAAGGTGGGCGGCCAGACACTTCGCCAAGATCTGGTGGTCAAGAACAATACCTTTGCCGACGTTTACAAGGCTGCTATCAAGTGGTTCTATTACCAGCGCGCCTCTATGGCTCTCGAAAGTGCATACGCGGGCAAGTGGGCTCGTGCTGCAGGCCATACGAATGCGACTGTCGAACTTCATAATTCTACGGGCGCTTCGGGCACTATCAATTCGAGCAAGGGCTGGTACGATGCCGGCGACTACGGACGCTATATCGTGAATTCGGGCATTACCACCTACACGCTCCTTTCGCTTTACGAACACTTCCCGGAATTTTTCAAGACGGCCAAGTGGAATATTCCTGCCGATGGAACTTTGCCGGATTTGCTCGCCGAAATCAAGTACAATTTGGACTGGATGCTTACCATGCAGGCCAATGACGGTAGCGTTTATCATAAGCTAACCTCTCTTGCTTTCCCTGGCGATGTGATGCCTGCGCAAGACAATGCAAAACTTTATGTTATCGGTAAGAGTGCCGAAGCCGCACTTGACTTTGCCGGTGTGATGGCGGTTGCTGCGCGCGTGTACAAGCCGTTTGATTCCAATTACGCCGCCAAGTGCCTTGATGCAGCCAAGAAGGCTTATAGCTGGGGCTCTTCGAATATGAGCTACCACTTTACCGCAAACCCCTCCGATGTGGCGACGGGTGCGTACGAAGGCAACAACGCGGCAGACGAAAAACTTTTTGCCGGCACGGAACTTGCCATTACCACGGGCGATAATTCTTACAAGCAGAATGGCTCTTCGGAATATGTGTCGTACTGGGGCGATCTTTCGGGCGTTGCCACTTATGGCAAGGCGACGCATGCATCTGTGTTTGGCGATGCAAACGAAGCCAAACAGAAAATCTTGGGCACTGCAGATGGTTTCGTGAACCGTACCAAGTCGGGCTTTGGCGTGGTGATGGCGAAAGATGACTTTGTGTGGGGCTCCAACGCCGTGGCCTCCAATCAGGGCGTATGGCTTTTGCATGCCTATTACCTCACCGGCGACGAAAAGTATTACACCGCAGCGCTCAAGGTGCTTGATTACTTGCTCGGCAAGAATCCGCTTGACATGTCATTTGTTACAGGTTACGGCACGAAGTCTCCCAAGATGCCGCACCACCGCCCGAGTACTTCGGACAACGTAGAAGATCCGATTCCGGGTATGCTTGTGGGTGGCCCGCAGCCCGGTGGCGAAGACGTTGGCTCTGCTGCCGAATGGAAGTGTGCCGATTACAGAACTGGCAATGCGGCGACCGCTTATACCGACCAACGTTGCAGCTACGCAACGAACGAAGTCGCTATCAACTGGAATGCACCTCTTGCTTACCTTGCTGGCGCTCTTGAAGCTCTGAACGCCGGTTATGCTCCCTCGTTTGCCGCCAATGGTGTTGCAAGAAAGTCTACTGTATCTTCATCGAGCTCCTCGGCAGTTTCGTCTAGTTCTCAGGTGGCTTCAAGCTCTTCTGTCGCTCCGGCATCCAGCTCTTCGGAATCGCTCGCTTCGAGTTCGTCGCAATGGAATCCGTGGGTTTCGAGTAGCTCCATGACTACAGCTATTCACGAAACTTTGCCCGCCAGCATGCAAAACAAGGCTGCTCCGCGCCTTCGCCAAAATGGTCATAAGCTCTATGTCGAAAAGAACGGCAAGCGCTTTGATCTTCTCGGCAACAGCATCCGTTAATCGGCGATTTTACAACACTCGTACTCCTAAATGCCGCACTAGCGAAAGTTGGTGGCGGCATTTTTCTATATTGGCTTGCGATGGAATCGATTTTCAGTAATGTTTTGATGTTTGTGCTCGGCCTGTTGGGCCTGAGCTTCTTGGTGACCATTCACGAACTCGGCCACTTCTTGGTGGCCAAGTGGAATAATGTCAAGGTCAATACGTTCAGCGTCGGTTTCGGCAAAAAATTGATTCGTTACCGTCACGGCGAAACGGAGTACTGCATTTCGGCAATTCCCTTTGGCGGTTACGTGGCCATGGCGGGCGAAAACCCGGATACGCTTAAGGAAGGTCAGGTCCCGGACGAACGTGATTTTGTGGCAAAATCGGTTGGCGCTCGCGCGTCGATCGCATTTGCGGGCCCGTTCATCAATATCGTGTTTGCCTTTATCTTGTTGATGATTCTTTACATGGTCGGCGTCGAAGAGCCGGCGACAAACGACTTGATTGTTGGTTTTGTGGCGAAGGATTCTCCGGCGCTTGCCGCAGGTATTGAACCCGGTGATACCATTACCGAAATCAATGGCAAGCCTACTCAGGGCTGGGACGATTTCCGCGAGCAGATTGGCGTAAGCCTTGGGGCGAGCGTCCCGCTTACCGTGCACCGTGGCGGCGAACCGCTAACGATTACGGTCGTGCCCGAAGAACTAGTGATTCCGGCGCAAGATTCTACCAGCTCCGAAATTGCGATGGGAATTGGCGACATTGGCATTTACCCGCGTAACCGAGTGATTGTTCGCTTGCCTCCTGTAGCGGGCTCTGCAGCCGAAAAGGCGGGCCTTGCCGTGGGCGATACCATCTTTGAAATTAACGGCGAACATATTTCCCGCTACGAAGAAGTGGTGCGCATTATCGACGGCAGCAAGGGCGAACCCGTGAACATCACCGTTATTCGCAACGGCGATACGCTTACCAATTCGCTCACGCCGGTTTACAACGAAGATTACAAGCGCTACATGGTCGGCATCCAGATGGGCTATGTGCTCTTCCGCGAAACGAAGATTGTGCGCCGCGGCCCTGTCGAAGCCTTCACGAAAACTTGTGCGACCAGCTGGAAAATGACAACGAGCATCTTCCGCTATTTCAAGCGCATGTTCCAAGGCCATGTCAAGGTAGACGCCTTCTCCGGCCCGGTCTCGATTGTCGCCGTGATGGGCAATGTGTGGATGAGCGGCTTCCAGGATTTCCTGATGCTTCTAGCTCTTATCAGCATTAACCTGGGCGTGATGAACCTGCTCCCGCTCGCGATTACCGACGGTGGCCTCTTGATGTTCCTCGGTATCGAAAAACTGCGTGGCAAGCCGCTTTCCACCAAGACGCAGACGGTCATTCAGAATGTGGCTGCCGCCTTCTTCATCAGCTTCTTCGTGTTTATCACGATTCTAGACTTCGGCAAGCTCTCGCTTTTCTTGAAATAAGGTGGCCTTATCAAGTTCGGGCTTGTGTCTTACTTTATGAAACTAAAGAAATTGGATCACAAACTAACAGTCTGTAAAGTAGCGGACGTTAGTGATGTCGATACGGGTAAGGGTTTTTATTTCATTGGCAAGACCGACGAAGAAATATCCCTCGTATGCAAAACAGATGATGTACCCCAAAATACTATTGAACGAGATGATGGATGGCGAGGATTCCGTATTCAGGGTGTACTTGATTTTTCTCTTATCGGCATTCTTTCAAAGCTATCAGCTATTCTCGCAGAAAATAACATTGGTATTTTTGCAGTATCCACATTCAATACGGATTATATCCTTGTGAAAGCCGAAAATTTCGAGAAAGCGCTGAAAGTCTTGTCTGATGCGGGATATGACGTGGTGTGATAAAGCCTCAAAAAGCAGGTTCCTGCATCGCATTACGACGAAAGCAAAATCTTCCACCTTCGTGGTGCTATCGATTACAGCAAGCTCAGCCTGAAACATCGAATCATGATGAAGCTCTTGTATTCGAAGGTCGTGAATCTCGACACCCTAGAACCGCTTGTGAAGGCGCTGTAAATCTAGAACGGAATCCAGGGGATATTCCACTGGAAATTGAGTCCCAAACCGCCTGTAATCATGGTGTCGTCTCCGCCCGGATTAGCATGCCAATCACAAATCAAAACCTGATAATTGGCAGCCACTGAAACCTGCAATTGGTCTGTTATGCGGTATCCCAGTCGATAACCGTACTTAAAGTCACCATGGTGTATACCAGAGTCTTCTTCCATGTCATCAACAAGCGCGGAATTAAAATTATTCATTGAGAAAACGTATCCAAATCCAACATAGGTTTCAAACATAATCCGCTTTATCGTCACGGACCAAACGAATGGCTTGATATAAATATCCCATGCAGACACGCTCACGTCGCCATCGGAATGGGAATAACCGAAACGGCTGACACCTACGGCAAGAGTGTAGTCCACCATATTTTCCGGCTCGTTGAACACGCCGAATTCAGCGGCGAAGCCTAGTATTCCACCGGGCTTATAAACAGAATTCTCGGTTTGGAGGCGGCTATCCTTGATGTCAATATCTAGGAAGGCTGCGCTAGCAAAGCCGCAAACAAAAAGGACGAGTGTTAAAATCCTTTGCATACATCCCATCCTTTTGTAGAAAATTCCTCTTTGGAATCATAATGCGTAACGGATATTTTCCTAAAAGCTCCGTCTTTCGAAAATACTCCTTCACTGAGTGCTGAAGAAGCGAAGAATTTAAAACTTCCTGTATAATACAACGGTTTGTCCGTGTTCGTGCCGATAGGGAAGTGGGTCGTAATGTTTGTGTGGAAAATACCATCTATTTTCGGTTCCAAATAAGACACCGGGAATGCTTCCCTATAAACCGTTTCGTCCGATTCCCATATCGTGTGAACTTCCATATCGTCTCTATAAGATATCGTTTCGCCCCTAAGGGTGTAAGGGATGGTGTCCTCGACAAATTGACCCGTGGTATCGTAAGTCAAAGCGAAGCCGCGTACAACGACTGTTGCACTATCGCCTTCAAAGCAGATTTCCTTACAAAGAATCTTGTCGTAACGTTTTTCACGTCCCTGAGCAGGACGCTCGCCTTCTACATTAGGGAGTTTTTTATCTATGTAGGTGTCCTCGTTAATGATTTCGCTATAATAGCATCCTTGGACATCTTCGGCAGTTACCTGTTCCGGTGCATCTGACTGATCGTGAGCGATGTAGGGACACCCCTGTAAACACAAGGCGCTCAGGACAAGTAATAATAAAGAAAAATATTTTGTCATGAATACAAATTTAGATTATTTTTATAGCATTATTACCACTATCCAAAATTTTCTAGATATGGTAGCACATAGGCTTAGGAATTGTTGATGACGAAAAAGCATAGAATTCTATTGGCGTTATGTCTTTTATTGCTGGGATGTTCTTCGCTTGGCCGTTTTACGACATATTCTTTATCTACCTACGAAAAAGAAAGTTCATCTTCAAAAAGAGACGTAGAAGAATACCTAGTACAAGAAAATCCGGTAGACTCTTTGAATATTCGAATTAGTGGAAATGAGTATTTCTTATTGGCAGGGATTATTGTCCCGATAATACCTTTATTTCATTCGGATATAATTGAATTGACTTATGAAGTGGAACCTGATGATCAATGTGCTGTTGTTTATCTAGGTGATCAGGAAGCGAAAATGCATCGTTATTCCCCGTGCGATACAATTTACTCTTACCATCGGGGTTGCCCATATTATGAGCCTCGTGAAATTCAAGAAAAAATTTATGAATGTCATTACATTGTAGATGAAGACGACATAGATGATTTGGTTACGTTTAAATTTCCATCGGGTCAATCAACAACATTAAGGATAAATGTTGAAAAAAACTGGAAATATAGATTATATTAACCAACCTCATTTTCAAGCGCATTGTCAAAAAGAACTTTGAACGAATCGCACAAGAATGGGGCTGCACAGAACCGCTAGACAGTAAGCCGTATTAAAGCAATAAAAAGATTACGACTCAGAGTAAAAAAATATATATTAGGAATATGCCCATTGAGGAGGAAGGGGAACATGAAGAAGAAAATATTGACGGCAATCGGGGCGTTATTCTGCCTTGCAGCACTCTTTTCGGCTTGCTCTGATGACAACTCCAGCGCTCCTTCGGTTACCCGCGAGGATTCCGAAGTGACGACGCCCGACTCAACACTTTCGTCAAGTGAAGGCTCTGTTCCCACGTCAAGTGCAGTTCCTGCGTCAAGTGAAGATGCCATTCCGCAGTCAAGTGAATCTCTGAAATCATCTTCGTCGAAAGTCTTCTTGCCTTCAAGTAGTTCCTGGTACGATGGAAATAATTATAATCCCGGAGCCTGTTGTCCGGATACGATCTACATAGAAGACGGCAAGGAGAGAGTTCATAAGTCCGCGGAAGGCGTGTGCCCTCCGCCAAGCATCATCACCATCACCTGCGTGCCGCCCGTTCGAGTCAACAGGGATTCTATCAAAGCGGCCGAGGCAAATCAGAAGGTCTCATCCATTCGGACTGAAGAATGTCTGTCGTTACTAGATTTACTGAAAATGGGTTTTTCGGATGGTGTTAGAAATGCCAAGTTGATGGATTATGGTGGCAAGATCCTCTCGATAGAATTCTGGAAAATTGATTATTGTTCCATTGATGCCGATTTGTCGTATGAACTTTCTGGTGACACGTTGTCTGCGACTCTTGCCGAAGTTCGTTCGGCGGAGGAATGCGACTGTTTTAGCCTGCACCAAATCAATATTCCTGACACATTACGAAACTTCACGTATTTCAAATTTGAAGACCAAGTTTTCGGCCTTCAGTAAGGTTAATTGACGAAAATAGTGCAAAAAGGCCTTGACAAAGTTTCTTAAATGGCTCTGTCAAGTCATTTTATACGCCAACCCTGGGTTAGCAAAACTTTCCCAATCCGTCAGCCCATCGAAACCTGCAAATTCACCTCGGAAATGCTGTTTTTAGGCTATTTTGGACATTTTGACCGCCGCAGCATAACCGTAGCAGGTTCGCAAACATACGGCCAGGCTTGACAGAGCCCGCCAAGAAACTGCAGCCAATTTACAGCCAATAAAGATTTTTAACGCAGCAATACGGAAAGGCTTGACAGAGCCAAGCAAAAAAGGAGAACTTATGGAAATGAAATTTTGTCAGAACTGTGGGATGCCGCTTTCGCCGGAAGTCCTCGGTACGAACGCCGACGGCAGCAAGAGCGACGAATACTGCATCTACTGCTACAAGGATGGCGCCTTTACCGGTGACTTCACGATGGATCAGATGATAGAATTCTATTCCAAGTTCGTGGACGAGTTCAACAAGAACACGGGCAAGAGCCTGACCCGCGAAGAATACAAGGTTGAACTCCGCAAGTATTTCCCGACGCTCAAACGCTGGAAATCGAGTGACGCCGAGCTCCCGCATGCAAATTCGCCCATGAAGCAGAAGTATATCGAAGAGGTCAATGCGCTGGGCATCAAGGACATGCCGACCATCGACAACCTCTTTGTTCTGCAGGGCTCGTTCATCAATCAGGAATACAAGATCAACGGCAACAGCGTCAAGCTTTTAGACGACAACGCAAGCTACTGGGGCAATCAGGTCGAAAAGCTGGGCTCCGAAGTCGACCTTCGTGTGAGCTCTTTTCCGATTTCGCTCCGTAAACGCGGTGTTTGCGAAAAAAATCGTTATGCGTATCTTGGACCCGAACTCGGGTCAGTTCCCGCTGAAGGACATGGGTTTCGACCCGCGCGTCCTCAAACAGTTCATCGACGCCATTAACGCTCCTAACGGCATTGTGCTCGTGACCGGTCCGACGGGTTCCGGTAAGTCTACCACGCTTTACGCCTCTATTCGTGAAATTCTTGACAGTACGATCAATATTTCTACCATGGAAGACCCGGTCGAATTGAATATTGACGGCGTGAACCAGGGGCAAATTAACAATGCGGCGGGCTTTACCTTCGCCGCGGGCATCCGCGCCCTGCTCCGTCAGGACCCGGACGTCATCATGATCGGTGAAATGCGTGACTAGGAGACATCGTCCATGGCTATCGAAGCTGCCTTGACGGGTCACTTGGTCTTCAGTACGTTGCATACAAACGATGCTGCCGGTGCCTTCCCGCGTTTGCTCGAAATGGGCCTGGAACCCTTCCTTGTGTCTACCGCTATCAAGGGCGTGCTCGCCCAGCGCCTTGTGCGCCGCATCTGTAAGTACTGCAAGGAACCGGTGGAAATTTCGCAGGCTATGCGCGGCGAACTCCACCTGTCTCCGGAAAAGCAGTTCTACCACGGCCGCGGTTGCGAAAAGTGCGACGGCTCCGGTTACAAGGGCCGTTGCGGTATTTACGAGTTCCTGGTGCCGAACGAGACGGTGCGTAACCTCATCATCAAGCGTTCTTCGGGCGACGTAATCAAGCGCGCCGCCATGAAGGAATGCGGCATGATTACGCTGCGCATGGACGGCATCCAGAAGGCTCTGGATGGTCATACCACGCTCGAACAGGCCGTGGGCGCCTCCGCCGCCGACGACTAGTAGTTTATCAGAGTCTAAAAAAAGGTCGCTTCGGCGGCCTTTTTTTTTGATATGGTGCGCTTATAATACGCTCTTGTATCATATTTTGAGAAAATATTAAAAAATTGAAAAAGTTGTCTTTTTTACTTGTTTTTGGCTTGTTTTGTATTATATTTGGAAATATGAAACCCATAACCGAGTATAATGACTACCGCGCCTACATGCGTGACTTTTATGAAGAGCGCAAGCGTGTGTCGTACTTTACTTGGCGACAGTTTGCAAGCCTTGCCGGATTTGTCTCGCCGACATACCTCAAGCTAGTTTGCGAAGGGAAATCGAGACTGAGCAAACCCGGAATAGCGAAAGTCTCAAGAGCCATGGGGTTAGAGGGGTTCGACTACACCTATTTCGGGTTGCTCGTTAAATTTGAAAGTGCAAAAGATGCCGCGGAGAAGGAGGCTATACTTCGTGAACTCGAGCGGGAGGCAAGGCTCATCAAGGTGCGCGTCGTGGACGCTGATGCGTTCCGCTACTATGAGAATCCGGCCTGCCCCATAGTGCGCGAACTCGCTCCAATCATGCCGAAGGCGGATCCGGGTGAAATCGCTGCGCACATCAGGAACAAGACCACCATGCTAGACGTGCACGAGGTCTTGCAGTTCTTGGTGAAGGCGGGTTTCCTCTTGAAAACGGGTAAGGGAACCTACGAGCAGACGGAAAAATCCGTGAAAGGCTCGAAAGAGGCTATCCCGCTCGCCATTCGCTCCATGAACCGTGAAATGGCAAAACTCGGGGTACAGGCTATCGACACGGACGGGATCGAGGAACGTAACTATTCCGGCGTCACCATGGGCATCGACGAGGTTGCCTACGCGCGGATTGTCGAGGAGATAAACGCCTGCCGCAAGAAGGTGATAGATATCGCCCGCGAATGCCAGAACATCAATCAGGTGTACCGCTTGAATCTGCAACTTTTTCCGCTTACGGACAAAGTAAGCACTCGGGGTAAAAAAAAGGAGACCAGCAATGAGTAAGATAAAATTCTTATTCCTCGCATATTTCATCGGATTTTTAGCCTGTTCCTGTTCGGACAAGGTTGCAGGCACTACCGAAGACGAGAATACGCTCGCACAATACAGTAGCTCCTCGAACTTTGACGAAATTTCGTCGAGTGAGGCTGAAGTTTCGTCAAGCAGTTTCGGCCATATAGAGCGCTCTTTCAACGCCGACAGCCTCATATTCGACGGCAGAGGTTGGGGCGCAGTGTTCTCCTGCCCCGACAGTGTGGAGGCTTCCGAGGCTCTCGAGAACTCCATCACGCTCGGCCGGTTCATTTCGGGTCGCATTGAAAAGCTCATGGCGACGGGGCTCACTCAAGAACAAGCGGACAGCGTCGCACAGGCGGAACTGTTTACGGCGCTCGGAATCGACTCGTATCTCCGCGAAAACCCCTTCCGGTTAAAACTCGTCAGCAACCTCCTTAACTATGTCTTCGGCGGTACGGTCTACGTAGACTTTTACGAGAGTGTCGAGAAAACCTTCACGGAAACCGGTTCCCTTTCGAAGGAACACTACTGCAATTTTGATGCCGACGCTGACCACATCCGTGACATTTACACAGAGGGGGTTTTCCCCGAACATTACCTTTACGAATCCTCCCTGTACCGATCCATGTACTGCAAACTTTCCTTGGTCGTCCCGTTAGAGATGGTCAGGATTGTCGATGCTAAATGTTATGACCTGCCCGTGTGCGACAGCATCAACATCGGTAAAACATTCAAGGCAAAGTACAATTCCGATGAAAAACTCATCACATGCAAGGAAACGGGCTGGGGTCACGCCACTGCGATAGGAAGGGAGACCTTTGATGTGCCCTGCGACAAGGAAGGCAAGTATATCTTCTATGGGGGCGGTCCCGTCAGCTTATCGTTTGTATGTAGCCTCGACTCAGGCTGGTACGTTGCAGAGACTGTTGATGCGGAAACCTTCGATGTGCCCTGTGACAAGCATGGTGAACTGTACACGAGCCCGAATGATTCGGCTAGAGTCTACGTGTGTCGCAAGGAGCAATTCTGCAGGCATAACGACAACTACTTCGACAAATCCCCCTTGCCGTCTGGCTATTACAGCGACTTCTACGTTGAGTACGGCCAGCAATGGGTCGCGCCTTGCATGGACGAGGGCTGGGATTACGCAAGCATTCTTGATATCGAAACGTCGATGGATGTGTGCGATAGCGAAGGAAAAACGCTCCAGAGTCCCTCGGATTCGAATCTGTACTACATTTGCCACGACGAGAAGTGGACGGAATTTTACAATTTGCCCTGCGACACGGATAACAAACGCGTGAAAGTAGGATACACCGATTACATCTGCTATGACAAGACATGGCGAACCACCTCCGAATGGCACGTGGAATACCCAGCCGAATACTACTTCAATCCCGAAGTCAATTACGGAAACTTTACGGACCCGCGCGACAACTATGTTTACCATACCGTCGAGTTCAAGGGCCGCACGTGGATTGCGGAGAACATGAAGTATGCTGGATTCCCCGACAGCGTGCTGGCAAAAGAAACCCGATGCCTTGCGGACAGCTGCAAGAATGTCGGGCGGTACTACAGCGCCAGAGTTGCAAACGATGTATGCCCCGAAGGCTGGAATCTCCCGGATTCTAACGATATACTCGCATTCGCGACAATGAATGATGCTATTAAACTCATTTCTTGGCTTAACGGTGAACCGGATATCCACGGATTGAGCTTTATACTGAACGGAAGAATTGTCGACACCGATATGCCCTATTCGTCTTGGCAAGGGGAACTTGCGCTCCTTTGGATGAACGAGACGAACGAAGAAATCGGACGTCTTGTCGCCACGATAACAAAATCATGGGATGAATCAGTAAAAATTTGGGCCGGTCATCAACCTGATTGGTATGCGAATATGCAATGGATTAGTCTGTATCCAGAATCAGACTGGGCACCCACTCCCGATGGATTCCCGGAGGAATTTATCGACCAGACATTCCTCCCGGTGCGCTGTGTAAAAAAATAAAAAGTCTTGACAGAGCCCGCCAAGAAACCGCAGCCAATTTACAGCCAATAAAGATTTTTAACGCAGCAATACGGAAAGGCTTGACAGAGCTTCTTAAATAGTGTACATTTGTGCATATAATATAAGGAGACTTTGCAATGAAACTAGAAGGCTTTGGAATTTTTGTCGATGATATGGCGACGATGGTCCGCTTTGTTCCGAAAATCTGATTTTGAAAAAATGACAAGCCAGAAGTACGCTTACTGCAAAGGCGTCAACGGGCATTTTGAAATTGCATTGGGTGTTGCCAACTACACTGAAGTGGATAAGGCGTATGCCAAAGTCACCGCCGCAGGAGCAAAATGCATCATGCCGCCGACTACGGAGCCGTGGGGGCAACGTACTTGCTACATCGCCGATCCTGAAGGGAATCTGGTGGAAATCGGGTCGTTCGTCAAGGAGTAATCATGCCTTTTGATTTCAAGAAAGAGTATAAGGAATTCTACATGCCGAAGAGCAAGCCGGAAATCGTCACCGTCCCGAAGATGAATTACATCGCGGTGCGTGGCAAGGGCAATCCGAATGTAGAAGATGGCGAATACAAAAAGTCTATCGAACTTTTGTACGGAATCGCTTATACGATTAAGATGAGCAAGAAAGGCGACCATAAAATCGAAGGTTACTTTGATTACGTGGTGCCTCCGCTTGAAGGATTCTGGTGGCAGGACGATGTTGACGGAATCGATTACGGCCACAAGGAAAACTTTCAATGGATTTCTGTTATCAGATTGCCAGACTTTGTTACCAAAGCCGATTTTGATTGGGCTGTTGACGAGGCGACCCGCAAAAAGAAAATGGACTTTTCGAAAGTCGAATTTCTAGAAATCGAAGAAGGGCTTTGTGTGCAGTGCATGCATTCCGGCTCGTACGACGACGAACCCGCGTCAATCGCTGCAATGGACAAGTTTATCGCTGACAACGGTTACGAAAATGACATCTCGGACACGAGGCGTCATCACGAGATTTACCTCTCCGACGCGCGCAAAGTCGCCCCGGAAAAGTTGAAAACAGTCATCCGCCACCCGATAAAAAAGAAATAAAAGGAGAACTTATGGAAATGAAATTCTGTCAAAGCTGCGGAATGCCGCTCACGCCGGAAATTTTGGGCACTAACGCCGACGGCAGCAAGAATGAAGAATACTGCATCTACTGCTACAAGGACGGCGCATTCACGGGCGACTTCAACATGGAACAGATGGTCGAATTCTGCTCGCAGTTCGTCGATGAATTCAACAAGAACACCGGCAAGAGCCTTACTCGCGAAGAATATAAGGCGGAGCTACGCAAGTACTTCCCGACGCTCAAGCGCTGGCGCTGAAATCGTCGTATTCAAGAAACGGAAGAGTCTCTAAAAATTCATTTTGGCGGTATAAATCTGTAAATTGTGCTAAAAATGGCGGTATAAATTGCTGTATGGCGGTTTAAACTGTTGATTATGGCGGTATAAAATTATATATTAGGTGTATAAATCGAGGTTTTTCGATGATTTCACCGTATTTGAAAATTGCTGCCGATAACAATAAGGAACTTCTGTCGTTCCGCCCGATTCCCAAGGATACGCTCAAGTCCCTGCGGGAATTCTACCGCGTGGGACTCACTTACACGAGTAACGCCCTCGAAGGCAATAGCCTCACCGAAACCGAGACCAAGGTCGTCATCGAGGATGGGCTCACCATCAACGGGAAACCTCTGCGAGACGTGTACGAAGCCGTTGGGCATGCCAAGGCGTACGATCATATTCACAAACTCGCAAAAAACAAGACTCTCGAAGAATCGGATATACTGATGCTGCATCGGCTGTTTTACCAGCAGATAGATGCGGACAAGGCCGGTATTTATCGCAAGGTGCCCGTCGTAATTAGCGGGAGCCGTTACCCCGTTACGCCGCACTTGAAAATTCGAGCCGAGATGAAGAAGTTCGTCGCGTGGTTCAACAAGAACGAATCCAGGATGAATCCCGTGGAATTCGCCGCGCAGGTTCACAAAAAGTTCGTGTTCATTCATCCCTTTGTCGATGGCAATGGACGCGTGGCGCGATTGCTGATGAACCTTGCGCTGCTTCGCGGCGAGTACACCATCGCGCTGATTCCTGCCATTAGGCGCATGGAATACGTGTCGGCCCTAGAGACGGCGCACATCGATGACAAGGTTTTTGTGGGCTTTATCGCCGATTGCGTAGTTGCGACGCAGGCGGACCTGTTGCGACTGCTGCGGAACAACCTTAAACCGAAAAAAGGTGCCGTACGCCACCGCGAAACAGGTGAAAACCTCTCCGAACGAATCCTATCCGAAATCCGGGTGAACCCCGGAATCAACACACCTGCATTGGCCTCGATGCTCAACCTGTCCCTGCGAACAACGCAGCGCCATTTACAAACTTTGACCGAATCGGGTAAGATTGAATTTAGGGGAGCCCGGAAGAACGGTGGGTATTATTTGGTCGGGTAATTCGCTTCTATTCTGTGCAAAATAACTATATTGTGTGCAAAAAGGGGAGAAGTAAGCCTGATTATGCATAAGATTATTGTTTCCATAATTGCCCTATTGGCTATGACGCAAACCGCCATAGCCCAATTCAATACTCACATAAGCCATAGGCTCATCAGTGGAAAGTCGGTGCAGACGGTAAAAGCGGGAGACTTCATCGAACCTGTCGTTTACGAAATTACGGAACTCAATCGAGTTTATGATTTTTATATCAATTACCCGGTAAATACAACGGTCAAGACGCTGGGACTAAAACTGGATTGCGGCACACTGCCAAGCAGTAAAGCCGAGTGCACCATATCCGGTCGCATTCCGGCTAACACCCCCGAGCACGAATACGAAATGTCATTTACCGCAGCTGGGAATTATGCCCATGAATACCTGCAAATCACAACCGGTATAAACGTCACCCCGTTAAATGAACAAGTGGAGCATGTCAGCGGAAGCCTTGACCAAACAGTTACCGCAAGCGATGAGATTGAACCCATTGTGTTCGGTTATACAGAATTGCTTAAAGCAAATCTTTCTGGCGTGCCTGAGGGAATTTCGGCAAAAATAGACGACGAATCTGCTATAATTACAATTTCGGGTGCCACGGGCCAGGACCATCCCGATGGCGATTTTAATTATAGACTAGCAGTCTACATTACGGAAAAAGATTCCATCGTCTTTAACGGCACAATTTCTGTCAAACACAAAAAGTTCACAACGACATTAGTCGCTATCGAAAACGAAACGCAAGATGTCGTTGCTGGCGACGCGATCAAACCGATCGTGTTCAGGTATGCCCACATGCAGAACGCGACCGTTGACGGGATTCTCGAAGGCTTCGAAGTCAATCAGGATAAAGAAAAGGATCTCGTCATTATCACGGGAACCGTTCCTCAAGATGTTGGTGACCGTGTGCTGAACATAACCGTAACCGCACAAGGCAACGACAATAACGCCGAAGCTAAAGCCTCCGTCAACATTTCGGCAAATCCCGATTATTCTTCTAGCTCTGTCTCTAGCAGCAGCGAAGTTTCCCCAAGTTCGTCTTCTGTAGCATCAAGCAGCAGCGCCGCGGAGTCTAGTAGTAGTGAAGCTGCCGAAAGTTCTTCAAGCGAACACACGACCGCAATTTCTGTTGTACAAAATGCGTTTGGCGTAAGCTATATGAACAACGAATTGAGCGTCACTCTTGCAAGCGTGCCCAGTGCGAACTTGCAGATATTCGACATAATGGGCCACTTGCTCGAAACCCTCGATGTAGGCGCTTCGACTACAATCAACCTCGGCCACCTGCCGCGCGGAACACTCCTCCTTAGAATTTCTGGGCAGGGCTTTGCCGAAACAAGGCAGATTGTTGTCAAATAAAGTAAACGGACTGCCCGTATAATTAAGATATTACGCTTCTTTCCCGAGGACGGCGCGGGCGAGCTGGTCGGCGCACGATGTGGGCTTCCCGCCGCAGGTGTTGCCCAAGAGCTTTGCCGCAATATCTTCGGCACTCATGCCTTCGCAGAGCTTCGCGATTGCCTTCAAGTTCCCGTTGCATCCGCCCGTAAAGCGGATATTTCTGATTTTGTCTCCGTCGCGCGTAAACTGGATCGTCGTCGCGCAAACGCCTCTGGTTTTGAAAGTCTCTTCCATAATAAACTCGTTGCAGGTTTGTTTGTTGTTATCCTCGACCGTCAGGGAGGGAATCCATTTTTTGATAAATATAGAATGTCTTGGCGCTTGGCGAGATGACTTGGCAATCTCTAGCTGTTTTTATAGATTATAGCAACAAAGCATATCGCAGTGGATTAGGTATGAACTTGGAAAAATGTTGGAATAAATTCGGATAGGGACAAATTCAAAGGCTACAGAAATGTTTGATATTTCTAAAATGAAATGGGTCAGGGAACCCCGGAACTACAGCATCAATCAAGAATGCGTCGAAATTGTGACCGCCCCGCATACGGACCTTTGGCAAAGGACCTACTATCATTTCAGAAACGATAACGCTCCGGTTCTGCAGATGGAAGCAGAAGAAAAGTTCTTTTCCTTTGTCGCCAAAACCGATTTTTCCGAAAGTCGTCATCGCTTCGACCAGTGCGGGGTGGCGCTGTATCTGGATTCGGAAAATTGGCTCAAGGCGTCGGTCGAATATGAGAATGAAAAATTCCAGCACCTGGGTTCCGTCGTGACAAACCGCGGGTATTCAGACTGGGCGACGACTGCGATTCCTGCAGATGTAAAATCCATGTGGTATAGGCTCAGCAGGCGCGAAGATGACTACTGCATAGAATGTTCTCGAGACGGGGTGCAGTATTCTCAAATGCGGATTTGCCACATGCTCGAAGGAGCCGGAAAAATTCGGTTTGGCATATATGCATGCAGCCCGGAAAATTCCAGCTTCACGGCTCGATTTACGGATATGCAGGTGACGGAATGCGCATGGAAAGCGCACGACGGCCAACAACCGGATGCGTAAACGTAATTCGAAAATGCCCCCTTGGGTAGTGTATGGATGCGCGCCCTTATTCCCCCTCTCGCAACAACCTTTCGAACAGTGTGCGATACCCGGCGATATCCTCCAGTTGCATGATGGTCGTGATCTTGTTGCCGGCATCGTTGCGTCGCCAAGGCGACCATCCCCGCAGAAACATCCGGCGCGTTCTCTGCCGCAATGTAGTCCTTCATCTGCTTGAAAAGACGGATGAGGGCCATACTCTGTTGTACTGCCAAATCGCCTTTCAACACAGTCATAAGCATATAAATGCCCTGTTCTGTAAAAACGAAGGGATTGGAGCGGCTCATTGTGCTAATGTTTGTGGTGCAATTTTTGCACCGCAAAATTTCTGCGTCATTTACACTGGTAATTGCGGTCAAATTTTTTGACCGCAATTCTTCAACTTCCTTTTTGGACAGTTGGAAACGGAAATCCTCCGCAAAACGCTCGATATTATTCTTGACCTGCTGATTGAAAGCCTTGGTCGAATACCCGTAAATTTCCGCCAAATCGGCATCGAGCATGACCTTTACCCCGCGGATGGTATATATCCGTGACTTGAGCAAATCCTCGTCTATCAGGGAAAATTCGGGCTTTTTCGGCGCAACAGCCTCGGCCGCACTGGCCGCAACATCTTTCTTCATCGTCAACTCCTCTGGCATACAAGCGGAAAAAATACCAAAGACTACACACTTGTGCACTAAATATAGATTCAAAAATCCAGTTTGTCAATAGGTCCGCGCGTTTTTTTTGAGGGGGAGGTTTCCCCCTCGCTACAGCCTTGCCCTTATGTCACCCTGGAGCCAAAGGCGATAGGGTCCAGGGCAAGTCTTTCGCTACCCCTTCTAGCGGGGACACCCCGCAACGCCCCGACGGGAAATGCCTCACAAAAACGGGATTTGCCCTTAAAACTATGGGATTGCCATCTTTTGTCTTCTAAAAAGGTATATTTCCGTTGTATGTCAATCAAGTTCATTTCGCCTAAAAAGTCCGTCAATTCCGCGTTTTTCAAGCTCCCTGTTCCCGTCGAAAAGATGGAGGATTTCAAGCTTTCGCTCAAGAATCTTTACTGCAAGCGGAATGTAGCACAGGACGAAGAATACCACAAGGGCGAAATCTGGAACTTTTTACGCAAGATTTTTGAACCCGATTATTCGGTGCAGGTCAACCGCCCGATAGACCTTGCAATTTTTAACGGGAACACGGCAAGTGCAAAGCCGGCAGTGATTATCGAAGCGAAGTCGCCGACGAATGCGGCAGAAATGTTTTCGGCGGAGCATCCGAACGTAAAATCGTTGCAGGAACTCGTCTATTACTTTATGCTGGAATACGTGCATTCGGGCAATCACGAAATCAAGTGGCTCGCCATCACGAATTTTGACGAATGGTACTTCTTTGACGTAAAAGACTTTATTCGCTATTTTGGGAACAAGACGAAACCGATATACGATCAGTTCTTGAAATTCAAGGCGAATCAGATGAGCGGCAATAAGACATCCGATTTCTACAACGAAATCGCGAAACCCGCCATTGACGACTTCCTCGCCTCCTGCGATATCAACGTCGTGCATTTCAGCCTTGCAGATGCAATGCGGACGCTTGCCCCAGAACTAAAAAAGTCACATGTCACCCTGGAGCCGAAGGCGATAGGGTCCATGGATTCTATCAGTCCTGCAGGCTTCCAGAATGACAATGCATATTCTACATCCCACATTTCACATTCCACACCGCTCCTCCCTCTTTACAAATTCCTCTCCCCGGAAACCCTCCTCGCGAAGCCTTTCGCAAACGACAGCAACAGTCTCGACCGCAACTTTTATGCGGAACTTTTGCACATCATCGGCCTCGAAGAAGTAAAAGAAGACAAAGGCGGAAAGAAAGTCATTCAACGAAAGAAGCCCGCAAATCGCGACAAGGGAAGCCTCCTTGAAAGTGCTATTTATCAGTTAGAAATCAAGGAACCCGATGAAAATAAATGTGAAGAAACCGCACTTCGCCTCTGTATCACATGGATAAATCGCCTATTATTTCTTAAGTTGGTAGAATCTCAGATCCTCATGTATCAAAAGGGTGATGCATCCTACCGGTTCATGAGTTCGGACAAAATTAAGGGTTTTGATGAACTCAATATTTTCTTTTTTAAAGTTCTTGGGAAAAAGGTTGATGACCGTGACGCAGATGTAAAAGCTAAATATCCGAATGTTCCCTATCTGAACAGCTCTCTTTTCGAACCCACGGAAGATGAATCGAAACTGATGATCGGGAATCTCTTGGACAATGATCTTGAAATTTTCAACAAGACTGTTCTGAAGGACGAACGCGGCAAACGCGCAAAAGGCACGCTCCCGAATCTGGATTACATCTTCAAGTTCCTCGATGCGTACAACTTTGCAAGCGATGCCCAAGGCGGCGTGACCTCTACGAGCAAGACGCTCATCAACGCGTCGGTTCTCGGACTCATTTTCGAAAAAATCAACGGCTACAAAGACGGCAGTTTCTTTACACCGGGGTTCATCACCGACTACATGGCTCGCGATGTGCTGGAACGGACGGTGGTGCAGAAGTTCAACGAGAAAAAGTCCTGGAAATGCGAAAATTTGGAAGATGTCTCGGACAAGATTGAAGATATTTCAGAAGCGAATCAAATTGTAGATGACATCCGCGTTGCCGATGTTGCCGTGGGCTCTGGGCATTTCTTGGTGTCGGCCCTTAATCGCCTGCTTGCAATCAAATCGGAATTGAACATTTTGTGCGATGCGGACGGCAAACGCATCAAACGCCGCGACCTGATTTTGAAAGTAGATAACGATGAACTTTCTGTTGTTGATGACGAGGGCGAACCGTTTGAATACAAGCCCGGCAACGAAGAAAGCCAGCGGTATCAAGAAGCTTTGTTCAACGAAAAACGCCGCATTATCGAGAATTGCCTTTTTGGCGTTGACCTGAACCCCAACAGCGTGAACATCTGCCGTTTGCGTCTTTGGATTGAACTTTTGAAGAACGCCTACTACACCAAGGAAAGCGGCTACAAACAACTTCAGACCCTCCCGAACATCGACATCAATATCAAAGTCGGCGATTCGCTGCTGAGCAAATACCCCGTGCAGAACGGGCGCTTGATTGCGGACTATCTTACTCGTGATGAACGAGCCGACCGCAAACGGGATAGCCTCAAGAATAGCCTTATTGAATACAGACAACTTGTGCAGGAATACAAAACTGGCAAGTCGCAGAGTTCCAAGATGATGCTCCGGCACAAGATTGCGTCGCTCAAGAGCCGAATGGTTGAAGACGGGCAGATTGAAATGTTCGAGGAATACAAGGGCACGGCGGGCGATACCATCAACTTTTCCAATTCGCTCGAATGGATGTTCGAATTCCCGGAAATCCTCGACGACGAAGGCCGCTTTACAGGCTTCGACGCCATCATCGGAAACCCGCCGTATGTGCAACTCCAGAGCATGGGCGAGATGAGTGACGTTTACAGCAAACGGGATTACAGTTGCTACAACAAGTCCGCAGACCTTTATTGCCTCTTTGTGGAACGTGCCTACAGCCTGCTGAAAAAGAACGGATATTTCTCGTTCATCATGCCGAACAAGTGGATGCTCGTGGATTACGGCAAGGAACTGCGACAATTCATGAGCCAGACCTCACTCAAGAAAATTCTCAATTTTGGCGATGTCCAATTCTTTGCTGATGCGACCATTTACGTGTGCATATTCGTATCGCAAAAGTCCGGCGACAAGATGCCTGTTTTGGCGTGCTCGCTGAACAGCAAGAACTATCACGGTGAATTTGAAAAAGAAGTCAAGGCTGCGACATTCGAGTTCCCGACAGAAAATTTCGGAGCAAGCGAATGGAGCATCCGCAACAAACTCCACGATTCCGTATTGCAGAAAATGAACGTCGGCACGCCTCTGAAAGATATGCCGATTACAATTAATTACGGCATCAAAACCGGCTTCAACGACGCATTCTTTATTGACGGAAAGACGAGAGAAAAACTCATTGCCGAAGACCCCAAGAGCGAAGAACTCATAAAGCCCCTGCTTCGTGGCCGAGATATTAACGCATGGGTAACGGAAAGCGATCAGTATCTAATCAATCCGCATAACGGAATTAAAGAAAAGAACATTGCGCCGATTAACATAGACGAATACCCTGCAATCAAAAGGCATCTTGACCAATTTATAGATAAATTGATTAAACGTGGAGACAAAGGCGATACGCCATATAATTTGCGTAATTGCGCCTATTTGGAAGAATTTGCCAAACCGAAAATCATGTACCCGAACATGACATCGGTATTCCCGTTCACCTACGACGAAACCGGCTCTTTCGGCAACGACAAATCTTTTATCATTACGGAAAAGGACAATTCGCAGAATTTGCCAAAGGGAACGGAAAACGTCATTGCGAGCGAAGCGAAGCAATCCAATGCAGAAACAACCAGCGATGTCATTCCCGCGAAGGCGGGAATCTCCTCTCCCTGTGGCTATAACCTACTAAAAGCCCTCCTCGCCATATTCAATTCGAACCTCGTCAAACTCTGGATATGGTACAACTGCCCCGAACTCATGGGCGGCACTCGTGAAATCCGCAAAGCCTACTTCGAAAACCTCCGCATCCCCCTAGACAATGCGGAACTACTGCAAAAACTCGCCACCCTCGCTGACGAAATTATTCGCCTGAAAAAGGAATTGGTGAACAGCAACAAAACTCAGGTTCCTGAGCCTGCCGAAGGACCGTCCGAAGCGATTCAAACGCGAATCGCCGACCTCGAAACGCAAGTCAACACCCTCGTCTATCAACTCTATGGCATCACCGATACCGAGGAGATTGAAGCCGTGGAGAAAAGGTGAAGAATCATCTTTTTAGGAGAGCATGTTTTGAAAACGACATTTTTTAATGTTCAACATGGTGACGCTATATTTATTGATTTTGGTGATAGAGGACTTGTTAGAGATTTTGGGACTCTTTCGCCAACTTCACAGAAGTATGTTCAAAAATTGGCTTCTTTTTTAGTAAAATTTCAAAAAAATTGTGGGGATTATTCGCTAGAGGCTATGCTGACTCATCCGCATTTAGATCATTATTCTGGTTTTGAGTATATGCTCACGAGATTAAACGCAAAAAAATTTTTTAGCATATCCTATATTCCTTGGCTTGACTTTTCAACAATAAAAAGCTTGCATGCGTTTTATTTGCGATTAGGACTTCTACATCTTTATATTTTTCCAACACGTCGGACAACAAATCAAAAAATAATTGATTGGATAAAGATGGCTCCATTAATGGCTGATTTATCTAAGTGGCTTTTAGGGGTTGAAGAAAATGCCTTGTTGCCACATAAAAATTATCAAGAGAAGATTCTTTGGCCTCCTCGTTGTTACTATATAAGTGGATCTCGGAATATTGATGGAGTAATTGATTTATATTTCAATTTTTTAGATGTTTTTATGAATGAATTTTTAAATGATTCTCAACGAAATATTTTTGAAAAACGGTTTAAAAAAATATATGATATTTTGTCGTCTATTTATACTGATGGAAAACATGAAAATCCGCCAAATTTATTACCTTCAATAATGGAAGAGTTGAATCAAATTGAACCATTTGATTTAGAAAATGTAGATTATCTTATTCTTCGTCTTTTTTCTAACTTTTGTCGATTAAAAATGCAAAGAAATATTGATGACCATAGCATTGTTTTTAAAATAGATGAGGAAGCTCTATTTTTTAGTGATTTGCATTCTGGCCCTATTGGTAAAATAGCGATGAAACATCTTGTTAATCAGAAATTCAAATTGATGAAATCTGCTCATCATGGTTCACGATTCGGTGCGAAGATGCCTAAAAGTAATTGTACCGCATCAAAGATTGTGCATTCGTGCGGTCCATCGCCATACAATTATGATGGCCCTGATGTAAGGTATTGCCAATTGCTGACTCAACAAACCCCACCCAATTATGCAAATGACATTATTTGTACTGATTGGAATTATTCCAGTTCCAAATGGATATATCCTAATCATGGATATAATATAGTTTCCCCAAAGAAGAGGATTACTTTATAAATGAAAAAAATTTTTTTTGAAATTTTAATGATGAAGAGAGGTTAATTTTTATGTCTTTTAATTATCATGAATCAAAATTGTGGAAACAAACTCTTGGGAAAGAAGATGGTTCTTATAAAGATAATATTGACACTTTGAGGAATGAATACGAAAGTATTCGTAAAAATGTTGAGTTCTTAGCCAATGGAATATCAAGTATATTCTCTGAATATACTCTTCATGATATTTCTCATATTGATGAACTTTGGGGAACTGCTGATATAATTCTCAGTCAGTCATCAATTGAATTAAATCCTGCAGAAGGGTTTGTTCTTGGTTGTTCTTTTTTATTTCATGATCTAGGAATGAGTTATATCGCTTATGGTAATAGGACGACTCTTGAAAGTGATGTCATATGGAAGGATTCTTTTGCTCATTACACAAAGAATGGCTTCGAAATTGAGGAAGCAAAAAATAAAGCCGATTTAGAAACTTTGAGGCAAAAACATCCTGAAAATGCTCAAAAACTACCTTTCCATGCTTTCGATAAGGACTCGAACCGCGTTTATGTTATTAAAGATGATGAGTTAAGAGTAGGTTATGGAGAAATAATTGGGCAAATTGCATATAGTCATGGAATTTCAATAAATGAAATTGATTCTATTTTCCCTACTAAAAAAATTGGAGCATTGGGTTCCATGCCTGCAGAGTGGACTATTGATGTCATAAAATTAGCAGGTATTCTAAGAATTGCTGATGCTATTCACATATATTCTAATAGAGCCCCATTAATACTTATGGCTTCGAAAAAATTGAGTGATTATTCTAAACAACATTGGACTTTTCATTCAAAATTGAGAAAACCTATAGCAGAAAATCATAGACTAGAATTTAATTCTTCCTCTTTTTCTGTTGGCGAACGAGAGAGCTGGTGGTTATGTTATGACATTTTAAAAATGATTAATCAGGAACTTTTGGCTGTTGATTCGCTTTTTACTAATAGAGGAATCAATTCATTAGGCGTTTTTTGTGTGAAAAACATTGATTCTCCAGAATCCTTATCAAAATCAATAAAAACGGAGGGATGGCTTCCTATTGATTCTAAAATACGAGTGTCAAATGTATCTGGTCTAATAAATTCTTTGGGTGGTAAGGCTCTGTATGGGAATACATCGATAATTCCATTAAGAGAGCTCATTCAAAATGCATCCGATGCAATACAAGCGAAATGTAAATTAGGTGAAATGGAAGAAAGTGAAGGACGAATAGACATTCGCTTTAATTCTGACGAAAATGGTAGTTTCATCGAAGTTGAAGACAATGGAATAGGAATGTCACAAAAAGTCCTGACGGGACCATTTCTCGATTTTGGCTCATCTTTTTGGGGGTCAGAATTGATGCGTAAGGAAATTCCTAGCTTAGAGTCAACAGATTTTTGTTCAACAGGGCATTTTGGAATAGGCTTTTTCTCTGTTTTCATGTGGGGAGAAAAGGTTTCTGTTACTACACTTCGGTCAGGAGATAGTGTTGCTGATACAAGAATTCTTGAGTTTTATTATGGCGCTAGTTCAAGACCGCTGCTGAGGAAAGCTGAAATCTCAGAGCGAAGAAAGAAATCTGGAACAAAAAT
Source organism: Fibrobacter succinogenes (assembly GCA_902756345.1). Lineage (GTDB taxonomy): Bacteria > Fibrobacterota > Fibrobacteria > Fibrobacterales > Fibrobacteraceae > Fibrobacter. Next base: position 66,906 of record CACVQR010000001.1, on the reverse strand, counting down.
AAAAATATGGGTAAATGATTTGGAGTCGATAAAAGAAAGTATAATCAACCATAGATGGTGCCCTTCAGAAAAATATTCTAACGATATTTTTTCATTAGAAAGCCAAATCTTTAGTTTGTGTTGTGGAATAGGTTATAATGTCTTTTTTAACGGAAATGAGTTATTGAAAGCAAATGAATGGAAATATATTTCAAATGTTGATTTTGTAAAAAAATATTGCAGAAAGTGCCATTGGCTTCCACAAAGAGTAGATATAAACATTTATGCTGAAAAAATAGCAAAGAGGGTGACATTTTTAAAAGATGGAAAAGGACGTTGTGTTGGTCGAGGACTTTTGGATTCTGTTTTAAAAGGACACTTGGTTGCAGGAGGTTTAAAAGTAACGAACACCTATGGATTTGCCGGAATAATTTTTGGTAATTGTTCCGTTGCGGCAAGAACTTCTGGCATGCCAAATATTTCTGAAGAAGATTTTGCCAAATGGGTTTCCGAGCAGGTTGTTTTATTAGATGCTGATAAGTCGTGGGAAAAAGATGATTTACGTATGGATATACCTATGTATATTTGCGAATTTGGTGTTGATACAAAGGGCCTTGCTATTACGTTCAATCAGGGCAACACCATTAATTATAATGAAGTTCTTGATGTAATAAAACAAAAACAAATGAAAGAAATCTTTGTTGTAGATATGGATGAGATATATCGTGCCTCAGAAAACAGAAATGAGTCAATGGAATATTTAGACAACCTTTTTATTTGTAGTTCAGGTTTTAGAAGCATCATTTCTAATGATAATGATGAAAATTTTCCAAAAGAACCTTACAACATGACTTGTTCATTAATTCAAAAGGCGTTTAATTCGTGCTGGGGAGAAGAAAATGTTGAAATAGAGCGCTCTGACGATGAAAAAATAATACAAAGAGTGATTGGAAAATGTGGTGGTGATGATTTGATTGTAATTTGCGAAATGGTTTTGATGGTGAAAAAATAAAAAAGAGAGATGTTATATGTCCAAAGGCATCATTTATATTATGACTACAGCGGTTTCTGGGCTGATAAAAATTGGCAAGACTGGTTCAGACCAATTTGAACGCAGAATGTATTATTTAGAAAGTAATGGCTATTCAAATGTAGCTGCTTTAAAACGCTGCTTTGCTATTGAAGTTGATGATTACGATGAAAAGGAAACTTTGCTGCATGAAATATTCAGCAAAAGTCAAGTTGGAAATACCGAATTATTTGCCTTAAATAAAGACTTGGTGATTCGCTTGCTTAGTTCTTTTGAGGGAAAGCAAATTTTCCCTGAGCAGGAGAAGAAAGATTCATTTGAACAGGCTGAAATGGCGAATCAAGAAGGTCTTGATGGACAATATTTTCATAATGATAAAAACGGAAATGTTGTTGCTGTCTTAAAAATGGTTGGGGATAAATATATCTTGTGTGCCAAAAGTATTCTTGCTCAAAACTATGATGGAATTAATCCTCCGGGATGGCGTAAAATCCGCGAATCCTTGAAATTGTCAAAAGGTGGCATACTTTCCAAAGATCTCGAATGTTCTTCTCCTTCTATGGCGGCCGCATTGGTTGCGGGTGGTGCTCGCAGCGGATTCTCTTTTTGGAAGAATAAAGAAGGGAAAACTATGAAGGATTTGATTAAATAATTAGTCGTTTTATTCAATTATGTTCTCCTTTATCAAAAGATTTTTCGAACGCCGTAGGACCCTTGCTGCCGAAAGGGAGCGAGAGTGCTGTACATTGATTAAATCGATTGATAATGCTCTTTCAGAAAGCAAGGTTTGTGGTGAATCATGGCAATCGTATCAGGCTTGGTGTGATAAATACGAATCATTACATAACGGTGTTTTGAGCGCTTCCATCCGAAAACTCAGGAAAAGCCCTAGCTTTCAATTGTTTTCATCTTCTGCGTGCGTGTTTATTCAAGAATGGGATCGAGTTTGTGAGCAAGTTGATTGCCTTCGTCAAAATGAAGAATGCTATCCATTATTGTCTAAAGTAGAAGAGAGTCTCGCAAGTTTGCTTTATATTTTTTCAAATACTTCTGAATATGTTTCTGACGAGACTGTTTCGACTTGGAAAAAGAACTGTCAAGAAAATATAAACTTGCTTCGATATCACGCTCCAAATAAATATTCAAAGGCTTTTTGTTATAGTGCGTATAAAAAGTCATGGGAACGGTTCTTTTCGTTACTTGATACTTTGCCGCAGAAGATGAAATCCCACAATGAACATGTTTTGTCTGTTCGGAAAGTTGAGGCAAAACAGATAATTGGAAATATAAAGGGCTTCCCGTTAGACGATCAACAGTTAGATTGTGTAGTCAAGGATGCTCATAATCAACTTGTAATTGCTGGGGCGGGAACCGGGAAAACGACGACTATTGTGGGAAAAGTGAAATATTTGCTCAAGAAAAATCTTTGCAAACCCGAAGAAATCATGATATTGTCTTTTACAAAAAAGTCTGCTGCAGATATGAATCGACAATTGAAGGAAAATATCGATGTTCCGATAACTGCATGCACTTTCCATTCTCTAGGTTACGATAAGGTTCTTGGAAAACTGGAGGGGAAAAGGGCTGTATTTCAGGACATGAGTAAATTTGTTTGGGATCAACTAAAGGAAGAAATAAAAAATCCAGAGTACTTAAAATTGTTGGTCGAATATTTGCTATACAATAAATCTAAGTCTAAAAGTATGGACGATTTTAAAAATGTGGAGGAGTATGACAGATATATAGAGGAAAATCCCCCAAAAACAATCAATGGAATCTCCGTCAAAAGCTATGGTGAAATGGATATTGCCAATTTTCTATGGCAAAACCAGGTTGTTTTTGAATATGAACGACCGTATCATTTTTCGACAGCTACCGAAGAGTTTCGCCAGTATCAGCCCGATTTTTATTTGCCTGAATACGACGTATATATAGAATACTTTGGAATCAATAGGCAAGGTAGAGTTTCTGATGCGTTTTTAGGTAAGAATGGAAAAACGGCAAGTCAGCTTTATTCGGAAGGAATGAGGTGGAAGCGAAGAATCCACAAAGAGCATAATACCAAACTTGTCGAATGCTTTGCCTATGAAAAATTTGAAGATACTCTTTTAGATGAACTGTCCAAAAGACTTGTTAATCAAGGTGTGATTCTCAAGCCTCGTTCTGCAGAAGATATGTGGGCGAGTATGCAGAATGATTATGACAAAAATTTCGTTTTTCAAAGAATCGCGTCTCTTTTGGGGGCTATGCTTACCCAAGCCAAAGCGAATGTCTATTCTGTTGAAGATTTAAAACGAATTAATTATTCAACTGCTAGTATTCTGGAACGACGAGAGAATGATGATATTCTGCGTTTATTTGAACCGATATATACCGCATATTTGAAAATGCTTTCTGAAAAGAACTATATCGATTTTAGCGATATGATTAATAACGCTGCTCAATATGCTCGTGAGGGCAAATATACCAATCCATATAAGGTTGTGATAGTTGATGAATATCAGGATATATCGAAGCCTCGATTTAACTTGCTAAAGGCTTTGCGTGATTCATCGGATTACAAGTTGTTCTGTGTTGGTGATGATTGGCAAAGTATTTACCGATTTGCTGGGAGCGATGTGAGTTATATCCTCAATTTTGAAAAATATTGGGGGCCTACGGAAATTGGAAAAATTGAAACAACCTATCGATTCCCGAAACGACTTATTGAGGCGAGTGGTAGTTTTGTCATGGAAAATCCGTCTCAGATTAAGAAACAACTGAAAACACCATCAAAGGATAATGACTTTGTTTTAGGTAAAGGTTTATGGGAGTGGAGATTGAATGAATTGCCGCGAAACAGCAAGGTGCTTTTCCTTGGTCGTTACAAAGATGATGAAAAGATGATGAAAAATTATTTGAAAAATTTGGTTCCGATAGGAAAAAATGGCGAATACAAATATGCCGGTCGTGAGGATTTGTTTATCAACTTTATGACAGTTCATGCGTCAAAAGGTTTGCAAGCGGATTATGTTTTTATTTTGAACAATAAAAACGGCCGGAAAGGCTTCCCAAGTAAAATTGAGGATGCTCCCGTGATGAAACTCTTTTCCGAAAATCCAGAAGAATTCCCTTATGCCGAAGAACGACGCCTCTTTTATGTGGCAATGACGCGGGCGAAGAAAAAAGTGATTTTCGTTCCTCCCTCAAACTCTGCGGAAGAATCTTGCTTCTATGAAGAAATTTCAAGTCGTTACGAAAATGATATTAAGGCCGAAGGCTGGATTTGCCCCAAGTGCGGCGGTCATTTAGAAAAGAAAAAAGGTCCGTATGGAATGTTTATCGGCTGTAGTAATTATAGACGCGAATACCAAAAGTGTACCTTTACAAGGAATCTTTCTTAATGATAAAGTTGTGTACAACTACAGGGAAACTTGTCTCTTTGCCGATAGACTATTCCCCGAGCGACCTTGAGGAATGGGCGTCGATGCAGAAGGTCGATGTGCAGATTCAGCATATCGAGAAATACATGAACGGCAAGGGCGAGGTGCTTTACGACTTCCCGGATTTGGAATTGACGCAGGAAAAGGAGTCCTTAAAGACGACGGACAAGAGCAACGCTTTGTACGAGATTGTGAAGGCGGGGCTTTTAAACGTGGGCGATGTCGTGCATTTCGATTATGGCCCGAAGGGCAAATCCAAGACGCATTTCGAAGGAAAAATCTGTTCCGACGGAATCGAGGTGGACGGAATCGTTTCTTCGGCCAGCGTCTCTGCCTTGCGTTGCATTCAGCAAATCAGTCCATCGCGCACAACGACGAACGGCTGGGTCACCCCGTGGTCCCGTCAATGGCGGCTGCGTTCGTTGCCGGAGGAGCTAGAAACGGCCTCACCTTCTGGAAGAATAAGGATAGGAAGGAATTGAAAAGCCTCGGAAAATAGTTGCATTTTGTCACTTTGTGTCAAGCGGATGGAGTTATATTTAGGTAGAATAGGAATCCCATGGACTAGAGGAAAATGCGAATGTCTTTACAGCAAGAAATCTTGAATGGCGAGAGCCGCACCTTGGAATACAAGGTGGAGCTGCCCGAAGATTCCGAAAAATGGGTCAAGTCTATCGTTGCCTTTGCGAATGGGGCGGGCGGCAAATTTGTTGTTGGCGTGAATAATCGTCGCGAGTTTATTGGCATCCCTAAAAAGGCCGACTTGTTCGAACTCAAGGATAGTATTGCCGATAAACGATGGACTCCCGTATCGTTCGCTCAAGGTGACCGATGATGATATAGAATTTCTATGCAAGGATTTTTCAAAAAGGGCAAAGCGTAAAATTACAAAAGCGGATTTAGAAAACTTGCATCTGCTTGCGGGTCGTTCGCATGACAAGGCGACGAATGCGTTGGCTATTCTCTTGGGCAAGCATGAATATACTTCACGAATTCAGTGTGCCCGGTTCCGTGGAACGATGCGAGCTGACTTTCTAGATAAAAAGGATTATAATGGCCCGCTCTGCAAGCAAATTGACGATGCTTATAAGTTCGTTCTCAACCACCTGAATATGGCTATCGAAATAAACGGGGTCGTTCATGATGAAAAGTACGAACTCCCGCCGAAAGCTATTCGAGAGCTAATAATCAATGCTGCAATCCATAGGAATTATCAAATGAATTTCAGCGTGCAGGTGGCCGTATATGATGACCGCGTGGAGATTTCTTCACCGGGAACTCTTTACGGAACGCAAACTCTTGAAGAGGCCTTGAGCGGCCGCTCTTCTATCCGTAACAAGACTCTTGCCCGCACTCTGGAAAAGGTTCATGTTCTGGAAGGCTGGGGCTCCGGTTTCCAGCGGATTAATACGTTGTGTCGGGAATATGGCGTGGCCCTTCCTGAATTCACCGAAATCGGGGATATGTTCCGAGTGAATTTTTATCACCACAATAACGACGAAAAAGTGGCGATAAACTTAAAAAGTGGCGATAAAACGGCGATAAATCCCGAAAATGGCGATAAAAGCGGCGAAAAAGTGGCGATAAACGCTGAAAACGGCGATAAAAATGGCGATAAAAAGTCGACAAAATTCAAGAAAATGATTGTCGAATTTCTTGCCGAACACGAAGAAGCTCGCTCTCAAGAAATCTCTGCTTACATCGGCTTGAAGATTTCTCGCACAAAGATATATCTCGCTGATCTTGTAGAAGAAGGTAAAATAGTCTCCAACGGTGCAAATAAGAATAGGACGTACTCGTTGAAAAAGTGACTCCGATAATAACTATGCAACCACTAAAACTTGAAGATCTTACCGCCCTGTTCGACAGCATCGTCCGCAGGTATCGCGACGGTGGCCTTATCGCTTACCGCGATGCGCGCTATTTCATGAACGACATGCTGAATCTTTTCGAGCGAATCGAAAGGCAACGCCTATTTGTAAACAATGACGGCGCCAAGAAGGTCCTGGTCCATTTCACGAAAAAGCTCGGGAACCTGAACATTGACGACTCGAACTGCTCAAGTACGAGGGTGGCCTCCCGGAAGTCAACCGGCTGAAAATATCTTGGCTGTCGCGGTTCAAGAATCGCCCCGCCATGAGAGACGAGTTGGAAAAAATTTAGTCTCGTCAGCTGTTCGGAATTTCCGAACAACTGCAGCTCAACCTAGTGTAAAATTTCCTTAAGCCCCTTGCCAACTTTGGCGATATTAGGTACATTACACTCATGCGCGTCATTCCGTAGAAAGGAATGATGCGCTTTTGCTTTATTTGGCTTTGCCGTATTGCAAGGGCGTTCCTAGTAAAAACAATAAACGCAGGAGGCCCTATGGCTAAAAAAGAAATTGTCACCTATTCTCAGCAGACGTTTGAGAATATCAAGCACACCGACGAAAATGGAGCTGAATTCTGGTATGCAAGGGAGCTGCAAACGGCTCTTGAATATACAGAATGGAGAAATTTTGAAAAGAGCGTAAAACGCGCAAAAGAAGCGTGTTTGGCAAGTGGTTTTGTCGAAACAGACCATTTTGTTGACGTCAACAAAATGGTTAATCTTGGCTCTGGTTCACAACGTGAAATCACCGATATCAAGCTTTCCCGTTACGCTTGTTACCTGATCGTGATGAACGGAGACCCCCGCAAAGAAGTGATTGCCCTGGGTCAAACATATTTTGCCGTCAAAACCCGGCAGAAGGAAATTTCGGACTCTGCGGCACAGCTTTCGGAAGACGAAAAACGCCTGGCGATTCGTGACGAAGTGACCATTCGCAACAAATTCCTTGCCAGTTCTGCAAAGGCGGCCGGTGTTGAAACTCCCGTAGATTACGCCGTGTTCCAGAATCGCGGTTACCAGGGACTTTACAACGGGTTGGGAATGAAGGATATTCACAAGCGCAAGGGACTCAAGAAAAACGAACAGATCCTGGACCACATGGGGGCCACCGAACTTGCGGCGAACCTGTTCCGCATCACCCAGACTGACGACAAACTCCGTCGTGAAAACATCAAGGGGAAGGAGCAGGCAAACGAAACACATTATGCCGTAGGTAAAAAAGTCCGCCAGACGATTGCTGAACTTGGCGGAACAATGCCTGAAAATCTCCCCACGCCCAAAATCAGTGCCAAAAAGTTGAAGCAGGAACGCAAAAAAGCCATTGCGAAGAAATGACAAACTACGGCTCCCATTTTGTTGGCGCCAACAAAATGGTTATGTCATTAAAAACATGGATTTTTGCTAAAATTGGAAAAATGGGCAAAAATATCGTAAAAATAGTTGGAAAAACGGACAAAATTAGTTGTTTTAAGGTTGGATAAACGGAAAAACTGATGATTCAACGTAAAATCGACAACTGGAGTCTCGTGGATTTTATGGAGAAGGTAGAAACTATATGAAATTTTTAGCAGTATTCCTTTTGATGCTTTCGTTGGTGGCGACAAGTTCTTTTGCTGTGTCGCTGAACCCTCCGCTGGTTCTGTCGATGCAGGAATATGAAGGGACTATGTCCTCCGACGATTTTGACTATAATGAAAGATCGGAGGCTGATTTCAGTTTCTTTAAACCCTTTGTGAGTGTGATTTCGTTTATGCTTGTTATTTTCGGGTTTTCTTGGGGTGTGATGGGGGCAGCGGAACTCAAGGACGGGGGCGATAACGGAGGTGCGATGCTTGGTGGTGGCCTAGGTATAACTGCTTTAGGGAGCTTGGGCCTATACTGGGCATTTTGAAAAAAAATGCAGCGGAACGCTGCACTATCTATTTTGAAACGTTTTCGACGTAAAGAATTAGATTGTAAAGCCTTGTATTTGCTTCGGACGATTCCATTGAACGATGCTCAATTTGTGCGAAATAGGTTGAATCAGTTGTGTAGTATGTTAAAGGAATGGCGTCTAACTCTTCGTTGTTGGAAATAGGCTTTATCATATAGCGGTCGTTAATGGTGCCGTTCTTATCGCGGTATGGGAAGAATTTGGCTTTAATGTCATGCGGCTTTTTTGAAATATGAATTGTTTCGTACTTTTGATAATCTTGGCTGTCATCTGTTTTCTTGTAGATGTTGTATTCAAAATACAAACTGTCATTTCTGATGCCAATGGCGTTGTGAATGCCGTCATAATGTGCTGCATCGTCAACGGCAAGGAAAATACATGCTTCGGGGGCTGAAGTTGCATTTTGAGAAATGCTGGGTAGTGCATGATAGCCTATTGCTGGTGCACAGCCACATATTGACAAGGCGATAATGGCTAAGATGGTAACTGCCCAATAGCGAGTTCTTCTCATGTTTTTCTCCAGAGACGGTGTGTTGAGGAACTTGGATAACTCTAATTATACATTATTCTGTATGTTGGCAAATTTCTTATAATGCATTTTTCTACATTATCCCCCGTACAAGTATAAGGATACGCTATATGAATATTCTCGTCGTTGGTAGCGGTGGTCGCGAACATGCCATCGCTCTTGCAGTCAAGAAGTCGCCGCTGTGCGACACTCTCGTGTGCGCTCCGGGCAACCCGGGCATGGCTAACCTCGGCAAGTGCGTGCCGGTGGATGTGGCCGACCCGAAGGCTATTGCCGACCTCGCCGTAGCAGAGCATATCGACCTCGCGGTCATCGGCCCCGAAATTCCGCTGGTCGCTGGCGTAGTGGATGAATTCCGCCGTCGCGGGCTGCGCGCTTTCGGCCCGACTGCGGCTGCTGCCGCGCTCGAAGGCTCCAAGGCTTTCAGCAAGGATATCATGAAGAAGTATGGCGTGCCGACGGCAGCCTTCGAGACCTTCACCGATCTCGCCTCCGCGAAGAAGTTCCTCGCCGAACACCCGGCTCCAATCGTGGTGAAGGCGTCGGGCCTCGCTGCAGGCAAGGGCGCTATCGTCTGCATGACGGACAAGGAAGCGAACGACGCTGTCGAAGAAATGCTCGGCGACAAGGCCGTCTTCGGCGAATCCGGCAAGACGGTCGTGATTGAAGAATTCATGGACGGCGAAGAGGCCTCCATCTTCGTGGTTTGCGACGGCAAGGACTACGTGATTCTCTCTTCTGCCCAGGACCACAAGCGCGTCTTCGATGACGACAAGGGCCCGAACACGGGTGGCATGGGCGCTTACAGCCCGGCTCCGGTGGTGACGGACGCTCTCCTCGACGAAGTGAAGAAGACGATTATCGAACCGACCCTCAAGGGCATGGCCGCCGAAGGCAAGCCTTACACGGGCGTGCTCTACGTGGGCATCATGGTGACTGCGAAGGGCCCGAAGGTCGTGGAATACAACTGCCGCCTCGGCGACCCCGAATGCCAGATTGTGCTCCCGCTCTACGACGGTGACGTGCTCGCATTGTTCGACGCTGCCGAAAAGGGCGAACTCGCGAAACTCGGTGCCCCGAAGGCTCCGAAGGGCAGCTCCGCTATCGTGGTGCTCGCTAGCAAGGGTTATCCGGGCTCCTACGAAAAGGGCAAGGTTGTGACGGGTATCGAAGAAGCCGAAAAGAACGGCGCCCAGGTGCTCCATGCCGGTACCAAGATGGTCGATGGCAAGCTGGTCACCAACGGTGGCCGCGTGTTTGGCGTGGTGGGCCATGGCGAAACGCTCCAGGCCGCTCTCGACATCGCTTACGAAGCCGCCGAAAAGGTTCAGTTCGAAGGCAAGTTCTACCGCAAGGACATCGGCAAGAAGGGTTTGGCCCGTCTGGCGAAAAAGTAAGAAAATCCCCAAACGTGTCATCCTGAGCGAAACGAAGTGAAGTCGAAGGATCTCTTGCTTAAGGACGTTTTGCTTATCGAAAGCGCTCTGTTGTATGATTTGAACAAGGAAATAAATATGCAGATTAATGAAGTTCCGAATGCAAAGGTCGGTATCGTTGCGGGTAGCAAGTCCGACCAGGAAACTGTAGATAAGATCACCGCGGTGCTCGACAGCTTCGGCATCGTGTGGGAATACAACATCCTCTCCGCACACCGCACCCCGAACGCCACCGCGAAGTATGCTCGCGAAGCCGCCGGGCGAGGCCTCCAGGTTCTCATCGGTGTTGCTGGCCTCGCTGCAGCCCTCCCGGGCGTGCTCGCAGGGCACACGATTCTTCCGGTCATTGGCCTGCCCTGCGCCGGCGGCCCGCTCAACGGCGTCGATGCCCTGCACAGCATTGTGCAGATGCCCCCGGGAATCCCGGTGGCAACGGTCGGCATCGGCAACGGCAAGAATGCCGGTTACCTCGCCGCCCACATCGTCGCCATCGCAGACCCGGCTGTCCGCGAGAAGCTCGTCGCCTACCGCAAGAGTCTCGGAGATATTGAAGGGTAACACAATGTGGAATGTGTAATGTGAAATGTGGAATTAGATATTTCGCATCACACATCACACATTACACACCTCACATTCTTTTATGCTCTCTCGTCTTTGTACATTCGCTTCGCTCATGTACCAACTGTTCAGCTCGGTCATGCCCAACTTCGTTGGTCGCGACTCTCGCTTTACGCAGTTGTCGTCTATCGTCTTTCTCACGGCGTTCCTCGTGGCGGCGTCTTTCGCCGGTGAACCCGACCTTCCAGAGGTCAACGCCCCGTGGATGAAGGGCGAAAAGCTGACCTTCAGCCTTGGTTGGGGGTTCATTACGGCAGGTACAGCGACTCTCGAGGTCAAGCCGATTGCTGGCGGCAAGACGGAGTTCCTGACCTTCGCGACAGGCAACAAGACTATCAATCGAATCTATCCGGTCAATGATACGGTGTACACCCGCGTGCGTAACAAGGGACTCATGACCGAAGTGTTCCGCAAGCGACTCCATGAGGGCACGTTTCACAACACGTCTGTTATCCGCTTTGACCGCAAGGGTGAAAAGGCCTGGCTTTCGGACACCGTGTTCACCGATATGAAAACCCGCAAGGCCAAGCGCTCCGCCGATACGGCAGTCACTATCCAGGGCGAAGAACATAGCATTATGTCGGCGTTCTACTTGGTGCGAACCCTCCCGCTCAAGGTGGGGGAGACTTCCCGTTTTTCGGCGGTGAGTGGCAAAAAACGCTACGAACTTAAGGTCATTGTACACGGTCGCGAAAAGATCGAGAGCATTTTTGGCGAAGTCCCCTGCATTAAAGTGGAACCCGTTCTCGATGGCGACGGCATTTTTGTCTCCAAAGGGCGCATTTTTATATGGCTCACCGATGACGAACGCCGCATTCCGGTACTTATGGAGTGCGAAATTGCGCTTGGTTCTATCAAGGCTAAATTGCTTGAGGCCAAATAATGCCCAAAAAACCTTCGAAAAGCGTGTTTTTTGCTTTTTTTACATTAAGTTTCGTGCGATTTGCTCGCTTAAAAGTTATATTCGCAAATGCGATTATATAATCTGAGGCTTTTTCATGTTTAAGAAAGTACTTTTGTCTTTATGTTTGACCGCCTTCTTGTCTTGGGCGCAAGACGACTTTGACGAGGACGATGAAGGCTTTATTTCTGCCCCCGCCTCTGCTCAAGAAGAAGGTGACGCTGCTCCGCATGCTTCCATGGCCACTGGCGATGACGAAGAAGAGGAAGAAGTCTATGACGTTGGTATTAACTCTGCCCAGCGTCGTGAAATGGCCGAACGCAAGAAGTTTGAAGAAGAGCAGCGTCTCGATGAATACGCGAACTCCGAACGTCGCCGCGACTGGCTCCGTAACCGTCTGATTTTCCAGATCGGTATGGGTTCCCGTTACCCGATTATGGGCGAAACCGGTATGGGTATGGGTCTTGGTGCCGGCATTGAATACATTTTGCCGTTCCATTTGGCTCTTTACGGTTCTTTCGGTTTCGTGCCGAAGGGAACTGACAACGATTTCGACGAATGGGATCTTGAAGGCGGTACGGGTTACAAGGTTGGCTTGAACTACTATCTGTTCCCCAAGAATCCGCTCCATTTGGGCGTGTCTGTGTCTTACGGTACTGTGTACTTTGACCATGACATCGTTCCCGACGAAAGCAAGACCCGTGCTTTGATTAAGGTGGATGGCTTCCAGTTTGACGCCCTTATCACCTACCTGACCAACGAATGGTATTACTTGCAGTTCTCTATCGGTATGTACTATGCACCGAAGCTTGCCAAGACTCCGAAGACCTATTATGCAAGCACCGGTCAGGGCGACCAGGAAACGGATAACCCGAGCTTCCGCAAGCTAGAAACTCCGATGATGGACTTGGAAGGCAATTACCAGAACATTTGGCTGGCTGATGGCGAAACGGGTGAATGGGGTTCCCGCGTGGTGGACCCGAAAGGTATGAGCAAGACAGGCATCGTCTTCGGTATCGCTATCGGTTACGCTCTGCCGGAACTCTTCCCGGATGACACCGAAAAGCGCCGCCGCGAACGTGAAAAGGCTAGAGCCCGCTCTGGCGTCGCCGGTCGCTAAGTCCTGAATGACATTGAAAAAGGCTCCTCGATGAGGAGCCTTTTTTATACCCTTGATGCGATTCGAACGCATGACCTTCAACTTCGGAGGCTGACACTCTATCCAACTGAGCTACAAGGGCGTGTGGTGCAAAGATAGTAAATTACACCAGCTTCACAATCAGTTCATGCGGTTCGGCGTCTACCACGAGCGCGTCGCGGAATTCACCTACGTCGGCATCGCCTTCGAGCACCTTCACGATGTCGTCGTTCTCCATCGAGTTGCCTTCGGTGCGTCCGTAAAAGTGGTATTCGCTTTCTTCGGCAACCTGGTCGATGATGATGCGGACTTTCTTTCCGATCATCGCCTCGGCGTGTTGTGCATCAAGTTCTTCTTGCAAATCGTTTACGGCGTCGAGCCTTGCGCGGGCTTCGCTTTCGTCGACTGCAGGCAAGTCCATCTCCATCACGGGGGTGCCTTCTTCGGGACTGAATACGAATCCGCCCAAGTGATCGAACTGAATGTCTTCCAACAGTTCCATCAGTTCTTCAAAGTCTTCGTGGGTTTCGCCGGGGAATCCGACAAGCACTGTGGTGCGCAGCGTAACGCCCGGAATACGCTCGCGAATCTTGTGCAGAATATCGACGAGTTCCTTTTTGCGGTAGTTCCTCTTCATGTTCTTGAGTACGTTGTCGCTTGCATGCTGTATGGGCATGTCCACATACTTCACCAGGCGCGGTTCGCTTGCCATCAGGTCCAAAAGTTCATCGTCCACGAACATCGGGTACCAGTAAAGCGTGCGGATCCACGGAATGTTTGTGTTGTCGAGAATGGCTCGTAAAAGCTGGGCGAGCGTGCCGCCCTTCTTGCCCTTTTCGCGGCCAAAGTAAGTCGTGTCTTGTGCGATGAGCGTGATTTCCTGGACGCCCTGCGCTTCGAGTTCCTTGGCTTCTGCCACAATGTCTTCGATGCTTCGCGAAACCTGCTTTCCGCGAATAAGGGGAATCGCGCAGTAGGCGCAGCGGCGGTTGCAGCCTTCGGCAATCTTCAGGTAGGCGTGGTGCTTGAATCCGCCCAGGTTCATGCGCGGCAAGTTCTCTGCGTCGCAAGTTTGCGGAGCCACGATGCCCATCTTCTTCAAGAGCTCACCCGGTTTGTAGGTGCCCACCCAGTAATCGACTTCGGGCAGTTCCTTTACTAGTTCGTCGCCGTAGCGGCCCGAAAGGCAGCCCGACACAATCAGCTTCTGCTTGGGCTTCTTGCCGTTAATTTGTGCGAGAATCGCGTTGATGGATTCTTCCTTGGCAGCTTCGATGAATCCACAAGTGTTCACCAGGATGTAGTCCGCTTTGGCGGCCGTATCGCAAGTTGCAAAACCGGCGTGTAACATTTCTCCGACCAGGTTTTCTGCATCGACCTGGTTCTTGGCGCATCCTAGATGAACTACGAAAACTTTGGGCTTTTTGGTAGGCATGGTGGCAAATTTAGAATTTTCTCTTACAAAAACACTACTTATTTTGCGCCTACATTTTCAATTATCTATATTTCGCAACTAGTAACTGGTAAGTAAAACCTTTTAACACGCAAAAAATTATGGCAGATTATTCTGATAAAATGAACAAGGCCATTGAGGCCACCGAACGTGAATTCTCGAAGATCCGCGCAGGCCAGGCTAGCCCCGCTATCCTGAACGACGTGCGCATCGACTACTACGGTACGCCGACTCCGATTTCCCAGGTGGCTAAGGTTTCTGTGCCCGAACCGCGCATGCTGCTTGTGTCCCCGTGGGAAAAGACCATGGTCGACCCGATTGAAAAGGCTATCCTTGCAGCAAACATCGGCCTTACCCCGATGAAGGACGGCAACTGCATTCGCGTGAGCCTTCCGATTCTTACCACGGAACGCCGTCAGGAACTTGCAAAGATTGCCCGCAAGCATGCCGAAGAAGGTCGTGTGGCAATCCGCAATATCCGCCGCGATGCTAACGACGCCCTCAAGAAGAACAAGGAACTGCCCGAAGACGAAGTCAAGAAGCAGCAGGACGAAATCCAGAAGGCTACCGATAAGGCTATTGCCCGGATCGACAGCCTCCTCGCTGAAAAGGAAGCAGACATCCTCAAGGTGTAGTCCGGGGTTTGCGTGGCAAATCAGCTTAGACATGTAGCGATTATCATGGATGGCAATGGGCGCTGGGCCCGTAGCCGCGGTCTTGAACGTTTCCTGGGCCACCGCAAGGGCACCCAGGCGACGATTGATGCCGTCGAAGTGGGCGTGAACCTGAAACTTGAACACATGACGTTGTATGTGTTCAGTTCCGAAAACTGGGGCAGGCCCAGCAAGGAAGTGGATTACTTGATGAACCTCTTGATTGAGATGGTTGTCAAGGAAATTCCCGATCTCATGGAAAAGAACGTGAAGCTTACGGTGATTGGCAACATGAACCGTTTGCCAGAAAAGCCGCGCACAAGTCTTCAGTCCGCCATCGACAAGACGGCGAACAACACGGGCATGCAGCTGAACCTCGCTATCTCTTATGGTGGCAGGCAAGAAATTGTCGAAGCGACGCGTTCCATAGCCGCGCAAGTGGCGTCCGGGGCAATCAAGGTTGAAGATATCGACGAGACGCTCTTCGCTAAGAATTTGTATTTAAAAGGAGCTCCCGATCCGGATCTCGTGATTCGTACCGGGGGAGAGTTCAGGCTTTCGAATTACCTGCTTTGGCAGGCCGCTTACAGCGAATTCTACGTAACCGATACGCTGTGGCCCGACTTTACCAAGGAAGAATTCTTGAAGGCCGTCGAGTTCTTCAATACTCGAGAAAGACGTTTTGGAAAGGTGTTGCATGAGTAATCTTGCGCAGCGTTTAATTACGGCGTTCATCGCCATTCCTATTGTATTCTTTTTGCTGTGGTTCAGCGATTACAGCCGTATTGGCTTGATGTGCTTTATGGCTGGTGTCGGTGCTTGGGAATGGGCCGGTATGGCCTGCAAAATGTACAAGGGCCCCGATACCCGCTACCTTTCGTTTGCATCTTCCTTGGCCCTGACGCTCGCATGGGCTCTTTCCAAGGGTGGCTATTTTGGAATGCCTGCCGTGCCGTACGTGGTGGGCATGACCTTCCTCGTGATTTTTGCAATCTACATTGGTGTCGCGTATGCCAAGGTTGAAATTGACCACTTGTTCCCATGGCTCGTGATGCAGCTGGGCGCCCCGCTTTATGTAGGGCTTTGGGGCGGCATGAACGTGCTCATGATGGGCAACGGCCAGGGTTTTGAACATTGCTATCCGTTTATTCTTGTGATGACGGGTGTATGGCTTTGCGATACGGTGGCCTATTTCTTTGGCAAGTTTGCGGCAGGCAAGGGTCCCTTTGGTCGTCATCCGTTTGCGCCGAGCATCAGCCCGAAAAAGACCTGGGAAGGTTCTGTCGCCGGTTCTATAGCAACGGTTGCTTGGGTGGCTTATTGGGCCAAGTGCAGCGCCGCCCTCGGGTGCTTTAATGTGGATATCGACTGGGCGAAGGCGATTGGCCTTGGCGTCTTGGTGACTGTTGCGGGCCAGGTGGGCGATCTCTTGATGTCTGCCCTTAAGCGCTGGAGTGGTACCAAGGATTCCGGCAACCTGTTTGTTGGCCACGGTGGTGTGCTTGACCGCTGCGATTCCTTTTACCTCGCGGCCCCCGCTCTCTACCTGCTGATGGATTTTTTCCAGAAACTCGCTTAGCAGAAACGTTTCCGAACGTTTACGTTCGTTGTTTTTGCTAACAACGGATACTGTCGCCCTATTATTGCGATTGTTTTAGCCCATATATATATTATAACGGGGTAGAACATTAAATCAATCACTAAAAAGGGTGTGAGTGTATGAATTACAAAAAGATTTCTATTGCTGCGCTGATTGCCATGGGTTCTTCCATGGTTTTTGCTCAGGATGCTGAAATTGCCACTTGGGCAGGCTTCCGCAAGGCTGCCGTTTCCTTCACGTTTGACGATGGCCCGCAAAGCGATGTAGGTGTTGCTTTGCCCATGTTCGATAAGTACGGCTATAAGGCTACCTTTAACATTGTTACAGGTTGGGTTGGCGGACAAGGAATGATTAGTTGGGATGGAGTGAAACAACTAGCCTCTTCTGGTCACGAAATCGCAAGCCATAGTGACAGTCATCCCAATGGACAACCGATGCCCGGTAACGAAATTGCATCGTCCAAGCAGACTCTTAACAGCAAGGTTCAGCAGAAATACGGCTGTATTACGCTGGCTTACCCGAACTGCGATACCCCGGGTGACTCCCAGGTTCTTCAGAATTACGTTGTCGGAAGAATTTGTAACGGAAGCTGGAAGGGCGGCTCCGATATTATGGGCAAAGATGGTCCGAACAACTGGGCTGCCGTTTCTGCGCTCATGACCGGTAATCAGGGAACCAGCGATTTTAAGGGCAATATGCAAAAGGCCGTTCAACAAGGCGGTTGGGTTGCATTCCTGACGCACGGCTTTACAACGGGCACAAACGGCTATGCGACTTACTCTCCGACCGATGCTAGCACTATGGAAGGCTCCCTCCAGTATGCCCAGCAAAACGACAAGGACATCTGGGTTGCCCCGATGGGTCACGTTGCCATGTACATCAAGGAACGCAAGGCATCGAAGGCTGAAGTTTCTAATAGCGGCAGCACCACTACCGTTAAGTTGACTCACAACATCAAGGACAACATTTCCAATTATGACTACCCGCTCTCCCTGCGCGTCAAGTACAGCGGTTCAACTGCCAACGTGACGCAGGCGGGTGCCAAGCTTGAATCCAAGATTGACGGCGGCTATGTGTACTTCGACGCCGTGCCGAACGCAGGCGAGATCGTGATCGCTGGCGAAGGTGCTGGTCCCTCTCCGGAATCTTCTTCTAGCGCAGAACCGCCGCAGTCTTCTTCTAGCGAAGCCAAGAGCTCTTCTTCTACGAATCCGTGGGGTCCGAAGTCCTCTTCCAGCAAGGGCGAAGTGGATTGCAGCGCTAATCCGTTCGATCCTTCTTGCCATGGCATGGCTATTGCTGCCGAACTTCAGAACGACTTCGGTCTCTCTGTCTACAGATCCTCTGACAACTACATCGTGGTCGGCGGCGCTCAGGGCATGAGCATTACCGTGTTCAACAGCCTCGGTCACCAGGTGCGTACCACTCGCGGTCTCGGTGCCGTGCAGAAGGTTTACACCGGCGCCAAGGGCGTGTACATTGTCAAGGTGGGCAGCAAGTCCTTTAAGGTCAAGCTTTAATCCGTTTTACCAAAACCTCTCTCGAAAAAAAGGGAATCCTGATAAAAAGGGATTCCCTTTTTCTACATTTGGCATTAATATGCTTTTCTCTGAACTTCCCCTGGCAAATCCCTTGCAGCGCGCGATTCGCGCTGTCGGTTATGAACAGCCCACTCCGATTCAGGAACGCTCCATTCCGAGCCTTCTCGAAGGCAAGGACCTGCTGGGAATCGCCCAGACGGGCACGGGGAAGACGGCCGCCTTTGCTCTCCCGATTTTGCAGCTGTTGCTCGATTCGGGGAAATTTCGTGCGCCCAAGACTTGTCGCGCGCTGATTCTTTTGCCTACGCGTGAACTTGCCATTCAGGTAGAAGAATGCTTTAAGCAGTATGCCCAGTTTACGGCGATTTCGACCGCCTGCATTTTCGGCGGTGTGAGCGACGTGAGCCAAAAGCGCAACCTGATTCGTGGCGTAGATGTTCTGGTCGCGACACCGGGTCGCCTGCTTGATTTGATCAACCAGAAGGCTGTGTCCTTGAAGGCTTTGGAATTCTTCGTGCTCGACGAAGCTGACCGCATGCTCGACATGGGATTCATCCACGATATCCGCAAGGTGGTGGCGCTGTTGCCGCAGAATCGCCAGAATCTGTTCTTCAGCGCGACCATGCCCGACGATATTACGAAGCTTGCCGCAACCATTCTGCGCCCGAACCCAGTGAGGGTGGAGGTGGCGCCGCAGAGCACTCCGATTGAACGCATTCATCAAGAACTCTACCGCATTGACAAACGCCGCAAAGGCGCTCTCCTCAAGGAACTGCTGCTCGCGCACCCCGAAATGAAAAAGGTGCTTGTGTTCAGCCGCACCAAGCACGGCGCCGACAAGATTACGCGCGTGCTCGAAAAGGCGGGCATCAAGTGTGCCGCCATTCATGGCAACAAGAGCCAAAATCGCAGGCAACAGGCTTTAGGCAACTTCAAGTGCGAACAGATCCGCGTGCTCGTTGCAACGGATATCGCTGCCCGCGGAATCGACGTGGACGACGTGTCGCACGTGTTCAATTACGACTTGCCCGACGTTCCCGAAACATTCGTGCACCGTATCGGCCGTACCGCCCGCGCGGGTAAAGATGGCATCGCGATTTCGTTCTGCGCTCCTGACGAAGAGCAAGATTTACGCGCCATCGAAAAGCTGACCCGAATCAGCATTCCCGAAGGCGACAAGGCGATTTACGAAAAGCTCCCGCCCCAGCAAAAAGAAACTCCCGAAAGCGAAATGCGCAATGCCCGCGGTCGCGGATTCCCGCGTCGTGACAACAGCCGCGGCAAACAGAATCAGGCTAAGCCCGGTAACAAAAAGGAGCGTCCGCAGCAAAACCGCCCGCAGAATAAACCGCAAAACGAAAAACGCCCCGTTCCAAAGAGCGAAGGCGTTCAACAAGCGAATCCGCAGGATCAGTTGGGGCGCCGCACCATCGGGAAAAACCGTCCCGGCTCGCGTGCCCGCAAGCGCATGCGCGAGGCTGCCGAGGCCGCTCGCCGCGCTCAAGGCAATTAAGCTATTCGATCGAGTACAAGAACCATTCCCAAATGATTCTTGCCTTTTCGCCCGTAGTCGTGTGCAGTTTCGGATTGTTTTCTGCGACCCATCCCAGGTTCTTGACCGGAACGCAGTCGGAATCCTTCAGCAAGTCCTCGTCATCGTAGTAGTCGTCATGTTCGTTCTTGTCCCTGAGAACCGGGCAAATCTCGATTGCGTCGATACCGCGGGGCAGCTGGATAGCAATCTTCTTTTCGCCAGCCCATCTGTCGACGTCGACAGTATCCAGAATCGTTGCAGAAAACGGGTCGTACTCCGAAGGATCGGAGTCAATGTAAGACTTGACCAGGAACCTGATTTCGGGATCGCCCAGCTTTTCGTTCTTGCTAATGGATTCAACTGTCTGCTTGTAGTTGATAAGCGTAATGCTCAGCATCTTGTTGTAGCGCAGGTAGTTGACCATCGGGCCATCGTCTGATCCGGTGTAGTTGCCCTTGTCGTTGTATTCGTCTTCGTTCTTGACCATCTTGATGATTGTGGCAAGGCTCAGCACGGTGTCGGCGCTGTTGCCCCTGAACTTGTCGATAAAGAGGTCGCAGCGCTTCTTGTAATTGTCGGTAAAGCGCTTGGTCTGGTCGTAGCAATTGTAGTTGTCGATATTTTCGCGCAAGGATTCGAGGGACTCCAGGGCGTCCTGGGCTCCGACTTCAATCGAGAATTCGACTTGTTTCTTGTCTTCGACTTCAATGGGGTTGTCTCCGCATGCAACAAGCGGAAGCGTTGCCAGGGCAAGCAGCGGAATCGAGACTAGTTTCAACATAAAGTTTTTCTGATTCATAATAATACCTGATTACCTTATGCTAAAGTCTAAGAACATGCGCCAGGTCGGGGAACCTTGTCCGATATTGTGGAACCGGTGGTTCGCGTTCTGGGTTGCGCCGCCAAAGGCGAACATCTGGATTTCGAAGGACACGAGTCGGCTTTCGATACCAAGACCGATCCAGCTGTTCGTTTCCCAGTCGTCCATGTAGAAGAACTTGTTTGTCTGGTGGCTTTCGTATGCCGGGAACGGCGTTGCGCCTGCGCTTTCGAACAGGGCAAGGTCTTCCTTGAGTTTCTCGTCTTTGGTGCTCATATAGAGCCTGTTCTCGGTGTCGGTCAGTTCGTAAATGGGCTTGGTCAGTCCAAGCGTCAAGCTGGTGTACAAGAAGGTGGTCGTTCCCTTGATGTGGTAACCGAACTTGCCGGTCAGCGGCATGTCGGCCGAGAAATTGTAGTACTTGCGGTCAAGTTCGTGCCTGAGCGTGTACTTTTCACCTGTAGAAAGCTTGCCTTCTTGTTCGTCTACATCAAAGGTCCAGCGGGAATAGCGGTACAGTGCTCCCAGTCGACCTTGGACTCCAAAATAGTTGCCAAAGTAGTGTCTGTAGAAGTAATACATGCCCATGCCCATGCCCCAATTGGCGTCGTGGTCCATGTGCCAGTAGTTCTTGTCGTTGTATGTGGCGCTCATAAGGCTCAAACCGTGGTGCATTGTCTTGGAGCGCTTCTTGGCAGAACGCAAGACCTTTTCTTGGTAGTCGGCGTAAGTGATCTTGTTGCGCATTTTCTTTGAACCGGCGGTGTCAGCGGCTGTCGTGTCGGCCTTGGCTGTATCTGCCGGTGCAGCTGCGACCTTGTCGGTGTCGGCGGACTTTGCACTGTCTGCCACTATGGCAGAGGTGTCTGCTGCTTTGACTGTAGAATCTTGCAAGGCGGCCTCTGGCTGGTTGGCCGAGGCGGTAGAATCAGTATTCCAATCGTCAGGGGGCGGTTCAGGGGATCCCTGGGCGAATCCGAGAACAGCAAAAACGCTGCTAATAGTCAAAATTTTGCGAATCGTGTTCATAATCGTGCATTAGCTCCCATAAATGGGGTTTCAGATACATAAAATAAGAAAAAAATAACCCTTGTGCAAAAAAATATTAAAAAAAATGGAATTTGTAAAAAAAAATAATTAGTTTTGTCTCAAGAAGGATTCCTAGTGGTTTTCCTTGTTTTTGTTGAAGGGCAAAACGCTAGCATTAGAGGAATGTTTATGAATACAGGTAAGATTTCTCTCGGAAAGTTACTCTCCCTGCTTGTTTTTGTGGTGGGTTTTCAATCTGTATGGGCTGATGTTTGGAAAGGTAATATCGAGGCTCCCCAAAAGCAGACTATCGGGGGCAAGGAATATTACGTGATTGAAAAGGCTGCGCACCTGGCGTGGTTTTCCGATTCTGTCAACAAGTATGTGCTTAATGCGAAATGGCAGAGGATGATAAGTCTCATTGAGGCCGACACCTCTAAACCCGAATATAGGACTCGTGCGTTCAAGGATTCTGCTATTGCCTTGATGACGGCAATCCGGCAGGATCCGGAATCCTACTATCAGGATCCCGCCAAAAAAGCTCTCTGGAATAAGGGCCCATATACAGGGTATTTGAGATCGGCGTGGGACTTTACGACCGATGTAGAAATGAATGCCACGATAACGGCGGAATACCTGGATATGAACAATATTCCGTTTACTCCGATTGCTGCCGGTAATGGTACTGCGAAATATACAGGAACGTTCTTGGGAAACGGTATTACCATCAAGAACTTAAAGGTCGATAGTAAGGAATTCCCGTTACAGGTCTTTGACGTGGTGCATGGCTACCCCTCCTATTGTCAGAATGTGGGCTTGTTCGGCGTGATCGGTAGCGGTACAGTAAGGAATCTGATTCTTGATGGGGTGACTATTTATGCGACCGGTAAAAATGATTACTGGGCAAACCCGCACCAGGTGAGTGTGGGTCCCATTGTCGGTTGGATGACCGGCGGAACCATTGATACCTGCTATACTTCGGGAAAAATCGTCACGAATGGTCGAGATGTTGGTGCTGGCGGTATTTTGGGTGCAATGACCAACGGCAAAAAAATAAGCAATGCCTTGAGTACGGTTTCGATTGAAGCGTCCGGACGAGATGTCTATGTCGGTGGTATTTCGGGTGTTATCCGTGGTGGCGTGACTATTTCAAGTAGCGTCTATGATGGCGATGCTCTGGAGGCTCATCCGGATGAAATCGGAGCGCAGGGGGCTATAGCTGGCCGAGTCGTAAATAACAGAGACACTTCAAAAGCCCAAACGATCGATATTACTCTGTCGCATTGCTATTACGATGAAGATGCCCTAGACAACGATAATTGGGTTGGTTCCCTCGATGTATATGTGAATGTAATTGGCGACCCCAAGGGATTTTCTGATGTCAATACAGAAGAAAATGCGTGCTTGCTGAATAAACATACATGGAATGAATCGACAAAGACTTGCTCCGATTCTACGGGCCTTTGGACGAATCAAGAAAATATCGCCATTACCGGTGTTTCTAAAAGAGAAGGCGACTTGAATGCGGAAACGGTGTTCTTGATTACCTTCGATGCAAACGGTGGCTCGTTCGCTCCTGGCGCAAAAACGACTAAGGAACTGAAGTTCAATACCCCGTTGACGGCCGATGAAATCTCGACTCCGACTTACGACAGCACCAAGGCTTTTGTGGGCTGGTCTTTGGATCCGACGGCTACGGCATTTGGAGATTTGGGAATTGTCTATGGCGTAAAAAAAGTGTATGCCGTATGGAAAAATCTGAATCTTTACAAGATTACCTTTGACCTCAATACGGGCGACAGCTCTGCGACATTAACGAAGATGGTGGTAGAAAATAAGGCCATTACGACGGATGGTTTTGCAGAAGGAGCACTCCCGTCTGTTTATATGGTCGGTGATGCCAAGTATTATTTTGCCGGCTGGTCGCTTGCCAAGATGGGTCAGGTTATTGATACCCTAGGCGTGGCGACGAAGGATATTACGTTCTATGCTCGATGGAGAGATGCTCCGCAATACAAGGTGATTTTCGACGTGCAAGGTCACGGAACTGCGCCTGCCGACAAACTTGTTGCCGAAGGCGAACACACGACGGCTCCTGATGAACCTACCGCCATCGGATATGTTTTTGAAGGCTGGTATAAGGAACCGTCTTGCAAGAACAAGTATAATTTCCAGACGTTGGTAGATACGACAATCACGTTGTATGCCAAGTGGACGCCCATGGTTTACGACATTACTTACAATTTGAATGGCGGATTGAATAATGTCGCTAACCCGACTACTTATACGGTTGAAAAGGAATTCACTTTTGCTGCGCCGACCATCAACAATGACACTCTCGAATTCAAGGGTTGGTTCTATGACGGCGCCTTTACGAATCCTGCTAATCAGGTCACGAAGGGTTCTTACGGCGATATAACGCTTTATGCTTACTGGAAAATCAAGGAATTCGTCATCAATTATCAGGCTGGTGAAGAAGGCGTGAACAACGTTCCTCCCGTGGTAAAGAAATATGGCGAAGCGATAAACTTGTTGGGGGCCGTGTATCAACGTCCCGGTTACGAACAGGACGGCTGGTCTACAGTCGATAACGGTGACAAGGTGTACAACCTGAATGGTCTTTATACGGACAACAAGGCCGTGCAATTGTTCCCGCATTGGAAAAAGGTTGCTTATACAATTACGTACGTGTTGAACGGTGGCGTAAATGATGCCGAAAATCCGGCAACCTACACCTTGGATGATTCGACGGGGATTGACTTGAAGAATCCGACAAGATTGGGTTATGAGTTTAAGGGCTGGTATGAAACCGAAGACTTTAGCGGTTCGAAGATTGCAAAGTTCCAGGCCAAGACTCCGTATGGCAACAAGACTCTTTATGCCAAGTGGAGCCAGATTGTGGTAACGGTTAAGGCCGAAGAAAAATCCTGTGATTACAATGGAAAGAACTGCGGTGCCAAGGTCTCTATAACGGGCGTTCCGGGCGGATACAAGGGCTATGCAATTACGGATTCTATCAAGAATGTAAAGGATGGGCCGATTGCCGCAAAGATTGTTGGCTTTATTATCGTAAATACGACGACGGGCGATACTGTAACCAGTGCGTTCAATGTCGTGTTCAATGAAAGCGGATCTGTCAGTGTGAATCCGAAACTGGTTAACTTTACCACGGATAATATCCCGCCGGCAACGTATACGGGAGACTCTATCCATGTAAAGGGCAGCTCCAAGACGAAAGACCTGATTGCGGGACATACGCACAATGTGGGCTACACTGTAGATGCTCTCGAATGGCGTGAAGATGGCTATGACCCGGTTATGACGGATCCTGCTAAGGTGAAAATTTTGGATGCCGACGGCAACGACGTGACAGATAACTATACCATAGGCAGTATTGCTCCGCCGACCAAGAAATTTGTTGTTAAGAAGAGCGATGGCGACTTCGATGTTGTTTTCGCCGATGAACATGTGACGGATGATGGCAATCCGCATTCCATGACGCGTGGTGCCTATAGCGATGTCCCGGGAACGACATTCAAGTACCAGCTGGATGGTGCCGGAGAATGGACGGATGACTTGAGCTCTCTTGTGGCGTCGGGAGTTGGAGAACATACAGTTAAAGTGATTGCTACCAACCCGAATTACAATAAGACTCAAGAAAAAACGGCGAAGCTGGTAATTACCGATAAGATTATTGTTACTGTCGAAGTGAAGAGTAAATCCAAGGAATATGATGGAACTCCTTTGACAACGACTTACGAGACGAATGGTGCGTTTGAACCGGGTGATGAGCCGGTTGTTGAACTGTCCGGTTCGATTAAGGATGTGGGATCCGTAATTGCCCGGGTGAAGTCTTTCAAAGTGATGAATGGTTCTACGGATGTGACTTCTAAATATGTAGTCAATACGTACGATGCGTTCTTGACGGTGAAGAAAGCGGTACTCAACATTAAGACTGAATCTGGCACGAAGTCTTACGACGGAACGCCTCTTGTCAAGGATGTTCCGACAGTTACAGGATTTAAGAATAATGAAACCGCTACAATCGAGGTGACGGGTAGCCAGAAAATGGTCGGCTCTTCTACAAATGAATATACGATTGTATGGGGCGGTTCCGCGAATTACAAGAACTATCAGATTATCGAAGATCTCGGAACCCTCACGGTGACAAAGGCTCAAGTCGAGATTCGGGTGAAAGATGCCGTTAAGCTCTACGGCGATGCGGATCCTGCTTTGATTGGTACTGTGTCGGACTTGGCTGATGGAGCCGAAGGCGATTTGGGCGAACTCAGGTATTACCGCTTGAATCCGTCGGTCAAGAATGCTGGCGAAAATGTGGACTCCATTGCGGTGAGCTATACGCCTAACCCGAACTACGATGTGACTGTTGTTCTGGGTAAGTTGACGATTGAAAAACGCCATGTGACGTTGACGTCTGCCTCTGCGACCAAGGTGTATGATGGCACCCCGCTGACAAATGACACAATCAATGTTGGTGGCGACGGCTTTGCTCCCGACGAAGGCTTTATCTTTACGGTAACCGGCACGCAGACGAATGCTGGTAGCAGCGAGAATGCCTTTACCTATGTTCTTAAGGCGAATACGGATACGGCTGCAAACTATATCGTTGACGCGCCGGTAATCGGTAAGCTTCAGGTGACCAAGTCTCCTGTGAATGTGACAATCAAGGGTAACACCAATACCTATGCCTACAATGGTTGGGAACAGGTGATTTCGGGTTACAGCTTGAAGATGGACAATAGCCTTTATTCTGTAAGCGATATCGAGTTCAGCGGAGATTCTGTCGTTCGTAAGACTCGAAGCGGCAATTACCCGATGGGGCTCGAAGTTAAGAACTTCGCGAACAAGAATGCGAACTTCGACGTTACTTTTGATGTAACGGATGGTCGCTTGGTTATTCTTCCGCCTGAAATCGCGGTCAAGTACAACGATGCCGGCGACACGATCCACGTGGTTGTCGGCGAAAAGGATTCCGATTCCGAAGTGAATGCGAAGATTAACGATGCCCTCGAAAATCATGTGCCGCCGATTCCGCTGCCGACGAAGGCTGCTGATGACGACTCTACCTATGCCTTTGCCGGCTGGGCAAAGAACCTGGGCTCGGGCATGTATGAACCGGTATTTGACGCTACGGTCAAGCTCGACACGATTCAGGTGGTTTACCAGAAGAATCCTAAAGAAACGATCGATGTCGTGATTCACGTAACGGATACGTACAGTGAAATTGTACAGAGAATCGACAGCATGTTCAATGATAGAGGTCTCGATTTGCCGACCAAGCCGAGCGATGGTGATTCGAACTATGTGCTCGTTTGGGTGAAGGATGATTCTACCGGAGAGTATGAACCTGAATTCAAGGGTGAATTGATTGTGGTTGAAATTGCCGCGCAATACGGTGATTCTCCGACCGATACCATTCATGTGATGATTCGCCCGAAGGATACAAATGCCCAGATTAACAATAAGATTGGTAACGCCCTTACGAATCATTTGCCGCCTATCAAGGTGACGCCTAAGGATACTTCGTACTCGCTCGTTGGCTGGAAACAGGATTCGAAGACGGGCAACTATGTTCCGATCTTCTCGAAGGAAGAATTGGTCTTCAAGATCAATTTCCACTTGCCCGAAGGCGCAGAGCTTACTGAAGAATTCGAAGGCTACGTTTACGGCAAGGTCGCGAAGCTCCCGGATGCGGTCATGACGTCTGATACGACTTGGGTGTTCAAGGGCTGGTATACAAAGACCAAGGGTCGCGGCAACCATGTGAAGGCCATGCGCGAAGGTGATTTTGGCAACAAGAGCCTGTATCCGTACTTTATCAAGACGCTTCGTTACGACACCTATGGTGAAAAGGAAGTCAATGCCAATGGCGAGAAGGGCGAAATCGTGGTTATTTACACGGATCGTGCCGACACGACAATCGAACGCGCCCTACGTAGCATTTTGCCGAAGGACTTCGCCAAGAGTGGCGTGAAGTATACGTTCAACGGCTGGAAACTTGTGGATGGCGTGTATGTGGCGATCTTTAAGCGAGTCTCTGTCCGCTTCAATGTGGTGCTTGATTCTCGAGCCTTCAGCATTGAAGAGGCACAGATGGGAGCCCGTTACGCCGTGTTCGACATGGATGGCCGCGTTGTAAAGCGTGGTGTGGTGTCGAACGGCTCGCAGCGTGTAGAAGTGCCCAAGTCGGGTAGCTACACCGTGCGCGTCGGCAAGGCCGCCGTCCAGGTGAATGTTAAGTAGCTTGTCATCCTGAGCGTAGCCCGTAAGGGCGAAGTCGAAGGATCTGTAGGAGTGCGTTACTCCGAGATGTTGATGTTCAGCCGGTGCACCTTGTAGTGCATGACTCTCGGCGAAATACTTAAATCGCGTGCGGCAGCAGACATGTTGCCGCCGTTTCTTTTTAAGGCCTCGCTCAGGATTTCTTTTTCGTAGGTGTCCATGAGCGTCGAGAGCGGTGCAATTTTATTCGGAAGCATGGGCTTGCGGGCCGATTCATCGGTCTGCAAGGTGGGCGGCAAGTTGTGCGAATGGATGCAGTCGTCGCTCGTGGCGAGGGCTGCGCGCTCGATACAGTTCTCGAGTTCCTGCACGTTGCCTGGCCAATGGTAACTCATGAGCATGTCGATTGCGGGCGTCGAGAGTCGCACCACATGCGTGCCGTACTTGAGGTTCACTTGCGAAATAAAATGCTCTGCCAGAAGTAGAATGTCGCTCTTGCGCTGCGCCAAGTCGGGCAGCGAAATCTGCACGATGTTCAGGCGGTAGAACAAGTCTTCGCGAAAAAGTTTTTGCTGCATCAGGCTTTCGAGGTCGCGGCTAGAGGCTGCAATCAGGCGCACGTCGCTATGCAGGTGGATGTTGCCCCCTTGGCGGTAAAAGCTCTGGTCTTGCATGAACCGCAGCAGAATCTCCTGGTTCTTCGGGCTCAGTGCCGAGACGTCGTCCAGGAATAGCGTGCCGCCGTTTGCGATTTCGGCCTTGCCCAGGTGGCGGCTGTTTGCGCCGATGAATGCGCCGCGTTCGTAACCGAAGAGTTCACTTTCGAAAGTATTTGCGGGGTTACCGAAGCCTTCGCTCAAGTTTGCGCAACCCATTACGACGAACGGGCTTTCTTTGCGGGCGGAAAGTTCTGCGATGGTGTGGGCCGTGAGTTCCTTGCCCGTGCCGTCGTTGCCGTAGATAAGCACCTGTGCGTCGTTCTTGGCGCACTTTTTAATTTGCTTGTAGACCTCGCGCATTTCGCCGCTGTTGCCGACCATTTTGCCGGGCTTTTCGTCGATGATATTGCGCAGCTCGCAGATCTCCGCTTTCAGCTTCTCTATTTCTTCGGATTCTGTCATAATACTTTACATTTTTGTAATAATATACACTAATTTTACAATATTGTAAAATATTTTGTTTCAAAACCTGTAAAATTTGGGTGCCAACCCCCATTTTTATTCCTAATTTCCTTCCATAAATTGAAAAACAGCCTAGATCCTTCCGCCTTCGGCGTCAGGATGACACATTAGAAGAGGTTCAAAATGAGCGTAAGCTACCGCAAAAAGACCATCAACGAAATCGCAAAGGCCCCTACCGCGCCCGTCAAGCCGGCCGGTCCGGTGAATGTGGATTTCTATGGCGAAGATGTGTTCAACATCGACGCCATGCGCGAATACTTGCCCAAGGATGTCTGCGAAAAGCTGATAGCAACCATTAACGAAGGAGCCGCCCTCGATCCGAGTATCGCAGGCGATGTGGCCCACGCCATGAAGAAGTGGGCCATGGACCGCGGTGCCACGCACTTTACGCACTGGTTCCAGCCGCTCACCGGTTCCACTGCCGAAAAGCATGACTCCTTCCTTGAACCCGACGGTTGCCGCGCCATCATGGCCTTTAGCGGCAAGAACCTGATTGTCGGCGAACCGGACGCATCGTCTTTCCCGAGCGGCGGACTCCGTTCCACGTTCGAAGCCCGCGGCTATACCGCCTGGGATCCGACCAGCCCGGCATTCCTCAAGCGCCACGGCAACGGGGCGACGCTCTGCATCCCGACCGCCTTCTGTAGCTACACCGGAGAAGCGCTCGACAAGAAGACTCCGCTCCTGCGCAGTTTGCAAGCTCTTTCTAAATCTACCCGCCGCCTCATGACTTGCTTCAAGGCTGGCCCCAAGAAGACGACGGTCACGCTCGGTGCCGAACAGGAATACTTCCTGATCGACAAGCGTTTCTACCTGCAACGCCCGGACCTGTACCAGGCAGGTCGCACGCTGTTCGGTGCCGCTCCTGCCAAGCATCAACAGATGGATGACCACTACTTCGGTAGTATTCCGGCTCGCATTCTGAACTTCATGAACGAAGTAGAAATCGAACTTTGGAAGCTCGGCATTCCGGCGAAGACCCGTCACAACGAAGTTGCGCCCGCGCAGTTCGAACTCGCCCCGATGTTCGAGGAAGTGAACCTCGCTTGCGACCACAACATGATGATTATGGAAGTGCTCCGCAACGTGGCCGACAAGAACGGACTCGTGTGCCTGCTGCACGAAAAGCCTTTCGCCGGCGTGAACGGTTCCGGCAAACACAACAACTGGTCTGTGTCTTACGGTAAGGGCAACCTGCTCAATCCGGGTAAGGACCCGCACCAGAACGCCGTGTTCCTCACCACGCTCTGCGCCATCATTTACGCTGTCGACACCCACGCTGACTTGCTCCGCATGACGACCGCTGGCGCCGGCAACGACCACCGCCTCGGTGCAAACGAAGCTCCTCCGGCGATCGTCTCCATGTTCCTCGGCGACCAATTGATGGACGTCATCGAACAGATTGAACAAGGCGTGCCCAAGTCCTCTAAGCAAGCTGGCGCGCTCCGCATCGGTGCCGACATGCTCCCGGCTTTGCCGCGCGACGCTACTGACCGCAACAGAACTTCTCCGTTCGCCTTCACCGGCAACAAGTTCGAATTCCGTGCACCGGGTTCCAGCCAGAGCTGCTCCGAACCGAACGTGGTGCTGAACACCATTGTCGCCGAAGCATTCGACATGATTGCCGAACAGCTCGAAAAACTCGACGAGAAGAACTTCCACACGGGCCTGCAAAAGATTTTGCAGAAGATCGTGAAGGAACACAAGCGCGTCATCTTTAATGGTAACGGCTACACCGATGAATGGGTTGCCGAAGCCGAACGCCGTGGTCTCCCGAATATTCGTACCTCCGTGGAAGCCCTCAAGGCCCTCACCAAGGAAGAAAATATTCAGTTGTTCGAAAAGTATGGCGTCATGAATCGCCGCGAAATGGAATCCCGCTACGAAATCAACGTCGAAGATTTCCACAAGCGCATCCACATCGAAGGCGAAGTCTGCCGCGACATGGCCAAAAACATCATCTTGCCGAAGGTCGTCGAGGCTTACTCCAGCGCTCTGAAGACCAACGAAATGGCTTTGAACCAGGGCTTCCCCGGCGTCGATGCCTACGTGAAGTCTCTCGGCGAAGGCGTCAAGAATCTGAGTGCCGCCATCGCTACCATGGAAGAAAGCCTGAACGGCCTGCACGAAGGTATTCTCGATGCAATGGCCGCTTTGCGCAAGGTTGTCGACGGCCTCGAAAAGGTCGTCCCCGACGAAATGTGGCCTCTGCCGAAGTATCGTGAGATGCTTTTCATCTACTAAGATGAAAAGCATGGGCTTCCGTCGAAGGTGGAAGCCCAAATGTCCGTTTATTTATTAAACCGCACCAATTATGCGTTGAAAAATATATTGAAAAAGGTAGTCCTAGGACTACCTTTTTTGCATAATTTTGACGAAACGTCGGTTAATTCGCAAGGTTGGCTTTGATTGCCAAAACCTCGGCCTCGGTCAACTTGGAAATCCGCACGACCTTCTCGACAGAATCGCCGTCCGCGAGCATGGCCGCAGCTATTTCGCGACGTTCTTCGACACGGCCTTCTGCTCGGCCCTCTTCCTTACTTTCATGAAGGTCATATTCGAAAGTCATATACTTGTTCCTTATGAGAGTGTCGGCCTTGTAATAAGACACCTGGTTGTTGATGTTTTCGGTTTCACGGGAGTCCACATTCCTAGTCGCAAAGTACTTCATGTAAGCTTTAACGACCGGGTCCGTAAAATCCTTGTACCTTGTAAATATATAATAATTCTTGTAAGTGAGGTCGTTCAATGTGATGTTGAAATCTTCGAACGCCCTGTTTTCGAAATGATACGCAGGAAAGCCCCGCCCAAAGATATCCATAGGACAAAGGAAGATGATGTATTGTTCCTTAAGGCCGGTGTAATGGCCTCCCTTTGAAAGAGCGACGCCGTCGCCCACGCTCTGGTAATACCTAGCCCGCTGCGGGAGTTCCTTGGTATCAACCATCTGCATCTCTAAATCAAAGGAACGGATTGTTTCGCCATTTTCATTGGTTTCACGCGCAAATACATCGTAGCGGACGCCCTTGTGCTCTGCATCGTAGCTCAAAACCGCTTCCGGAATAGGAGTTTCCAAATGGTCGATTTTTATGTCCAACAAATGCTCGATGAATGGTTGCGCGATGTGCTTGTTGCTGAAAACGAGCCCGAACATAATCGGGTCGGTGATGTCAAGGTCATCAAAAGACTTGATATTCATTGGATTTTCCTTTCATGTTAAGTTGTGAAGCACTCCCTCTTACCTAACACGCTTTTTTCAGTCTATTGAATACCGATTTCTTGTAAAACTTTTGTAAAAACAGTAAAAGCTTGGATGTGGTGCTTCGTTATGGGAATTATGCAAACGAAGCTAATTGTCGCGTGCTCAATCTATATTCGTGATGTTCCCCTAAAAGGAGTGCGTCATGAACAGATTGGAGAAACTAGAAATATCAAATGTCATCAATGATTTTCGCGCGGCCCTTGAAACTTTGGACCGCTACGACCATCAGCAACTGGAATTCCCAAAGACCGGCGTAGACTACAGCGAAACGAACGGCCCCATCACCTATGAGTTGGCGATGGAAGCGATTGCTGTGCTCAAGGAAAAATTCCGCGACAGTGGAATATTCGGTGTCGAAAAGGATGCTTCTTTCAAGAGTTCACTCGGACAAATTTACCAGACCTTCGACGGCAAGGAACTTTATCCGACCGTGCAGATGAAGGCGGCAACACTCCTGTATCTGCTTGTCAAGAACCATTCTTTTGTTGACGGCAATAAGCGCATTGCTGCGTTCATTTTCTTGTGGTATATGTCGCGCAACGATATCCTTTATCGAGTGGATGGCTCCAAAATCGTAAGCGATGGTGCCCTAGTCGCACTCACGCTGCTCATTGCTGAAAGCAAACCCGAAGAATGTGAAACCATGACCAAACTCATAGTGAACTTGATTATGTAGGAGGCTTTTATGAAAGACTCATACTTTACGGATCCGCGAGACGGTGAAACCTACCGCACCGTGAAAATCGGCAATCGGATTTGGTTCGCCGAAAACTTGCGGCATAAATGCGAAGGTGCGCAGGCGTATGCCGGCGGCATGGGGTACTTGTGCTTGAATGGCGAAACGCCGCCTTACGATTGGAACTGCGACCCAGATGTGAAGAAATATGGCTTGTGCTACTACTGGAAATTTGCAGAAGCCGCGGTCCCCAAAGGTTGGCGCTTGCCGAACAATGACGATTGGCGAGACTTGTTTAATGCAGTTGGCGCTAAATGTGAAATGGGCGAGCATGGTGCCGAAACTTACCTTGGGGCGGCTCTTGCGTTAAAGTCCAAAGACGATTGGGAAGAAGACGAACTGTTCCCTGTTGGCAAAAGTGCTGATGCATTCAACTTTACGGCGTATCCGGCGGGTTGTATGGAAGAATTCGGCTTTTGCGGAGCGCGTGGCCGACACACTCGTTTCTGGAGTTCCGTCGGGCAAAACAAGTGGGCATACCGCGTTCGCCTAGACAATTGTTACGACGATGCCGTTCTCGACCGCTTTTGGAACGATTTTTCCTGCGCGAATTCAATCCGCTGCGTGAAGGATTGCTGAAAATATAAAATTGCACTTTTTAGGTAAAATTAGGCAATAAATTATATTTTAGTCCATTATGACGAACTATTTTCTGTATTTTAGTCCATTAAGAGGTGCCTTATGGACGAAAAAAAGCTACTGCAGGTTCTTGCGGAACAGAAAGAAGAAATCACCGGACACTAATAAAAAAATTATATGTTGCGAGTTGAAAAAAAATGCGAATTGTTAGTTAAATAGAGTATATTTAAAGACAAGAGGATTTGCTTATGGAAAATGGCGAAAATCAGCTAGCAGAATTTAAGAAACTTCTTGATGAGTTTAAGATGTTTCCCAAAAAACTGGTGTATGAACCGACTTATTTGGAACTATGTTCTTATCCAAGGTCTCGTTTTGAGGAGATTTGTTCTCGCTTACTTCGTTTTTTTATAGACAAGGGTGGACCACATGGTTTTGGGTCTCTTTTCATAGACACTTTAATTGAAATATATAGATCTAAATTTGACTCCAATGCGGTATTTGGAAAGACGAATACTCTAATAGCAGAAACGGAAGTGAAAACAATCAATGACAATCGAATTGATTTGGTAATCACTAGTGATGATTTTATTATTTGTGTTGAAAATAAAATTTGGGCGCAACGATATAATCCATTTGATGATTATTTTGATTATGTTGAGTCTATAAAGAATGGAAAAAATGCTTTTTATATAATTCTTTCAATGGGTGGCGACGAGCATCCCGGAGGAACAAAAGGACAATTTAAGGTTATTTACTATCATGAATTTATTGAAAAGATAAAAGAGAGTGTAGGAGAGTATTTAATCAACTGTAACAGAAAGTATCTTTCTGTTTTGATGGATTGGTTTGAACATTTAGAAAATAAGGGTGGTCTTATGTCAAATTTTTCGGAAGCAGAAAGAGTTTTCTTTCAAGAAAATGACTCTGAAATTTCAAAATTAATTGCTCGACGTTCAGAGTTTCTTAATGAAAAAAGAATGGAACAGAGTAATCGAATCGCGATTATAAAAAAAATATTAGATCCGAACGAAACGCTTGGATGGTGGGTGTATGAAAAATTGGATTTAGGCTACACTTTTGAAAAGAATGATAATTCTTATGAGATTGGTATAGAGTCTGGATTTGATTTGCAAGATGCCTTTAATATTCAAATAACTATTTGGCAACCTGCTAAGCGGCCTTCAATACTGAGTAATTATAAGGGTGAATTGCTTGAATTTGGTCCCCCAGATGAACAACCTGATAAACTTAAATGGGTGAAAAAAATATCTCACATAAAGAATCCCAGCAATGAACAGATTGTAAAGGAACTGCAAAATGTTTTTGAAAAATTAGATTGTATTGTTAAGTTGGTTAAAAGTAAAAGATAATACTTGTAATCTTCTTGCACGACACTAATTGTCGTGCGTTTCTTTTATATTGCGTAGTAGAATCAAGAGGTTTTGCTATGCAATTACACTATCAAAATTCGGCAGAGAATTATTTCGGGAATGCTCTGGATCGGTTAGAAGGGGAGTCGCCTGCGGCGAAGGCGGAGTCGAGGACTTCTTTTATCGACTTGAAGATTATGGAATACTGGGTGCGCTTTATGCGGGCGTATCCGGATGGTTGCTGCCGCAGTTTTTGCGAGAATTATTTGCCGGTCCGTTATTATGGCGAATTTGCGGACCGTGTTTACGAGATTCGCGACCAAGTTGATTTTTCGAGTACTATCAAGACTTCGATTGATGACAAGCATTATGGGGTGCGGGAGCTTTTGGAGGCGTATCACGAAACCAGGAATGTTCGCTTTGCTCAGCAGTTTTTTGAGATTATGGCTTATTTGGAGCGCGCGAATGATTGCCTGCGATCGATTATCGTGCAGATGATTGAAAATTGCGTGAAAGAAAAGCTGGCAAAAGGTTGCTCGCACGATGACGAAGCTTTTCAACGCGCTTTTGAATTAAAGCGTCTTTTCCATTTATCGGATGAGGCGGTGGAACTGGTGCTTTATTTGTGGCTTCGGAACCATCAGCGACTGTATTTGAGGCTAGAAAACATTCGGGTGAAAGAGGGGGAAACTTTTGACCCGAATGAGCGTGGTGCCTTTAGTCGGATTGCCTTGCTGACGGGGCTTGATGGCGCAATGCTTCAGGAACTTTGTTCCAAGGAGAGTCCGCTTCTTAAGTTTCAGTTAATTCAAATGGAAGAATCGTTCCGCAATACGGATTTGAGAATCAAACGCAAGGAATTGTACCTGGCAGATGATGTGAGCAATTATCTGTACGGATTCTCAGATATGTCGCAGATTATGGATTTCAGACCGGCAGCAAAATCGTGTGTCCCCTATGAGCAGATAGTCAAGACGAATCCGCAGGCGTCTTTTGTTCTGCAGATGCTTAAATCGCACCAAAGGGGCATCCCGCTGAACATCCTTTTTTATGGTCGCGAGGGTACGGGCAAGACGGAACTTGCCAAGGCGATTGCGCAAGAATTGAATGTTGCATTGCTTTCGGTGGGCATCGGTGAAGAATCGATGAGTGAGGAATCTCTTTTGCAGACACGCCTGCGCTCGATGCTTTTGGCCGATTGGGAATGTGAGCGGAGTGGCGGCATCATCTTGATGGATGAGGCAGACTTGGTTTTGAATAAGGCAGAAAAGGGATTGCTGAATATTATTTTTGAGAGCCTGAAAACGCCTGTTATCTGGATTACGAATAATATCGCGATGATTGAAAATAGTACCCGTCGCCGTTTCGATTATTCGCTGGAATTTTTCTCGTTCAACAAGAGCGAACGCATTGCCATTTGGCAATCGGTGCTGAAAACGCAACAGGCGGAATCAATGATGCGTGGCGAAGATATTGAATGTGTGGCCAAGGAAATACCAGTGATGGCAGGGAGCGCCACTTTGGCGGTTCGGCTTGCTCAACGGATGCAGTCTCAGGATATGTCGCCTTTAAATGTGGTTCGCGAAGTTGCGTCTTCGCATGCTAAACTTTTGGGTATATCGACTTTGCCGCAGGAATCGAGGCCAGATTATAATATGGAATGTGTCCGCATTTCGAGCGGGGATATTCGGAATATTGATTATGTCGTGCCGATGCTCAAGAATTTTGATGCCCGATGGAAAGATTCGAAGGCGACGGGTTGCAGGGAGAACTTGAATGTATTCCTGTATGGTCCTCCCGGTACGGGAAAATCGGCTTTTGCAAAGCATATTGCGCATGACATTCTTGGCCGCGAGATTATCGTGAAACGGGCGAGCGATATTCTGCGGTGCCATGTGGGTGAAAGTGAACATAACGTTAGCGCGATGTTCCGGGAAGCGGAACGGAGTGATGCGATTCTGTTTATCGACGAGGCGGACAGTTTCTTTGAAAATCGTGGCAACGCGAAAAACCATTGGGAAGTGACTTTGGTGAATGAGTTTATTTGCCAAATGGATTCTTTTAGCGGTATGTTGATTGCTGCGACAAACTACGAGAATGTTCTGGATTGGGCGATTCGTAGACGCTTTCAGCTGAAACTGGCGTTTAACTATATGGACCTGCCGCAAATTTCAAAAACTTGGACGGCATTTTTCGGGGGCCATTGCCCCAAGGAAATCCTTCGCTGTGATAATGTGGCGATTAGCGACTTTCAGAATGTGCGCCGCAAGCTAGAATATGTCCCGAGCGATTTGCGTACGAAGGAACTTATCTTGCAGAACATGCTCGAAGAACTCGCCAATAAAGACGACCATCAAGGCCGTAGGCTGGGGTTGTAGAAAAATATACAAACATATTGCTTTTGTAATGTGTTTATACTATATTTAGTAGTTGTATATCGTTTGAGGTCTGTATGGCGACATCAATATTACAAATACGCGTTGATGACAAGTTGAAAGACGAGGTCTCCGACTTGTTTGAAAGTCTAGGAATGGACATTCCTACGGCTGTTCGCATTTTTTTCAAGCGAGCGGTAATTGAAAGAGGGTTGCCGTTTAAGGTGTCTGAACGTCCGACGGTGAATGAATCTTCTGAACTTATGTCGGCATTACGTGCGCTCAATGATGATGCATTGAAAAACGGCTCTGCAGGGATGAGCGAAGCAGAAATTGAAGAGGAAATCAAAGCTGCAAGAGCGGAGAGAAAAAAACGTGTATTACGCAGTCGTTGATACGAATATATTGGTCTCAGCCGCCCTTGCGACAGATCGTCTGCAATCAGTTCCTTATGCGGTTTTTCAAGGTATCTCGAAACACCTTTTTACGCCGATTGTTGATGAAAATATTGTTGAAGAATATTGTGAAGTGATGAGCCGTTCTAAATTCAGGTGGAATGCTTCATACGGTCAACGCTTTGTGGATGAAATTTTAAAATACGCTATAAATGAGCCTGTCGCGCCGACGGACTTTACTTTGCCAGATGTTGATGACAGAATCTTTTATGATGTAGCTTTTGCTCATCGTGATAAAAATGCTTATATCGTTACGGGTAATATAAAGCATTTTCCTAACGTTCCTTTTACGATAAGTGCTCGAAATTTTCTGGATTTGATAAATCCCGTTCAATCGCAAATGTTTGTAAATGATGTCTCGGTTTCTTATTCCGCATCCACTCTTATGTCCGCGTTACAAGCCTTGAATGAAGATGCTTTGAAAAACGGCTCTGCTGGCATGAGTGAAGAAGAAATTGAAGCCGAAATCAAAGCTGCAAGAGCGGAGAGGAAATAGGAAGTCCAATAAAACGATATTTACCACGATGTCCATTTTCACTAAATACATCCAAAACGAAGAACACTATTCCGAAGTGATTTCACGAATCATGTCGGTCCGCAATAACCTGTGGATTGGTACAGCCGATATCAAGGATGTGTATGTGAAACAGGATGGTGAGACAATTCCGTTACTGGGACAGTTGGCCGCACTTTTGAAGCGCGGCGTGGGCGTGCGTCTGATTCACGCAAAGGAACCTGGTCCGAATTTTCGTGAGGATTTTGACCGATTTCCGATTCTGGTGACGGATTTGGAACGCGTGATGTGCCCGCGGGTGCATTTCAAGATGATGATTTTTGATCTTGAGACGGCTTACATTGGCTCTGCGAATTTGACGGGTGCGGGAATCGGTATGAAAAGTTCCTTGCGCCGTAATTTTGAAGCAGGAATTCTCACGAACGACCCTGCGCTTGTCGAACCTGCTATAGAACAGTTCGATACGCTATGGATGGGCTCGCACTGCAAAAAATGTGGCTGCCAGGAATTCTGCGGCGATAGGATTAAGTAGACTTTCTTTCGTACAGTTTTACTAAATCTTTTGCGCTGTCGAGTACCATTTGGCGGAGTTTAGCGGGCTTTAGCACCTCAGCGATGGAACCGTAATACATGACCCATTGCTTAAGCAGTCCGTTTACGGCGACCTTCATGGTTACGTGCAAGTCGCCGCATTCCAGCTCCTTGATTTTCATGCTGGGGTGGTAGGGGCGTTCTTGCAGAAAGTTCTTGGCGTATCCCGGGAAATAGATGACGACTTTTTCTTCTTCTTGATCCTGGTCGCCGGACAGCAGCGTACCGGTGCGGATTCGTTTACGGAGAATGTCGACAACTTTCGGATCTTCGACGAATTGTTCGCGCAAGAGCTTTACGGATTGAATGCGGCGGAGCTTGAGGGCGTATGTTTTGTCGGGGTGGTGCTGCGATACGCAGCCGATGTAGATTTCGCCGTGGTTGATGGCGACCATCAGCGGAATGCGCGGCTTGTTGGTGATGGCTCCCCAGTTGTCGGTGTAGGTGATTTGTACTTTCTGTTTTTTGCGAATGGCGTCAAGGATGACTGGCAGATTTTTGCCGACATTTTCGTCAATGCTCGGGGGCGTTCCCATGAACAGAATGCGTCCATTCAGTTCCTTTGCGTAATATGCCAACGTCGATTGTTCCTTGGCGGGCAAATCCTGCGTGATTCTCTTGGTTAAGTCTTCGATAAGGTTCGAAGTTGCCGGGTAGATGTTCGCGATGCGCTGCAGGAACATGAAGTGCAAAAGCGTGTCGCCGAATTCCGGGAACACGAGCTTGTTTGCGCGTTCGAGTGCCACCTGGTAATAGGTCTTGCCGCTTTCGACAGAACGCCTGATGTAGCCGCCCTCGATTTCGGAAAGTGCATGCATGTCGCGTTGCACACTCCTCAAATCTTCTTCGCGGATGTCTAAATGCCGCATGATGTCGGCGACGCTGTAACGGTTGTTGTAGTGTGCCATCATATAGACGAAAATTCGTATCATTCGTTCGCCGCGAGCTTGATCTGCCATAAAGCCTCCTGCACAATGCAATCCCCGCGAGTCGGGGAATATCTCTCAATATATAAAATGTAGACGACGATAATTGTCGTCTTTTTATGCGAAAGTAGTTCGTCTGCCGAAGCATAAAGGCCGTTTGGTCCCTGCCAAGGATTCTAAAAAATTCTAAATTTGGCCTTGTCATGTTTTTTAGGAAAAATTTGGGGCTTATTTTTGGATTTGGAGTGGCGGTTGTTGCACTTGCCATGGTCTACCTTTCTACTCGTCCGCTTATCCCGTTGGACGTTCAGGAACAGATTGAAGCCGATATTGAAAAGTGTGGCGGACAGCTGAAAGAGGCCCGCTGTGCGGTAAGTGGCGAAGGCGACTGGATTTTTCTGCAGGAAAGTCTTGTCAATCTGGTGGCGGATTGGAAAGACAATTTGAAGCCCTTTGTCGCTTTCAATGATTCCTTGGAAGCGCGCGGTATCAAGTTGGTGGTGGTGCCTGTTCCAGATAAATTGCAAATCGAGGCAGAACATTATTCGGAAGAATTGTCGGGAGGGATTGTTGCCCCGCAATATGAAGAATGGGTAGATGCGTTGCAAGACGAAGGTGTTGTCGTTGTCGATGCGGTAGAGGAGTTTCTCGAAAAGAACGAAGAAACGCCCATGTTCGAAGCGTACGAAAGCCACTATACTAGCGCAGGCCGGCAGGTTCTTGCACAGATGATTGCCGATTCTATCAACGAGATGGATTTGGATGTCCCGAGGGAAGAATGGTTCCTGCGCGATACGGTTGTTCCCGGTACCGGAAATCTTTATCACCTGAAGTACAATTCTTACCCGGATTACGATGTGCGCGTGTTAAAGACCGTGGATGCAGAAGGTAAACGCTATCACGGCTCCAAGGACGCTCCCATTGTGGTGATTGGCGACAGCAATGCCGATTTTGGTTGGA
This sequence comes from Fibrobacter succinogenes, assembly GCA_902756345.1. Taxonomy (GTDB): domain Bacteria; phylum Fibrobacterota; class Fibrobacteria; order Fibrobacterales; family Fibrobacteraceae; genus Fibrobacter. Next base: position 26,226 of record CACVQR010000001.1, on the reverse strand, counting down.
ACAGTTCTTCCAATATCGGCGCCTACATTGCGCAGGCGACAGGGATTAAGACGTTTACCCGCAGTCGTATCGGCGGGGGAAACTTGGGCCCGACCTTGTTCAAGGACCGTTCGGAATTCTTGGATGGCAAAAAGATGGTGGTTTGGGTGTTTGACGGCCGTGAACTTTACGGCGATTTCAGCATGCCGGAATTTTAGCTTTTTACTCGGCGCTTGCTAAGGCCTTCTTGTAGATGTCCTGCATCACGAGGCCCGCAATCATGAATCCAAAAATAGCGGTGGAGTGCGCCATGGTGCCGTTGATTTGTGCCTTACTGCTGCACCATTCGTGATCGACCAGGCTTGCATTCCGGAGTTCGGCTTCGCTTCTTTCGTGGCGCACCTTGGGGCACATGCAGGCGTCCGTTCCGCAAGAAGAATTCTTGCCGCGGTTTTTCAGGAGTTCGTCGCTGTAGACGCATAGCACTTTTTTCTTGAGAGCCATTTTCTTTTTCTTGAACTTGTCGCGGAGCGCGCGGGCGAGCGGGCAACCGGCGACTTTCCAGAATTCGGCGACCTTGATTCGTGTGGGGTCCATCTTGAGGGCTGCCCCCATTGAAGAAAATACCGTGGCCTTTGTGCGCGTGGCGTGCCACAATAACTGCATCTTGTTTTCGAGGCTGTCGATGGCATCGATGATGTAGTCGAAGGTGTCCAGTTGGAATTTGTCCGTATTCGCTTCTTCGTAAATGTCCTGCAGCGCTACGATGTTTGCGTGCGGGTTGATTTCGAGTAGGCGATTTTTCAGCACGGCCACCTTGACTTGCCCCACGGTTTTCGTGGTGGCCATCAGTTGGCGGTTCACGTTGGTGACACACACGCGGTCTGAATCAACGAGTACGAGTTCCTTGATGCCGGAACGCACCAGGCTTTCGGCGCACCAGCTGCCGACTCCGCCGAGACCGAAGATAATGACGCGCTTCTGGTAGATGTCGCCCATCACGTCGTCCCCGAGCAGGAGCGATGTGCGGTTAAAGATGCCTTTCTCGATTCCCATACGAATCCCGGTTAGCCGAAGAGTCGGAGAACGCGCTTGATGCCGGCGATAAAGCGGTCGATGTCGCGCTTCAGGGTGTACGCACCGAAACTCAAACGAAGTGTGGCGTCGACGCCGAAGCGGTCCATGACGGGTTGGGCGCAGTGGTGCCCGCTACGCACCGCAACGTTCTCTTCGTCGAGAATCATGGCGGCGTCGCTTACGGCGATGCCGTCCAGCGTGATGCTGATAAGGGCGCCGCGTTCCTTCGGGTTCCCGAAGATTTTTACCTGCGGGATTTGCGCAAGCTGTTCCAGCGCGTAGTTCGTAATTTCTTCTTCGTGCTTGCGGATGTTTTCGATGCCAACCGCATTAATCCATTCGATGGCCTTGCCGAGGCCGATGACTTCGGCAATCATGGGCGTGCCCGCCTCGAAGCGTGCGGGAACATCGGCGTACGTCGTCTTTTCAAAAGTCACGTTCTTGATCATCTCGCCGCCGCCGTGCCAGGGAGGCATACTGTCGAGAACTTCGTACTTGCCGTAGAGTACGCCCACGCCGGTAGGGCCGTACATCTTGTGTCCGCTGAAGGCGAGAAAATCGCAGTCCAGCTTTTGCACGTCAATCTTGATGTGGCTCGAACTCTGGGCGGCGTCAATCAGGATCTTTGCCTGCGGGGCGAGCTTACGTACCGTCGCGATGATTTCTGCAATCGGATTTACGGTGCCGACGGAATTGCTTACGTGGGCGACGGCCACCATCTTGGTGCGTGGAGTGAGTAATCCGGGTAGTGCCGCCAAATCCAAATCGCCGTTGTCCAAAACGGGAATCACCTTGATCTTGGCGCTCTTCATTTCGGCGACCAGCTGCCAGCTCACGATGTTTGCATGGTGCTCGAGCCCGCTAATCAAAATTTCGTCGCCTGCTTCGAAGAACTTGCGACCGTAACTCCATGCCACCAGATTGATGCTTTCGGTGGTGCCGCGGGTGAACACGATTTCGTCTTCGGTCTTCGCGTTAATAAATTTTGCGACATTCTTGCGCGTTGCTTCGAACGCTTCGGTGGTGCGGGCGCTCAGACGGTACACACCGCGTTTCACGGAACTGTAGTGCTCGCGGTAAAAGTCGTCCATCGCGTCGATGACGCACGCGGGCTTTTGCGTGGTGGCCGTGCTGTCCAAGAAGGCGAGCGGCTTTGCGTCCTTATCGCCTGCGACAAGCATCGGAAATTCGCTACGGATTTTTTCGGCATCAATCATGGGCCCAAATATAGTAATTAACGTTATAGCCTGGATTTATTGATTGTTATAGCGTACTAGGATCAACCAACTAAGTTCTGCTTACTGCCAGCTGCCTACTGCCATTTTTTCTATATTTACACCGGAATTTTTTGTGAGGGTTAAAATGAAAATTCTTGGTGGTGTATTGTTTTTGGGAGTTCTTGCCTTGGGCGTTTCTAACGCTTTTGCCCAGCCGGAACTTCGTGACGCTATTGATAACGGCGATATTGCCGCGGCCCAGAAAATCGTAAAAAAGGGGGCCGCCGAAGAAATTTATTGCGGCAAGATGACGCCGGCCGATGCCGTCAAGGTCTACGAAAAAATCTTCAAGGCCATGCCTTACGAATCGTTCTCGAATTGCCAATCGCAGTTCTCTTATGGTTACGGCACCAAGGTCTGCGCCAACGCCAAGGCCATGGATGCATGTACCGAGGTGATTTCGTTCTTGCTCCTGGAAGGCGAATCGGGCAACACGAAGGCTCTTGAAACTTTGGAATCGGTGGCGAAGGTTGCTCTGAAGACGAAGGGCTATGCCAAGCCGGTCAAGGTTGATGCCGACACGAGCATTTGGGTTCCTTGCCCCAAGAAGAAGGGCGAAGCCCGTGACAAGTGCATTGAAGAATGTTATGAAAAGGCAGGCAGCCTGCGCGATACCATTCGCGAAGCCGCTTGCGCTACCAAGCCGGAACACTTTGTCGATACGACTATCAAGGTGAAGGTTCCTTCTCCGCTTTATGAAAAGCTCCGCAAGGGCTTGCTCGAAGGTTACTGGAAGACTCCGAAGAGCGCTGCTGAAAAGTATTCGAAGATTATGCAGGCCTCTGCCAAGGCGCTTTCGATTCCGGATACTGCTGTCATTAACCTAGCTTACGTAGACCGCTGGGCTGAAAAGCACAAGGCTGATTCTACGGCGCTCCCGGGTGGTGAACTCTTCCGTTTCTGCACCTCATGGCAGCCTGCGGTGGACTCGATCTTGGGGGCAAAGGAATTCGAAACCCGTTGCCCGGTGTTCGAATCGTTCGTAGACAATCGCGATGGTCAGACTTACAGAGTTAAAGAAATCAATGGCACGCGCTGGTTTGTGCAGAACTTGAACTTTGCGATTGAAGAAAATTCCATGTGCTATGACCGCGAAGAAGAAAACTGCGCAACCTACGGTCGTCTGTATACGCATGACGCGGCTTTGACGGCTTGCCCCGAAGGTTCGCATCTTGCAACGGATGACGACTGGAAAATGCTTGAAATTTATGCTGGCGGCGCAAACACAGCTGCAGTCCGCCTGCGTAGTAACGGCTCTGACGATTACGCCTTCACTGCCATGTTCGGTGGCTATGCCAACAAGAACGGCATCTCGGTGATTCAGGGCGAAGGTGCTTACTTCTGGACAAGCAAGGATGTGGGTGATGGTCGCGGTATCGCACGTTCCATGTTCAATACCGATAAAGAAGTGTCTGCCATTCCGGTCGATAAGAAATTCTGGCTCTCTGTTCGCTGCGTAATTAACAATGAGTAATGTGAAATGAGAAATGAATAATTTCACATCCCACATTTAACATCTCACATTTTATATGTCCTTTAAGCCGACTTGTTCTCGTGATTCTTGGGTAAAGCGTCAAGCCTTGATGAACAAGGTGCGTGCTTTCTTTGAGGGTCGCGGGGTGTTGGAAGTAGAAACGCCGACGCTTTCGAATGCGGGCGGTACCGACCCTCAGCTAGACTACTTTGAGGTCGAGGGCAGGCATTTTATGATGACGAGCCCCGAGTTCCACATGAAGCGCTTGCTCTCGGCGGGATTCGGTGACATTTTCCAGATTACAAAGTCTTTCCGCAAAGATGAATTCGGCGCCCACCACAACAATGAATTCAGCATGGTGGAATGGTACCGCGTCGGCATGCCGCAAGAAAAGTTGATGGACGAGGTCGAGGCGCTCGTTTCTGAAATCATCGGTAAGCCCATTAACGCTCGCCGCACGCGCTGGATCGATGCGTTCAAGAATTATGCCGGCGTGAATCCGTTGACGGCTTCGGGCGAAGAATTTGCCGCGGCCTGTACCGCCCGCGAAATTCCGCTCCCGGCCGATGGTACCGCCATGTCCCGCGAAGACTGGTGGGATTACCTGATGGTTTTTGCGGTAGAACCCGCACTTGCCAAGAACGGTCCCGAGTTCATTTTAGATTACCCGCAGTCGCAGGCGGCGCTTGCGCAAACGTACGTGGGCGAAGACGGCTTCACTTGGGCGCGTCGATTCGAACTATTTGTAGACCAGGTGGAACTTTGCAACGGCTACACGGAACTCACCGATGCAGCCGAACAGCGCAGGCGCTTTGCTGCTGACCTAGAAATTCGCCGTGGCATGAACAAACCCTTGCCGCCGATTGATGAAAACTTTTTGGAAGCGCTTGAATCGGGAATGCCCGCCTGTTCTGGCGTGGCACTAGGTCTAGACCGATTGTTTATGCTTGCGATGGGAAAAAAGGAAATCAAGGACGTAATCCTCTTCCCAAGCCCAATCGCTTGATATTCAAAATACTTCCGACTGTCTACTTCCGACCGTCAACTAACTTCCCGATCAGCTTGCGCATCTTGTTCTCGTCGAATTCTCCGACGTTGATTTTCACGATGCTGTCTTGTGCGTTCACGAGGTAGGTTACGGGAATCACGCCCGGATTTCCGAGCACGTTCATCATGTCGTAATTCCAGTGGAAGGTGGTCCAGGTGATTCCTGCAGCCTTGTTGTACTTAGCTCCGATTCTAGGGGAGTCGTCTTCGTTCACCATCAAGATTTTGAAACCCTTGTCGGCAAATTCTTCGTCAAGTTTTTTGAGTAACGGAAGTTCGGCGCGGCAGCCAGGGCACCACGAGGCGGTAAGAGCGATTAAGGTAACGGTTCCCTTTTCGGCTTGGTAAGTTGAAAGACTGCCGTCTAGCAGTTTTCCCTTAAAGTCTTCGATTTTGGTGGGTGCCGCCTGGAAGTGTTCCTGCCCGCATGCAGAAAACAGGAATGCAAGTGCCAAAAGCAGCGTGCATACTACGGAAAAAACGCCTCGCGAGGAGGTTATTTTACGCCCAAGTTCCATTCTAGAATAATAAAATAGCGTTTTTTTTGAAAAATGTGGGTTTTTAATGGAAAAATTGGCCTTTTTTAAGTTATATTCTTAAGCATGGCATACAATATTCAAGATCTTCTTTCTGAAATGGTCCAGCGTGGCGCTTCTGACTTGCACATTACCGCAGGTGCGCCCCCTCTCATTCGTCTTTCCGGCAAACTTACGCCGATTGGCGAAGATAAGCTGAAACCGGACGAAACCATGCGCATGACCTATAGCTTGATGAACGAAGGCCAGAAAAAGACTTTCGAACAGCAGAAGGAATGCGACTTCTCCTTCGGTATTGCAAACCTCGCGCGTTTCCGTGCGAACGCCTATTTGCAGCGCGGTTGCGTGGCTTTGGCCTTGCGTATTATTCCGCTTGAAATTAAGACATTTAAGGATCTCGGCCTTCCGAAAATTCTGGCCGAATTCACGACCCGTCCGTCTGGCCTTGTGCTGGTGACGGGTGCTACCGGTTCCGGTAAGTCGACGACCTTGGCTGCCATGATCGACAAGATCAACAAGGAACGTCACGACCACATTCTGACGGTGGAAGACCCGATTGAATTCTTGCATAAACACCAGGGTTGTATGATTAACCAGCGCGAAGTCGGTAGCGATACAAACAGCTTTGCTCAGGCGCTTAAGATGGCGCTTCGTCAGGATCCTGATGTGGTGCTTATCGGCGAAATGCGTGACCTTGAAACAATCCGTGCCGCCCTTACGATTGCAGAAACGGGTCACTTGGCTTTTGCAACGCTCCATACCAACTCTTGTGTGCAGACGATTAACCGTGTGGTGGACGCTTTCCCCAAGGGCGAACAGCAGACCGTGCGTACGCAGCTTTCGTTTGTGCTCCAGGGCGTGATATGCCAGACGCTTATCCCGCGCATTGGCGGTGGCCGCGTGATGGCGTACGAAATTATGAACGTGACTCCGGGTATTCGTGCGTTGATTCGCGATGACAAGGTTCACCAGATTGAATCGATGATTGAAATTGGCCAAAAGTTCGGCATGAACACCATGAACATGTGCTTGTGCGAATTGGTGAAGAACCACAAGGTTGACCGTTTCGATGCGCTTGCCCGCTCTCCGAGTCCGGACCAGCTGGAACAGTTGTTTGTGAAAGAAGGCGTGTAATTTATGGCAGAATTCCTTTACAAGGCGACAAATAGCCAGGGTAACAATTTCGAGGGAACTCTCGAAGCGAAGGACAAGGCTGAAGCCGAAGCGCTCTTGATGCGCAGGCGCCTTATCATTGTAAGCCTCAAGAAGAAACCGACCGAAATCAAGATCAAGATTGGCTCGGGTATCAAGCCTGCAGAAATTGCCCGTTTTACCCGTATGTTCTCTTCGATGAGCTCTGCCGGTTTGCCCATGTTGCAGTGCTTGAACATTCTGGAGAACCAGTGCGAAAATCCGGAACTCAAGAACGTGGTCCACAAGATTACGCAGTCCATTAACGGTGGTTCGTCGTTGGCTGACGCCTTGGCGCAGCACCCGAAGGTGTTCAGTACCTTGTACACGAACATGGTGGCGGCCGGTGAAGCGGGCGGTATTTTGGACGGTATCTTGGCTCGTCTGGCAGAAACCTTGGAAAACCAGGAACGTCTGAAACGTAAAGTGAAAAAGGCCTTGACCTACCCGGTGATGCTTATTATTGTGGGTATCTTGGTGGTGATCGCCCTTATGACCTTCGTTGTGCCGACGTTCGCTGAACAGTTCGCAGCCCTTGATGCCGAACTCCCTGCACCGACGCAGGCAGTGATGAGCATTTCTGACTTTATACGCGATAATGGTGCGTTCCTGTTTATCGGCGCGATTCTCTTGATTGTCGGTTTTAAGGTGGCCATGCGCGTGCCTGCGGCCAAGTTTGCCTGGGACGGCTTTATGCTGAAAGTGCCTAAACTAGGGGACCTTCAGATCAAGTCGACGACCGCTAGTTTTGCGAGAACGCTTGGTACTTTGCTGAACGCCGGCGTGTCCATCATGGATTCCTTGAAAGTGGTGGCCTCGACCGTGACGAACAAGGTGGTGGAAAAAGGTATCAACAAGATTGCAATCGGTATTGCCGGTGGTAAGAGTATCGCCGACCCGATGCAGGATACGGGACTTTTCCCGCCTATGGTGATTCAGATGACCGGTGTGGGTGAAAAAACCGGTAACCTTGGTGGCATGCTTTTGAAATTGGCTGACTTCTATGATGAAGAAGTGGACGCCGCAGTGGACGCCGTGGTGGGCATGATGGAACCTTTGATTATCGTGTTCCTCGGCGGTGCCGTCGGTGGCTTGCTGATCGCTATGTATATGCCAATGTTTTCCATGGGCGACGCGGTCAAGGGATAATAAACTGCGTAATACTTCGTTACTCCCCCTCTCGCCGTAGATTTTACTACGGCTTCGGGGGTCGTGGCCTCGTCTTACTTGTTTCTTATCCCTTGCTAAAATAGTACGCTACGGCCGGTAAGGTCGCCTCGCCTCACTCGTTTTTCTGCAAAATTTCGTTTTAGTTAAGTATTGACTTTTTACAAAAAGCCTTTTAGCCTTTACTCATATTAGTACGTCACGATGCAACAGAAATCAAAAGACTTTATAAAAAATTTTATCAAGTGTTTTGTTTTCGCACTTGTCATGAGTGTGGTTGTGTTGATACTTGATCCAGAGAATCGCGGAGTGAGGTCTATTTCGATAAATCTTACTCCAGAAATTGAACTTCCTTTGCTTTTCATTTTCGTAGAGAACTTTATTATAAATTTTATTATTGCCATTCCGCTGACAAAATGGCTTCACTTGCGCTAGGCAGCCTTTTTACTTCCTACTGTCGACTGTCTACTTCCTACTGTTATGGAAGTATTCCTAAAATTTTCTTGGCGTTAGCAATCCGCTCCGGCGATGGCGACTTCACGTCTTTGAGTGCGTAGTCGATGCCGAGCTCTTGGTACTTGGCAAGCGCTAAAGCATGGTAGGGGAGAACTTCGATTTTTTCAACGTTGTGGAGCGTATCGATGAATTCGCGGGTCTTGATTAGCAGTTCGTCGTTGTCGCTCATGCCGGGTACGAGTACGTGGCGGATCCAGATGGGCTTTTGGATTTCATCTAGATAGCGGAACATGTCGAGGATGTTCTTGTTGTCGTGACCGGTGAGTTTCTTGTGTTCTGTGGGGTCGATGTTCTTGATGTCGACGAGGAGCAAGTCTGTTGCATCCATAAGACGCTTGAACTTGCCGAAGTAGGGCTCATTACGAACAAAGTTTACGCCAGAGGTGTCGATGCAGGTGTGTACACCTGCGGCTTTGGCTGCTTCAAAGAATTCAATCATGAAATCCATCTGTGCAAGTGGCTCGCCACCGCTGACGGTGATGCCGCCGTCTTTACCCCAATAGCTCTGGTAGCGTAGGGCTTTCTTTAAAAGGTCTTGCGCAGAGATGTCGTATGCTCCGGCTTTGTCGCCTTTGAAATCCCAGGTTTCGGGGTTGTGACAGAACTGGCAACGCATGGGACAGCCTTGCACAAATACGACAAAACGCACTCCGGGGCCGTCTACCGAGCCAAAGGTCTCTAATTTGTTGATTCGTCCGAGCATATTGTAAATGTAGAAATTTATGGATTGATACTTTTGATACAGTTGTGTTTGGTTTGCGTTTTGGACGCTACATGGGAGTCGAAAAAGGGGGTATATTTATATTCAAAGAAACGAGGTAGTTTATGAAAACGAAATTCCTTCTCCCGATTATCGCTCTTGGCCTGTTTGCCGCTTGTAGCGATGACAGCAGCTCTCATGCTCCCGTAGCTTCTGACCCGTCTGCTGTGGTGGACCCGACTCAGAATCCGACTGATCCTGCTACCAACCCTGCAATTGATCCTGCTCAGACGCAGACCGATCCGGCCCAGACTGACCCGGCTCAGACCCAGACGGACCCGGCTACCGATCCCGCAACGGATCCTGCCGTGACGAATCCGACCCAGACTCCGACCGATCCGGTTACGGACCCGGTTGTGACTCCGGACCCGACTCCGGTCGTTGACGACCCGAATGTGACTTATACCTATTACGGTGCTGAACTTTCTGGCCGCGACCAGTTCAAGTATGGCCGTTTTGAAGCCCGCATGAAGATGGTCTCGATTCCGGGTTCCGTGAGTTCCATGTTCCTTTACTACGATGATTCCTACAAGAATGGCGACATTCCTTGGAATGAAATCGATATCGAAGTGCTCGGCAAGGGCGGAACTTCTTGGCAGTCCAACATCATTACCCGTGAAGGCGACCCTTCCATCAAGAAGAATACATCTTCTGAAAAGATTCACGAATACGGGTTCGATGCAACGGAAGATTTCCACCTCTATGCCCTTATCTGGACACCGGAATATGTCGCTTGGGAAATCGACAGCGTTGAAATCCGTCGCGATACGCTCGGTATCACTCGCGGTACTCATGCTGATGCCGACCAGGTTGCCTTCTTGACCGAAGAACAGTCGCTCCGCTTTAACCTCTGGGCATCGAAGAGTGCCGCATGGGTGGGCAAGTTTACGGGCTCTGAACTCGCTGCCGGTCCGCAGGCTCAATGGATTGACTATGTGCGTACCTATAAGTATGATGAAGCGACCAAGACTTTTACCCTGGATTGGCAGGATGACTTTGATGGCACGGATCTTTCCGACCATTGGGGCACCGGCAACTGGGAAATGGAACGAGTCATGCTGAACCGCGACAACGTGGTCGTTGAAGATGGTTACTGCAAGCTCCTGATGACCCGCGAAGCTGACAACTAGTTTTTGTTCTCCTCCATAAATGAAAACGTCCCGGATAAAATCCGGGACGTTTTTGTATGCGATAAAGTTGAGAACTTTTCTGTGAGCAACAAAGCCCCGGTTATTAAACCGGGGCGGTTGCGAGAGTGAGCGCCGGTCCAGCACCTGATTGCCGGATTCTAGCGCGAACGGTCTGTTACAACACGCCGTGGCAGGTGCGGCTGATCACGTCGTCCTGCTGTTCCTTCGTGAGCGAGAGGAACTTGACAGCGTAGCCGGAAACGCGGATGGTGAAGTTCGCGTATTCGGGCTTTTCCGGGTGCGCCTGGGCGTCGAGCAACTTTTCAACACCGAACACGTTCACGTTCAGGTGGTGTGCGCCCTGGGCGAAGTAACCGTCCATGACGGTGACGAGCTTCTGGGCGCGTTCGTCGTCGCTGTGGCCGAGAGCGTTCGGGCTGATGGTCTGCGTATTGCTGATACCGTCGAGTGCGTATTCGTACGGGAGCTTGGCGACAGAGTTGAGCGAGGCCAACAGGCCGTTCTTTTCGGCGCCGTAGCTCGGGTTTGCACCGGGAGCGAACGGGGCGTGAGCCGGGCGACCGTCGGGGAGGGCGCCAGTGGCCTTGCCGTAAACAACGTTACTGGTAATCGTAAGAATCGACGTGGTCGGTTCGGCGCCGCGGTAGGTGTGGTGCTTCTTGATCTTCGCGATGAATTCCTTGAGGAGCCAGACGGCGATTTCGTCGGCGCGGTCGTCGTCGTTGCCGTATTTGGGGAAGTCGCCTTCGATCTTGAAGTCCTTCACGAGGCCGTTTTCGCCGCGAACCACGGAAACCTTGGCGTACTTGATGGCGCAAAGGCTGTCGACCACGTGGCTGAATCCTGCGATACCCGTTGCAAACGTGCGACGCACGTCGGTATCGATAAGGGCGAGTTCAGCGGCTTCGTAGTAGTACTTGTCGTGCATGTAGTGGATCAGGTTCAGCGTGTTCACGTAGATACCTGCGAGCCATTCGAGCATGATGTCGTACTTGTGCATCACTTCGTCGTAGTTCAGCACGTCGCCGGTAATCGGGGCAAGTTCCGGACCAATCTGCATACCGGGCACCAGGCCGCCTTCTTCGTCCTTGCCGCCGTTGATGGCGTAGAGGAGAGCCTTCGCGAGGTTTGCGCGGGCGCCGAAGAACTGCATTTCCTTACCGGTCTGCGTTGCAGAAACGCAGCAGCAGATGCTGTAGTCGTCACCCCAGACCGGGCGCATCACGTCGTCGTTTTCGTACTGGATCGAGCTGGTCGTCACAGAGATGTAGGCGGCGTATTCCTTGAAGTTTTCAGGGAGGCGCTTGGTGTAGAGAACGGTGAGGTTGGGTTCCGGAGACGGGCCCATGTTTTCGAGGGTGTGCAAGAAACGGAAGTCGTTCTTGGTAACCATCGGGCGGCCATCCTGGCCCATACCGCCGACTTCGAGGGTGGCCCACACCGGGTCACCGCTGAAGAGCTGGTTGTAAGATTCAATACGGGCAAACTTGACCATACGGAACTTCATGACCATGTGGTCCACGAGTTCCTGAGCTTCGCTTTCAGTGAGCGTGCCGTTCTTGAGGTCACGTTCGATATAGATGTCGAGGAAGGTCGAAATGCGGCCGACGCTCATGGCGGCACCGTTCTGCGTCTTGATGGCAGAGAGGTAGCCAAAGTAGAGCCACTGGAAAGCTTCGCGGGCGTTCGTTGCCGGCTTCGAAATGTCGAAACCGTAGCTAGCGGCCATCACCTTCATGGCCTTGAGGGCCTTGATCTGTTCGGCGACTTCTTCGCGCAGGCGAATCACGTCGTCGGTCATGGTGCCGTCACCCACGTGGGCGAGGTCGTTCTGCTTCTGCTGGATGATGTAGTCAATACCGTAAAGGGCTACGCGGCGGTAGTCACCCACGATACGGCCACGACCGTAAGTGTCCGGAAGACCGGTCAGCAAGTGGGCCTTGCGGACGGCGCGGATTTCAGGAGTGTAGCAGTCGAACACAGCCTGGTTGTGGGTCTTGTGGTAGTCGGTAAAAATCTTGTGGAGTTCGGCACTCGGAGTGTAGCCATACTGCTGGCAGGATTCTTCGGCCATCTTGATGCCGCCAAACGGCATGAAGGCGCGCTTCAGCGGCTTGTCGGTCTGCAGACCCACGACCTTTTCCAGGTCCTTGAGGCTTTCGCTGATGTAGCCCGGCTTATGGCTTGTAATCGTCGAGACGATATCGGTGTCCATATCGAGCACGCCGCCCTTCTTGCGTTCTTCGGCCTGCAGCTTCTGGAGTTCACCCCAGAGCTTTTCGGTGGCGTCTGTCGGGCCTGCCAAAAATTCCTTGCCGCCTTCATAGGCGGTGTAGTTGCGTTGAATAAAGTCGCGGACGTTGATTTCTTCTTGCCAGAGTCCGCCGGTAAAGCCATTCCATGCTTCGCTCATGATTTTCCTTCTTTGCTCGGCTGGCCAACGCCATAAATTCAGACAGCCGAGTCTTTCTTTTTGTTGATTTTTGTTTGAACCCCAATATAGAAAATAAGGAGGTATGCCCAAAGGGATTATTTGGACTATATTTTGCTTTCTTGATGCTCTGTTTTACAGATTATGATTTTTGTAAAAGACCTAATTCTACGCCTGACAACGAGTTAGGTCTTCCTTGACGGGGCGTTACCCCGGAACAAGTCCGGGGCAGGCTCATGGCGGCAAACTCCTCATACCCCATACCTCAAAGCGGCGTAGCCGCGACCCCATACCTCATTCTCCATAGTCTGTTTTTTACTAAATTTGTGCCGTAAAAATTAAAGGAATAGCTATGTCCGAAATAATGACTTCTGCGCAGGTGCGCGAATCTTTTATCAAGTTCTTCGAATCCAAGGGCCACCTCTTTGTGCGTTCTTCGCCGGTGGTTCCGCATGACGACCCGACGCTCATGTTCACGAATGCGGGCATGAACCAGTTCAAGGCCATCTTCCTGGGCGATAATCCGAAGGGCTGGAAGCGCGTATGCAACAGCCAGAAGTGCCTCCGCGTGTCCGGTAAGCACAATGACCTCGACGTGGTGGGCCGCGACAACTACCACCACACCTTCTTCGAAATGCTCGGCAACTGGAGCTTTGGCGACTACTACAAGAAAGAAGCCATCGCCTGGGCCTGGGAACTCTTGACCGAAGTGTGGAAGCTCCCGAAGGAACGCCTGTTCGCGACTGTCTATCAGGACGATGACGAAGCCTGGCAGATTTGGAAGGACGTGTCCGGCCTCCCGGATGACCGCATCATGCGCTTTGACGCCCACAGCAACTTCTGGGAAATGGGCGACACCGGTCCGTGCGGCCCCTGCTCCGAAATCCATTACGACCGCGGCGACCTCGCCACGCAGGCCGAAACGTTCAAGGACCCCATCAAGGGCGTGAACGGCGAAAACGACCGCTACATCGAAATCTGGAATAACGTGTTCATGCAGTACGAACGCGTGAGCGACGGAAGCTTGATTCCGCTGAAGGCTAAGAACGTCGATACCGGTATGGGCTTCGAACGTATCTGCGCTATTCTGCAGGGCAAGACCAGCAACTACGACACCGACGTGTTTACCCCGATTATCGCAAAGATTGCTGAACTCAGCGGTGTTCCGTACAACGATGGCGAAGCCGGCACCCCGCACCGCGTGATTGCCGACCACATCCGCGCAATCTCCTTCGCTATTGCCGATGGCGCCTTGCCGAGCAACGAAGGCCGTGGCTACGTGCTCCGCCGCATTTTGCGCCGCGCCAGCCGCTTTGCCCGCCTGCTCGGTCAGAAGGAAGCCTTTATCTACAAGCTGGTGCAGGTGCTCGCCGATACGATGGGCGACGCCTTCCCGGAAATCCGCGAACGCAAGGACTTCGTCGCAAGCGTCATCAAGAGCGAAGAAGAAAGCTTTATCCGCACGCTGGACGCCGGCCTCGAACGCTTTGCCGGCATCGTGGCTGAACTCGGCGACGCAAAGACCGTGCCGGGTGACAAGGTGTTCTTGCTCTATGATACCTATGGATTCCCGCCGGACCTTACCGGCATTCTCGCCGAAGAAAAGGGCCTTACGATTGACGAAGAAGGCTACAACAAGTGCATGGAAGAACAGAAGGCCCGCGCCCGCGCCAACATGAAGCAGGGCATCAACACCATGGGTACCGAAGGCTGGACGCAGTACAGCGAAGAAAGCACCAAGTTCGTGGGCTATGAACTTTCCGCTTGCGAAACGAAGGTCGTCCGCTGGCGCGAAGACAAGGGCGTGCTCAGCATCGTGCTCGAAACCTCTCCGTTCTATGCCGAAATGGGTGGCCAGGTCGGCGACAAGGGAACGCTCGTTTCTGCCGACCTCGAAATCCAGGTGTTCGACACCGTGAAGGTGAACGATACCGCTCTCTGCCGTGGTAAGGTTGTGAAGGGCACGGCCAACGAAACGACGATGGGCGCCGTGTTCATGGCAACTGTCGATAACGACCGCCGTAACGACATCCGCAAGAACCACTCCGCCACCCACTTGCTGCAGGCGGCGCTCCGCCAGGTGCTCGGCACTCACGTGCAGCAGCAGGGTAGCTTTGTTTCCAACGAACTCCTCCGCTTCGACTTCAGCCACTTCAACGCAATGACCGCCGAAGAAATCCAGAAGGTCGAAGACATCGTGAACGCTAAGGTGATGGAATGCCTGCCGGTCAACACTCAGGTGATGGGTGTGGATGAAGCTAAGGCTAGCGGTGCTATGGCTCTGTTCGGCGAAAAGTATGGCGACGAAGTCCGCGTGGTGAAGATGGGCTGCGCGAACGAAGAATTCTCCAAGGAACTCTGCGGTGGCTTGCATGTGCAGAACACCGGTAACATCGGCCTCGTGAAGATTGTTTCTGAATCCAGCGTGTCCGCTGGCGTGCGCCGTATCGAAGCCGTCTCTGGCCGTGGCGCTCTCTCGCTGCTCCGTGCCGGAACGCAGATTTTGACGGCCCTCCGCGAACAGCTTCGCTGCAAGGACGCCGAAGTTCTCGACCGCATTCAGCAGAGCTTCGCCAAGACGCAGAACTTGGAAAAGAGCCTGCAGTCCGTGAAGCTGGAACTTGCGACGCTCGCTGCTGCCGAACTCTTGAACGGCGGCATTAACGTGGCTGGCGTGAACCTCTACGTTCGCGAACTTTCTATCCCCGATGAAAAGTACAAGGACTTGCTGGACGGCGTTCAGAACAAGCTCGACACCGACAGCGTCGCCGTGATTGCGAACAAGGGCGAAGGTAACGGAAGCATCGCCGTGATGGTCGGCAAGAACGTTCAGGCCAAGGGCATCAAGGCTGGCGACCTCGTCAAGGACCTCGCCGCTGCTTGCGGTGGCCGCGGCGGTGGACGCCCGGACCGCGCTCAGGCCGGCACCAAGGAAGTCGACAAGATTGCCGGTGCCATCGCGAACGCCAACAACTGGATTAGAGCTAAACTGACCGCTCAGCCCTAAGTTCAGAAAAGAACTTGTGATTGGACTTCGCTCTCGCCACCACGATTTGTTAATACAAATCGCTTGTGGCTCACGAAGTTGGGTGCGTAAATAACGCACAGCATCACCATTTCAAAAGGCGTTCCTCGCGTTAGTGCGGGGAGCCTTTTTTGATAAACTCCTTTCGCAGTTAATGCACTGGAGGGTTTAGTTTTTTTTTCTAGATTGTCTCCTTAGCATTCATTTTGTTAGGAGATGCGATGATTGTCGATTTTTTGAACACGGTTGACAGTGTTCTTTATTACCCGATTCTGATTATTGTTCTTGCTGCGGCGGGAATCTATTTTAGCATTCGCACGCGGTTCGTGCAGATTAGGCTATTCGTGGAGGCGGTTCGCACGCTGGTCGAAAAGCCACACGAGGCGGGCGGGGTTTCTTCGTTGCAGGCACTGCTTGTGTCTACGGCATCGCGCGTGGGTACAGGAAACATCATCGGCGTTTCAACGGCAATTTGCCTCGGTGGCGCCGGTGCCACTTTCTGGATGTGGGTGCTTGCTATTATCGGAGCATCGTCGGCGTTTGTCGAAAGCACGCTGGCTCAGGTGTACAAGCGTCGAGATCATCGCACGAACGCCTGCTACGGTGGCCCTGCGTATTATATTGAAAGTGCGCTGCATAGCCGCTGGCTGGGCATCGTGTTTGCGGTGTTCCTGATTTCTACTTACGCGTTCGGCTTCAATCTGCTTTGCTCTTACAACCTGCAGTCGACTTTCGAAACATACAGTTTCTACAACCCGTCGGTCACGCCATGGATTATCGGCATAATCCTTGCGGTGTTGGTGGGTTTCTGCCTGTTCGGCGGTGGCAAGCGCATCGTAAAGACGACGGGAATCCTTGTCCCGGTCATGGGACTTTTCTATGTGATTCTTGCGGCTATCATGCTGATTGCACATTTTAACTTGATTCCCTCTGTGATTGTTGCGATTATGCAGGATGCGTTCGACTTCCAGGCGATTGGTGGCGGCATTGCAGGCTCTTGCCTGATGTACGGCATCAAGCGTGGACTTTATTCCAACGAGGCTGGTGTGGGTTCTGCCCCGAATGCTGCTGCGGCGGCTCATGTTTCGCACCCGGTAAAGCAAGGCCTCGCGCAGATGCTTTCGGTGTATATCGATACGCTGTTCCTTTGCACGGCTACGGCTTTGATGTGCCTTGTTTCCGGCGTGCCGGGAACTGCCGAGAACGCAGGCGCCATGTACGTGCAGCAGGCTGTCTCTACGACGTTCGGTGCGGTGGGTCCGGTGTTCATTACGGTGGCGATGACGCTGTTCGCATTCACAACCCTTTTAGGTAACCTCTACTACGTGCACAACGCGATTGCTTACATCAACAAGAAGAAAATGCCCGGCAAGAAGGCTATGACGGTGATTCATATATTGTGCAGCCTGGTGGTGCTCTTTGGTGCGGTCACTCCGATGGATGCCTGTTGGGCTCTCGCCGACATTACCATGGGCGGCATGGCGCTCATCAACTTGCCCGCGTGCGTTATTCTGGGCGGGGTTGCCATCAAGGCGCTTCGCGATTACGAATTCCAGCGCAAGCAAGGTCGCAATCCGGCTTTTATTGCAAGGCATATCGGCTTAGATGCCGAAAAACTCGATTACTGGCACCACAAGGAAAGGGACGAAAGGGAATAACCGAATTCCAAATCATGATATTAAAAAGGCTGCGATTCGTTTCGTAGCCTTTTGATATTCGTTGTAATTGTGGAGTGCCGTGCGTTTTACTTTATCGCAATTTTCTGAGTGAGGCTCTTGGATCCGTCGCGCATGCGAACCACGTACATGCCTTCGGCAACCTTCAAGTCGACAGAACCCTTCACGTTCTTTGCGCTGAATACCGGGCGGCCCTGCATGTCGAACACGTCGACCTTGGCGGCGGTGGCGCCTGCAATAAATAGCATGCGGCCAGAGAGGTGCATCGAGAGGCTGCTCATGCCGGCAATGCTCTTGATTGCGATTGTGGAATCGTTCGATGTCGTATCAGTCTTGGTCGTATCCGTTTTAGTCGTGTCGGTTTTCGTGGTGTCCTGCTTTGTCGTATCCTGCGGCGGTTCATACGTTTGGAGTCTCACCAGAATGCTGTCGAAAGCCGGTTTCGGTTGCAGGTTGTCGTCGTAGATAAGGCCCTTTTGCCTGTTCAGGCCGCCAAGCCAGCTCCATTTATCGGACACGCCCCAAATCAGGTAAGTGTCTGCATTCGGTTCTTCAAGAATGATGTCCAGGTACTGGCGGAAAGTCTGCCCCTGGCGTTCAAGGTCGCTCTTGCTCACGTTAATGCCGCTCTTGAATCCGATATCGAGCTCGGTGATTTTCAGCTTGACGTTGAGCTTTGCAAGTTCCTTGGCAAGCGAGCGGAGACTGTCCGGCGAACCGATAAAGTGCTTGTCGGTGGTGGTGTCTTCCACGTGAGTTTGCGAACCCACGCAATGGATAGGAATGCCGTTTGCGACCCAGCGTTTCACCTGTTCCAGCAAGAACCCTGCCTTGGCTTTCGGGTTGACCCCCTGTTCGAGGTTGTAGTCGTTGTAGCAGAGTTCCGCGTTGGGGTCGGCGGCGTGCGCCCACACGAAGGCGGAGTCTATGAATTCGGGGCCGATTCCCTGGTACCACACGGAATAGGTACGCCATTGGGGTTCGTTGTTGCTGATGGCCTCGTTCACCACGTCCCATTCGTCCACCTGGCCTTTCCAGTGCCCGACCACGTTGTCGATGTGGTTCTTGAGAACGGAGAGCAGTTTCTTTTTGTCGTTCTTGTAGTTGTTCACCCAGTTCGGGACCTGGCTGTGCCAGGCGAGTGCGTGGCCGCGGACGCGCATGCCGTTCTGCTTTGCGTACCTGACCATCTTGTCGCCGTTGTTGTAGTTGAACCTATTCTCGCTAGGTTCGGTTGCGTCGAACTTCATCTCGTTTTCGGCAACGACGATGTTGAACTGCGTCTTGTGAACTTGTTCGTAGTTTCCGGGGAGGCCGCCGCCAAACCACTGCGAATTCAGAATGGCGCCGATATAGATGTTGTTTTTGTCAGCCAGTGACCTGAGTGTTTCATCTGCAGCGACGGCACTTGTGAGGCCTGCACCGAGAAGGGTCGCGCACAATGCGAAACCCGCAATGGGATGATTGCTCATCATTACTTCTCCTTATTTTATCGCCCCACACGATCACTCGTGTATAAAATAATCAAAAATGACTGCAAAAGATGTAAATATACCGAAACCAAAAGTTCCGTTTTTTAGGGCGAAAATGAAGACGTCAGCGTAACGAGAGTCCCGGAATTTGCTTTTCAAGTTCTGCCGCCTGCACGGCGATTTTTTTCTTGAATTCCTGCGTGGCGGGGGAGCTCTCGTCTTGAATACGGTGGTTTGCCATTTTCATGAACTTTTCCACTTTCGCCATGTTCTCGCGGGTGGTGCTGTCGCAGTAGGTCTCTGTCATCTGTTCAAAGATGTATTCCTCGGCGGTTTTGGACAAATGAACCATGTCGTCGGCGTAAAAACGGTAGTCCCGCAGTTCGTCCATCACGATTTCGTAACTCGGGAAGTAGGTTGCGTTTGCCTCTTCTAGAGCCTTGTTGATGGCGAGTTGCAATGTCGCCTTAGAAAGTGTGTTGTTGTGCGCGCCGTCGCCCATGTGCCGCAGCGGCGACACGGTGAAAACGATATGTGTATTTCGATTCAGTTGACGAATGCTTGTGGCGATTTCACGGATGGCTTCGGTTGCTTCGTCGACCGAAATCATTCGGCGCGTGAACAGATTCGGGTCTTGCCTGTGACAATTCGAAACGGGCATGCCGCTGTCCTTTAAATAGTAAACGAATGCGGTGCCGAGCGTAATAAAGACGGCATCTGCCTTTCGCAGAAAATCGCGGGCTTGTGCTGTCGCTGCGTTCAACTTGCCGATACATTCTTCTTTCGTCGCGCCCGAAAGCGAGCTGTGCGCATCCCAGCAGTGCCAAAGCCCGTCGCATCGCGTGTCCTGAAAAACATCGTCTTCTCCGAAAACTTTCCCGTCGGCAATCGCCTTGACTTGGCTCTCCAAGGAAACCGGATTGTAAACGGTGCCGAACGGATTTGCAAGAACATTGAACTTGCGCGCGGTAAATTGTGCCGATATGTTGTCTGCAAAGCACGACCCGAAAAACGCGATGCGGCTCGTGTAGTCAATTTCGAATCCTGCTTTGGGCGTATCTACTCTGGTGAAAAGTTCCATGCCGTAAATATAGGTAAAGGCGGATACCTTGAAAATGAGCGCTGTCTTGCATTATAGAAAAATGCAAATTTTTTATGATTTTTTAAATTGCTGCCGAAATTTGAGTAAAAACGCAATTTTTGTATTGCAAAACAAGTTGACTTTTGCGGAATAAGAGGTATATTTGGTAACGTGAAGCCCTCGGAAGCGGGGCTTTGTCAGGAGGAAAAATGAAAGATGTCTTTGAATATACGGGCTACCGTCAGTACATCGCGGACTTTTACGCCGAAAGGAAGGTGAAGTCTGCGTTTACCTGGCGGGAGTTTGCAAGGATGGCGGGGTTCTCCTCGTCGGTCCACTTGAAATACGTGAGCGAGGGACGTTTCAACCTGGGCGAAGATGCCGTCGAGCGTGTGGCAAAGGCCATGGGGCTAAGCGGGAACCGGCTGGAATATTTTCGCGCGATGGTGGAGTTTGACCATGCCGTTACGGACAACATAAAGAAGGAAATTTTCGAGAGGATGCTCTCCATTGCAAAGCAGAGCAACGCCAAGGTTATCGAGGGTGACGCGTTCCGCTATTTTGACAGCTGGAAAAATCCGGTGCTTCGCGAACTTGCTCCCGCCATGCCGGGTGCAAAGCCCTTGGCGCTGGCAAAAGCGTGCCGCCCGAAGGTCACTGCCGCTGAAGTCAGTGAATCGTTGAACTTTCTTGTCAAGGCGAATCTGCTCTTGAAAGATGCTAATGGCAACTACGTGCAGACCGACAAGTTCGTGACGACCGGCCCGATGGAGGCTGCACCCGTCGCCATTCGCGGGCTTCACCGCCAGATGGGTGAAATCGCGCTCGATACAATCGAGGGCGTTCCACAAAACGAACGCCACTTTTCGGGCGTGACGCTGGGTATCACGCGCAACGCCTACGACAAGATTGTCGCGGAACTGGATGCGTGCCGCAGGAAGATTATCGAAATTGCCACCGCGGAAGACGAGACGGACGAAGTATATCGCTTGAATCTCCAGTTTTTCCCGATGACGAACAAACAGGGCTTAAATAAAAAGGGTTAGGAGGAAACTATGAATAACGTTAAAATGAGCAGAAAGTTTATCTACAGTGTGGCGATGCCGTTCGCCATGATGTTCGCGGCATTTCTCACAAATGCGCTTGTCGCGTGTTCCGATGGCAAGTCTGTTGCGGGTGGCGCTTCCGAAGAAGAAACGGGAATTTATGCCTTGACGGGTCGAGTGGATGCTGCAGCTAGAATGGCGATCATGTCGGATTCTACGGATTTGCCAAATACTTTATCTGTAAAACCGGGAACGGTTGTTAGGGTTAGTGAACTGGATTCGATTTCGTTGGATATGACGGGGCTTGTTTTTGTTGATACGATTTCGGATAGTAATGGCCATTTTGGTTTTGAGAATCTCTTGCTCAATAGCCCGTATGTTCGGATAAGTGTTTTTAATCCAGATAGTTTGGATTATTGTCAGCCATGGGGATCTCCTTTTGATGGAAACGAAAGTTGCGCAGACAGTCTTACTGGTACTTATGTTCCTGAGTTGACTGCAATTGTGGATCTTCGAGTGTCTAAAAATATTGAAGTAAATGTTTTGACGCTTATGAAAGTCCCTGTTTTACGGAGTTATGTGGCTGCCGGAATGCCTTTTGCTGAGGCAGAGAAAAAGGCTGAACGTGATATACTTGAAAGTCATGGAATATATAAGGAGTTTGGGCCTTTTGAAACACCGCAAAGTGAGTGTGATGATGAGTTTATTCGTGTTAAGGAGTTTATATCTACCGTTCATGAAGATGTGATTATGTACTATATGGGTGACACCAGTGCTATTCTTTGGGCCTTTGAAGATTATATTAAGCGGTATATGAGTATTCCTCGTGCGGCTTATTCTTCAAGTGAAGAGAATAAAGCTCTGTATGAAAAGATTGTGTCGTATTTGGAATTGGAAACGGGTTTTATTGCTGAGTATCAAGGATTGGGACAATGTAAGGACTCGCGTGAAGGAGAATCGGTCCCCTATAAAGAATATGAACTTGTCTGCCTTTCTGGAAAATGGAAAATGCAATATAAGGGTATTGAATTTACGAGCGGAACGATGGTCGATAATCGTGATGGAAAATCCTACAAAACGGTAACGTACAACATTGGTGGTAAACCGCAAACTTGGATGGCTGAAAATTTGAATTTTTACGAATCTAATTTGCATGAAAGTACTGGTTGCCTTGCTGGTGATGAATTTGCTTGCGAAGTAAATGGTCGCTTGTATGAATGGCAGGCTGCGATGAATATGGATAGAAACTCGATGAAGGTGTTCCTTGCTCTTCCTGAAAGTGATACGGTTTTCTTGGATGATAAGTGTAAATCTATGATTGAAGATTTAAATAAGTGCACATTCATTGAAACTTCTAATTGTGGAGAAAAGCGTAGGGAAAGTGAGAAATATTGTAAATCTCTTTATCCCGAAGGTATATTGACGATGCTTGGCGAAGGCGATGCATATTGGAAATGGAATTATGCGGATTATTTGTCCCAGTCTAATGTCATGAGTTATCAAGGCGTATGTCCTGACGGATGGCGTCTCCCGAATCAAAGGGATTGGAAAACTTTATTTGAATACGTTACTGGCCAAGGGGTGACTTTTGCGGCGCTTGCTGATGAAGTGGCTACGGGATTTAATATGAAAAGTTTGGTTTTGATAAGAGACGATGAAAATTGGCTAAAATATGAACCAAGTTTTGTGGCTGTCCCTGATATTGAAAAAGGGTATGGACAATCGGGATATTCTTCGGCTGTTAGTATGGGTGGTTGTTCTGTGAGAGTGGATGGCGAATGTCTTGTTTCTGCAAGCTATCGCTATGACTTTGCTTCGACATTTTATTCAGTCCGTTGCCTCAAGAACGAATAGCGAATTTGGGGTTGGGAGGATAGGAGGTGAACGAGAAGGCGGGCGTAAGCCCGCCTTTTAATATATACGAACAACGAGGTATGAGAACTTCGGTCTATTGCCTTCGCTCGGCATTCTGTATACGAACAACGAGGGGAGCAAACTCCAAAAGGGTTAGATGTTTGTTGTCTGTCCGGTTTGTTGAGTATATAAATTCGATTTATTGTAAAAAATCTTGAATTTTTATTTAAAATTTCAAAAATGCTTAAAATTGTTGAAAATAATGAAAAATTTATTGTAAAAACTATTGATTTTTTAAAATTTATTGGTTATATTTAGAATGTACTTAACTTGGGCCGAGCTTTCGGGGGGTTAAGAGGAGGACAAATGAAAGATATACTTGAATATACGAGTTACCGCCAGTATATCGCGGACTACTACGCCGACAAGAAGGCGAAATCCGCGTTTACTTGGCCGGAGTTCGCGTCTGCGGCGGGATTTTCTTCGCCGGTCTACTTAAAATATGTGAGCGAAGGCCGCTTCAACTTGAGTGAAGCGGCTGTCGAGCGCGTTGGTGCTGCGATGCACTTGATTGGTGGCGATCTCGAGTTTTTCCGAGAGATGGTTCGCTTTGACCACGCCAAGACGGACAAGGCCAAGAAGGAATCCTTCCAGAAGTTGATTGCGATGGCGGAAAACCGCAAGGTGAAAATCATTGAGGCTGATGCCTTCCGCTATTTTGAAAGCTGGAAAAATCCGGTGCTTCGCGAACTTGCGCCTGCCATGCCGGGGGCAAAACCGCTTGCACTAGCGAAAGCTTGTCGCCCTAAAATTACCGCTGCCGAGGTGAGTGATTCGCTGAACTTTCTGGTGAAGGCGAACATGCTTCAGAAAGACGAGAACGGCAATTACGTTCAGACGGACAGGTCGATTACGGCTGGGCCCATGGAAGTGACGCCTGCGGTGATTCGCGGCCTGCACCGTCAAATGTGCGAACTCGCGCTTGACACAATC
The DNA here is from genome assembly GCA_902756345.1 of Fibrobacter succinogenes. Classification (GTDB taxonomy): domain Bacteria; phylum Fibrobacterota; class Fibrobacteria; order Fibrobacterales; family Fibrobacteraceae; genus Fibrobacter. Next base: position 2,473 of record CACVQR010000001.1, on the reverse strand, counting down.
GAGGGCGTGCCGCAAAACGAAAGGCATTTTTCGGGCGTGACGCTTGGCATTACGCAAGGCGCCTACGACGAAATTGTCGCTGAAATCAATGCGTTCCGCAAGCGCATTATTGAAATTGCTACGAGGGAAACCGAAACAGATGAGGTGTACCGCCTGAACATCCAGTTTTTCCCCATGACAAACAAGAGTTCTAAAAAGGGTTAGGAGGATATCATGAATTACTCAAAAATGGCTATGCAGTTTGTCTGCAAAATGGCGATGCCGCTCGCCTTGATGTTCGCGGCCTGCTCCACTGACGAAGGGAATGCCATTTCAAAAGTGGAAACGACTCCGGGGACGCAGATGGGAGGCTCTTCAGAAGAGCCGAATGTTATCGCGTACGAAAATATCTCTTTGAGAGGGCGTGCTTATTATGCGCCGGCAGGTAATGAGGCCGGTTCGTCAGAATATGTTTCTGTTTCTGTTCCGACGAATGTGTTCTTCGATGGAGGGCGGATCATTCTGACGGAACTGGATACGGTGACGCTTGAACCATTGGATGATTCCACGATTACGGAGTCCTTTAAGGGTGACGTCATAGATCCGCTCACAGGAGAATGGGTTCCTGGTGACGACGGAATGGCCAGTTTTGATAGTGTTTCGCTGAGAAGCCCGATTGTCTTGTTGGAAGCTGTATCGGGTGAAGTATCGCTGAGTGCGGTTGTGGATATCCGGGATGCGAATACCTTTGTGATTGATGGATTGAGTCATTTGGCGACCTATCGCATACGGAAGCTGGCTGAATCTGGAATGTCGTTTGTGGCGGCGAAGGCCCGGGCTGAAACCGAAATTGCAAATGCGCTAGGTTTTGGCTCGCAAAATCCGTTCGTGGAGGAAAGCTTGATGAATTCCTCGAATGTAGCTGTGTGGCGCAAGGCGTTTAATGAATTGGTCCCGTTTAATTTGCTACAGCATTTGAAAGAGGAACTTGGCGAGTCTGGATTGTTGGCTGATTTGTCGGAAGATACAAAAAAATCTTTGACGGAAGCTGTCGAAAAGTCGCATTATTGGAGATTGTTGAGCACTTCGCGAAAGGCCTTTGAAATGTGGGATGAGGATTTTTATCAGGAGTGCATGCAATTTAAGGCTTATTATGTGAACCTGTTGGCAAGTGTTTTCGGTGTGGGACAATGCTCTTCTGAAAACGAGGGGACGTTTGCCGATGTTCAGGGAGATCTCTTTGAACTGAAATGCGTGTCCGGTTCTTGGGAATTTGCATATCGCAAAACGAGCCGGTTGAATATTGCGCATACGTTTGGGACGATGGTTGATTCTCGCGATGGCGAGGAATATAAAACGGTGACTATTGATTTGGGTGGAACTTCGCAGACCTGGATGGCGGAAAACTTAAGGTATGCTGCGGAATATTCCGGCTGCTTTATGGACAATCCGTCGTACTGCTCCGTATACGGTCGGTTGTATTCTCCGTTGTATGGTCTGGATTCGTCTTACCGAAAGTACACGACTAAAGAATCGTGTGTTGACGTTAAAACACTTGAATACTTGAACGGGATTTCGTCTGATGATACGCTGTATTGGCGGGGTAGGGCCGAAGAAGATTGTGATGAAATTTATGAATATGGCGATTATCGTGATGATGGTGATAATATGCTTTGGGACAAGGTGATCGATTCGCTCGAGACGATAAATTTTGAAGTGTGTCCAGAAGGTTGGCGCATGCCGAAGTATGAAGACTGGAATGCTTTGCTCAGTTATCTCGATGGCCTTGGACAGGGCCCTGCATTGACCTTGCTGTTGGCAAATTATGGAGATCCTACGGGATTTGGCTTGGATCTTCTGGCTGACATTCGTGGTGAAAAAGGCGACTATAGGGCTATAGTTAGAGGAGTGGGAATGTATCAGTTTGAGCCTGTGGTGACGCCTGAGGAAATCCGTGAAAATGCAGCGGGTGATGTCGTGGGAGCTCTTGCAACTCAAACTTCTAGCCGTAGGAATGGGGCCAATATGTATTTTGAAGCGCTAGTGCTCGGTTACGACTTGCCTGGCTATGGCTTTGTCCGCTGCATCAAGGACGAATAGAGAATTTGGGGGTTAAGGAGGATCGGTTAGGAGGCAGATTGGGAGAAGGCGTGCTTCGGCACGCCTTCTTTATATATACGAACAACGAGGTATGAGAACTCCAAAAGGAAAAGCAAGTCGTTGTTCGTCCTTCGCTCCGACAATAGACTATCGGTCTATTGCCTCCGCTCGGCATTCTATATACGAACAACGAGGTATGAGAACTCCAAAAGGAAAAGCGAGTCGTTGTTCGTCCTTCGCTCCGACAATAGACTATCGGTCTGTTGCCTCCGCTCGGCATTCTGCATAAGAAATGTTGGCCTATATGACATTTGGGTACCTAAATTTCTCGTAACCCTTTGATTTATAAGGCGTTGTAGCAAATTTTTCTTTTATGGGAAAAATTTGCTTTTTT